>JAZKYH010000014.1:0-65591 GCA_045612065.1 Bacteroidaceae bacterium
TATGGGATTATCTGAACCTGTTTTGGGTTGGGTTTCCCCATGTGAGGTCGTTACCCAATATTCCGGTGATGAGAAGTCATAAGTAATGGTTTCCGCACTTAAAGGTCCGGCAACACATACCAAGCAGTTTATGAAAAAAAGTATGAGTTTCAGTCTTTTCATAATCATCTCACCTTTGCTAATGTAAAGGAGTTTTGGGTGCGGTGGCTATATATAGAAGTATTATACAAAGTTCGCTAAGTTTTTAGAGATATGCAAGCTATTTTTCGGAAATCTTGGCAAGGGCTATGTAAGTTCGGTGGGCTGTATAATCATCTGCGATTCATCCTGTAGATGTTTCCTGCAACTGGGCGTACAATGTCGCGCAGTTCCAGTTCAAAGAGGGTGGCGCTTAATCGGTGAACGGGCAGTCCAGTCTCCATGGCCAGCATGTTGATGGACAACCCATCGGTATGTTGTTCAAGGAGGCCGACGATGCGGTTCTCTTCGGTGTTGAGCTCGGGGAACAAGGAGCGCTGTATGGCCTTTTCTTTAGGCCTTGGGTCAACATCCCATAGCATGTGTTCAATGAGGTCTTGGGCCGAGGTGATAAGGGCCGCTTGGTTGTTTCGGATGAGGCGGTGGCACCCTGAGGAATAGGAGTCTCCGACGCGTCCGGGGAAGGCATAGCATCCTCTGTTATAGCTGTTTGCGATATGGGCTGTGACTAATGCTCCCCCCTTGTCGGCCGATTCCACGACGATTGTGGCATCAGAGATGCCCGCCACGATGCGGTTTCGTTGCAGGAAGTTCTGCCGTTCCGGTTCTGTGTGGCTGATGTATTCGGTGAGCAATCCTCCACATTGGGTCATCTGTGCTGCAGTGTTGCGGTGCACTGCGGGGTATATGCGGTCAAGTCCGTGGGCGAGCACGCCTATGGTGGGCAGTCCCTGCTTGATGGCTGCGCGGTGTGCACACACGTCAATGCCATAGGCCAGTCCGCTGACGATGAGCAGGTCGGGGCATAGGGTTGCCAGGTCGCGCACAAGGCATTCGCAGAGGTCGCGTCCATATTCGGTGCATTTGCGTGTGCCCACAATGCTGATCACGCGGCGCGGGTTCAGTGTGGTGTTTCCGCGATAGAAGAGTAGGATAGGTGCATCATCACATTCGCGCAGTCGTGCGGGGTATGCCTCATCATGGAAGCCAATACTGTTGATGTGGTGCTTCTCAATGAACTCCAACTCCTGCTCGGCCCGATGATGCGCTGTGGGGCAGTCAAGGGCTTTGATGAGCGCAGGCTGTATCTGTGGAATCATTGATACCAGTTCGTTGCGGTGCTCAAACAGCAGTGCCGCACTGCCCACGCTTTCGACGAGGCGTTTGGCGGTGATATTCCCTATGCCGGGGATGTGCTGTAGGGCGATGAGGCTCAATAATTCCTTGTTGTCCATGCTGCGGTCCTATTTATTAAGGAGGTGTCCCTCAAGGATGCTGTCGTAGGGGGTTGTGCGCACGAGCTTTCCATTGTGTATGCACACACTTTCCACGGTACCCTTCAGGCAGATCTTGCCGTCCGATACGCGCACTATTTCTTGGTGGAATACGCACTTGATGCCCTCGCGTGTGACATAGAGTTGTGAGCGGAATTCATCGCGGCTTCGGAGTGGCGACTTGTAGTTAAGTGTCACTTTCGATACCACAAAATCATAGCCTGCAGCGCTCATGTCGGCAAAGCTCAATCCTATCGAAAGGAGGAACTCGTGGCGGGTGTGCTCCAAGTAGTGCTGGTAGTTGGCATTGTTGACGATGCCTTGCAGGTCGCATTCATAGTCGCGCACCTTCATGAGCAGTTCGTAGCTGAATTCTTTCATAAGTAGTTGTAAAAAGGGCGGAATCTGTTAATCCCGCCCTTTGTTTATCTATTGAATAAGAAGATTAGAGGTTTGCGAGTGCAGCAGCAAACTTCTTGAATTCCATATCCTTCTTAGCCTTCTCAGCGAGGCTTGCATCGAGCTTAACAGCCTGTGCCAAGTTCTCAGCTACAGCAGCAGCGTTCTCGGTGCGAGCGCCTACGATAGCCTTGAGGTAGTAGGTGTAGCCGTCAACGTTCTCAACAGCGTCAAGTGTGCTCTTAGCAGCGGTGTACTGCTCTGACATGATCTGTGCAAGTGCAGCAGCGTTGCTCTTGGTGTCGCCGAATGCGCTTACAGCGCGCTCGTACTGGCCCTGTGCGATGTAGAGGTTACCAAGTGCAGCAGCGTTAGCCTCTGAATCGGTACCCTTAACGAGGTAGTTCTCAGCGTCAGCTACATTGCCCTCAATGAGTGCAATCATACCCAAGTTGGTGTTAACCTCAGCAGCATTAGCGTTCAACTTAGCAGCGCGGCTCAAGTAGTTCTTGGCAGCAGCATAGTCGCGTGCCTTGATTGCGGGCTCAGCGGGGTTGTTGTATGCGCGGTAGTCGTTAGCGAAGAGCTCGGTGGTCTTCTTGTAGATGGCAGCCTTCTCGTCGGCGCTCTCTACGAGAGTAGCAGCATAGAGGAGCTCCTCAACGCTGAGTACAGAAGCATCTTCCTTGAAAGCAGCGAGGATCTCGTCGTCAGAACGGCCAATGAGCTGGTAGTTCAAGGTGAGACGTGCACGACGCAACTGGGGAAGAACCTCCTCGGCCAACTCGCTGTATACAGAAGAGATGTTCTTGATTTCACGCTCTCTTGCCTCGGGGTCATTGTACATAGAAAGTACGCGGAGGATGAGTTCCTTGTCGGCGATGTTAGAGCCAGCAACCAACTCCTGGAAACCTTCCCAGTCCTCAGCGGTGTACTTAGCGTCAACGTTAGCTTCAACCTTGTTCTTCTTGAGGAATTTAGCAACGTGCTTTTCAGCGTTTTTCTCACGCTGTGTAGCGAGGCGGTCGTTGAGGTCGAGAGCACCATCGGGTGAAGCGTATGCTGATACCTCGATGTTCTCAATTACTTTGTTCTCAGTGTCAGCGTATACCTCCTTCACAGTAGCATTGAACTCCTTCATCTGGTCAGAGTTGGTCTCGCTCCAACGAAGGTTTGCTTGCTGGATAAGGAACATGATGTTAGCCTGCTTAGCCTGCTTGATTACGCGCTGGAATGCATCAGCTGCATTGGCGGGCTTGGTAGAAGCTGTAGTCTGAGCATACAACTCTGCTGTAGCCAACACACCGTCAGCAACCTTGATTGAAGCCAAAGTCTTCTTCTCGCCGTTCTCAAGACGGATCCAACCATCTGAGGGAGCAGCAATCTGCTTTGTCAATGCGGTAAGTTCTACATAGAGCTCAGACTTAGCCATCTCAGGAACATAGTCAAATGTGCTCTTCATTGTGAAGTTGCCACCAGTCTTGTAGGGGATAACTTGATTGTTGCCCTCTACTTTCTCGCCGATGAAGGTGTATGTGTCACCGCTTACAGAACCACCCTCCCACTTCAATACGGGAGTAGCAAGGATAACAGCCTTCTTGGGGAAGAACTTCTCGGGGAATGTACCTGAAATGGTTACAGGAACTTCACCGTTTACAGCCTCAAGAACTTGAGGAGTAACAGCGAAATACTTGGATGACATCTCACCAAGCTTATTGCTGCAAGAACAGAGCATGAGCAATGAAGCTGCAAGTACTGATAAATGAATTTTTTTCATCGTGTTAATAAAAGGTTATAAATTATTGATAGTTTTCTCTTTCAATGTGCAAAGGTAGTTAACATTTACCGATTTTCCGTTATAAATCTTCTTTTTTTTATCTAATCGGTTGCTTAATAATTGTAAAAACCAACAAATTGCATAGTTGATATTACAAATGACGCTTTGGATAGAGATCATTCCACCATTTGTCAGTACCTTGCAGGTAGCGGGCAAACCATGCCATGATGGTGTTATGCCAGAGTACTCGCTTGTCATAATCGGCCACAAAGTGGTCTTCGCCTTCGACTTGGATAAATTCAACCTCCTTACCCAAAATCTTCAGTGCATTGAAGAGCTGTATGCTTTCGCCGATGGGTACGTTGGTGTCTACGGTGCCATGGAGAAGGAGCAGCGGAGTATTGATCTTGTCGGCATTGAAGAGCGAGCCCTGCTTGGTGAAGAGGTCGGGGTTCTGCCAAGGATAGCTGTCTGCAGCAGCAATGGCATTGTAGCTGTATCCCCAATATCCCTCGCCCCAATAGCTGGTGACGTTGCTGATGCCGGCATGTGATACGGCAGCGGCAAAGATATCGGTTTGAGTCTGCAAGTACTGAGTCATGAAACCTCCGTATGACGCTCCAAGGCATCCGATGCGCTCAGCGTCGACATAGGGATGCTCTGCGCAGAATTGCTTGGTGCCTTCGATGATGTCGTCGGCAGTGCGCTTACCCCACGCATTGACGTGGCGTGCAGCAAACTCCTGTCCATAGCCGAGCGTACCGCTGGGTTGGATGACGTAGACCACATAGTCACGTGAGGCAAACAGCTGTGCGCAGTAGGGGTTGCTGATACCCTTGACTGTGGGGGTAGTACCTCCATAATAATATACGATGAGGGGGTATTTCTTTTCGGGGTCAAATGAGGGAGGCAGGCTGTATTTGCCGTGGATGGTAGTACCGTCTGATGCTGTGAAGTTCCACTCATGGGTCTCACCCAACTCAATCTCATCAAGGATAGGCTTCATGGGGTCAGCGATAAGGCGTGAGGTTTTCTTCTTCATGTCATAGAGGTAGCCTACACCTGAGGTGTGGTCGTCTTGACCGTAATATGCAGCCATAGAGGCATTTTGTAAGGGGAGTGAGAACTTCTGGATGACTGAAACCTCCAGAGGCAGTTGCTCGAAAGCCTTCTTTGTAGTATTGTAGCGGTAGATGTTCACCTCGTCTTGGTCGTCGGTGGTGAAATAGATGTGCTTGTCAGCCACGTTCCACTGCAAGAAGTTTACTGAGGGGGCAAAGTCTTTGGTGATGGGAGTCACCTCGCGTGTGGCGAGATTCATGATATAGGCCTGCTTGTCATAGTCGTTGGCAATGGGGTGCGAACCGCAGTTCTTACCAATTCCATCGAATGATTCTGCACTTCCGAAGAAGATAGCCTGTGTTCCATCAGGAGAATATTTGGCACTGTTCACGAAGCCGCTCTCATAGACGAGTGTATCTATCTTGTAGGTGTTGAGGTCGAGCTGATAGATGGAGGTACTTCCGAAGGGGCGTACGGTCACATTCTCTGCATAGGTGCTGAAGAGAATCTTCTGTCCATCCTTGCTGATGTCGTGTAGGTTTGTGGTGTGGTAGCCATAGGTGAGGCGCTCTGTGGTGCCCTTCTTGACATCGTACTTGGCGAGGAAGTTGCGTCCACGGAATCCGGGGATGCGGTCACGTGGGGTCATCACACGTTTCAGCGGACCCTGCTCGGCCTGTCCCTTCTCGTTGGGGTAGTAGATAAGGAAGTCCTCTGTAGGTGCCCAAGTGAATCCATCAGCGGGGATCTCTTTCAGCAGGACCTCCTCGGCGAATGTGGCGGGGTCGAAAAGTATGATGTTATTGCCTGTAGCTGCTGTAGCGGTGTAGTACATCTTGTCGCTCTTAGGCATCCAGCGCATACCGTCCTTTGCGTTGGCGATGAGTACTTTTCCTGTCTTTGTATCAGAGAGCTGGGCGTACACATGCTGGCGCCCCTTGCTGTAGTTGTTCCAATAGCGGGTATAGAGATATTTGCCGCTGGGGGAAATGGCTACGTCGATAACTCGGTTACCATACACTGTGTTGTCCAATGTGAAGCGCTTCTTGAGGTCGTGGCCTGTAAATACGTTCACCTCTTCGTAGCCCTTGTCGGCCACCATCTCACACTTGAATGTGGGTGCAGCCTTGTCGTCCTTGTGTGCGAGGAACTTGATGGTTATCTCGTAGTTGCGTTCAGGCTCCATGCGTAGGGCAATGTCACGTGCAGCTCTTGCGTTGAGGCTATCTTCGGCATTCTCCTTCTTCATTCTCGATGCACCATTAACGAATGCTTCCCATCGTACGGGAGAGGTCACCTTGAGTCTGCCTTTCATGAATCTGTCGGCACGGATTTGTGTACTCACCACGTAGATGAGGTGCTCTCCGTCGGCCTTAGCCAGCGTGACGAAGCCTGTAGTGTCAGCCTCCATGGTTTGTGTGGTGTAGTTGTCCTGATTCAGCCCGATAGCTGTACTCAGCAGATTCTGGGTGTCGTACTTACGTCCTTCGGTGTTAATGCTGTCAGCGAGGACGGGTGTACGCAATGTCACAGCATCACGCACCTGATAACTCTCGATTACCTGGGCCTGAGTGCCCAAAGCCAAAGCCACGAGGGTGGCGGCAAGCATAGTTCTTTTTTTCATCGTATTAATATGTATGTTTCCTTTCTTTATATTCTGGTGAATATGCTGCAAAAATAGTCAAAATTATTGATAAATGGCTGCTGTTCTTTTCTTTTGTGTAAAACTATTTTTATCTTTGTACTACAAAAGTATACTTTTTGTATCATTCAAGACTAAAACTAGGACACACTATGGAAAAAATGTTAGAAGGAAAAGTGGCACTCGTTACAGGTGCATCACGTGGAATAGGTAAGGCTATTGCCTTGCGTTTTGCAGCTGAGGGTGCTGCCATTGCATTCACGCATGTCACTCCTGGTGCTGCCGCCGAGCAGACTGAGCAGGAGATTGCCGCACTTGGTGTGAAGGTGAAACGTTATGTGGCCGATGCTGCTGACTATGCAGCTACCGAGATGCTTGTGGCTGATGTGGTGAAGGAGTTCGGGCGAATCGATATCCTCGTAAACAATGCCGGTATCACGCGCGACGGGCTCCTTATGCGCATGAGCGAGCAGCAGTGGGATGAGGTTATCTCGGCCAACCTCAAATCGGCTTTCAACTTCTGCCGAGTATGTACCCCTGTTATGATGCGCCAGCGTTGCGGAAGCATCATCAATATGTCATCTGTAGTAGGCGTGCATGGCAACGCAGGTCAGTGCAACTACTCGGCCTCTAAGGCAGGCATCATCGGTTTGACCAAGAGCATCGCTGCCGAGCTGGGTTCACGTGGTGTACGTGCCAACGTCATCGCCCCAGGATTCATCAACACCGACATGACTGGCAAACTCAGCGAGGAATTGCGTGCCGAGTGGGCCAAGCAGATACCCTTGCGCCGTGCCGGAGAGGGCGACGATGTGGCTGGAGCGGCTCTTTTCTTGGCGTCGGATCTCGCAGCCTACGTTACGGGTCAGGTTCTCCAGGTAGATGGCGGTATGGCGATGTAACATTTATAGGATGAATCTGCCGAAATCTGCTGGCTAGCTGACTGAGGCAATGTAATACGCTGTTCTTCTGGTATTGGTGCCAGTCAATCCTACTGACCGAGGTTGACTGGCACCGAATGTGTGATATCCTTAAAACCTCTCTGATGCAGGGGCGTAGAAACGACTGTTCTTGCGGCCCAAGGCACGCAGGCGACCCTCCTTGACGAAGAGGTTGAGGTACTTCGTAGCTAAATACTCTGAGCATTCGCACAGCTGCTCCATTTGGGAGCGGTAGATGTATTCGTGGTCTTCGAAGAAGGCACGCAGGCGATGCTCGGCAATCTCGCGGGTGAGCAGGGTGCGCACGGTGTGGCCGCCACTCACAATCTCAGCACCACGCATGGCCGCCTTCAGTTCCTTGCAAGGGCGGAAGGTGACACCCTTGACTGCCACATCGTGGTGGGTGACACGGTCGGCCAAATACTTGGGCTCCTTCAATCCTAACTTTACGCTGAACGAACCTATCTCGTCAATCTGCACCGTACGTCCATCGAGCAGCGCCTCGCTCAGTTCATGGCCAAGCGCATTGAGCACGGCCACCACATCGGTCTTGGTGAGGCTACAGGCATGGCCTATGCGCTCGGCCATTTCTCTTGTTGTCACTGGCGCAGAGGCTACTACGCTCACCCCCATCAAGGGGTTCTTCTCGGTGGCTTCGCCTTGTAGGTCGAAGCGTGGGTTCAGTTGATAGGCAATCGTACCCGACTTCTTCGTTGCTTTTGTCTTTCTCATGACTCTTTCTATATTTTGAGTTTCTTGACGGCGACCATGTGCGCAAATGGTCGCGACTATTCGCGTACATGGTGGCGAGCACTTGCGCAAATGGTCGCCATCAACAACACACAAATACAGTTGCAAATTTATGAAAAGACAAGCACTCGTGCAAGCATTTACCCACCGATTTTATGTGGAGCGGTGAGTATTGACATCGGGATTTTGAGGTTGTATCTTTGTGCCATCAACGTTGACAAAACTAAAAAACTTATTAATTCAAAAACTCAAAACAGCATGAACCTACCTATACTAAGTACCGTACAGCAACAGCTGACAACCCTATTCGAACAGTGGATAACCATGATGCGCGAGGCATTACGCACCACATCAAGTAGTAAATCTTCCGCGAAGTCTGCATCACCCCTCCTCGGGAGGGGCAGGGGGGAGGCCTCCCGTCGTCCTACCCTCCCCGACATCGAGCGCGTCTTGCGCGCCAAGTATCACCTGCGCTACAATGTGCTCACGTGCCGCACCGAGTATCGTGCCGTGGATGCCGCAGACGATGTGCCCTATCTGCCTGTGACGAAGCGTGTGTATAAGACCTGGCTCTGCGAGCTGCAAGCCGAGGGTACCGACTTCTGGTGGATGGGAGGCATAGAGGCCGTGGTGGAGTCGATGCATGTGGAGGAGTATCATCCCGTGATGGCTTACTTCGATACCCTACCCCAATGGGATGGCGAGGACCGCCTCACACCCCTCATGCGCCGCCTCACCACGGACGACACCCTCGTGGGCTACCTCTGTCGGTGGATGCTGGCCTTCGTGCATCAGGCAAGGGGTGGCGATGCGGTGTTTGCCAATAGTGTAGCGCCACTCTTGATAAGCGACCGCCAAGGACTGCACAAGAGCACCTTCTGCCGACTGCTGCTGCCCGAGGCGTTGCGCTACCTCTATACCGATAGCTTCGACCTCTCGGCCGAGGGGCAGTGTGAGCGCAAACTGGCCGACTGTCTGCTTATCAACCTCGACGAGTTTGACCGCTACTCGCCGCGCAAGCAGAGCACGCTGAAGAACCTCATGCAGATGACCACGCTGAGCATACGCCGTGCCTATGAGAAGAGTGCCTCGGTGCTCCCCCGCATCGCCTCGTTCATCGGCACCAGCAACAGCGATGCCCTGCTCAGCGACCCCACGGGCAGCCGCCGCTTCCTCTGCGTGGAGATTGAGGAAAGCATCGACGTGGACACCCCCATCGAGTATGCCCAACTCTATGCCCAGTGCATCGCTATGCTTGAGAATGGCGAGCGCCACCACTTCACCGACGAGGAGGTGCGCGACATCGAGCAGCGCAACCGCGGTTTCCGCCGCTCACTGCCCCTCGAAGAGCTTTTCTTTGCCCATTACCGCCTGCCCCGTGAGGGTGAGGAGCCCGAGCTGCTCTCGGCAGCCGAGATATACGATACCCTATATGACATCGACCCGCGCACGATGCGCGGTGTCAACCGCCAGAACTTCGGTGCCGAACTGCGTTCCTTCGGCGTGGTGCGCACCAAGATTGGGAACCACAGGGTGTACGAGGTAGTGAAGAGTGAAGGGTGAAAAATGAAGAGGACAGTAGCTTGCAAGGTCAACGTAGGTCAACCCCAGTCAGCAGGGTTGACCTACGTTATGTGTTGTTCTACAACAAGTTGCATATTCACAGTCAGCTGGTCAGCTGATTTCGGTAAACTCGTTTTATATACACTAATCGCCTGTCATAGTCAAACAAGTTTGCCTCTGCGCTCACTTGATCACCACTTTTCTGCCCTCCTTGATATAGACACCCCGTGTGGGATTTGCTACGGGGCGGCCCTGGAGGTCGTAATAGGGAGACGTTTGTTTATTCGACTTTAATAAAGTCATCCCACTCTTGCCCAATTTCATCTTTCCCATGATATGCCAAGGTGACGCTCCGTATAACGAACTCACATATTCGGCTGATAAAGTTAATGTGTCGTCTTCTTTTACACCGTGAAGAACTTGGGATAGGTGTATGGTCTCGTTCGGATTACACTCTACAACCTCTTGATAGATTGCATCTCCATTTTCGTTTGTTACTGTAAATTGAATGGTATAATGTTCCCACTCAGGAATGGGACTAGCGATAGTATCCGTAACGTCATTTTCTGAAACAATGAATGTGTAGCATGAACCTATTTCTCCAGAGAACTCAAAAAGAGCTGTACCATCATCTTGCATTTGAACAGTCCAAATGTTATCTGATAGGAGATTAATATACCACATGTCGGGGTTAAAGTCAAAACGTACCATTTCTTCATTTGGTGCATAGTAATAATCAGGACTGCGCATCTTATAGTGTCGATAATGGAATATATTCCCATCGTTGTACCATTGGCCATCTGATTGTAAGTATTTGTTGGCATCTGGTGCAACTATACCTACAGTGCAAAACATGGAAGAGACATTTCTTATCGAATCCCATTGAATAGGAGAGTAAAACACCTGGCCTTGTAGAACTGGAGGAATTTCTCCTCTAAAATTCAAAACAGATTCTCCGAAAAAATATTCTAGATCATCTATATACCCGTGATTCTGATGCTTACCGAAACTATCCCAATACAATTCTCGCATATAGTCAAAGGTATGTGCGCCTATCGACTTTAATCTTTCAGAAAAGACATAGTCTTGTGCATCACAATAAGCAAACGCATAACTGGCTATATGTTCGACATCTACAAATAACTCATCCTCTCCAATACCCCACATCTGTGCTTTATAAAGCGTATCCATGTCAGTAGAATATATAAAAGGATTAATTAATGAATATGTATCAGACGAGTTTGGATATGGTAATTGGTATTGTTCTACATATCTATCGTTTTCTTTGGGGACACGAAATACTAATGGAATATCTGTCCATTCAGATAAAAGAAGTGGATTAGTCAATTCGGGAAAGTTACCAGTAATAATAACCGTCACACACACTATGTTGCCATTACTGGGTTCTGTAGAAACGCCAATAGCATTCATATTCAACTGTACTAAACCTTCGGGAAGGTAAATACTGTCAAGTTGTAAACTGTTGAACGCATGTTCTGGGATAGTGTCTATCAACGCATTGCTTAAGTCCAGAACCGTTAATTGGGAGCATTTGTCAATAGCAAACAAATCCATAGTAGAAACCTCTCCGCTGACAGACAACCTTGTGACCTTTTGTTTTACTTCATCGGTTAACAATACGGGCAAATCGCCTTCTCGTTCGCAAACCAATGTAACTTCCTTCTGTGCCATACTACATAATGCAAAAGAGAACAGGCTGCATAAAACAAGTAATACTTTTTTCATATTCTTAGATTTTATAGGTTGACTTGCAAATATTGTAATTTATATTCACAAACCAACCGAGATCCATGGATGTTTCATGGTATTATCTTATTATCGAAACAAGATGCTCACTTGACCAGAACTTTTTTTCCATCCTTGATATAGACACCCCGTATGGGATTTGCTACGGGGCGGCCTTGGAGGTCGTAGTAAATGTTTGTCTGTTCAGACTTGGGAACTTCGATTCCTGTGTTGTCTTTCCAGAGGACTCCTTCTTCCTGTTGGTAGAGTATCGTGTCGCCTTGCTTCACATAAAGGAGTGAATAGCCGACACCTGTAGTCCCGATTTCAGAAGAGGACAAGCCTGTAGCAGTATATCCAATATCTTCTATAAAGGAATGAAGAACAGGGTGAAACTCATACACGTCATCACCATTAAGACAACCTTCTTCTGTATCATAGCACTTTCTCACTCTCCCATCACCATTAGGCATTATCGTATCTCGTATAGCTATAAGCCGAAGGCATGCATGATGCTTATATACATTTCCATAATAATCTGTATGAGGATTGTAAAAGAGGGTATCACCTATCTCCATAGAATAATCGAAGACAAAATCATCACGTTGGTCCTTGTCGGTGATGCTATACACTCGACCATCTTCCTCACGCATGTAGCGTCCAGAAGGTTTCATGTCCGAGAGGTCTTCATTACGGGCTGCATGCTCTATCTTATAAGTCTTTCCGTTGATTATAGTGTCACCCTGTAAACGGTAAGTTTCAGTCCAAAACTCTCCTCTGAAGCTATGTCTACAGACTGCCCATTGTTTACCTTCGGTGATGAGGTAGTGGGTATCAGATTGCCTTACCACAACTTCCTTCCCCATACAATAGATAGTATATTCTTTCTGGGTAAATCCAGGAATCCTTACATCTATGGCATGAACAGAACGGCAATCTGCTTCAGGATCCAAAGGAAATGGAACAGGCTCAATATCAATAGAACCAAAACTTTCCTCTATCAAGAAATATAGAGACTGCTTGCAGAAGGTCCCGATATATCCGCCTATATATAGAGTGTCATTCCTCAAGTCAAATGTCAAGAACTTGTTCTCATGAGCCTCCATATACTCGTTATGGTCAGAAAAAGTATCTTCACAAATCTCTTCTCCCAACGTTACCATAGTAGCGTACAGATTATCTTTTTGTGGCTCGAAGATAAATGTGCAATAGTCACAGTATTCTTCACACTCTTCCATAGACATACTGCTATGGAGCAAATAAGTCTCTTCGGCTCTGGGCGGATTGATGCCATAGCGCAGCGAACCAATACCTTCAATCCACACATCTGTAAAGTCGAGCTGCTCCACACCTCGCAGATGGAGTTTCTTACAAGTCTTTTGGGTATCCCAGCATGTCAACAAGGTATCGGACTGTTGCTCTACCACGACATTACAACCATCATATAATGTGAAGACATCGCCAACCTTCAGACCAAAGTCCATAACCAAGTATTCCTTCTGCTTTGCAAGTGAATAGCAATACACCCTATTCCCTTCTTGGCGATAACAGTAGCGCCCATTATTCTCATTGATATAGTCAACGCCATCTATTGTGCATTTACCATACAATGCGTAATAAGAACACTCGCCGTTCTCATATAGCATAAACCCCAAATATCTATCGTCAATAAATTGGTCGGATTCAGACATTTTAGGAATAGAATCTATCCATTCATTTGAATCATTGGAGCGAAATATCGTTTTCCCATCACGGGAAATCCATAAAATTTTATGATATTCTAACCCAGGGAGCATTACCTCTGGAAGTTTATAACCTAATAGACACGCATCCCTGTTAAGCTCGCTCACGCGACCAATTCCACGGATAAGCGTTCCGTCATGTTCTGATATGTATTCGTAAGAAAATGTATCTGTACAGGTCGTATTGCGGTCATCAGTATTGATTGGAACAGAGCAAAGTTCAAAATTCTCTCCATTTTCCCTAAGAACCTCTACAATACTCTCCTTCCTACCCCAGTCAAAATCATACAACTTTATTTCGCCCGGGTATTCACCTGTCAATAACCACACGACTTGTCCTTCCTCGCGAATCCATAATTTGCATTGCTTATTATTCCGAAACACCTCCTTGTATCTCACAGTCCCAATGAGTGTATCACCTCCAATCTCATACAGATTCGCAGTGACTGTATCCAATGGAACTCCAGGAGTTGCGAACATCTCTTTCCATTTCATTCCAATAGGAAAATATTCTGCGGACTTTCCCCTCTCTACGGCAAAAGCCGTAAACAAGGAAATCTGTATCAGCAAAAAAACAGTTGTTCTTTTCATTATTTATCTTATGCTAAACCATTATTTCATCAGTTTACAATTCACAGCCTTCATTGCGAGTTTCAAATGAAGCTCCAATTGGTACAGATATATTCTTTTCAAATTTCACCTTTGGAGCATCAAAGATAACATGTACTCCCTCAGGAATCGAGAAATCCTCTCTAATCGTTATACTTTTTTCCGCCTTGTACATTATTAGATTTGATGTATTCTCAGAAGGAAATCTTGATAATATTAAATTCTCTTCGCAATAATCGCTGACCCGATGTTGAAACTTTATTGTTGGGTCTCCCAAAATAGTCATACCATAGCTCCATGAAATCTCGAAATCTGTATGCCCTGTTCCATAATAATCTTTCCACCATTGCTGAAATGCCATACCTAAGTTTTTCGATGATAGATACGAATAAAAAATCTTTGTACCCAACATTCCTCCAGTTTTTGTACTTCCAACTACAGCCAAAGTTCTTCCCTTATTAAACAAATATACTCCACCTAAATATCCTTGAGTAGAATTTGAAACCCAACTGCACGCAGAACAACAGAATAAATTGTAAGCATAACTATAGGCATTATTGTTTTTTATATTGTTGACATATACGTATTGGTCTGCTATTCTGTGTAAATTCGGTGCAGAGTGCGCAGCTAAATGAGTAAAGCCATATTCATTTTTTGAAAATCGGGAGATGTAATCTGTTGCTGAGAACACTGCATCTGTGCCATATCTTATATCGTCGACTATCGCAGAAGAGCCAAATACTGGCTTTATTTCGTTAGATAGAAACATATAATTCCAATCCTCATCAATGTAGTTAAGAATTGTGTCTGCTGATAGAAATGAAGAATTCCACCAATATTGATGTGATTTTTCCAGTTGTCTACGAATTAATGCAACCTCATTTCCCAATGATGATAATCCTGCAGCAGATAATCGTCCCAAGAAAATCTCTGGGGCAACATTCCCTGTATGTTTGTCATATACGCCATTTTCATCTTCATCAGTCCATATTCCATCTAAATCTGTAAAAAACAAATCACAAGGCCACTTTCTGTACCCATATTTATTATAATCATCTTCAATCTCAAAAAAACTCTCTCCTAAGTCACCAATAAACATAGCACCACATAAATTTGTCTTATAACCTATTATTAGGTTCCTAATTTGTTCTGGAGTCATATTATCCACAACCTCTATATAAATACCGTATCCATGTATCGTATGTACATCCTCTGCATAATTTTTTATCTCATTTTGCAAAGAATCAAACAACGTTTGAGTTGTTATAATTAAATAATAAGGAGTAGTAGGGTTGTAAGGGGTGTAGTGTAGATTTAGAGTATGCGAAGGTACAACTTGGTCTGTCTCCCTACGCATAGGTTTAACTCTTGCCTCAGGATAGTAAGTACATAATAAACTGTCGTCAAAATGAAAGATACTCCCATCTATCAAACTGTCAGGATATTCACTGTTAGAGTCACTCACTGGTTGATTCTGCATTATTTGTTCAGAGGATTCCCCATATCCTATGTAAGGGATTAATAGAAACATAACAAAAATTGAGGAAATGATATAATGTTTTCTCATATCTCCATCCTCCCTTACTTCGTTAATATCATCCTCTTAGTATCAATGACCTGTCCATCGGCGATAAGCGCATAGAGATACATGCCGGCATTGAGGCTGCCGCCATCAATGGTGATACTGGTGGCACCGCGTTCAGCAATGGGATACTCGGTAATCTGCTCACCATTCATATTATATATGTAGAGGTCGGCTGTAGCAACACCTTCCGCTACATCTACACGGATTACCGTACTTTCGGTAAAGGGGTTGGGCTCGTTCTGATAGAGCGCGGTCACTACGGCATCGAGGTCTGTGACATCGGTAGTGGTGGTGCGGCTCTGAGCCTTTTGTATCGGGGCATTGCCCTGTTCAAACAGCTCTATCTTGGCATTGAGCTCCTGAATGGAACGAATCAAGAGAGGAATAATCTCGATGTAGTTGATAGCCAAGTAACCATCTTGACTTTCTACAACGAGGTCGGGGTATATTTCTTGAAGTTCCTGAGCGATAAGCCCATAATGTTTGTTATTAATGATTGGTGATTCGTCTTCATACCAATTAACCCTTTTTTCTTTTTGGGAAATCATTTGGATTCCTACAGAATCTATCATAGTCAAGTTGGTTCCATTTGTTTCAAATTCACGTTGAATATTATCAAACTCTACAACGTTCAGATCCATTATTCTGTCGAGACAATCATCAGAAGATGACAACGTGCGAATATTTTTCTTTAGGCGGTAATCTGAAGCTGTAACAACGCTTCCCGCAATTAACATACCCGTCACACGTGTATCACCACAGAAGAATCCAGCATAACGTCCTCCTGGATTAATAGCTAAAGACGAATTTAATGCATTCCCTAAAACCGCAACACCTTTAGTTGGCATTCCTATTAGGAACCCCATCACTCCGACATTGCATAGAGCTGTAGTGGAAGCACTACTTCCTAATAATCCTATAGAGCAATCTGTTTCCACACCTCCTCCCGTGGAAGCATATATCGCAGCACTAGCTTTACCAAATCCAACCGAGTTTAAGCAAGTAATACCTGTACAGAGAGGAGAAATACCTGTAGGATTCCCTCTGTTAATATACAAAGTGTTAATATTTTGTGAGGTAAGGAACACCTCACTATCTGTCCGTCCCACACCATTTACCGTAAAATCAGAAAGGAGGGTGTCATTGGTTTCTATACCTACACCAACTCTACCATTCTCATCCACCATTAACTGAGCATTGACTGCGTTGAAACATGATGCTATCATAAGCATCGAAAGGAGTGTCTTTTTCATGATTGCAAAACTTTAGAGATTAATCAATCGCAATATTATGAAAAAGAATCAAGAAAGGCAAACCTTTTGCTTGATTTCCCATATGGGAACAAGTAATACAGCGTACTTAATCCTCGTAGTCTGTTTCAACTTCTGTCATTTTCGCACTGATAGACAAATACAAAAAGAGGAACTTCACAGCCCCTCTCTTCCTTTTTTTAACCTAAACCTTAACTATGAAAAAATCTAATGTTTGCTGCAAAGATGAGGCTTTTTTTTCTAATGGCAAAGAGAAATGGATTATTTTTCCAAAAAAAGTGTAAATGAACACTATTGAAAGGGGAAAGAAATCTTAAAAGTCGGGATTTTTACCAATTTATTCGCAAAATAGCAGTATCTTCGCGGTTGAAAAGGAAATAGACAAACGATGAACGAGAACGTTAAATATCTGTATATAGAGACCTATGGCTGTCAGATGAATGTTGCCGACAGTGAGGTCATCGCTTCGGTGATGAAGATGGCAGGCTACGACCCTTGCGAAGAGCTCGACCAGGCCGATGCCATATTGCTCAACACCTGCTCCATCCGCGACAATGCCGAGCAGAAGATTTTTCACCGCCTCGATGCACTGAACGCCCTGCGCAAGAAGGGACGTAAACTGATTGTTGGCGTGGTAGGTTGTATGGCCGAGCGTGTGAAGGAGAACCTCATCGAGAACTACGGCGTAGACCTCGTGGCGGGTCCCGATGCCTATCTCTCATTGCCCGACCTCATCGCACAGGTCGAGGCGGGCGAGAAAGCAATGAACGTAGAACTTTCGACTACCGAAACCTACCGTGATGTCATCCCCTCACGCATCTGCGGCAACCATATCTCGGGTTTCGTGTCCATCATGCGTGGATGCAACAACTTCTGCCACTACTGCATCGTGCCCTACACCCGTGGCCGTGAGCGTAGCCGCGACGTGGAGAGCATCTTGGCCGAGGTGAACGACTTGGCACAGAAGGGTTATAAGGAGGTGACACTCCTGGGACAGAACGTCAACTCTTACCGCTTCGAGCGTGAGGGTGAGGTAATCACATTCCCCATGTTGTTGCGCATGGTAGCTGCTGCTGCCCCTCAGATGCGCGTGCGCTTCACCACTTCGCATCCCAAGGACATGAGCGACGAGACCCTGCAGGCCATTGCCGAGGTGCCCAACATCTGCAAGCATATCCACCTGCCCGTGCAGAGCGGTAGTTCACGTGTGCTCAAACTGATGAACCGCAAGTATACCCGTGAGTGGTATCTTGAGCGTGTTGAGGCCATACGCCGTATCATTCCCGACTGCGGACTCAGCACCGACATCTTCTCGGGCTTCCACTCCGAGACTGAGGAGGACCACCAGGAATCGCTCTCACTCATGCGCTTGTGCGAGTATGACTCGGCCTTTATGTTCAAGTATAGTGAGCGTCCCGGCACCTACGCTAGCCGTCACTTGCCCGATGATATTGCCGAGGAGGTGAAGATACGCCGATTGAATGAGATTATCGCTGTGCAGAACGAACTCTCTGCTGAGAGCAATCGCCGTTGTATCGGTAAAACCTATGAGGTATTGGCCGAGGGCTACTCAAAGCGTTCACGCGAGCAACTCTGCGGTCGCACCGAGCAGAACAAGACCGTAGTGTTCGACAAGCAGAACTACCGCATAGGCGACTTCGTAATGGTAGAGATTACCGATGCCAGTTCGGCAACATTGATAGGCAAGCCCGTGTAACGACATAGGCTCGAATGCTAAAAAAGGGAGGCTCCGCCAGCATTGGTGAAGCCTCCCTTTTTCCTATTTCGCACCATTCAAAATGATTTCTGCTGTATGCGGTGAACGTATCAGGCAACGTGCTATGCGCTGTACATCTTTGGGAGTGAGGTTCTGTAGCACCTCGCCATTGGTGAGCATATCATCCGAGTGGTAACGTGCCTGTTCGGTGAGCGTCTCCATCCAGTAGGCATTGGTACCAAGATAGTCGGCATGACGCTTCTTCAAGTACTCGCGGGCACTGTTGAACACCTCTGTTGAGGGACCCTCCTCTGCCACTTGGGCAAGCACCGCGATGGCTTGTTGCAAGAGTGCGCTGGCCTGCTCGGGATTGGTGTTGAAGTTGAACATCAAGGTCAGTTCATCGGCAGGTTGGCGCGAGATACGCGAAGTTACCGACACGTTATAGGTACCGCCCTCCTGCTCGCGCAAGGTCTCGGTGCAGAGCGTGTTCATCACCTCACTGAGTACAGAGCAGGCAAGACTGTTCTTTTGGCTATAACGCTTCTTGGCCAAGATATTGTAGATTACCGTGGTAGACTCTCCACCCTCGGGGATATACACATGAGTCACATGCTTCCCGTGCTTCAATGGAGGCATGGCGGCAAGATCGGGCTGCTCTTTCTGCTTAGGATTGCTGGGCAGTGAGGCTATGTATTGGCAGATGA
Organism: Bacteroidaceae bacterium; assembly: GCA_045612065.1. Taxonomy (GTDB): domain Bacteria; phylum Bacteroidota; class Bacteroidia; order Bacteroidales; family Bacteroidaceae; genus UBA1189. The sequence goes on from JAZKYH010000014.1 coordinate 18,984, forward strand.
GAGGATTGAGCGCCTCTTCATCAACACGTCCGACGAAGATGAAGGTGAAGTCCGCAGCATTGGCAAAGCGTTCCATGAAGAGGTTACACGTACGGTCATAGTCCACGCTATCGGCAAGGCCCATTGTGGCTCTGCGGTTGCGGGGATGTGCCTCATACATCGTCTCCCTCAACGTGTCGCTAAAGAGTGTCATGGGGTTCTCTATGCGTTGGCTTACGGTTTGTCGCATACGTTGCTGCCAACGTTGGAAAGCCACAGTATCCTGACGCATGGTGGTGAAGCGCAGATGTAGCAACTGCAACAATTGTTCCGCATCGCTGGGGCGGCAGGTGCCTGTGAACGTCTCTGTGAGTGTACCCACATTGACCTTGTACGTAGCGCTACCTCCCTGCATGGCGCGTCCTACCTCTTTGGGGGTGAGGTGGGCAAGTCCTCCTAATGCGGGTAGCGCATTGATGGCATTGATGTTGTTATAGTCCGCATCGGGCATCAAGGATGTACCGCCATCACTGATGGCTGTCAACCTGATCTCTTCGCGTGCATTGCCGGTAGGCTTCAGTATCACCTTGGCCCCATTGCTGAGGAGCAATTCGTGCGTGCCGTATACCTTGTTTCTCTTTTCCTTGACAATACTTCCCGTTTGGGGCTTCTCGGGCATCAATTCAACAGCATATTCAGGCTCGGGTTCGGGAATCTTGTATGGAGTTGTCTTTTGGTTCCACGCCTCCCCGTAGGCCTGCAGCACCTCCTCTTCGGTGGGCCATGTGTAGCCCTCGCGTTCTCTTCCTTGCAACAAGATAGCCATACCACAAGGGGTATAGAGGAAATCGTTGAATCTGTCGTTGATATCCTTCAAGGTGACATTTTCAACAATGTGACGGTAGGCTTTGGCCTCTTCGGCTTGTGAGAGCAAGGGCTGTTGGTGCAAGAAGTGCCCCATGCAGCGTTGCACGAGTGCCTGATTAGGCATGGCCATGCCTGTTCCTGCCTCCAATGAAGGTATCCACGCTTGTAATTGTTCCTGCATGCGAGTGAACTCCTCGGCAGTGAAGCCATGCTCCATTACCCGCTTCAACTCATACACCAGTGCATTCATCGCTTGCCTCCAGTTGTCTCTGCCAAAGGTGGCTGTTGCTGAGAAGGCTTTCTTTGTCATGGCCAATGAGTAGTCCCCATCAAAAAAAGTTGTCTTTATCTCTCTTGGGGTATCCTCCTGTGCGTTTTGCTCATGAATGCGCGTTGAGAGCATTGATATAATCAGTGATTTGATATATTCTTCTTTGAATCCTTGTAAGGAGAGTCGTACATCATTGGGCAGTGGATTATACTTGTAGCTGATGCGCAGTGTGCCTGAACTCAGCTCAGGGTCAGTCCCGATGGCTACGATAGGTGCAGTATTGTCTGCTACAGTGTAGTAAATACGCTCAGCTGCATCTTTACGTAGAGGAATGTCCTTCCAAAGTGCTGCAATCTGTTGCTCTATATGGTCAGCATCCACATCACCGGCTACGATGATGGCCTGCAAGTCGGGGCGATACCATTTGTGATAATAGTCGCGCAATGCTTGATGAGGGAAGCTGTCTACCACCTCCATCAGTCCGATGGGCATACGGTATGCATAACGGTTGCTGTCAGGGAAGAGCTTGGGCAGAGTCTGTTCATAGATGCGGTCACGTACGTTGCGCTTGGTGCGCCACTCCTCGTGTATCACCTTGCGCTCGGCATCTATTTCCTGTGCATCGAGAGTGATATATCCACTCCAATCGTGCAGTATCAGTAGGCACGAGTCTACCAATCCAATCTGTTGTGTAGGCACGTTAGAGATGCTATATACCGTCTGGTCAAAGGCTGTATAGGCATTGATGTCTACACCAAACCTCACACCGTAGGACTCCAAATAGGAAATCAGTGATTTGCCAGGGAAGTTCTTGGTACCATTGAATGCCATGTGCTCAAGGAAGTGGGCCAATCCTCTTTGGTGCTCCTCTTCAAGAATAGAGCCCACACGCTGCACGATATAGAACTCAGCCTCTCCCGCAGCTTTTTCATTCGGACAGATGTAGTAGGTGAGTCCATTGTCGAGTTTGCCGTAGCGAACAGCAGGGTCCATAGTAAGTTGTTGGGCACTCATAGCCAGAGTACCCAACAACATAAAAATAGCGGAAAATAAGCGCATGTTTATAGATTACTTTTTCTTATAAAGAATTTTTACGGGTTGGTAGCATACGTTATTGTATTCCTCGAGTACCTTACCAGAGTTGGTGTCAATGACCCATACACTACCATTCATCCCTTCTTGATCAGGCTCATAGAAGGCAACGTATGTTTGTTTATGATCCTCACTGATGTCGAAAGAGGTAATGACAGCATTGTCGCTTTTTCCTACCTTGAGCAATTCAGTGGCTTTCTCTAAGTATTCACTGTTGAGATAATACCATTTCATTACTTTGTTCCCATCAGCGAACAACATTGTTTCATAAGTTGCATTGGCAATACAAGGAGTACTTTCATCGATAACTGAATAGTTCTTTGCAGCGGCCTTTGTAAAACCTCCATTGTCATAAACGTTATATTTCCCGTAGCTTCCAGTTACAGCCTCCCAGAAGAATGAGCCCATTATGACTTTCTGTGTTGCTAATGCTCCTTTAACGATTGCAATAAGTTGGAGTCGTGAGTTCTTCTCTTGCTCTGGGGTGCGACGTATGGGTGTTAGCGTACAAAATCCCTTTAGCTTACTAAAGTTCTTTACGTAATAATCGTCAGTCAGCAATGAATCTCGCTGGAGTAGATATTTGCTGCCGCAATAGTAGGGGCCATAACCATTGTATAAGCAAACGAGATCATTTACTTCCTTATCCCATACAACAATATCATTATATCTGTCACCTCCTATGGCAAAACCAACTTGGGCATAGGTAGATGTCAGCTTATGTGAAGGCTGCAATACGGCATTGTATGTAGGCAAAGAGTACATCTTACCATCGGCTGAGAGCACGGGATATGCACTGCCTTCGTAGCTTCCTTGGGGTGTAAGTAGTTTGGTGGGTCTGAAATCTTTATACTCCTTAGATTCTACAATATTTTCCATTACAAAGGTCTTCTCATTTAAGAAATAGATAGCAGATCCATCCTCAGGGTCGTCATCTTTACCTTGGCAAGCCACAATCAGTGTACCTGTAGTTTGGATAATATCTGATGGGTTTGAAGCAAAGAATTGTTCAGGGTTGTTCTTTTCCAGACTGTTCTCGTTATAGAATTTCTTCTCATCTCCCTCTTTCATCGGCTCCTGCATAAAAGCTATATGCGGACGGTTATCAGCATCCTTACTGAGCACCATGATACCATACTCATAGGGTGAATTTACGCTCAATGTGAAGGTATAGAATGCTTTTCCATCGTCATTAGAAACAATCAATCTTCCGTTATATGTTCCGAGAATATCTCCTTTGTAGCGAAAGTCTTTCTCCTTTGATACGATTACCTGATCAAGCTCCCAAGCATAGGAGAGAGGCAACTCCTTATTCTGTTGAGTCACTATGGGAGTGATTATCAATGAATCGTTCTTGTTGATATTATATACCTTCTGAAGATTGCTCTCATCAATCGTAATTTCTGCAATAGGGTTGGTCGCGTAAGTGCTCTCATCTTCAAAGCACGATGTAAGAGTGAGAGCGGCTAATGTAAAGAGTATATATTTAGAAATTTTCATAATAGATAGCGTGTTATCAGATTAATTATTCGGCATAAGGGTTAGGGAAATTAAACGGATAATCGGGATACATTTTTAATATCTCCTCCTTATTAGCTTCATTGCTGAAATATTCATACAAGGGAGCAAGCACATACTTACGCATGATGTGTGTGTAGGGGTTGAAAGATGCGTAGGGTACTCTCTCCAGATTCTCTCCACCATAGTATACTACCATCTTCTGGTAGGTCTCGTACATATTCTCAACATACTGTATTGTATGGAACTGCTCCACCAACTTGATGAAGGTGTAGGGATGCCAGCTTCCGAGGTCCGGATGAGGATTTCCTTCACGCCAAATCTTTTCACCCTTGTAGTCGACCCATTCAGGAGTATCAATTGCATTGTCGAATTGCAACAAACGTGCTTGGCTCAGCGTGTCAAGCGTGGGAATGAAATTGTCATTCTCTTCTAATTCGATGTAAAGTCGGTAAGTTGTATACCCCTCATAATAACTACCTTTGAGGCTGTCTCTTAGGATAGTAATAGGAATATAACCTGTAATTGAGTCCGGAGCAATGATTGCCTTGCCTAAGATGTAGTGGATGCCCTCCGTTGCATTGGTGGAGTCTTCATTAACGCTGTATGCCACCTCGCGTTCTATATCGCTAGTTCTGCCTAATATTTGTATAGGCATCTTGAACAAGTGGGATTTGATAGAGTCGGCAGTTACGCTGAACGAATATTTCAGTTTGTCTTGTGTGAAGTACACCCCGTTGTGCGAGGCGTCGAATTTGAGATATTCGGTTTCGCTACATGCGGTAAGACTGATTACTCCCACAATAGACAGTGCTATATGCTTGAATAGATTTTTCATAAATCTGTTGGTTTTATGCGATATCAAAAACGATTTTCTTTCTCAATATCGGGAATGGGTACTACATAGATATTCTTCTCGTTAGCCTTATAGGTCGTAACATTGTCATGAGAAACAATATCCTGATTCAAACGCTTCATGTTAAAGAAGAGCTGTCCTTCACCAAAGTACTCTTTATAACGTTCTTCGTTAATGTGTTGTAATGTTAAAGGACGATCGACGAGATTTCCTGTGTTTTCATCTACGACCTCAGTGGTAAGAGGCTCAAGTCCACGGTGAGTACGCACCTCATTATAATAGGCCAAAGCTGCAGCTGCATCCTTTTCTAACAATGCCTCAGCCATGATATAATACATTTCTGGAATTCTTATCATATTAATGCCGAGAATGAGATCTGTAGGACGCGAAGCCGCATTGTTGTCCAACTCGTAGATGTCGGTTAACTTGCTCAGACGATACACTTGGTCGTGATTCGTTATGAAGTACGAGCTCAGTCTATAGTCATTGCCAACATGGTCTCTGTTATAAATCTCGTCAAAACCTTGTCTCAAATTAAGTGAGTAGCGTGTCGTTGTCTTATACAGCTTTTCGTATACTTGTGTGAAGAAACCTGCATAATATACACCAAATATGCACTCCTTCTTTGAAAGAACACCAGCAAGGTCATTTCTCACCTCGGTCATCTCTTTTAGGTAATACTTTTGGGCATCAATAACCTCTTTGGCATATTTGGCTGCATTCTCCATGTCGCCCATGGTAAGGTATACTCTTGCCAATGTCGCTTTTACGGCATACTTGTTGAAGTGTATCTGTCGGTCGAGCATATAACTGCTTTCACCCTCATATTTCTCTTCGTTATCGAGTAATCTTTCAGCCTCAAGCAAGTCGGCGAGGATGTGTTCATAATTCTTCTGAAGGCTTTCAAACTCTGGTGTCTTCAGAGAGAACTCTGTAGCGTAAGGAATACCATCGGCCGTGGGATTCACTGTGTACTGCGCTGCAAATAGACGCACTAAATCGAAGTGCATGAAGGCACGCAAGCCAAGAGCTTCACCTTTATAAATCGTATAGGGGAACTCCTCGGCATCTACAATAAGCGGTGAGTTGAGCACACTGTTTGCATTGGAAATGTTCTTGTACATTGCAGTCCAGATGCTTTCAAATACAGACTTCACGTTCGTGTTGTCATATTCGAAGTTGCCCAGTGCAGTCAATGTTGTATGTCCGTCACAATGCATATTATGAGCCATAATTTCTAACGTGTGGAAGTGCAGCTCCTGTCCATATAAAGTGGTGGAGCGTAATTGGGCATATACGCCATACATTGCCTCCTCGAGTCCCTCGGTAGTCAAGAGCAATTCGTCGCGCTTGGCCTGTCCTTCAGGGGTGATGTTAAGAAAATCTTCGCACGATGTCATTGCAAACAATGCAACGATTAAGTGTGTGATATATAGTACTTTCTTCATAGTTCTTAATTCTTAGAGTGTCACATTTAAGAAAAGTTCAAAGCCTTGGCTATAGAGATAGCTGGTACCTCTCTCTATCTTTACGCTTGAGAGGCGTAAGATATCTGTAAAGTTGATACCAGTACGCATGTTCCTTACATGCAAAGACTTACATACTTTGTCGTCGAACTCATAACTGAGGTTGAGCGAACCAAGAGTCAATGTGTACTCTTTCTCTGCAAAACGGGTGGTTTGCTCAGGACGGCTACTATCGGCAATGTTCTTGTATAATGCCACGTCGCCTGGTTGTTTCCAACGGTCATCAAACACACGCTTGTCAGCATTGTACTGAGGGTCGGAGCCCTCTACCTTGCTCACACGGGTGGTGTTGTAGACCCACGCGCCCAAGCGGTAACTAAACAATGCATACACACTGAATCCTTTCCAGAAGACATTGGTACTAAAGGTGCCATTGAATGCAGGCTCTGTATCACCGATGAGTACACGATCCGCAGGATCATACTCGAAAGTGAACGTACCATCTCGTTTGATATAGACTTCCTTACCCGTAGCAGGATCGATACCAGCTGAGCGCACCAACTTGAGAGCCGTTACACTCTCACCCTCTGCATACTGAGGTAGTGGAGTAAGACTTGACGAGGCATTAGCCTGGTTCTCCTTGTTGATTTCTTCCAAGGCCTTGTTAATCTTGGTAATCTTGTTGCGGTTCATATAGCCCATGGTTGCCAAGCGCCAATAGAAATCGTTGTTACGGATGACATAACCATCGAGCTGGAACTCTATACCCTTGTTTTGCAACTCGCCCAAGTTTGATTTTGCTGTAGTAACACCTGTTGAGGGAGCAAAAGCCTTATCGAGCAATAGGTCGGTGGTGTTACGAATGTAGGCATCGGCGGTAAAGTTTAGTCGACGGTCAAACATACTCAAGTCAAATCCTACATTGTAATTCATTGTACGCTCCCACGTAAGGTCGACGTTGCCGATGGTGATGGGTACAGCGCCGATACCGTTTTTATATTCATAGTTATTGTTGTACTGATACATGGTCATCGCTTGGAAGGGGCTGAAGCTTACCTTACCTGTGTAACCGGTACTTCCACGTAATTTGAAGATATCGAAATGTCTCTTCGCTTGCTTCATGAAGGGTTCATTGAGGATATTCCATCCGAGACCGCTTGACCAGAAGTGTCCATAGCGGTTGTTCTCACCGAACTGTGAGGAACCTGTAGTACGCCATGTACCATCGGCAAAGTAGCGATTGCGCCATGAAACGTTACCCGTAACAAAAGCACCTACATCAGCTGTCTCTGATTGTGAACCATAGGGTTTGTCGCTGGCAGGGTAGCTTACGGCATTGCCAATGTATGACAGGTGGTCATTAAAGAAGCCGATAGCCTGTATGGTCTCGCTGCTGCTCTTTCCGTAATTGATTTCCCAACCGGTGGAAACACTGATGAGCGATTCGTCTTGGAAGAACTTATTGAAGGTTCCGACCAAGTTTCCGTTGTAGCTCATGCCTTGTGACATCCCCTTGGTATATTGTCCTTTCTTAGAGAGGTCTGTCTCATTTTTGTAGATTAAAGACTTGGGTGAGGTGAATACGTCGCTTGAACCCATGTCGCTCGATACGTTAAAGTGGCCCGTAACAAGGAACATCTTGTTGATGTCCCAGCGTAGATCTGTGCTGTTGCTCAACGTACGTGTCCCGCTCTTTGAGAAGCTTCCCAATGTGGCCTCGTAAAGCGGATTGTCGAGGTCCCACGTCAAGTCGGTGTTGATTGTGCCGTCTTCGTTGTAGATCCTGTCGTAAGGGTTCATTTCTACATACTGTGAGAAAGAACCGTAAGGAGTGTCTTTTGTGCTGACCTCTTGGTAGGTTGTACGATTCGACAACGTAAGGGTTCCAACATAGTAGTCGAGTTTGAAGCCTAAATTGTAGCGCTTACGGTAGTCATCCTTCATAACACCGCGGGTATCGCCAAAACGTCCGGTGAGCTCGTAGCGCAAGTTTGATGCACCACCGTACACGCGCAGCGAGTGATCGTTAGAGAAAGCAGTACGTGCGGGCTGTGATAGCCAGTCGCTGTTCAGTCCAGCAGCAATCTGTTTATATCGGTTGTTATAGATTTCATCGTACTCGTACTGCAAAGGGAGTCCAGTTGTGGAACTGATCTGGCCATAGGCGTTATAGAGGCCAGCCAAGCGTTCATACTCGAGCTTTTCGCTGGCATTGAGCACATTATAATCACTCAATACGGGGAACTGTAGATTTCCGGTGAAGCTATATTGTACACGTACGGTACTCTCTTGGATGGGTTTACGCGTGATAACGATAACGCCATTGGCTGCCTTTGATCCATAAAGAGCAGTAGCTGAAGCATCCTTCAATACGGTGATTTTCTCCACCTCGTTGATGTCGAGGTCGTATAGATCTTGCATGCTAATTTCAGAACCATCGAGGATAATGGTAGGCTGATTAACCTGCTGACCGCTGTTTGAGAACGAGCTCATACCACGCAATACCAATTCGGGTGTGTGGTTGGGGTTTGAACCTTCTGCAGTGTTCTGCACCATAGCCATACCGGGGGTAAGAGCTGAAATGGCACCGATGAGGTTGGTTCCTGAAACTTGGCGCAACTCGATGCCCGACATCTCAGTCACCGAACCAGTAAATGTTTCTTTGTTTTTAGTTACAAAGCCGGTTACAACAACATCGCTCAAGGCATTGGCCTCTTCTGCGAGTTCAATATGCATGCCTTCTAACTTTCCCGACTTGGAATCAATTTTGAAGTCTTTGTAACCCATAAAGGATACTACGACCTCAAAATTTGTCTGCGGGCTCATTGTGATGTGGAATGCTCCATCAATATCAGTGGAGGTGCCTACAACGATTTTACCATCTTTCCAAATCGCAACATTTACTCCGATTAGTGGTTCCTTGGTTTTCTTGTCTATAACGACACCTGATACTTGGGTGCTACCATCCTTGGCCTCATTGGCAAATGATGGAACTGCAAACAGCAACATCAGTAATATGCCGCATATCCTTCCGACAAAAGTTGTTGTGTTATTAGTCTTGTTCATTTATGTTTGGTTAAGTTTATATCGTTCAATAATGCAGGTATTTGTAATGCGCGCGCAAAGATAGTAAAAAAAGTGCTTACCACAAAACGTGGAAAGCACTTTAACTTAATTAGATGCGTAGAAGTAAGGACTTCTTACTTTACGAGCACTTTGTTTCCGTTTACGATGTAAAGACCAGGAGCAGTGATTGCATCGAGCTTGCGGCCAAAGAGATCGAAGATACCCTCAACAACCTTGTTCTCAACTGTCACATCCTCGATGCCAGCATCAACGGCCTTCTTGGTAAGAGTCACATTTGAGTAGGTTGCGAGCTTCTGGTCTGTATTAGTATCCCAGTTGAATGCATAAACGGTGAAATCATCCATTGTGAGAACGTTACCGGCACCAAGTGTTACAGATACTGAGGTAGACATACCTGCCTTGTCGCACATGATGATGTAGTCGGGGTAACCACCACCAATGATATACATGCCCCATGCTGCGTCCAAAGCGAGAGTAGCGCTCTTGCCATCAGCTGCAACGTCTACGGTCTGATTTCCCTGATTGAGACTGTATACGTCTACATCCATGAATTTCTCAATGCGATAATGACCATCCTCGTACAACTTAACTACTACATCAAATGTCGTGGGATATGCTTCTGCATCAATGCCAGCTTCAGTCTCTACGGTTGCTGTCAATGTGTACTCACCAGCCCAGTCAAATACCTCCTTGGTTGACTTAGCACCATAGAATGCTGCGATAGGTTCGCACTCACCGGTGGTGTAAGATGTGAGAGATACTGAGAAGTCTGCAAATGAGAATGTTCCATCTTCGTCCATTGTAATAATCAAAGATGTTGCTTCTGCATTAGCATCAGTTATTACATGGCATGTCCAATCTCCTTCTCCATTACTTACCCATGAATCAAGTGCGGCACCATTGTAGCCTCCAAGATTGATTGAGGCAGACTTGTCATCATCTGCAGGGGTAATAGTAATGTTCAAATCTTTATGGCCAAGGAACTCGGTTACAGCAAAGATATTACCGGGTTTCTTCTCAATAACCATGTCAAACTCTGTTGGGTATGCAATAGTATCGGTTTCATCCAAGTCTTCATAATCAGCAACAGTTACCTTGTAAGTGCCTGACCAATCGTATGCATCGGGGTTCTCACGTGTAATGTAGCCATCAAATACCTGATGAACGAACGCACCTGCTAATGTGCCTGTTTCAGTGCTGATAGTGTCTCTACGAACATAAATGTAGTCGTAAAGTGACATTGAAGTCTTTGAGTTGTAAGAGAATGTAAATGCTCCTGAGTACTGCTTAGAGCTTGAACGAATACCGAGACGAATACCGTTCTCTCTATCAAAGAATACAGTGTCGTGAGGAATGGTTACCATAGAACCATCGAAAGTTGCATCCAATGTGAAGGGCTCGTACTCGCCAAAAGCAAATGTAGCCTTCCAAGTATCCTTACCCTCACCTGCCTGTGCAAATTCTACGGTGAAAGAGTTAGGTTGATTGTCTGCATTTCTCAAACCACCTTCCCATGTCCAAAGACCAGTCAAGTCGGGATAACCTGAAGTGTCCTTCACGTCCAACTCGGTGGGAGTCATCTTGGCGTTGGTTACATTTGCGAGGATAGTAGCAGTGTATGAAGTCCAATCGAGAGAAACAATAGTGAAGTCGGGTACGGAAATCTCCTTAGTCTCGGGATTGACAGTCATCTTCATGCCATACTGCTCTGAACCCTCAACATCCCAACGTGAGAAGGGCCACTCACCTTCAGCGTTAGCCACGGCGATATAGCCATCCCAAATGCCATAATTGGCACTATTGGGGCCATTGATTTCGATAGTGTAGGTTGATGCGTCGAATCCAGATACAGACATTGAATAGTCTGCGCCTGCAAAACCTTCAACGTCAGCCATGAAATACTGAGACTCAGCCTTGCCGATGATAACTTCGCAGTCGTTCTTGAACTTGCTGGCATGTTCTGCACCAGCCTCTGTTGTTGTGACTGTGGCGGTAAACTTCCATTTACCGAACAAGTCGGACATAACGCTCACCTGTGCTGAAACGGGCATTGCCACGAACAGCATCAAGGCAGCAAACAAGATAGAAAAGTAATTTTTCTTCATACCTTAAAATTTAGTGTTAATAATTATTTTGTTAAAAAATGTATACCTATTGACTCGTTGAGGCGGCAAATGTAAGACAAATTTTATGAAGTGCAATCATTTTGTTTCAAAAAATGCTGTAAAACATACTTTTTGCAGTAGTTTTGCTGTTCTTCCTATATGATAGCCTTATTTACAGCACTTTTGCATTTTGCCAGAGTAGCTTCTCGCTATTTACCCCACAAGCTACCGAGCCGTACCTCACAAGCTACCGAGCCATGCCTCACAAGCTACCAATGTTCTCCTCGCTAGCTATTGCTGTAACTCAATGCCTTTAATTTGCTCCACAGTTGAAATTAGGCTGCGCCTTAGAAATGCTCAAATAAATTTGGCATTTCGTTCGGCTTGCACTAATTTTGTCAGCACTATGCAAGATTTCGTTCACTTACACGTACATACACAATACAGTATCCTTGACGGACAGGCGAGTATCCCCAAACTGGTGGATAAGGCTATCGCTGACGGCATGCGAGGCATTGCTGTTACCGACCATGGCAACATGATGGGTATCAAGGAGTTCATTAACTATGCCAACAAGAAGAATGGTGGCGTCAACGGGGAAATTAAAGACCTGAAGAAGCGCATTAAGGCCATCGAGGGTGGCAAGGAGGAGTGCGAAGACCCCACGGCTGCCGTGGCCGAATGTAAGGCCAAGGTGAAGGAACTGGAGGCAAAGCGCTTCAAGCCCATCATCGGTTGCGAGATGTATGTGGCTCCGCGTCGCCTACACCTGAAAGAGGGTAAGCCCGACAGTGCCAACTACCACCTTGTGGTGTTGGCCAAGAACGAGAAGGGCTATCACAACCTCATCAAGCTGGTGTCAAAGGCATGGACAGAGGGTTTCTACAACCGCCCCCGTACCGACCGTGTGGAGTTGGAGAAGTACAAGGAGGGTCTCATCGTATGCTCTGCCTGTCTTGGTGGCGAGGTACCCCGAATGATTACGCGCGGCATGCTCAGCGAGGCCGAGGAGGCGATACAATGGTATAAGAGCACCTTCGGCGACGACTATTACCTGGAGTTGCAACTGCACAAGGCTACCGTAGCCCGTGCCAACCACGAGGCCTATGAGATGCAGGTGAAGGTGAATGAGAAACTCATCGAGTACAGCAAGAAGTTTGGTGTGGGATTGGTGTGTACGAACGATGTGCACTTCGTGAACGAAGAGCATGCCGAGGCGCACGACCGCCTCATCTGCCTCTCTACGGGCAAGGACCTCGATGACCCGCAGCGTATGCTCTACTCCAAGCAGGAGTGGATGAAGACGACGGCCGAGATGAATGCCATCTTCGGGCACATCCCCGAGGCTATGGCCAACACGGTGAAGATATGCGACCAGGTGGAGTTTTATTCCATTGACAACCCGCCCATCATGCCCAACTTTGAGATTCCCGAGGAGTTCGGTACTGAGGAGGGCTATCGTCAGAAGTATACTGAGGAGGATCTCTTCAATGAGTTTACTCGCGACGAGAAGGGTAACGTAGTGCTGAGTCAGACTGAGGCCGAGGCAAAGATTGAGAAACTTGGTGGATACGATAAGTTGTACCGCATCAAATTGGAGGCCGACTATCTGAAGAAACTCACGATGGACGGTGCCAAGAAATACTATCCCGACATGACACCCGAAACGGAGGAGCGCCTCATCTTCGAGTTGCACATCATGAAGACCATGGGTTTCCCGGGCTACTTCCTCATCGTGCAGGACTTCATCTGGGCGGCACGTAACCTGCTGGGCGTATCGGTAGGTCCGGGACGTGGCTCGGCAGCGGGTTCGGCCGTGGCCTACTGCTTGGAGATTACACGTATCGACCCCATCAAATATGACTTGCTGTTCGAGCGTTTCCTTAATCCCGACCGTATCTCACTCCCCGATATCGATGTGGACTTTGACGATGACGGACGCGGTGAGGTGTTGCGCTGGGTGACCGAGAAGTATGGTGCCGAGAAGGTGGCTCACATTATCACCTATGGTACCATGGCTACAAAGATGGCCCTGAAGGATGTGGCACGTGTGCAGAAATTGCCGCTCGACCGCGCCAACTACCTGTGCAAACTCATTCCCGATAAACTGCCCGACAAGAAACTCAACCTTGTCAATGCCATCGAGGCTATTCCAGAATTGCAGGAGGCTGAGACATCGCCCGACCCTGTACTGCGCGACACGATCAAGTATGCCAAGATGCTCGAAGGCAACGTGCGCGGAACAGGTGTGCATGCCTGTGGTACCATTATTTGCCGCGACGATATCACCGACTGGGTACCCGTGAGCACCGCCGACGATAAAGAGACGGGCGAAAAACTTCTCGTGACCCAATATGAAGGTAGTGTTATCGAGGACACAGGTCTCATTAAGATGGACTTCTTGGGATTGAAAACACTCTCCATCATCAAGGAGGCAGTGGCCAACGTGAAGCAGAGTCTCGGCATTGACATTGACATCGACACCATATCCATCGAAGACCCCAAGACTTACCAACTCTACTGCGAAGGAAAGACTATCGGTACGTTCCAGTTCGAGTCGCCCGGTATGCAGAAGTACCTGCGCGAGTTGCAGCCCTCGACCTTCGAGGACCTCATCGCCATGAACGCCCTCTACCGTCCTGGTCCGATGGACTATATCCCCGACTTCATTGCCCGTAAGCATGGTCGAAAGCCCATCGAGTATGACATTGACTGCATGGAGAAGTACTTGAAGGATACCTATGGTATCACAGTGTACCAGGAGCAGGTGATGTTGCTCTCGCGCCAGTTGGCCGACTTTACCCGTGGTGAGTCTGACGCACTGCGTAAGGCGATGGGTAAGAAGAAGAAGGACATCGTTGACAAGATGAAACCCAAGTTCATCGCGGGCGGACAGAAGAACGGTCACGACCCCAAGGTACTCGACAAGATTTGGAGCGACTGGGAGAAGTTTGCCTCCTATGCCTTCAACAAGAGCCATGCCACCTGTTACTCATGGGTAGCCTATCAGACGGCCTACCTCAAGGCCAACTACCCACCGCAGTACATGGCTGCCAACCTCTCGCGAAACCTCTCGCGCATTGACGAAATCACCAAACTCATGGACGAGTGTAAGGCGATGGGTATCAACGTGCTTGGTCCCGATGTGAACGAGAGTTACAACAAGTTCTCTGTTAATGCCAAGGGTGACATTCGTTTCGGCCTTGGTGGTGTGAAAGGTGTGGGTGAAGGTGCTGTGGAGGCCATCATCCGCGAACGTGAGGCCAATGGACCTTACAAGAGCATCTACGACTTCGTAGAACGTGTCAACCTGCAGGCTTGCAACCGCAAGAATCTCGAGTGTTTGGCGCTTTCGGGTGGTTTCGACTGCTTCCCCGAGATGAAGCGCGAGCACTACTTTGCCGAGAATGCCAGGAAGGAGGGTTTCCTTGATACGCTCATCCGCTATGGCTCCTTGGTGCAGACCGAGCGTGCCCAAGCCATGAACTCGCTCTTCGGTATGGCTGGTATGACCGATGCCATAGCGCAACCCAAGGTGCCAGAGGATGTACAGGAGTGGTCGGCTATCGAACGTCTCAACAAGGAGCGTGATCTTGTAGGCATTTATCTTTCGGCCCATCCGCTCGATGAGTACCGCATCATCCTTGAAGATATCTGTTCGGTACACCTTGCCGATATGCAGGAGGTGCTCGACAGGAAGGAGGAACGCGAAGTGACTTTTGGAGGTGTTGTCACCGGCACACGCAGCGGATTTACTAAGAACAACAAACCCTTTGGTATTACCAAACTCGAGGATTTCTCGGGAACCTTTGAGATTGCTCTCTTCGGCGACGACTGGATGCGCTTCAATAATTATATGAAGGAGGGCTACTTCCTCTTCCTCCGTGGACGTGTCGCTCCGCGTAGGTTTGGTCCGGAATCGTACGAACTGAAGGTGGGCTCTATAGATTTGCTTCCAAATGTGAAAGACTCTTTGTTGCAATCTATCACCATCACCATTATGTCGGAGTTTCTCAATGAAGAGATGGTGGATGACCTTGTGACGCTGCTCAAGGAGTCGCCTGGTAATACTGATGTGCTGTTCCTGATTAGAGATGGCGAGGGCTTGTATCAGACCGAACTCAAGTCGCGTGCCGTGAAGGTATCTGTAAAGAACAAACTCATCAACTATATCAAGGGCTTGGAAGGGGTGAGTTACAAGTTTAACTGATGACGTCTGGTGTTTATGAAGAAACTGTATGTTGCAATTGCTTTGTTGGTACTCGGCATTGTAGGAATCTATGCCCAAGGCCATCAACCTCCCCAGCTCCTCAAGAACCCCTCGTTCGAAGAGGAAGCAGAGCCCATCCGTAACCGCCGCTTTGGTCCCAATGGCGAGGGCGAACTCTTTGGTGGTTACCTGCCTGTTGGAGTCATCCCCGGATGGATAATGGTCGATAACAGAGAGGAGAAGTCAAGCATAGAGGCTGTCACGGAGCATCTGCTCGATGCCACTCAGGGCAAGGCTCTCCGTTGGGAGATTGCCAAGGCCCCAGCCACCATTGCCAATGTGGGATTTCAAGGTGTGGAGGCTGTCAAGGGTACTCAATACAGGCTGACCTTCTGGGCCCGTGCCGACAAGAGGTACAAGGGGAAGATTCAGGTGGGGCTACAGAGCAAGTGCGATGGCACACAATATGCCCAATCCGTGGTGAAGGGTCATATTAAGAAGCGCTGGAAGCGGTATACTGTCACCTTCACCGCTCACGAAGATGACCCGAAGGCACGTTTCGTGCTGACGGCCGACAAGCCCGGCACGCTATACCTTGACTGCGTGTCGCTCGTCGTTGCCGATTGAAATAGAATGAGGGTGTGCTTGGTGGCGCACCCTCATTTATTATGCTCTATCAGTCGCTGGGCCTCTTCGGCATCTTCGGGCGATACGAGGACGCGCATGTCGCCCCCTACACCACTGTAATAGGATGTCACCAGCGAAGTGTGGTCTTCGACAATGCAGCGAATGCCGTTGGTCTCAAGTACTCCTCTGGTTACCTCGGCTTCGAAAGGGGTACCAGAGAATATGGTTACCCAAGCCTCGTTCTTATTGGTCTTCATGGTTAGTCCCTCCTTTATATATTTATATACGTGTTCAACACGAATCGGCGCAAGATGTTTACACCCGCAGCACGCGGTCGCAATATTCCAGTACCGAGGGGCGGTGGGTGATGAAGATTACCGTGCGCTGTCCTCTTGCTTGAGCCAAACGCTCGAGCAGACGGCGTTCCGTGTCGGGGTCGAGGGCCGAGGTGGCTTCATCGAACAGCAACACCGAGCCTGGTCGCAAGAGCGAGCGGGCTATGGCGATGCGTTGTGCCTGTCCCTCGCTGAGGCCTCCTCCCTGTTCGCCGCACGCGGTGTCGAGGCCACCTGGGAGTGAGAGCACAAACTCGGCACATGCCACTTGCAGTACCTCCCACAACTCTTCATCCGTAGCATCGGGGCGACCTAACAGGAGATTGTCGCGGATGGTGCCACTGAAGAGCGTATTGCCTTGCGGCACATAGACGAGGTTGCTGCGTGTCTGTGGAGAGACCTCCACTTCGCGCTCGGCATCATACATTGTCACGCGTCCTGCTGTGGGGCGCACGAGTGCCAGGATGAGGCGGATGAGTGTTGTCTTTCCGGCTCCCGTCTCGCCCAGTACGGCTGTCATCGAGCCTGGTGTAAAGTCCTCGTTCAGGTGCGTTATCACCTCTTCATCGCCATCGGCATATTGGAACGATACGTTAGAGAAGCGCACGCCGGCCACGCCCTCCATGTGCAGGGGCTCGCCGGTGGTCTCCATGGGTAGTTCCTCTAGTTCCGTCAGTCGTTCGGCCGAGGTGAGTGCGCTCACGAGGGTGGGTATCATGCGTGCCAAGTCGGCCAGCGGACGCTGTATGCGCCCTACGAGTTGTAGGAATGCCGTCATCACACCGAAGGTGATGGCGCCGCCCTGTATGCTGAACACACCCCAGAGGAATGCTGTGAGGTATCCTGCCGAGAATCCCATCGACACCAGTCCGCGCGATAGTATGCTGAATCGTGTGCGTACGATGACCTCTCCGAACAGTTGCTCCTGCCAGCGTGCCAGGCGGCCCATCATGCCGCTGCTCTGCTCCAGGGTCTTCACGATGGTCTTATGTTGCAGGCTCTCCTGCATCACCGAGTGTATGTGGCTCTCGCTCTCGCGCACCGCCTTGGTCATGCGGCGCATGCGGTTCACGTAGAATCGGCTGAGCAGCGAGAAGAAGGGCAGTATCAGCACCAGCACGATGGCCAGCGTGTGGTCCATCGAATAGAGCAGTGCAAACGATGCCACGAGCTGTATCACCGTAATCACGGCAAAGGGCAGTGTGGTGGTGATGACCGATACCACCGACCCCAAGTCCTGTACCATGCGGTTGAGCACGTCGCCCGAATGGTAGCGCTCCTTGCCTTGCCATTCGCTCTGCAATAGCATCCCGAAGAAGCGCGAACGGAATCGGTTGCGCATCTCCACGTCGAGTCGGTTGGCTACCCAGTTGTCCAAGGCGTGCAGCAGAATCTCGAAGAGGATGAGGCATCCCATCCCTATGCCATAGAGTGTGAGCGTTCCCTCACGGACTCCCGTGGCAATATCGATGGCATTTTTGCTGAACAGCACGAACACCAATGAACAGGCCACCGATATGCAGCCTATGAGCGTACACAGCACGATGCGTCCCCTCACGCCGCGCGAAGCGCCCCATATCCATCGGAGCAATCGCCATGCAGAATATATTTCCTTTAATTTCATAGTGGCAAAGATACAATATGCCGAGGGGAGAACAAAATATTTTTATATTTTTTGTCCTGCCGGCAAGGTATAGTACTAATGGTTGCAGCAGTTGTCGGATTCTTGGTGTTAAGGCACATACTTGGTGGATAGTGGTCTTCTATAAAAGAGTAATGCCGCGAAATACTTCGCAGCATTACTGATGGTAGCAAAGCTACCTATCGAGGGGAGAAATGTGTTCCTTATTCCTCGCGGCGGGGACGGGGGCGACGGTCGCCACGCTCGGGACGCTCGCGACGGGGACGTGCAGAACGTTCCTCGTAACCTTCGGGCTTCTCTATGAGCGCGCGGTGTGAGAGCTTGAACTTGCCAGTCTTGGGATCAATCTCGAGGAGCTTAACTTCAATCTCATCACCCTCCTGGATACCTGTCTCCTCCATGGTCTCGAAGCGCTTCCAATCAATCTCAGAGATGTGGAGCAAACCGTCGCGACCAGCCATGAACTCTACAAATGCACCGTAGGGCATCACGCTGCGCACCTTACCGGTGTATACCTCACCGACTTCAGGAATAGCTACGATTGCACGTACCTTAGCGAGAGCTGCGTCGATAGACTCCTTGCAGGTGCCTGCAATCTCTACCTTACCTACACCGTCAACCTCCTCGATAGAGATGGTAGCGCCTGTCTCCTCCTGCATGCCCTGGATAATCTTTCCACCCGGGCCAATGACAGCACCGATGAACTCCTTGGGAATGGTGATGGATACGATGCGGGGTGCGTGGGGCTTGAGGTCTTCACGGGGTTCGGCGATGCACTCGGTAATCTTGCCGAGGATGTGGAGACGTGCGTCACGTGCCTGGAAGAGGGCCTTCTCGAGAATCTCGTAAGAGAGACCGTCGCACTTGATGTCCATCTGGGTAGCGGTCAAACCATCGGCAGTACCAGTGGTCTTGAAGTCCATGTCACCCAAGTGGTCCTCATCACCGAGGATGTCGCTGAGCACAGCGTACTTCTCTTCGCCAGCGTTCTTGATAAGACCCATGGCGATACCTGAAACCGGCTTGCGAATGGGCACACCAGCGTCCATGAGGGCGAGGGTACCGGCACATACGGTAGCCATAGAAGATGAGCCGTTTGACTCGAGGATATCAGACACTACGCGTACGCAGTAGGGATAGTCGGCGGGGAGAACCTCCTTCAAAGCACGCCATGCGAGGTGGCCGTGACCAATCTCACGACGGCCTACACCGCGCTGTGCCTTAGCCTCACCGGTTGAGAAGGGAGGGAAGTTGTAGTGGAGGAGGAAACGCTCACGTGACTGGTTGAGCACGTCGTCAACAATCTTCTCGTCGGACTTGGTACCCAAGGTCACTGAGGTCAATGACTGAGTCTCACCACGGGTGAACACAGCTGAGCCGTGAGGACCGGGCAAGTAGTCGACCTCGCACCAGATAGGACGGATATCGGTAGTAGCACGACCATCGAGACGCTTGCCCTCATCGAGGATGCAGCGACGCATAGCGTCCTTCTCAACGTCGTGGTAGTAACGGTTGATGAGCGAGAGCTTTTCGGCGAGTTCGTCGGCATCCATCTCGGCGTGAGCCTCGGTGTAGGCAGCCTTGAACTCTTCGCGTACAGCCTCGAAAGCCTCGGCACGAGCGTGCTTGTCACGGTTACCCTCGGCAGCGATAGCATAGGCCTTGTCGGAGCAAGCAGCCTTCACCTCGGCACGGAGGTCATCATCGTTTACCTCGTGGCAATATTCGCGCTTAACGGTTGAGCCTACAGCCTCCATGAGCTCGAGCTGAGCCTGGCACTGTACCTTGATAGCCTCGTGGGCAGCCTTCATGGCCTCCAAGAGGTCGAGCTCTGAAACCTCCTTCATCTCACCCTCAACCATCATGATGTTGTCGATAGTGGCACCTACCATGATATCCATGTCGGCCTTCTCGAGCTGGGCAAAGGTGGGGTTGATAACGAACTCACCATCAATACGTGCTACGCGCACCTCTGAGATGGGGCCGTTGAAGGGGATGTCAGACACTGCCAAAGCTGCAGAAGCAGCGAAACCTGCCAATGCATCGGGCATATCCACACCATCGGCAGAGAAGAGGATGATGTTCACATACACCTCTGCGTGGTAGTTATCAGGGAAGAGGGGGCGCAAAGCGCGGTCAACCAAACGGCATGTGAGAATCTCATTATCTGAAGCCTTACCCTCGCGCTTGGTGAAGCCACCGGGATAACGGCCAAATGAGGCATATTTTTCTCTGTACTCAACCTGTAAAGGCATGAAATCTGTGCCGGGAACTGCATCTTTGGCGGCACATACGGTAGCCAACAGCACGGTGTTACCCATGCGGAGCACTACTGAGCCGTCGGCCTGCTTGGCCAATTTCCCGGTTTCCAACGTGATGACTCTTCCGTCGGGGAGAGCCACTGATTTTGTAATCGGATTCATCTTAAATAATTTATATATATTACGTCTAAATTAATATGTTCATCTAAAATTCGGGCAAAGATAGCAATAAACGAGCAAATAAAAAATTTTTATTTACAGCGAGTGCAAAAAATCTTCACGATTCATCGTAAAGATACGGATAAGTGAGCGAAAAACAAATTTTATTTTGATTTTTCACTGTACCGACGCGAAAAAAGCGTCGGTTGCGACGAAGAGATTTGCATATTCCCAGAAGAGTGCTTTTAGAGTGTTCTCACGACTAAACGTAATGATACGGATAAACGAGCGAAGACGAAGTTTAATGGGTGAGAGTAATAACGTCTCTCTACAGGACATAAGATATCATCGTCGTTGCAACACTTTAGCTTCGGGGGGAACGTCTTCGGTAACCCATACGTTACCGCCAATAATGGCATCATGTCCAATGGTGATACGCCCGAGAATGGTGCTATTGCTGTATACGATGACGTTATCTTCGAGGATAGGATGTCGGTCGATGCCTTTGATGGGCTTACCCTGTTCGTCGAGTGGAAAACTCTTGGCTCCGAGAGTGACACCCTGATAGAGTTTCACGTGGTTGCCGATGATGCTGGTAGCACCGATGACTACGCCCGTCCCATGGTCTATGGTGAAATGGCTACCGATGGTGGCAGCTGGGTGTATGTCAATACCTGTCTCGCTATGAGCCATCTCAGTGATGATACGTGGGATGAGAGGAACTCCCAAGCGATGTAACTCGTTGGCTATACGGTAGTTGCTGATAGCTCGTATAGCTGGGTAACAGCTGATGACCTCACCGTAGCTGGTGGCAGCAGGGTCGCCCTCATAGGCGGCCACTACATCTGTAGCAAGTATGCGGCGTAGGTGAGGGAGCCGGCCGATGAACTGGTTGGCGATATTCTCGGCCTCGCTTATGGGGCATTCGTTTTTGTCGGCAAAGCAGAGCCCCGCTCTGACTTGCTCTACGAGCTTGTGGTAGAGGGCCTCGACGTTGACTCCCGTATGGTAAGCGATGGTATGTTCACTGATACCGGAGTAGCCGAAGTAACCTGGAAATAGGATGGCACGGCAGAGGCCGACAATTTCGCTTAGCATACCGAGATCGGGTAGGGGATGCCCGTCTGTGTGGTGACATAGGGGGGAATCTGCGAGTTGAGAGCTCGTGAGCTCACTCACTATCTGTGCAAATCGTTCGTTGGCATTCATCCTGCTGTATTGAATATTCACATCTTTATATCGTTACAATGCCACCCATTGTTCAGGATTGAGACTCTGTGTGTCTTTGCGGAGTTGGAATTGCATGGTGTAGTTGCCCGAAGCGTCGGGGCGGATGAGGCCCATTTGTTGGTTGATCTTGACCTTGTCGCCTTTTTTGACTTTCAGCGAAGTGAGGTTGAAGTAGGCCGAAATGTATTGCCCATGACGCACCATCACAATGTAAGAACCCTGTATCTGTGGGTGTTCGAAAATGAACGAGACGGTACCATCGAAGACGGCACGGGCTTGGCAGTTTTGCTGACCACGTATGTCTATACCATTATTATTATATTTCACGTTCTTTAGTCCCTCCACATAATTGACACCATAGTGTGAGGTTACCAGATAGGGGCCTGTGATGGGTACGGGGAGGCGTCCCTTATTGCTCTCAAAGGAACCGGAGAGCTTCTTGTCTGCCGCGTTCTGACGGTAGACTGGCATCGCTGTACCGCTTGGCTTGCCCGATTCAGTGGTCTCACCCCCGGCCTTCTGCTGCTCGGCATTGCGGGCGGCTATCTCGGCCTCGATGATACGGTTTATCTCCTCATTGAGGCGGTTGCGCTCCTTCTGTTGGTTGGCTATGCGTTCGCGTATCTCCTTTTGCTTCTTCTTAAGTGAGCCCACGAGCTTCTGCTGCTCGGTTTTGCGGTGGTCAAGTTCTTTCTTCTCTTCCACACGTTTGACAAGGAGAGCTTGCTTGGCCTTGCGGGTATGTTCCAATTCGGCACGTTTATTGTTGAGCTCCTCCTGCTTGGTCATCAATGCTTCACCTTGTTTCTGCTGGAAGGTCGAATATTCGCGCAGGTAACGCATGCGGCGTACCATCTGGTTGAACGATTCTGCTGAGAGGAGAAACATCAGACGGTTCTCGAAGGTGTTTTTTGTTGTCATCAGACGTAGGGCATTGGCGTAGTGGTCGCGGCGGCGGTCAAGCTCTGTCTGTAAGGTCACGAGCTGCTCCTCGATACTCTTTATCTCCCGGTCGGTAGCGCGTATGTCGGCATCTAATCGGTTTACGAGTTGCTCCTGCTTCTTAATCTGTGCAGTTAAGGCTGATAGGGCAGCCAGTTGGCTCTCAGTGTCTTTTTCTGCTGTGGTCAGCAGTTGCTTCGACTCGCTGATTTCCTGCTCCAATTTGCTGCGTTGACTCTCCATCTCCGCAACTTTAGAGTTGGTCTGGCCATAAGTTACAGTGAATAAGAATGATAGGGCTATGAGGCTGAGGAGGCGGTTCATGTTATCTAATCATATTAATAATCGACATCAGTTGCTCAAGGTCTACTTGTTTGTAGCGCGAAAGGTCTGTGTTGCTCTGCCAGCCTGTGTCAAGAGTGGAAATACCAGTAAGTTCAATGTGTGCGCCGATGGCATGAGAAGAACCGCTTACCGACACGTCGTATGTCGTGGGGTAGGCATAGCTGTCCAAAAACTCGAAATCATCATAGCGCCATATCGTTGCATATTGCTGCAAATTGAGGTTGGTCTGCTGCAATTGCTTGCAGTCGGCATCGGTGTAGAATTTACATTTGAGTATACGCTGGCGGCTGGGCTCTATGAGACGTTGTTTGCCAGAAGTGCTGATGGTGAACTCCCCAGTATGGCGCCACACCTCTTTTTCTCCTGGGATAAACAGACGGTTCCAGAAAAGGGCTTGCACGGTGTTAAAGTTGATGCCGGCAAGGTTGGCTTTCCCAGATGAGTAGTCAAACAGGGCGTATCGCTTGTTCACTCTGTCGATGATATAAACTCCATTAGGCGTGAATTCTATGACAGCAATCTCCATCAACCCGAGGGCTGTGATACTCATTTGCACAGTCTCGTCATAGCGCATGCGGAGGCGTCCCTTCACAGCCGCTTCGTGCCCGTTATAGTTAAGGGTGATGGCGGTTTTGGCATTCATAAATTGTACATCGGCGGGATATTGCGCCAAGGGAGCAAGCATTTCGTTTCGTTGCTTCTTCGTGAATGCGGCCGGAGCCTCAGCTTGTCGTGTACTACGGCAGCCAGTGAGGGTAAAAGTGAGCAGTGCTACGGCTGCGAGGCTGATGTGTAATCTTGTTCTCATAAATATTATTTCGTTCCTTTTATCTTTTTGTCCAAATTCTTGTCCACCATTCCAGCATCCTGTTGCAATGTAAGTGCCTTCCTCCAATACTTAAGTGCTTTGCTTTTGTTGCCCAATCGGTGGTAGATGTCTCCAGCATGCTCGTAAAGTTCTTCACTGGGTTCAGTGTCTATTTCGAGGGCTCGTTCGATGTAGGTAAGTGCCTCCTCGTAGCGCTGCATTTTATAGAGTATCCAGGCATAGGTGTCGAGGTTGGTGGTGTTGTCGGGCTCAGCTTCGATGGTACGTCGGCTCATCTGTTCAGCCTTCTCCAGTTCGATTCCCTCCTCGGCGAGGCAGTAGGCATAGTTGTTCAGTACGACATAGTTTGATGGTGTGTATTGCAATGCGGCTTCATAGCAGGTATAGGCCTCAGTGGTCTGTCCCTGTCCTTGTAGCAGGTCGCCCATGGCGGTGTAGATATCTGCAGCCATTTCTGCGTCGCTCTCTTTGGTTATTTGGCGCAAAGCCTGTCGGTAGGTCTCTAACGCCTCCTCAGGTCGGTTCATAAAATAGCACAGTCCTATACCTTTATAGTAATAGTATTCGAGAACCTCTGGAGTATAGTCAATACCCTCAGAACAGATGCGTACCATCTCCTCTACATCGTTGCGCTGAGCTGCATAGGAGAGCAGCTGGCTGCGTGCCGGGATATGGTCGGGCTCAACCTCAAGCATACGTGTCAGGATAGGGCGGATGCGCTCTTCAGGCTGTTTTAGGCTGGCCATGTATTGTGCGCATAGGTAGCCCAATCGCGCCGACTGTTGGGGTAGGGCGATAGCGCGTTCAAAGAGGTCCATAATCCAGATGCTGTCTCTGCCTTCTTTGATGAGCTGTGCCATCATGCGTATCTTGAGTTCCTCGTTTATGCCGTCTGTCATCATTACCGAATCGGCCATAGCAAGGTAGCTGAGTGTGTCGCCCTGTTGTCTGTAGTATTCAGTAAGGGTAATCTTTGCGGCTCCATTGTCGGGCTCTTCAGCCAAGATATCTTGTAATATGGGTTCGGCTTCGTTAGCACGTCCGTGGTCCATGTACACCTCGGCAAGTATCACGCGATAGTAGCTGTTGTCGGGGTATTCTTTAGCTAATGCCTCCATTTCGTCAAAGGCTCCCTCAGTGTTGCCCACGAGCAGGTAGTTGCGTACCTTCTCCATGCTGATGGACTCGGATTTACCTGTGATGACCTCCAATCGGGTGAGTACGTCAATGACCTTATCGTACTGCCCTACATGGTTGTACAGGCCCACCAATGCTGGTAACAGTTCGCCATTGCGCTTCGGAAACCGCTGCTGCATCTTCTCGATGGTTGCTATAGCCTTGTCATATTCTCGGTTGTTCTGATAGTATATGGCCAATGTTTGACGATACCAATAGTTGTCAGGCTCTCCCTCTATGGCTTGTTGCAGTGCCTTGGCCGCTTTCTCTTTCTCGTTCAGCGCCAAGTGATAGTTTGCCATCCTGTATAGTGCCGAAAGTGCAGTAGGGCATAGCGCCAAGCAATGCTGCAGCATTTCGAAGGCCTCGTCGTAGTGGCCTTGTTGCTCCAATTTTACAGCTTCGAGGTAATAGTACTCATACTTGCGCTGGTCGCTTGTAGACAGTATGACCTCCTCTTTGTCGGGCACGACGGTTCTGCGTGTTGTTCCACATGAGGTGAGCAGCACGGCAAATATTAGCAATAGTTGTCGAATACGATACACGCTATTTGTCAATTTTCAATAGAATCACACTCCTGTATGTCCGAATCCACCGGCTCCGCGCTCGGTCTCACTGAGTACCTCAACGGCCTCCCATTCCACCTGCTCATGGCGTGCAATGACCATCTGGGCTATTCGCTCACCATCTTCAATGACGAAGTCCTCGCTCGACAGGTTCACCAAGATCACTCCCACCTCTCCTCGGTAGTCAGCATCTACAGTACCTGGTGAGTTGAGTACGGTGATTCCTTTCTTGATGGCCAGTCCGCTGCGTGGGCGTACTTGTGCTTCATATCCTTCGGGCAGGGCGATGAAGAGACCTGTGGGCACGATGCAGCGTGCGAGGGGTTTCAGTACGATGGGCTCTGTGAGATTGGCACGCAGGTCCATACCCGCCGAAAGGGGGGTGGCATAGGTGGGCAGTGCGTGGTGCGAACGGTTTATAATTTCTACTTTCAGCATAGTCTAAATATATTTTCCGCGAAAATACACATTTTTTTCGTTCTTCCGGTCGTTTCTCACCTATTTTTATATAAAAGGGCGAAAACTTAGTTTTTTGTCTTGTTTATTGCAGCTTTTTAACTAAATTTGCCATCAATCGAATACTATAAACATTTATTAATATTTTAATTCATTAAAAACTAAACATTTATGTGGTTAATTGATTCATCCATCGGAAGAAAGTTGGTGATGAGCGTTTCAGGATTGGCACTCATCCTTTTCTTGACATTTCACATGGCAATGAATGCTGTTGCACTCTTCTCTGGCGAGGGGTACAACATGGTGTGTGAGTTTTTGGGAGCAAACTGGTATGCCCTCGTGGCTACACTGGGTCTCGCTGCTCTCGTAGTGGTTCACATTGTGTACGCCTTCATCTTGTTCGTACAGAACCGCCGTGCTCGTGGTAACCAGCGCTATGCTGTTACTGCTAAGCCCAAGGGTGTTGAGTGGGCATCACAGAACATGCTCGTGCTCGGTATCGTAGTTATCGGTGGTTTGGCATTGCACTTGACACACTTCTGGTCAAAGATGCAGTTGGCTGAGATTATGGGTCTTCACGAGGTTATCGTGAATGGTGTTGAAGTAGCTCCCACCAATGGTGCAGCCCTCATCGCCATCAACTTCTCTAACCCCGTTATTGTAGCTCTCTACGTAGTATGGTTGGCAGCTATCTGGTTCCACCTTACCCACGGTTTCTGGAGTGCATTGCACACCATCGGTTGGAACGGCAAGAACTGGATCAATCGTCTCCAGTGCATCAGCAACGTGTACACCACCATCATCGTACTCGGCTTTATCGCTGTGCCCATCCTCTTCTTGGTTAAGAGCTTGATTTGCCCCGACTTCGTGGCTAACTACATCAACGCTTTGGTGTAAGATTTGGGAAATTATAAATCAGAAATTATAAATCAGAACTAATACATAACTATTATGTCAAAGATAGATTCAAAAATTCCTGAAGGCCCATTGGCAGAAAAATGGACCAATTACAAAGCGCACCAGAAGTTGGTGAACCCCGCCAACAAGCGTAAGTTGGATGTTATCGTTGTAGGTACAGGTCTTGCCGGTGCCTCTGCTGCCGCTTCACTCGGCGCTATGGGCTTCAAGGTGAAGAACTTCTGCATCCAGGACTCTCCCCGTCGTGCACACTCTATCGCTGCACAGGGTGGTATCAATGCGGCTAAGAACTACCAGAACGATGGTGACTCAGTATATCGTCTTTTCTACGATACAATCAAGGGTGGTGACTACCGTGCACGTGAGGCAAACGTATATCGTCTTGCTGAGGTGTCTAACGCCATCATCGACCAGTGCGTAGCACAGGGTGTTCCCTTCGCTCGCGAATACGGCGGCTTGCTCGACAACCGTTCATTCGGTGGTGCTCAGGTATCCCGTACATTCTATGCTCGCGGCCAAACCGGTCAGCAGCTCCTCCTCGGTGCTTACTCTGCACTCAGCCGTCAGGTAAACCTCGGCAATGTAGAGCTCTACACTCGTTACGAGATGCTCGACCTCGTAATCATCGATGGCCGTGCTCGTGGTATCATCGCCCGTAACCTCGTTACAGGTAAGATTGAGCGCTTCTCTGCCCACGCCGTAGTTATCGGTACTGGTGGTTATGGTAACGCCTTCTTCCTCTCTACCAACGCTATGGGTAGTAACGGTTCGGCTGCTATGCAGTGCTACCGCAAGGGTGCTTACTTCGCTAACCCCGCATTCGCACAGATTCACCCCACTTGCGTACCCGTACACGGTGACAAGCAGTCAAAGCTCACTTTGATGTCTGAGTCACTCCGTAACGACGGTCGTATCTGGGTTCCCAAGAAGCTCGAAGATGCTAAGGCCCTCCAGGCTGGTACCAAGAAGCCCAACGATATCCCCGATGAGGATCGTGACTTCTACCTCGAGCGTCGTTATCCCGCCTTCGGTAACCTCGTTCCCCGTGACGTAGCTTCACGTGCAGCTAAGGAGCGTTGCGATGCTGGCTTCGGTGTTAACAACACTGGCTTGGCCGTATTCCTCGACTTCAAGTACGCTATCGAGCGTCTCGGTGAGGATGTAGTACGTGCTCGCTATGGTAACCTCTTCGACATGTACGAGGAGATCACCGACGAGAACCCCTACAAGACTCCGATGATGATCTTCCCCGCTATCCACTACACCATGGGTGGTATCTGGGTTGACTACGAGTTGCAGACCTCTATCCCCGGTCTCTTCGCTATCGGTGAGGCTAACTTCTCTGACCACGGTGCTAACCGCCTCGGTGCTTCAGCCCTCATGCAGGGTCTTGCCGACGGTTACTTCGTGCTCCCCTACACTATCCAGAACTACCTCAGCGACCAGATTCAGGTTCCCCGCTTCTCTACCGACCTGCCCGAGTTCGTACAGGCCGAGAAGGAGGTTCAGGACAAGATCAACAAGCTCATGGCTATCAAGGGTACACGCTCTGTAGACTCTATCCACAAGGAGCTCGGCCACATCATGTGGGACTTCGTGGGTATGGCTCGTACCGATGCGTCGCTCAAGACTGCTATCGAGAAGATCACTGAGCTCGAGAAGGTATTCTGGAGCGACCTCCGCATCCCCGGTGAGGCTGACTCGCTCAACATCGAGCTCGAGAAGGCACTCCGCCTCTGGGACTTCATCGAGACTGGCAAGCTCATGGCTTACGACGCGCTCAACCGTGAGGAGTCATGTGGTGGTCACTTCCGTGAAGAGTACCAGACTCCCGAGGGTGAGGCACTTCGCCGCGACGATGAGTTCTCATACGTTGCATGCTGGAAGTACGAGGGTGAAGGCAAGAAGCCCGAACTCCTCAAGGAGCCGCTCAACTACGAGTTCATCAAGGTACAGACACGTAACTACAAATCTTAAAAATTTATGATTTATGATTTTTGATTTATTTCTTGCGCGGTTGGCATCATCCAACATTCGTCAGGACGGTAAATCATAAATCATAAATCTAAAATCATAAATCGAAACAATATGGATAAGAATATATCATTCACACTTAAGGTTTGGCGCCAGAGAGGTCCTAAGGCAAAAGGCGCATTCGAAACCTACCAGATGAAGGATATCCCTGGTGATACCTCATTCTTGGAGATGCTCGACATCCTTAACGAGCAGTTGGTAAACGAGAACAAGGAACCCATTGCCTTCGACCACGACTGTCGTGAAGGTATCTGCGGTATGTGCTCACTCTACATCAATGGTCACCCCCACGGCCCCGCTACAGGTGCTACTACCTGTCAGATTTACATGCGCCGCTTCAAGGATGGCGATACCATCACCGTAGAGCCTTGGCGCTCAGCTGGATTCCCCGTGATTCGCGACTTGATGGTTGACCGCTCTGCATACGATAAGATCATGCAGGCAGGTGGTTACGTATCAGTGAACACTGGTGGTATCCCCGATGCTAATGCAATTCCCATTGCAAAGCCCATCGCTGACGAGGCAATGGACGCAGCTGCATGTATCGGTTGTGGTGCTTGCGTAGCAGCTTGTAAGAACGGTTCTGCTATGCTCTTCGTATCTGCTAAGGTGAGCCAGCTTGCCCTCCTTCCCCAAGGCCAGGTAGAGGCTGCACGCCGTGCCAAGGCTATGCTCGCCAAGATGGATGAGCTCGGCTTCGGTAACTGCACCAACACCCGTGCTTGTGAGGCCGAGTGCCCCAAGTGTGTAAGCATCAGCAATATCGCTCGTCTCAACCGCGAGTACCTCAAGGCAAAGTTGGCCGACTAAGCCACAGAGGATTATATACTAAGAAGAATAGGGCGACCACTCGGGTCGCCCTATTCCTTTATTACACTCGGCAGCGCCGTCTAACTGTCCCTCTGTTTATAGAGGGACGAGCCTGGAAGGCGGAGGGAGTTACAAGCGCAGTGCGTAGTTATCATCACTCTTCCATCACCTGACACCTGAGGTCAGAGGGTACATAGGAAATATGTATCCATCTTCCACCGCCCTCAAGGATGAGCTGGGTGAATCTGATGCGACCTTGCTGCTGCATCTTAACGATAAAATCAAAGAGGTCTTTGTTGGTCTTTACCTTAGGGGGATTGGATTCGTTCTCTGCGGACTCTGAAGTCCCCCCTCTTCGGGAGGGGGATAGGGGGAGGCCTCCTATCAAGTCGGCAGCGCAGCCCAACATGTGGTGACTGTTCTTCACGCCTCCGATGAGCGTGTTGAGTTCCTTGCAGCGGTAGCCCGAGGACACCACTATTGGCTCGCCCCACGCTTCGCGTATGGGATCGAGCAGTTGATCTACTAATACGTGTAGCAAGTGGTAAGCACACTTCGAGGGGCGATTGTCGATGCCCTCGCGCAGCGCCGTGGCGCTGGCACACAATTCATCTAAACTAAAATATTCCATATTTGAGAATTCTATTTTGTTCAACCACAGATTACTCAGATTACACCGATTAGGGCAGGTCGCATACAAGCGTTAGCGATGTATGAGAATCAGTGCCATTCTGTTAAATCTCGTTGACTGTTTGACGGAATAAAGAAAAATCCGAGTAATTCTGTGGTTAGATAAAAGTCATGCGATTAAGGTAAGTGCGCTGCCGATAAGCAGCAGCGCACGGAAGAGAAGAGGGGCCTCCCCCTTACCCTCCCAACCTTTAGGTCGACGCCCGAAGGGGCCGAAGTCAAGGAGGGGAGATTCAGACCTCACGGAAGTGTTTAGTGTTGTCATAATATTCATATTTTGTTTGCAATGATGTCTGTAGCTCCCTCACCTTGGGATCCGACGTGGGATGAGCGTCGGTCCGAAGAGGGGGCTCTTAGAAATCGTGGAAATGAGGTACGTCTTCATGATACGTTGGTATTGCTTTCTCAGCGATGACTGTGAGCTCCCCTTCGGGGGGAGTTGAGGGGGCTTTTTTCTTAGTGCAGCTAACGACTCCTAATGAGCCTGCAAGTGCGGTGAGTACAGCAATGAGAACTTTGAGGAGTTTTCCGAAGTTGAAGGTGGTATTGGTTTGTGACATTTTTGTTTAGAGTTTAGAATTTAATGTTATCGTGATGAATGTCATTTTGAGCGTAACGAAAAATCCCGCAGAGTATATTGCGAGATTCTTCGCCTTGCTCTGATGACAACCCGAATGGTCAGACTATTGACTTTAGTCTGTTGTCTGTTGTCTACCTTAATCAGCGCATCGACCGCTGATTAAGGTTACTCCATTGCGTCAGACGAGATGCGCTTCAGCGAGAAATCCATAGCTACGGATTTCTTTAACTTGGGGTCGGGACGGAACACAATCTTGTGCCCTTTGATGTACGACGAGGGAAGGAACTCCTCATCCTGCATGGTCTCTCGGTTATAGCACTTGCCTTGGAGCGTCACCTGGAAACGACCGAGATCGTCGAGCACTACTACTTGTCCCTCGGTGAGGGCTTCGATGATATGCTCCTTCATGCTGATGAGCACAGCTCGGCAGTCGGCCTGCGTTAGGGTGGTGCTGTTGTTGATGCGCTTGGCGAGTTTCTCCATGGTGAGTTCACCTGTCTTGATGGCCTGACCGTGGAAGTAGTCCACTTCGGGATACTTAGGGTTGCTAACTTTCTTGATTGCGTAGGTAATGGGCATTTTTTTAGTTAGAAGTTAGGAATTAGGAGTTAGGAGTTAACTATGCCTTCACCGCAGGTCGACGCTACAGTCAATGCAAACTTTTCCTACTCTTAATTCGGGTTAATAATAAGGTTACTTGAAAACGGTTAACGGTTAATGGTTAAAGGTTAACGACTACCGGTACCATCGCTCAACTCTCAACCCTCAACTCTCAACGATTTCGTACACAAAAGTACGAAATCACGTTGCCTTTGCTGTCCGCCAATGCGACCTATGGTAGGCTACAGAAAGAATCTTTCAAAGGAATGTGATTTTTCTTGTTATCCGCTGATAATAAGCATGTTTACATTTGATTTTATACTGAAAATTTAGTAATTTTATAGAGTGAATGCAGCGGAGCTGCAGACTATTAGCCATTGGCTGTTAGCTTTTAGCACATTCTTAAACACTACACACTACACAATTATGAATACCAACGATGTCTGCATCACCCCTCCTTGGGAGGGGAAGGGGGAGGCCCCCTTCTTCGCTCTTATACCAAGAGCGAACTGGCCACAATGTATTTCCCCATCGGCTCTACCTCGAACGCTCTGCGCCGACTCAACCGCTACATCCACCATGCTCACGGCCTGTTGCCCGCGCTATTCGCCACGGGCTATCGCGCGAACGACCGCCATTTCACCAGACGGCAAGTTCAATTGATTTTTGAGTATTTGGGAGAGCCATGAGTAGAGAAGTGAATCTAATTTTATAGCCATCCGGTGCGGATACTTCATTCCACTAAAAAAAAGGGAGATAATATAGCAGTTTACCCAAATAGTGTGTGTCATGCTGAGCGTATGCGAAGCATCTCGCGCTGGGACTTTGCCACACACTGCGCGGGATTCTTGCTTTTCCCCTCCGGGCCAGCGACCTAAAGGTTCACGTTGTTCAGGATGACAACCGACGTCAAACCGAGAGCAGAGACAAGCTCGCTTAATCTATGCCGCGGTGCGAAGGAGGAAAACTCTAAGTTAACATCGCGGTATTTCAGTTGAATGGGTAAACAGCTATGTTATTGCTAAAAAAGAGACATCCTCATCGGGTGTCTCTTTTTAGCGTTTATTTTAGTACGATATAACACCTATCATTCCTCAATATTAGATAGGATGCACCTTGGATTAGCGAACGATTACCTTGGTCACCTTGTCTCCGCTACGGAAGATGTATATTCCGCGGTCGAGTCCTTTGATGTCATCATACTCCATGTTATCCTTCAGCAGCATGCCATCTACCGTGAACACGTCGACTTTTCTGTCTTGAAGTTCGCAAAGATGCACCGCACTGGCCGTGGGGTCTCCCAGATACTCCAAGCGGAAGTTGTCGAAGCAGCACCAGCTGTCATACTTTGAGCCCGAGTTGGTGAGTCCCACGCGCAGCGATTCGCCCTCGACATCAGTGGTCATCGTGTTCCAATATGCATCGTTATTGAAACACACCGACGCAGCATACATGCTATTGGCATAACCCTTCTTGAGGTCCAGGTCACCAAAGGCAGCAGCATCGCTGGCCAGTGGATAGCTATAGAGCGACACGAGGGGTTGCGTCTCGTCGCCCACCTGCAACTTGGCAGGTATTGTCTCGCGGTTGTTCTTGTAGGCACTACCACCGTCGTTCTCTCCAGTACGGTAGAGAGCCTGTACGCTCACCTGATAACGGCCTTTCTTGAGCGGACTGATGGTTTGGTACATGCTGAAATTGGTGTTCCAGAATTCGCCCACTGCGTTGCGTACCGTGGGAGCCGTCTTCCATCCATCGCCATGGGTGTCGAAGGTGGGGTTCTGAATCATGAAGGTCATATCCCACGACTTGCCTGCTGCGGGTGTTGCCTCCGAGGTGTGAAACTTGATGGCCTCCTCCTGCAGTTGTGCCAACAGTGCAGCCATCTCATTTGCCGCTCCTGCGGTCTCAGCTGCTGCCACAACCTCACCTATCTTATTCACGAAGTTTGTCACCACCTCACCCTCTTTCGAGTTGGCTACATTGGCTCGGCATATTTCAGCCAGTTGCCTGATGGCGGGGTATATCTCCATAGCTTCACATGCATCGTCATAGGCCTGTTGCAAGGCATCTATAGCCTCCTGATAGGCTTCGGCATTCTCATCGGTGGGGGCTACGTTGGCCAGCACCTTAGTCAATGTCTGGGCAATGCCTTCGGGGAGTTCGCCTTCGATGAGCGCACTGACCTTTCCTCTGGCACTCTCCAAGCGTTGCTGAAAGATGTCGAGTGCCCCCTTCTTCACGAGGTCCATGCAGTCGATGTTGGGCATCCATCCCGAGGGGTTGTAGAGGCGTATCACGTTCTCGCCAGGCTGCAAGGTCACCGTCACCTCCTTCGTGGCTACGGTGCTCCACCCACCTGAGTAGACCGACAACACCTGCTCGGCACCTCCGTTGACCTGCAGGTATATCTTACGGGTTTCGCCTGTGATGAAGCTCAGTGTCAAGGTGTATTCCCCTCCAGCCTGACTGTACACGTTGCGCCACTGAAGGTCGTTCTCGCCTCTGCGTCCGAGCCAGCTGGCCATAGCCCCGCCTGAGCAGTAGCTGGTCTCCTCATAGATGGCTGTCTCCGATGACTGATTGTTTTTCAGCTCTTGATACGATGTGAGCCATGCCGTCTCGCCCTCATATTTGGAGCGTTCGTAGCGTCGCTCGGCAGTCAGCAGGTAGATGCGTGTGCCATGGGCAGGCACGGTCACGTTCATCATCGATGCAAAGGTACCCACCTCTTCACGTTCGAAGAGGTCGCGCACAGTCACCTTACCACCCAGTTCGAGGCTGAGGAAGTCGACCGGGCGCACTACCTCTGCATCGGTGGGGTTATATACCGCGATGGCACGCTTGGTGCCATACTTCGTCTCCACATCTTTCACCAAGAGGTAGGTGCCCGACACCTTGTCCACCACATAGGCTTGCAGTCCCAAGGGGTCCTGGTTCAGTGCTATGAGCTCAGGGTTGGTCATCAGTGCCAATGCCTCTGGCTGGATGGTGGTCATGTCGCATCCAATCAGCAGGGGCGAACTCATGATACACCACATGCCGAAGTGTGTCTTGTCCTCCTCTATGGTCAGGCCACGCCCCACTTCGAGCATATCCATATCGTTATATTTACCTTCGGTGGCATAGGCCGAGAGGTACAGGTTCTGTCCCACGATGCTCTTGATAGAGTTCCACCCCAGGTAGATATCCTCCGAGATACGCCACGAGGTAGCCACATCGTGCACCCATGTGCCGGGGAAAGCCCATCGGCAGACGTTGAGTCGCACATCGGTGCGCCCCGTGTTCTTGATGGCCTCGCTGATTGCCGTGTAGCGTTCTTTCTCTGACAGTTCGAGCTTGTCCACATTGTGGTTCGGTGCACCTCCGCAGAAGTCCACCTTGATGAAGTCGAAGTTCAGTTCCTTGAAGTAGAGGACGATGTCCTCTTGGTCGTGCCCATAGAGCCCCACGCCCTCACCAATCTTGTCGCCACCCCAGTACGAGGCACAGGTGTTCTTGCCGGCATCCGAGTAGATGCCCGCCTTCAGCCCCTTCGCGTGGATATAGTCCACCACGGTGCGCATGCCATTGGGAAAGCGTGTGGGGTGTATCAGCAGATGGCCCTCAGCGTCGCGTCCGCCGAAGAACCCGTCGTCGATGTTCAAGTAGATGTATCCTGCATCCTTCAGTCCCGTGGCGACTAATGCATCGGCCTGCGACTTGATGATTGACTCACTGATTTGAAATCCGTAGGCATTCCATGAACTCCATCCCATTGTAGGAGTGTCGTAGGCAAAGCTATTTGTAGCGACCAATGCGCATGCTAATGCAGCAAGAGTGTTTTTCATAAGGTGTTGATGGTTGTTCGTTTTTTTATTATTACTGCACAAAGGTATTGAAAAAAACAACAAGTTGTGACCTTATGGTACACTAAATCAGGTGTGTTCTAATAAGTTGCTTGCATTGCGGACCAAACGCCTCCCTTTACCTCCTAAAAACTCATAGACTCAAAGACGGAATAGCTTATCTTCAAGTACACATCCAGCCGATTGCATTCGCCTCGTAGGAGGGCAGCGTAGGTCTTGGTGCTGATGCCGACATGGCGGCACAGTATGTCTTGTCTGATACCTCTGTGTCGACGCTCGCGGTCGAGTTTGTGCATGGCCGTGCTGATGATTTGGCTGTCGTGGATTTTTCTACATTTTTTCCATACTTACACTCCTTTTTGCCCTCTAATTTCTTAAAAATCATTAAATAAATTTTCCACTCATGGATGGAAAATCTCGTTTTCCCATGTCAAGGATATTCATTTACTTAGCAGTTGGAAATCAACTGTGAGTATCGGCTGCGCCTCGGAATAATCCATGCAAACATGGTTCTATTCTCGGTTTGCACGCTACTTAGTAGTCGAAATCAGACGGCTCTGATAAATCTGCCGGACGGCTCCGGCAAAATTATAGAACAGCTCTGGCAGAAAAATCAGACGGCTCTGATTTTAGGATATGACACTGTTTTTACAATATATGAACGACATGAACAATCTACAATTAAGCCTCTTCCGCGGTGTGCATGACACACAGCCGCG
The DNA here is from genome assembly GCA_045612065.1 of Bacteroidaceae bacterium. Classification (GTDB taxonomy): domain Bacteria; phylum Bacteroidota; class Bacteroidia; order Bacteroidales; family Bacteroidaceae; genus UBA1189. Next base: position 55,202 of record JAZKYH010000014.1, read on the forward strand.
GCCTGTCACCCTCATGGAACTGGTGACGATGATGCGCACCGACCAGTCCGTACGCGACCTTACCGACAAGCACCGCTATGCCCGCTCCACGGGCGACGAGAAGGGTGCCAAACGATACAAACACATGATGACAAGCTTCGGCGTGGCAGCACGCTTCGAGGGCGGCCGTCAGCAGAAACACATCGTGGAGTACACAGGTCTCTCACTCGTGGACATCGATCACATCGCCGAGGCGGATATGGCAAGAGTGCTCGACTTAGTGCGTGCCGACGAGCACACGCTGCTCGCGTATACTACCCTATCGGGACAAGGGCTGAGAATAATAGCGAGATACGAAGCCTCCCCCCTCCCGAAGAGGGGTGATGCAGACATCGCGGTTTCGAACCCCCTTCCCAACTCCCCCTCTGTTTATAGAGGGGGTGCCCGTAGGGCGGGGGCGTTACAAGCGCAGCGCGTAGAGGATTTAGGTGGGTCTCTTTACAAGCAGGCTTTCTTGACTGTCAACACCTACTACTCTCACCTCACCGGCCTTGCCACCGATGGCCAGTGCAAGAACATCGGGCGCATCAGCGCCATCGCCTATGATGAAAACCTCTACTATAACCCCGAGACTGTGCCCTTTGTCATCAAGATGGAAGAGAAGAAGCCCGTGGGAAGACCGAGGAAGAGGGTTGAGGGTTTAGAGTTGAGGGTTGAGGGAAAAGTGAAGAGGTGTAAGGCCGGCGATGTAGAGCGTCTGGTGCAGCGTGAGCTGGAGCGGCGTGGTATTGTGTACGAAGCAGGTACCTATAACAAGTATGTGTGTGCCTTCTGCTACGAGATGAACCGCTACGGTGTGCCCGAAGAGGAGTGTCGCGAGTGGGCTGTGAACAGATTTGATGACTACAACACTCCCGAAGTGGAGGCCATCGTACGCTCGTGCTACCAACAGACCGAGGAGCATGGCACAGTCAAGCCAAAGGCTGAACGCAAGAAGCCGGAATCGTCCGTTGGCGATGTGCGCGACATACGTGACTACCTCACCAGCCACGAGGTGAAGACACGCTACAATGTCATCACCCGCAAGTACGAAATCTACAGCGAAGACACCGACACCTGGTGCGAGAAGACCGACCGCATGGAGAATACTCTCTACTGCCGCATCACCGAGGAGATAGGCAAGCGCATACTCAAGAGCGATCTCCACCAGTTGCTCAGTAGCGAGTTCTCACCTGAATATAACCCCTTCGTGGACTTCCTCACCACGCTGCCGTCCATCCCTGACGATGACGACACCGACTACATAGACTTCGTAGCCTCGATGGTGCATGTCTCCACAGCCGACGATGCCAAGCACCGCCGATGGTTCAAGAAATGGTTTGTCGCCATGATAGCCTGCTGGCTCGACCCCGAGGTGACTAACCATGTCATCCTCGCCTACATCGGTCGCCAAGGCATCTACAAGAGTACCTTCATGCGGCGACTGCTGCCGCCCGTGCTCAGCGGTTACTTCGCCGTGCGCAACTATGCCAGCCGCATGGACAAGGACGACCGCCTCATGCTCACCGAGAAGGGACTGGTGGCTTTGGAGGAGATTGATAGTCTCACACCGCGCGAGCTCAACCAACTCAAGGCCATCGTCACTGCCGAGACCATCGACGAGCGCGATGCCTACTCGGCCAACCGCGAGAGCCGCGTGCATATCGCCTCGTTCTGTGCCACGGGCAACAACCGCCGCTTTCTCACCGACCTCACGGGTAATCGTCGCTGGCTACCTTTCTACGTGACCGACATCGACTCACCCTACACCCATGCCATCCCCCACGAACGGCTCTATGCCCAGGCCTATGCCCTCTACCGCACGGGCTTCCGCTACTGGTTCGAGGCCGACGAGGTGGCCGAGCTCGATGCCCACAACGCCAACTTCGAGGAACCTTGTATGGAAGAGGAGCTCATCCTCACTTACCTGCGCCGACCCGCAGGGGAAGAGATGGGCGAGTTTCTCACCGCCACACGCATTATGGAACTCATAGGCATGTATGTGCACTCCCACCTCTCTGCCAAGAAGATAGCCCTCAGCATGAACCGCCTCGGCTTCGAGCAACGGCGCACCCGCGTGTCTCGCGGATGGATCGTTGTCACCCTCACAGGCGATGACATCAAGGCCGCCCAACGGATGAATGCTCATCAAAGTCATAAGGAGTAGGATGTCAAAGTTGTGACACACCTAAAATGTTCTGTTACTGAAAGATATATCTGTTTGTGTCACATGTGGTACTTGTTTGCATAGAGCCTCTAAATAAAAAATAAATAATTATGTAGCGTGCAGTTACATAATTATTTATTTTTTATTTTATATAAACTCGTATATGTTACTGTCACATGTGACACAAAACAATGCGATGTGCAGACAATCAATAAGTAAGGCGTCTCCTTGAAATGCTCTGGTAGCAACCGGCCAGGTGCTATGGTTTTGGCAACATAGGAGTATGCCTATGCGTTTGGCTTTTCGCTGTATGCTTCGTAGCGCTCCAATGCCGACTGGGCGGCTTGTTTGATGAGCAGGTCATCGCCTTGCAGGGCGGCATGGGCTTGGTCGAGGAACTCGTTGCAGCTGCGCTCGTTCATCTCCGTGCCATGCAGAGCAAAGAGATGGGTCATAAGACGGAATCCGGTGTATATCTCTATGCGCTGCTCTGATGCCATCCACTGGAACGCCTTCTGTGAGGCATAGGGTAGGCGGCGCAGTAGGGCCATGCAGAGGTAGTCGGCCAGCTCGGTGTTGTGTACGCTCTCCATCCAGAAATCGGCCAACTCGGAATCGAAGGTGTTGGTGGGTTGCAGGTAGGCGGCCAATATCTTGCATTCGCGGATATCCTCTTTCCAGAGGGCTTGTGCCAGGTCGTGGTTGGGCTCATAGCCGGCTGCAATCTCCTTGAGACGAGGGAGCTCCACCCCGAAGATGAGGCGATATTGCAATCCTTTCTCTCGGAGGCTTTGTGACAGTACTCCGTTCATGAAGAGGCGAAGCTTGCCTTTTATTTCTCTAACAGTTTCGTGCATGCAGTGTTTATTTAGTAGTTAGGAGTTTAGGAGTAGGGGAGTTAAGACAATGGTCTGTCCGCGAAAGATTATTTGCCTTTACTCCGCTACTCCTTTACTCCTTCACTCCAAAAAATCATTTAGTTTCTGTAAGGCAATGTAGCGTAGTCGGTGCTGTAGCGGAGCATCTGTGCGTCGTAGCTCTCGTCGTAGGAGAGGGTTACGTCGATGATGTTGCCCTCGGCATCGGTCACTGCTGTGTATACGGGGTTGATGAAGCCTTTGTAGGGGGCGAGGTTGAGTGCTTCGTAGCGCTCGAGAACCTCCTTGTGGAGCTCCTGGTCGACCTGTACGGCATACTGCTCTACCAACTGGCGGCCAGCCTCATAGTCGCCCTCCGACTTGATGCGCTGTACTTCGGCAAGCAATTCGCCGAAGAGGCCACGCAACTTCTCATAATCATTAATCTTGACGAAGGTCTTGCCGTCGCGCTTCACGAGCTCGATGACGTTGTTGGCCTTGCCGTGCTCGTAGGCCCAGCGGGCGATGAGCTGGCGGTTACGCATGTGGGCCTCCTCAACGGTAGCGCCTGGTTCGATGCGTACGAGCTGTGTCATGAGGCCGTTCATCATCTGGCCATAGTATTCAGCCTTGTAGGCCTCAGCATTGGGGAGCAAGCCAAGTTCCACCATCTTGGGGTCGCCGATGTAGTAGAGCCCGAAGAGGTCGGCGCGAGTCTCCTCGATGGTCGAACCGTGTGCCTTCAATGCGTCGGGGTCAACACCGGGGAGCAACTTGCCCGAGCCGTGGCCGAGGCATTCGTGGAGGTCGGTGTGGAGGTCGCCGGTGAGTGCGTCGTACTCTTCGATGAGGCGGCGCTCTTCGTCACTATATACGAACTCTTCGTTGAAACCGTTGCCGAGTGCTGCCATGTTGTACGCCTCGGTGAGGTTGCCGATGGTCACTGACTTAGAACCGTGTGCGCTGCGTATCCAGTTTGAGTTGGGCAGGTTGATGCCGATAGCTGTTGAGGGGTAGAGGTCACCTGCGAGGATGGCTGCGGTGATTACCTTGGCGGTAACGCCCTTTACGGTCTCTTTCTTGAAGCGGTTGTCCATGGGAGAGTTGTCCTCGAACCACTGGGCATTGTCGCTGATGGTCTGTGTGCGCTTGGTAGCCTCCACATCCTTGTAGTTGACGATAGATTCCCATGAAGCCTTCATGCCGAGGGGGTCGCCATAGCTTTCGGTGAAGCCGTTGACGAAGTCGATGTGTGAGTCAAGGTCGTCGACCCATGCGATGCAGTAGTCGTCGAAATCCTCGAGGCTACCCGAACGGTAGTATTTGATGAGCTTCTCGATGACTGCCTTCTGCTCGTCGTTTTCAGCTACGGTAAGTGCCTTCTCGAGCCAGAACACCACCTTGGTGAGTGCCTCGCCATAGAGTCCTTCGGTGTGCCATACCTTCTCGACCACCTTGCCATTCTCCTTCACGAGGCGGCTGTTCATACCATACATGACGGGAGTCTCGTCCTTGGGGTCCTTGAGGTTGTTATAGAAAGCCTCGGCCTCGGCCTGTGTAACACCGTCATAGTAGTTGCTGGCTGAAGTGAGCACGAGGTCTTCACCATCGGCTTGGTTTACGCGCTTGGGCATCACCGCGGGGTCAAAGATGGCGGGGAACACCTCGTCACAAAGCTCGGCAAGAGTCTGACCCTCTGCCAAAGGCAACTTCTCAGCGTCTACCGATGCCAATGCCTCGCGGAAGAACTCCTCAGAGAAACCGGGTTGGAACTTGTCTGCGCTGTAATGGTGGTGGATACCGCTTGAGAACCATACGCGCTTGGTATAGGTGACAAAGGCGTTCCACTCCTCGGTGGTCTTGTCGCCCTGATAGTCGGTATATACGGTTTCGAGCATCTTACGGATGACGAGGTTGTGACGACCGTTCTGGTCGAAGAGAATGTCTCGGCCGTACAAGGCTGCCTCTTGAAGGTAATACACTAACTTCTTCTGGTCGAGGGTGAGCTCATCGAATCCCTTCACCTCGTAGCGAAGCATCTGGATGTCGGCAAATTTCTCATCGTTGTAGTTGAAGGTCGATGCCGTCTCCTTGTCGTTGTTGCATGATACACAAAGTGCTGTTGCCATGGCTAACATTGTCAATTGTTTTTTCATTATTCTAATTGCTTTTTGGGTTTGTTTTAACACTCGAAAAATATTTTGAAACACAAAATACGCGAAAATCCCGCAAATACGCAAATCTGAGTCCGTTTTTCTTGGCGAAAATGGTGAAAACTAAGGGGAACGGAGATGAGAGAAATAAATGTGGGAATGATTTTATTTGTTAAAATATTTCTCCAATCCATTAAAAAACCGTAACTTTGCGGACGTTTTTTGCCATGCAAACTAGGTCTGTATGGGCGTAATTTATTTAATAGATGCTGAAATTCAACAACATACGTATCCGGATCGGGGCGGCAATTGTGCTATTTATGCTCCCCATTTTACGTGTCTCTGCGCAGGATGTAGAGTACTTTAACGAGGAAGATTTGTCATTTAAGGAACGCATCGCTATCCGTACCAATGTGGTGGGTTGGGTGCTTACTATTCCTAACGTGGCGTTCGATTATGATATCGTAAATACTCCATACGATAAGAGAACTGTCGGTTTGGGACTTAAGGGTAATTGGAATACATCGCACTCTCGTGGGGGTAATGCTTATGATCCTGAGTGGGTATATAATTTCTTTGGAGTACGTCTTGACTATCGTTTCTATTGGCGTCAGCAACCATTCGACAATCGTGAAAACTTCTATGGAGACTGGGAACGTGAGTGGATTAACTCTTCTAAGGGACTTGGCAAGTTGCGTGCGCGCTTGAACTGTTTCCGTGCGTCTGAAAAACCCAAGTCACACATCTCGATATTTGCAGGCCCTTACTTCTCGGCTGGTAGTTTCTCTATTAAGTATCCGGAAGTTGGCCGCAGGGGATTTTATGTTGGTGCAGGTGCTACGGGTGGTGTAGCATTGCCTCTTTATGGCTATGAAAACGGTTCTGCGCTTGATTTGGAGTTTGGTGGTTGTATCGGTTTGCAGTATGCTCATTTTGGTAAGCAAGTTGGATCGAATGACCCATTGACTCGTAATTCGTTCCTCCCTCTCTTGACTGACGTGCGTGTGTCGCTTGTGTATCGTTTCCGTAGTATCTCGAAGCAGCATACGGAAATTGATTATGCATTGATTGATCGTCGTTATATGGATCGCCTCATGGACCTCGATTGGGATGCTGCAACTATATATAACGATAGTATTGCGCTGCTTAAGGGTGAACTTGATGCACGCAATCAAGAAATTGCACTTTATAAGCAACAGGTGGAAAGTCTGGAAGAGTTTAACAGTGCATTCAGTCTTGAGTACCTGACTCCCTACATGTATATGATGGAGGCACCAAAGAGATATACCCGTTATAATAAGGATACTCTGCCTAAGATTCATATTGATAGCATTGAACAGATTGTTGACCCCATCTTGCTCTATGTGAGAGAGGAAATCGATAGTATCCCTCATGTGACATCGGCTCAGATTGACAAGGAGTTTGTTAATCAGTACAACAATATCAGTGATGCTGATGGTAAGGTCGTTAACCGTACTGCATTGATCAGAGAAATCTATACTCGTCTGAATTCTTATATTGAGGACAATAACTCGAAGCTTGTCGAAAGTACTTTCGGTACTGATGTCTACTCAGAGAAGCTCAATAAGTTTAATGTACAGCAGCAGAATAGATCGCTTGTGGATATCGTTTACAAGGATTCAGTTCGTACTATAGAGATGACCAGCAACGAGAAAATTGAGTGGCTCAACAATATCAAGAAGCAGGTATGGGCTGATGTGGAAAAACGTAAGAGAGGTGAGTATCCTGGTCGAGTAGAGGTGCCTGAGGTATATGACTTCTTGGGTAAGGATACAGTATCTGTTGATTCTGTAATGCTTGATAGTATGAGGCTTGATTCTATGATGCTTGATAGCATGATGCTTGATAGCACAATGCTTGATAGCATGATGCTTGATAGCACAATGCTCGATAGCATGAGACTTGATAGCATGTTTGTTGGTGTAGTCTTGAACGATAGCCTTGCTTCTGATAGTGCTCTAGTTGACAGTTTGCGTCGTGTGGCTCGTGTTGATGAGGCCGAAGCGCAAGCACCTAAGAAGGACTCTCGCCGTGCTTCTAAGAGTGAAGCGAAGTCCAAGAAGTCTGCAAAGGCAGAAAAGGCAGAGAAGAGCAAAAAGTCTAAGAAGTCCGCTAAAGCCAACCTTACTGTAGAAGTCGCGGATAGTGCGACTGTTGCCGCTGTTACAGTTGATAGTGTGGCGGCGTCAGTATCGGTGCCTTTGACTGAAAGTGTCGTTGCTGAGGCTGTTGCTGATACAACACTTCAGGTAATCAGTTCAGAAAAAACTGAAAAACCAGCAAAGGTAAAGAAGGAAAAGGTGGAGAAGTCCAAGAAAGCCAAGAAGACTGTTGAGGTCAAGGATGCAGCTGAGGTTGAGGTAGCAGATGCAGCTGAAAAAGTAGATGATGCCGCAGAGGTAGAGGTGTCTGAGAAACCTGCTAAGGCCGAAAAGAAAAAGAAGGAAAAGAAGTCTAAGGCCAGCAAGGTTAAGGTTGTGGAAGATGTTAACAATGATGTGAAAACCGATAGTCTTATGACTGATAGCATATCTACTGTTGACGTTGTAGCGCCCGACAGTGCTCCGACCGATATCAGTGTGGAGACGGCCGTAGGTAATATTGGAACAGAACTATATAATTTACGCAATAGAGAATATTTCATAAAGAAGGAAGATGAAGAGTTATATTAACCACATATGTAATAAGGTATACCGCACAGCATCATGCTGTGCTTGGTTGCGTTATCGCATGTATGAATATATGCTCTTGGGAATAATACTTTAATGATGAAGATTTTGATGTTGGATAAAGTTTCAAAAATAACCATAATGAAGAAAAGCATCTTAAAACTCTTGGCCTGTGTGGTTGCATTGTGGATATGCTCTACGCAAAATCTTTCGGCACAGATGGTGGCCGTGAGAACTGATGCGTTGAAGGATTTGTTGATGACTCCTAACGTTGGTGTTGACCTTGTTGTAGGAGAGAAGTATACATTGGGCGCTGAAGTGGCTTTCAATAAGAATCCTTGGGGTGTAAAGATGCAGATGACCAGTGTGACACCTGAGTTCAGATATTGGTTTAACGGCCGTCCTCTCACAAGACAGTATGTGGGCTTGGTTGGAAACTTGACTGGCTACAAGTTGGCATGGAAGGACACTCATCATGGCGATGCTGTGGGGCTTGGTATCTCTTTCGGTCATGTGTGGACATTGACTCAACGTTGGAATATCGACCTTTCAGGAAGCTGCGGTGTAATTGGTTATAGAGAGAGATTTACTGAGGAGGGTAATAGACCCAATGGCGATGCGAATGCGATGGGTTATGCATTGTTCCCTATCAAGTTGGGCGTGTCGATAGTGTATGTAATCAGATAAAGATTGGACATGGTTATGAAAAAGGTTATACGTACGTTGCTTGTAAGCATTTTAGCTGTATTCCCTGTTTTTGTGCAGGCTCAGGCTACACGTCAGATTCAGGGTATGATTACGCTCTCCGATGAGGCTATCGTGGAGTCTGTTATGGGAGGTGCCTTTACTTGCTATGTCTATAGTTTCTACAATCAGGAAGATGCTGATAGAAACCTTAAAAACTTTAGGGATAATAAGATTAAAGCTGGCGGTGTGCCTGCTTCGGATTATCAAAAGGCGATGCGCATACAGCTTAGTGATATGAAGCCTGAGGCTGGCTTTACCATCGAAGCCGTTAATGATGGTTTTATCATAGTACTTGTAGGTAAGGATGGCTATGAGATAAAGCCCGAGAAACGTAAGGTGACTAAGAACATGAGCCAACCCACCTTTGGCGTTGTCAAGGTGAAGGTGAAAGCACAGACGGGTGACATGACCAAGGACACAAAAGAGTTGCAGGAGGTTACCGTCGAGGCAAAAGTGAAGGGTGGTACTTCTGTATCTGCGCGTTCAGTTGAGGAAGATGGTAGACTCTTCCTTCGTATTGATGATCTTCCTTATGCCGTCCGTAGTCGTACTAACTCTCGTATCATTGTGCAGCCCTATTGGCTTGATGGCCCTGATATGGGTGAGAATAAGGTTTTCGCTTATGCAGCTCCTGTGATATATGACTATGCAGAATACGATTGTACACAGTCGCGTCGCATGAACTTTGATAAGATGCTCAACGATAAGTTGGGACGTTTTATCGTGGATGAGCACACTCCTGTACGCGTTGAAGTAAAGGATGACACTATCCGTCTTAGACACTATGTGGATACACTTCAAGGTCACAATCCTGATGAGTCGTATCCTTATCCCGCTCGTGCTATCGTTGCTATTGAGGACTATAATGAGCGTTATTTGCTTGACACGATTCATATCGATGAGGGTGAGCGTACCAACTATATCAAATTCCTCGACTTTACCTACGAGAAGAACTTGGATGTAAACCTTGAAGACTTTGAGGAACGCATGGAGATACGTCCTATGGACTCAAATGGTGAGGTAAAGCTTAACTTTGAGGTGGGTAAGGCAACGCTTAACCCAAGTGATACCACCAATACTCGTATTTTGGCTGGTGCCCGCCGTGAATTGAGTGATGCTTTCCGTCAGAGTTCGTCGAAGTTGAAGTTTATGCAGGTATTCGGTTACTCTTCGCCTGAGGGAAATCCACAGTCGAACCTTGATTTGGCTCGTCGCCGTGCCGACTTTGCTCTGAACGAGATTAAGACTGCTATCCCGTACAATATGCATAAGGCTATTCGTCCCAGCGAATCCATGATTCTCGGATGGGATGTTGTTGCTGACAGCTTGGAGCGTGATGGTCTGAAAGAGGAGGCTCAGCAGGTGCGTGATATCGTAGCTAAGCATCCTGGCAATTTGGTGAATCAGGGCTATGCTGTGCAGCGTTTGCCTTACTATAACTCAGTTATCAAGACTATCTATTTGCCCAAGTTGCGTACTGTAAAATATACATACACTAAGGTTGAGGACCGTACCATGAGTCAACAGGAGTTGATTCAGATGTTCGATGCCGGGCGTGACAACGAGTTCAACCGTGCGCACTATTATCACCTCATCCAGTACTATTGGGACGACCGTAAAGAGCCTGAGACACGTGCTCGTCTCGAGGAAATCGCTAAACGTGCCTTGGTAAATACTCGTCTTACAAAGGATGACCTTGAGCAGGGTGACTCACTTTATAATGAGGGTTATTGGGCTTTGGCTGCCAACATATTGGCA
>JAZKYH010000015.1:0-47860 GCA_045612065.1 Bacteroidaceae bacterium
TGCAGCAATTCTTTAATTAGTTGTTCCATAATACATATTGATAAATCTTTTCATAAAATCAGTTATCATATTTCACTGTCAGCCCCTGTTCCTATACTCGCGTGGTGACATGCCGGTAGCTCGCTTGAAATATTTGCCGAAGACGGACTGTGAGGGGAAGTTGAGGGTGTCGGCAATCTGCTGTATGCTCATCGTGGTGGACGAGAGCAGTGCCTTGCATTCCGTAGTGACATATTGCTCTATCACTTCACTTGCCGGGCGGCCGGTCTTCTCCTTTACCACTTGTGAGAGGTACTTGACGGTGATGCAGAGGCGGTCGGCATAGTAGCTCACGTCGCGACAGGTACGGAAGTGGCGACGCACGAGGTCGGTAAACTGTCCGTAGAGCTCGTCCTTGCGCCCTACACGGTCGCTCACGGGAGCATGTTTCGTATTGGAATAGGCGTAGAATATGGCCAGCGTGAGGTGCTTGACGGCCTCCAATTTATAGGTTGTGGGTGCCCCTCTGAGGAGGTCGACAAGCATCTTTACATAGTGGTTGTAGATGAATGTCACTTCGCTGCCCTCCTGCAGGGGATGGTTGAGTACCGAATCGCGCAAGGGATGCATGCGGTCGATATTTTGAAAGAGATTGTCGGTAAATGATTCGGACATAATCACCGCCTTGTATTCCAAGTCTTCGCTATGACCGAGATAGCAGAATGTGGAATTGGGCAGTATGGTGAGTGCTGCGGGGGCTTTGATGTGGTACTCCCGCATATCGAGCGACACGTGCACCTCTCCCTTGTCATAGATAAGGATGGTGGTGACATCTGTCTTGAAGTAGCCTTCGGGGACATCGAACAGCTGATGCTGGGGAACAACAAGTACATCGGTGCCTATGCGGTACTCGTCGGGGACAATATCGTTGATGCGTTCGCGCCAACGGAGATAGGGGACCTTTGCGTTCATAGTCTACATTTTGCAAATATTCACGATTTCTCGCAAATATACACATTATCCTTTAACACCAAGCAAGCGTAACCGACAATCGTACCAAAACATCTTCCTTTCATACCAATCGAGTTCGCTTTTTAACAAATCCTTACGGGTGATTCTTACCCGAAAAGCGTCATTTGCCGACAATCGTACCACTTTGCCCGAAAAGTGGGCGAGTATGGTTCAGGGCTTCGTTGTAATTTTGCACTCGAAATCAAATGTCAACAATATGGACCAACCTACACCCAAAAAAACCTACCGACTGAAGAAGACGAAAGTGAAAGAATCTGTAGTAAATGCCTACAAACAGATGGAGGAGAACATCGTGCGCAACTACCTTGCCATGGAACGTGCTTTCGTGAATGGCTACCAGCACATTGAGGACAAGTTTGTAGAGAGGTTCTTGGAAGTTGACAACAAAAACGAAGACGATAACGAAAACAATAGCAAGAATCAATAAGTATTAACCATTAAAAAAAAGAGAAAAAGATGAAAAAGTTTATCAAAGGATTGAGTATCGTTACCCTGATGTTTGGCAGTGTACTCACCGCTAATGCGCAAGACGAAGCAAAACAGGAAGGATTCCTTAAGCGTGCGTTCCGCGACATGAAGGAGAGCGCCAAGTTGCAACGTCAGATCGACAAGGCCAACTTCCAGGCTACCAAACTCGAGACCAAGGCGTTCTATTTGGAACAGAAGCGTCTGTCAAAACCCTCTGTACGCACTGCTGCCGAGCGTGAGCGCATGAACAAGGAGTTGCAAGAGGCTAACCACAGATTGGAGTCAGCCAAGGCATTGGTAGATTCAGTGAAGAACAAGTAAGAAAGCATTATTTTTTGACATATTAAAATAAATCTATGAAAAAGTTTTTAGCAACATTCGCCCTCGTGGCAGCAGTAATGGGTGTGAATGCCCAGAGTGAAACAGCCAAGGATTATGTAAACTACGAGCGTGGCTATCGCGCCGACATTGCGGTGAGCACCTCCGTATCGGAGCAGTACACCCTCAGCACCAGCCATGGTTTTAGTTTCGGCAATGGTTTTTATTTGGGTGGTGGTGTAGGCTTCACTGCCGAGACCTTCCTCAACTTCGAGGACTCTCCCCACTTTCTCGTACCCGTGTTCGCCGATGCCAAGTACACCTTCCTCAACAAGCGTGTGTCGCCCTTCGTATCGGCTCGTGTGGGTGGTGTTTTCAACACAGAGTATAAAATGAACCGCATGCTCATCAACCCCATGGTGGGTATCGACGTGCGCCACTTCAGCGTAGGTCTCGGCTACGAGTTACAGCACGCCTTTAAGGGTGTTATCGAAAACAAGGCATCTATGCACAATGTACACTTAAGAGTGGGGTATACGTTCTAAAAGGGAAACAACACTTCACACCAAACGAGCAATAACGAGCCGGTAGCTCAAAGACTATATCCCCATAAACGACTCACGCCCGAACGACAAAGGTTCGGGCTGGATGCTTGGGAATAAAGAGTACAGAGTTTCTTAATATAACACCAATTGGTACGCGAGAAACGATGGGTATCGGGAATTTCTCGCTGAAAGCCCACGCTTTTATCATAGACTTAGGTCACTACCTAAGAGAGAGTCAGAGAAATTTAAACATCACTTTATCAGCTTAACCCGCTCGCTGGCATTTTTGCTGCGAATGTGGAGGATGCAGAGGCCGGGGAGTATGGAGGCATTGGATGCAACGGCACTCTCGGCTTCGCTGCGCAAGCAGTTGAAGGAAGCAATGCGACATCCGCTGGCGGTGTACACCCCCACACTGACCGGTGTGTCGGGGAGGTGGACGCCATGGATGCTTGTTGCTGGCTGCAAATGCAGGTAACCCTCTTTCCAATGGGTGGTGTCCCACTCGAGGCCCTCAATGGCGGGAAGGTCGAAGGTGGGAGAGCCCGATACGGTTCGGGCTGAGAAGATGCGCACCGAGTCACCAACCTGTAGGGTATGGTTATTAGCCAACCTCACGCTGATAATACCATTCATACGCAGTGTCCCCACATTATCTATCATGGCACATCCATTTCCTCCAGAACTCTTCTTAGCAGCAGCACATTTACGCGCCACCAATTGATACACGGAGTTTCTATTAAAAGTGACGTTCTTACCACCAAAATCAAGTAGTCCCGTAGTAGAGTTAATATTAGAGCCCACTTGCAATGTACCATTAACTGTAGTCTTCGAATTGGTCATTGCAGCTTTCGATGATGTTATACCCAAGAAATCAGCACCACTTGCAATGGTGAGTTCACCTGTTCCGAGCGTAGCCCCCGAAGCAAGATGGAGGGTTCCCTCGCTGATGGTGGTAGCCCCTGAGTGGGTGCTATTTCCCGTGACGGTCATCGTGCATGTTCCGACCTTATTGAATATACATTTGTTACTTCCTCCCCCATCGCTGAAGGTGCCATCGAAGGTAAAGTCACCATCTGCTTCAAAGCTATTTCCCACATTCCATGTGTTACTTCCATTGACAGCAGCCTGACTGGTAAAGTCAGCAATGGGCTGAATCAATTGCCCCTTACCCGTAAGTTTCCCGATGGCAAAGGATTTGGCTACGTTTGACACGGAACAACCCTCGGCTAAATAAAGCGTCCCCTTGGGCATACCAGCCGAACCATCAAGGGGGAGACATATCGAATTCGTAATATGACGAATGATTCCCTCGAACTCACTCCAATTCCCCGTTATACGAACACGCTGCACGGTGTTGCGGGGGACAATAGTGAGCGTTCCTTTACCCGTCAGTTTATTAGCATAAGCTGTGTAATAGGCTCCAGTGAGTTGCCATATGGCAGATTTCCCCTCAGGCACATAGATATCATGTGTGGTAGCCTGCACATCGTCCCATAGTGTGCCCGACTGCATTTCAATACTTCGTATGGCATTATTATCTTGGATTGCCACATCTCCTCCTGCCATAACAAGACGGCCAAGCGTTCCTGCCTTCATCAAGAAGAGACATCCGTTCCCTCTCTTGGTCAGTGTGGTCCCCGAGAGCGACGCATTCATCTTGAGGTCAGCAGCAATATCCAATACACCTCCTTCATCCACCATCTTCATTGGGGATCCCATCTCTGTGGCTGCAGTGACTTCCAATATGGCTCCATTCTCCATCGTAAACCAATCAGCCACCGAGGTAATACCGCCGAGATTGCCTTCTGCGGCATATTGATTAGCCAAGGCAGATACCTTCGTTGTACCTCCTTGTAAGTGATTGCCTCCTGTATAGCTGTTGGCTCCGCTCATTATTACCGTTCCACTCCCCTTTTGGGTAAATACGGCCTGACCTGCAATGGCTCCATCTCCTCTGAATGTGTAATCTTCACTGCTATCCACTGTTATAGAGGCAGGCAATACAGTTTCACTGATGTTTACACTCATGCTCTGTGCCTTATCATCGAACAACACATTATCACCAGCCACGAATCCTGTAGCCTCGTTCTCAAGACTGAAGTTCTCCGTCTCAGTAACATCCCATATATTGTTTTGACTTCCTATCCACGTAACAGTGGCAGGACTACGTTGACTTAATACCTCCACTATGAGTTTTCCATCCTCAACATAAAGATTCTTCTTAGAGGTCTCGATACCCTCCAAAATGATATCGCCTACAGACCCCTCTATATTTCCAATGTGGCCTATGACATATCGTCCAGGAGCCATCCTCGTCTGTCCATCCACAGGATGTCCCACCACCTCAATCACTGGCATCAAATAAGTTGGTCCACCTTGGGTCCATGCCGCTCCTGTCTTACGTTCTATTTTTAAAATGGTAGCATTGACTCTGTCAGCCGTAAAGTCGTCGGCATAAAGGTCAACAATCAGACGTGAGCCAAAGCCTAACGACAATGTATCCACCTCGATATAAGAAGCTGTACCATTTGATTCGCTTTGCCCAATCTCGATTACCGCACCATAATCAGCCTTAATGCTCAGGAACTCACCTTCATCACTATAAAGATGAGTATGTCGGTTCATCCATAGCGGAGAGTGCTTCATTGAACCGTCAAAGCAGAGTGTACCTCCCCAGATATTGGTCTTTCCCGTGTGAGTAAAATCAGCCTTGGGAAGCACCAAAGTGCCATCTCCCTGCTTCACCAAGCGTGCTTTGCCACTGATGCCGTTGCCCGTGACGGTGCAGGTATAGGTGGTGCGGTTTATCTTCGTCTCCTTGGTGGTGCACTCGCTGGGGGCTGTACCCTGTACCCAGGTGGGCACATTGATGGTCAGCACCGAAGGCTGCACTCCTGAAGCGATACTCACGTTCATGTCGGCATTCTCCGATACGAGCACATGGTGTCCGTTGAGGTCGCTGCCTATGGTAGAGCCGTTGCTCACGATGGTTCGCCCCGTGGTGGTGAGTGGTGGTGGAGCTATGGTGATATCCTCCATCTCACCGAGGAAGTAGCTGGCGTGGGGAGGCTGGTTATAGCCGCACATCTGCCACACCATGGCATTGCGGTACTGGTGGTCGTGCCATAGCGTATAGTTGCGCCATGGCGTGGGTGTGGGTGTCGAGTAGATGCGTATGTTGTTGGCTGCTGTGCGCATGATGATCTCCTCGCGCCAGTCGCCTAGGATGTCGCCCTGGAAGCAGGGTGTACCCTTCGTGTCGTTATTGGTCATCGAGCCGGCACAGGTGTAGATGGGTGTCCACGAGCCATACTTGGCCACACACCCCTCGGTATTCTTGCCATTGATGTAGTTGAAGGTCTCCTCGCAGAGGTCACCGTCCCAGTAGATGCGGAAGTTCTGGTTGACGCCCGCATCGCCCATCCCGCTCACGGCCTTACCCGTGACGCTGCTGATGGGTCCTATGTCGGTAGGCGTACACAGAGAGCCGGGGAAGCTGTTGGTGAAGTTGCCCGCGATGCCTCGCCCCACATCCTTCGGGGCAGCATAGCGGTAGTATATCTTCGATGTCGTAGCATCGCGGTAGTTGGTGCCAGGTGTGGTCTCCATGCAGGCAAAGAACTCCTGTCCATGGCGGTAGGGGTCCAGGTCGCCCACATGCTGTGCATCGCCATGTCCCAGCCCGATCGTGGAGAGTCCCTTACCGTTGTCATCGATGACCATCGACCCGAAGACGATCTCGTCGCGTCCGTCCCAATCCACATCGGCCACGCAGTAGTTGTGGTATCCCTGCCCCTTCCATGGGCCACCCGCATTGCAGTCCCATCTCCATCGCTGGGTCAGCTCATGCGTCACGGGGTCCACGTCATAGGCAATCATCTTGTGGCGCGTATAGATACCTCTTGCAAGGAAGATGCTGGGCTTGTGACCATCTAGATAAGGAGCCCCGACGAAGTGCTTCGAGGCACGGTGTCCGTAGCCATCACCCCACGCCTTGTTGAGGTCAGTTTCGCCCTGTTCTAATCGTCTCAGCGGATAGGGGATGCACTGGTAGGGCTTTCCTGTGAGGCCATCCATATAAAGTAGGTACTCCCCATCGGTGGTGACAAACCAGTTGGCTCCTCCTCCCGTAGCTGCTCGCACATTCTTCGTGGCATCGCCCACGGTATAGGTCGTACCATCGGCCATGTGTACCACAGTGCCATCAGCAGCACGCATCACAGCCTCTGCACGACCATCTCCGTCCCAATCGTAAGCCATGATATTC
Organism: Bacteroidaceae bacterium; assembly: GCA_045612065.1. Taxonomy (GTDB): domain Bacteria; phylum Bacteroidota; class Bacteroidia; order Bacteroidales; family Bacteroidaceae; genus UBA1189. The sequence goes on from JAZKYH010000015.1 coordinate 6,613, forward strand.
TGCTCATTATTCTGGAAGTCACCCATATTCGGTCCGCAGTTGACCCACCAAAGACGTGTACCATCCTGCTTCAGACACTCAAAAATAGAGTATTCACCCGTCACAACCCCTCCGATAGTGGGGCCATACTTGGGATAGGACTGCTCCATCTCGTCAATATTATCGTACTTAATCAGTATCTCCAGTTCACCATCGCCATCCACATCGGCACAAGTAGCATCATTGGGACATAGGCGGCTCTTGATGCCAGGATGCGTAAGCTTTATCTCCTTATAGCTACTGTTCCAGGGAGTCACAGCCTTACAAGGTTCCTGTTCTTGGCCACTTACCACGGCACTCACGGTATAGTGAGCTGATACAGTACCCTCCTTATCGGTAAAACAGGATATGGGAAGGGGGCTATCGTTAAGTTTTGTTCCATCGCGATAGATATTGAATTCCGTATCGTAATATTCCTCTCCCAAAAGACGCCAACTGAGAAAAACTCCACCTTCCACTTTCATCGCAATAAGTCCGCGATCCAGCTTATCAGTCACACGCTGCGCAAAGCTACTGATACTCATCAGACAAAGCAGTGCATAAATGAAGATTGTCTTTTTCATGATATTCATTGTTTTCCGCAAATGTACGGATAAATGAGCAAAAATATGAAACACTTTTCAATATTTTCACAAATTAAAAGAGTACATTTGCAAAAAAATAGGTCCATGAAAGCACGCACCATCCACAAGAAGGCACTGACTGCTTTTGCTTTGGCGGTAATGACATTTGCAGCCTTTGCCCAAACATCCATAGAACTAACGATGGCTGAGGCCATCAGCTACTACAAAAACACCACCAAACAACGCACATCGTGCCACGATCCATCGGTTGTGTGGGAGCCGGAGACAAAAAGATTCTACATCTTCGGGAGTCATCTAGCACAAGCCTACACCTCAGACTTGCAAAACTGGAATAGTTGCCGTGCTCTATGGGGAGCTCTGCTACCCGACGGTAGCATCAAGAGTGGTGCAACAAATGCTGAAGCCTTCGTCACGCATGAGGTAAAGAGCGTCCCGATAGATGGCAAGATGGTACCCTTTGGCAACTACAATGCCCACGCTTGGGTATCGGCATATGGGAATGGCTACAATATAGACGGTAACTTATGGGCACCGAATGTGATATACAACGAGGCGATGCAGAAGTGGTGCATGTATATGAGTGTGAATGGACCCAATCATAACTGTGTCATCGTATTGCTCACATCGGACAAGATTGACGGCACCTACGTATATCAAGGTCCTGTGGTGTATACGGGATTCAAATCGGGAAGCGACACACGCATATCGTGGAAGATGACCGATCTCGAGTTGGTGTTGGGCGAACAAAGTACACTGCCTCAGCGATACAATCACCCCAGCGGCATGTCGTGGGGTGACTACTGGCCCAATGGCATTGACCCTTGCGTGTTTTACGATGAAGAGGGGTGCTTATGGATGGCTTACGGTTCGTGGTCGGGGGGAATATGGATAATTGAATTGGACGAAAACACTGGACTTCGTGACTATAATGTGACTTACGGAAGTGATTATACAAGCAAGCAAAAGGGGGTAACCAAAGACCCCTACTTCGGAAAGAAGATTGCAGGCGGATACTACGTGTCGGGCGAAGGCGCATACATCGAACACATCGGAGACTACTACTATCTTTTCATGTCGTACGGCTATCTCGACTCGGTAGGCGGTTATCAGATGCGTGTCTTCCGCTCGAAGAACCCCAATGGGCCTTATGTGGATGGACTGGGGAGAAACGCAATCTTCGACCGCTACGTCATGAACTATGGTCCCAATGCAGACACACGCGGACAGCTCATCATGGGTGCCTACAATGGATGGGGATTCATGAAGAAGGGAGAACTGGCCCAGGGGCACAATAGCGTTATCGCTGCACCTGACGGGCGTTCATACTTGGTATATCACACTCGATTCAATGATGGCACAGAAGGTCATCAGGTGCGTGTTCATCAACTCTATACCAACAAGGACGGTTGGTTGGTGGCGTCGCCCTTCGAGTACAATGGAGGCACTACGACCGATGCCCTCATCGCCTCAAAGGAGTGTGTAGCTCAAGATGAGATACCTGGTATCTACCAATTGCTAGTGCACCAGTATACCTTGAACTACAAGGAGCAGGCAGTAGCAACACCTGTAAAAATCGAATTGCATGCCGATGGGAGCATCAGCGGCACGCATACAGGCACGTGGACTCTTGACACTGGCACCGGATTCATCACCATCAAACTTGGCGATGTAATCTACAAGGGTGTCATCGTGGACGAACAGATGGATGAGATGAATCTACATGTCTACTCCTTCACTGCCTGCGCCTCAAATGGAGTACACATTTGGGGATATAAATTACGAGGTGACTATGCATTGGCCTACCAGTTAAAGAATCATAGTATCCCTGTGACTCAAGGGCAGACCGTATCGGCTAACCTTAACTTGTGCGAAATTCCCCTCACCGACAATGTGGAGATGGAATGGGAAAGCAGCCAGCCCGAGATCATCTCGCCCGGTGGACGATACAATCCTACCGGACTGACCGAGAATGTAGATGTTGACTTGACAATGTATATGACCTCAGGAAACTACTATTGCGAACACACCTATGCGGTCAAGGCTCGTAAAGGCAGAGAACCATCATCGGATTGGTCGTCAGAGATAGTGGCTTACTATAACTTCGACAGCCCCACACCGACCAATAGCGTGAATCCTACAGAATGTGCATCGTTCCTGAAGAATGGTTCCAACAAAGCGCCTACATTAGGTTGCGATGATATACGCAACGGAAGCTACGTGCACCTCACCTTCGGCGCCAGTGAGCACGAGAGCTATGTGAGCATCCCCAACCCTTTTTACAAAGAGGAGGTTGCCACGGGTATAACCATATCATTTTGGTTGAAGCGCTTCGACAATAACTTATGGGATGCGCTTTTCGCCTTCTACAACCCTTCTGACGACTCACGCTTCTACATGGCTGGAGGAAGCTATATGGGGTTTAATAGCGGCAAAGGTAATTGGATAGACATCAATTACCCCATGACCTACACTGACTCACCCATCGCCACAGGGCGTTGGCACTTGATTAGTGCCACTATCAGCAGAGTCCAGGGGATCAAACTCTATATCGACGGGGGACCTATAGAGAGTTACACCTATGCCGGTAATCTCAATGACGCTGAAATCAGCAAGGGCAGTGCTTTTGACTACAACCTAATCATTGAACACATTTGCAATTGCTCAAAGCTCACTTTGGGCTATGGTTCCTTTTGGGGAAGCCCCGAGGTTAGCATTGATGATCTCCTCCTCCATAATCGCGTATTGAGCCGGTCAGAAATAAGTGGTCTGAAGCAAATCATGAATCGTGTATACGATATAGGACTGGCTGCAGACATCAAAGAATGTCCTTTCCTCCCTTCAACCGACACGGAGATTCTATATGATCTCTGGGGGCGCCGCATAGAGGGTCGTCAATCTGGCATCTACATTCAAGGTAAGGACAAAATCATTATTAGGTAATCAACAAAACAACATTCTCGCTTCGTAAACATTAACGATTCTTTAGAGAAGAATAGGAGATTAATTACTTTTGTCTATATGAACTATCAAACGATAAAAAACATCATGAAAAAACTATTATTCGCACTCAGCCTTAGTGCGGCAGTTACACTGACGGCACAAAACGAGAAGAGCTACACCTTCACCGCAACGCAGAACCCCATCATCGCACATAAACATACAGCTGACCCCGCGGCCCTCGTCAAAGGAGATACGCTATACCTATACACTGGAATTGATCACGCTGGCAATCAGGGAGGTTACGTGATGCACGAGTGGGCATTGTTCACCACTACTGACATGAAGACTTGGACCGAACACAAGAGTCCGCTTCACGTTGATGATTTCAAGTGGCAAAACTCGCATGCCGCTTTCGCAGGCCATGTGGCCGAAAAGGATGGCAAATACTACTTCTATGTATCGACCAACTGGTGTGGCATCGGTGTAGCTGTAAGCGATTCCCCTTATGGTCCCTTTAAGGATGCGTTAGGCAAACCGCTACTCACCAATGCCAACTGTCCTGGTACTGACCATGCATGGGCATGCATCGACCCCGCTGTATACCAAGACGAAGAAGGCAACGCATGGCTCTACTGGGGTAACCGTCGCTGCTTTGCAGCCAAACTGAAACCCAATATGATTGAGATTGATGGTGAGGTGATAGACATTACCCCCGAAGGTTCCAACTTCACCGAAGCACCTTGGGTGCACAAGGCAAATGGGAAATACTATCTTACCTTTGCACAAGATTGGCCCGAAAAGTTAGGCTATGCCATAGGCGACTCGCCCACAGGCCCCTTCGAGTACAAAGGGATCTTCTCCGAGGTGGCAGGTAATAGCAACACGACTCACCCTTCCGTTGTGGAATTCAAGGGAAAGACCATTCTTTTCACTCACAACGGGGCTCTCTTTACTGGTACCAGCTACTCACGCTCGGTGTGCGCACAGGAACTCACCTACGACAAAAGGGGGAATATCAACAAGTGCGATATTACCACCGATGGAGTACCCTACACCAGGGAAGCCCTGAAGCGCAAAGCACAAGAAGAAAAAGAAATGCGTAAACGCGAGCGTAAAATGGGAGCATACCTCATGGTATACCACAAAGATGCTGATCACGGACTGCACATGGCCATAAGCTACGACGGTTTAGAATTTAGCGCACTCAACAAAGACCAACCCATCATCGCAGGAGACACCATTGCAGAACAGAAAGGAATACGCGACCCACATATTTTCCGTGGCCCCGATGGTGCCTTCTACCTTGCCATGACCGACCTTCACGTCTTTGGCGTACGAGATGGTTACCGAACCACCGAATGGGAACGCGACGGGCACAAGTATGGTTGGGGCAACAACCGTGGCTTGGTATTAATGAAATCGACCGATCTCAAGCACTGGACACGCACCAACCTCAACTTCCAAAAGCTTGGCGGAGAGTGGGCCGAAGTAGGTTGTGTATGGGCTCCCGAGACCTGCTACGATGAGGACAAGGGCAAGTTATTCCTTCATTTCACCACTCGTACAGGCAACGGCCGCAACCGCATCTACTATGTATACATGAACGACGAATTCACCCAAATGGAAGGAGAGCCTCAGTTACTCTTCGAAGCGCCTGAGGGCAAGTACAACGTCATCGACAGCGACATCATGTATCATGACGGCACCTACCACCTATATTACGTGTCTCACGAACGAGGCGCTCTCATCAAGCATGCAACATCAGCAACTATCACAGGACCATATGTCATGGATGACAACTACAACGATGGCGTGACCACTGCACACGAAGCGCCCAACTGTTGGAAACGCATTGGTGAAAACCGCTGGGTAGTGATGCACGACAACTTCCACAACCACCCACACAACTTTGGTTTTACTGAGACAAGCGACTTCCTCCGCTACACTCCGATAGGCAATTTCGACGATGGAAAGATGAGCAGAACTAACTTCTCCGAACAGAAACATGGAGCGGTCATCCACATCACCAAGCGAGAAGCTCAGATGCTTGAGCGCACGTGGAATAAGCAGTAACACACGTCCAGCACGAGAAAGCCGTCACTATACCTCTTTCATTGAGAGGCTGATGCGTTTGCGGGTATAGTCAACATCGAGTACACGTACGGTAACGTGCTGATGTACCGAAACAATGGTGGTAGGGTCAGAGACAAAGCGGTTGGCCAACTGAGACACGTGTACCAGTCCATTCTCCTTCACGCCTATATCGACAAAGCAACCAAAGTTGGTGACATTAGTTACGATGCCGGGCAACACCATGCCTGCTTTTACATCCTCAATGGTGCGCAAGCGCTCATCGAAACTCCAGACCTCAATAGCTTCACGTGGATCGCGCCCTGGCTTCTCCAGCTCGGTCATGATATCCTGCAACGTAGGAAGTCCGACCGAACTGCTCACATACTTATTTATATCTATCTGAGCACGAAGCTCAGCTCGGGTGATAAGTTCGCTTACGGTGCAGCCAAGGTCGTGGGCCATCTGTTCCACAAGACGATAACGCTCGGGGTGTACGGCAGAATTGTCGAGCGGATTGGCAGCTTCGGGGATACGCAGGAAGCCTGCCGACTGCTCAAAACTCTTCTCACCCATGCGGGGGACACGTTTCAGCTCGCTACGCGAAGCGAAGGCTCCGTGCTCAGTACGGTAATCGACAATATTCTGTGCCAACGTGGAGTTCAACCCCGACACATAGGTGAGGAGGTGCTTGCTCGCAGTGTTCACGTTCACTCCCACGGAGTTGACGCAGTGTTCCACGGTACGGTCGAGCGACGACTTCAGTTCTTTCTGGTCCACATCGTACTGATACTGTCCTACTCCAATGGATTTGGGGTCAATCTTCACGAGTTCAGCCAGAGGGTCCATCAGGCGACGTCCGATGGATACGGCACCACGTACGGTAACATCATAATCGGGGAATTCATCACGAGCTACCTGAGAAGCAGAGTAGATGGAGGCACCATCCTCACTCACCACAAACACCTGCAACTGGCGGTCGTAGCGCTGCGAGGTGACAAACTGCTCGGTCTCGCGACTGGCAGTGCCATTGCCGATGGAGATGGCCTCAATCTTATATTGCTCAACCAGACGAACAAGCTTGCGCGAAGCCCCTGCATAATCCGACTTGGGTGGATGAGGATAGATAGTTTCATTATGCAAGAGATTTCCTTGTGCATCGAGGCACACCACCTTGCAACCGGTTCGGTAGCCGGGATCAATGGCCAACACACGCTTCTGGCCCAAAGGCGCGGCCAGAAGAAGTTGTTTGAGATTTGCCGCAAACACACGGATAGCCTCCTCATCAGCCTTGACCTTAGAGCTGTTAGCAAACTCAGTCTCTATGGAAGGACGCAACAAGCGTTTGTACCCATCGCGCACAGCAAGGGCCACCTGTTCTGCACATTCGCCCGAGGTGCGCACATACTGGCGTTCAAGGCGTTCTATGGCGGCGTTATCATCAGCTGGAGCAATAGTGACACGCAGGAAGCCCTCGTTCTCGCCACGACGGATGGCGAGCATACGGTGTGAAGAGCAACGTGAGAGGGGCTCGCTCCAATCGAAATAGTCGCGGTACTTGTCGGCTTCACTCTCCTTGCCCGTAATGACCTTGGCGGTGATACGTGCCTCGCGTGCAAAAGTGTTGCGCACAGTATTACGCGAACGCTCATTCTCACTCACCCACTCGGCTATGATGTCGCGTGCTCCCTGCAGGGCATCATCGGTACCCTTTACCTCGCCCTTAACAAAGCGCAATGCCATACTCTCTACCCCACCCCCATTCTGGGCCATCAACATCTTAGCTAAAGGCTCTAAGCCTTTGGTGCGCGCCACCTCGGCACGGGTGCGACGCTTGGGTTTATAGGGCAAATAGATATCTTCGAGCTCGGTGCTATCCATGCACTTAGCAATACGCGAGCGTAGCTCTTCGGAGAGCTTTCCCTGCTCGTCGATAGTAGCAAGCACGGTCTCTTTGCGCTTGTCCAACTCTTGCAGTTTCTTGCATGCCGTGTCAATGGCAGCAATCTGCACTTCGTCGAGTCCACCTGTAGCCTCTTTACGATAGCGGCTAATAAAAGGGATGGTAGCCCCCTCTGCAAGCAGTTTCAACGTATTGGATACGGCTTGAAGTGAGAGATTGAGGGATTGGGCGATGTATCGTTCCATAGTTTCTGTTATTTATATAAACAACCGCGTTGTCATCCTGAGCAACGCGAAGGATCTCCAAACATCTGTATTCATCGAGATTCTTCACTGCGTTCAGAATGACAACGCGGTATTATCTTGTGTGAAAGATCGTTTAGATTGCAGCGATCAACTCATCAATGGTCATGGCGCCCTGTTCGCCACTCACCATGTTCTTTACAGAAAGTTGGCCGCTCTGCATCTCGCTCTCACCCACCATTACTACGTAGGGGATGGCATGATCATTGGCAAAGGACATCTGCTTCTTCATCTTCACGCTATCAGGATAGAGCTCGGCTGAAATGCCCGCACCACGCAACTTGGCGACGAGAGGCAAACAGTAGGCGGCCTCCGAAGCACCGAAGTTAACAAACATCACCTGTGTGCCACGCGCTGCGCTCTTGGGATAGAGGTCAAGTTGGTTGAGCACATCATAGATGCGGTCGGCACCAAAAGAGATACCCACGCCCGACACACCAGGCATACCGAAGATACCGGTGAGGTTATCGTAACGGCCACCACCCGAGATACTGCCAATCTGCACATCGAGAGCCTTTACCTCAAAGATGGTACCGGTATAGTAGTTGAGTCCGCGGGCAAGGGTGAGGTCTACTTCCACCTCATTCTTAATATCGAGGTGGGTGAGGCTGTCGAGCACAAACTCCATCTCGTCGACACCCTTAAGGCCTGTCTCGCTGGCAGCGAGCACGGTGCGCAGGGTAGCGAGTTTGCTCTTGTTGTCGCCACTGAGCTGGATGATGGGTTGGAGGGTCTCGATAGCCTCGACAGGAATGCCCTTTTCTGCGAGCTCGGCATTCACGTTGTCCAGACCAATCTTGTCGAGTTTATCGATGGCGACGGTAATATCGACAATCTTATCGGCCTGACCGATAATCTCGGCAATACCGGTAAGAATCTTGCGGTTGTTAATCTTGATGCTCACGCGGATACCAAACTTCTGGTACACGGCATCAATCATCTGCACAAGATCTACTTCGTTGAGCAGTGAGTCACTACCCACCACATCGGCATCGCACTGATAGAACTCGCGGTAGCGACCCTTCTGAGGACGATCGGCACGCCACACGGGTTGTATCTGGAAACGCTTAAAGGGGAACGACAATTCGTCGCGATGAGCCACCACGTAACGTGCAAAAGGCACGGTGAGATCGTAGCGCAAGCCCTTCTCGCACACCTTAGCAGCAAGCTTCAATGCGTTACGTTCAAGAAGATCTTCATCGGACACCTTACCAAAACTATCACCCGAGTTAAGTATCTTGAACAGGAGCTTGTCACCCTCCTCGCCATACTTACCCATAAGAGTGGAGAAGTTTTCCATTGCAGGGGTTTCAATAGGTTGAAAGCCAAAGGTATAGAAAACCTCACGGATAGTGTCGAATATATAGTTACGCTTCGCCATCTCTGCTGGCGAGAAGTCACGTGTACCTTTAGGTATACCGGGTTTTGTTGCCATTATTTTCGCGTATTATAGTTTTATGGTGCAAAAATACAAAAAAAGTCGCGCCCGACAAGCGGACGCGACTCTTATTATAAGGCTTTATGCAAGGAATTACTTCACCAATACCTTCTTACCGTTTACGATATAGAGGCCAGGAGCGGTGATAGCATCGATGCGACGGCCGAAGAGGTCGTAGATGCCCTTCACTACAGGAGCTGCAACCTCGATATTCTCAACGCCCAAGAAGGGGTTGTACTCACTCTGTACGTCGTTAATCTTCACGAGTTTGAGAGACCAATCGTCAGCACCCATCCAAGTACCGCTAAAGTTCTTACCGCTCAACTCAGCATCAGTTGTGAGACCGATAGTGAGGACGTGGTTGGTAACCTCAACCTCGATAGTATGCCATGACCAACCGTAACCTTCACCATAGAGAGTGTTGTCGGTAGGACGAGCCATGAAGTAAGGATAGAGTTCATTGAGATCATCCTCAGGCTTACCGTCAGCTTCCCACTGGAGGCTATCAGCTTCCCAAATCTCACCACGCCAAGCAGCATAGTTCTTAACCTCGGCCCACTCAGTAGAAGCGTCAGCGATAGATGATGCAGTAGCAGCGAAGATAAATGCATTGTTACCATCGGTACGAGCAGCAACAGTGAGCTCGTAAGTACCATCAGGTATACCACCAATTTCTTGGTAGAATGTAGCGTTATTGGTACCTGCAGTGGGATGCCATGCATCGAGGTATGCATTAGTTACGCCACTATAGTGCTCATTGTTATTGGTTCCGCAGTTTTGTGCATTGTTCTTCAGGATAGTCCAGCCAGCAACAGCACCATCAACTACTTCGATGCCAGGATTCACGATCAAGTAAGTAACATCACCTTCGTTGATCTCCTTACCATAGTTGGCAGTACCCTTCAATACCTCGATAGCCTTCTGGAGATCTGCTCTCAGAGCATCACACTTCTCAACAGTTACCAAAGCAGCAAGCAATGTCTCCAACTGAGGAGCAAGAACTTCGTCATTCACAAATGCCACATGCTCTGCTGCATAGATAGTATCCTCCATCTCGCGCTCAGCATCGCGCAATGTAGAAGCATAGTTAGCATAAGCGTGCAACTGCTCATTGAGAGCGGGGAATACCTTGCAAGTAGTCGTATCAGAAGCCAAGATTACATCGGCCAAAGCTACAGCAGCATCAGCGAAGCTGTATACCATTTCGCAGCCATCGTAAGCATCATACAAACGGATAGTGTCAAGCTTAGCGTAGTAACCACCATAGAAGTTCTTACTTGCTACGATAGTGCTATCCCAAACCTCAAGAGTAGCGCTCATCAATTCGCAAGCCTCAGCATAGTTACCAGCATCAGCTACAGAGGTAGCTGATGCCAAAGTAGCAACCACTTCCTTCTCCTCGCTGGGGAGCAATACATCTACAGCCTCTTCAGCCTCAGCCTTCAAGCTTTCCCATGCGCCCTGCAAATGTTCGCTAGAAGCAGGACCATAGTAGTAGAGTTTGAAGTTTGTAGCCTGGAACCATGCTTCAGAGTTTGTGCCACCCTTTGAAGAAGCAGCGCCGATGGTGAGTGTACCATCAACGACTACAGCAAAGCCGTTTGTTGTCAAAGTAGTCCACTCGTAAGTATCCCAACCGGTAACGGTCAGATAGTCAGATGTTACTGTAGCAGCACCTGTAGCATATACATGCTGGTCGGTAGCATAGTTTGTCTGAGTGATGAGCTCAGCACTTACCTTATAAAGACCATTGGGAAGGCCTGTCAAAGTCTGATGAACATCTACTGAAGTGATTCCCCAGCCCCAGAGGTTAACACCCTGACGGTTAGCGCCACCCTCCTCAGAAGGACGACAGCCACCATTCCACTGGTCAGAGCCACCACCTGCTACAGACCATGTCCACTCACCCTTCTGCTCGAAGTTAGGATTAGGAACAAAGTAGGTATAGTCGGCAGCAATATCCTCAGAAGCTTCCTGTGAGGTATAGTATGCTACGATACCCTCATTGAGGCGAGTTTCAAAGTCAAGCAAAGCCTCATAAGTATTCTCTTCGTTTTCAGGATCAAAAAGTCCTCCTTCATCCTCAGCCTCATATACCAATGTCCACAAGTCGTCTGCACCGGGGAATTCGAGAGGAAGCAAATTGTCCTTGACATCAGCCACCTTAGCCTTGAGGTTAGCAAACAAGTCTACAGCTGCTAAAGCCTCTGCCCACATGGCATCAAATGCTAAGATAACGGCATTTACCTCTTCATCAGAGTATGCACCCTCTTCAGTATATCCTTCGCCATCAAGATTGTAGAGATATTCGTCCACCATGAAGTATACAGCAGCAGGTATATTTGCCTCGTTTGCCTCGAGATATGCTCTTGCGACATTCATCTTACCAAGGAGGTTAACAGAGGGGAAGTTACCGTAGTAGAACAACTTGAAGTCGCGGAATGCACACCATGAGCCACCCTTATGATTAGAATTGCGCAAACCAAACTTGAGCTTACCATCCATTACGATAACCGTAACTGAGTTCTCATCATAGTAGTTCACTCCTGTCAATGAGTTCATTGTGCTGAATGCCAAGTTGGCAGAGGTAAGTCCATCAACCTGACCATTGCCATGAACATTCTCTGTAACGCCCATCTCTGCAGCTGTATACTTATAAAGCGATGTCAAAGAGACTTCCTCATCATTAGCATAGAGTTCTGCGAGTTCCTCTGTTCCTGCGTTATAGGCATCTGCTGCATCGTTCCAACCTTGACGATAGAAGCCCTGAACCTTCACTACGTATTTACCATTAGGAATACCTGTAATTTCCTGATAAACATCGAAGTTCTTATCGAAGAACTCGGCTACACCCTGTCCAAAAACGGGGCTAGTACCTAACCAACCTTTATTGTTGTCACGCAATGCAGCATTGGTCACATATCTTTCAGTTACGTCAAAAGCGATGCTACCATCGGCGATAGACATCTCGTACTCATAGACAGCCTGATTCAAAGCATCAATCGTCGCCAAAGCTTCTGCAGCAGATAGGAGCTCGTCGTCGTAATCGATCTGAGCCGCATCAGCAGCATCGTACAAATCGTCGGTATTGTCATTATTATCGGCCATTTCAAAAACCTCATAAATCTTCTCAATGAGTTTCTCATAAGCAACAATACATGCTTCTGCCTCTTCGGCCTGTGCCTTCATGGTGTTCCATAAAGCATTGGCATCAACATAAGTAGTCACTGTTTCAATGGCTGCGAAAGAGTCATTGATAGCATCGCGCAATTCTGCACTCATGGGGTTCTCGATGAGGAGTTCCAACTCCTCTTTCAGAAGATTCATCTCATCCTTCGCCCACAAGGTTTTAGCCTCGTCAATGGTAGCGCCTGTGTATCGAACCAACTTCAGGTTATCCCAAGCAATCCAGTTGGCTGTAGTGCTTTCTGTGCGAAGTCCTACAGTAAGAGAACCATCAGTTACAACTGTCCCTACCTTGAACAACTCGGGTTGTCCGTTGCCCGTAGCACAAGAGGTAACGTCATCGTTCGCAAAGAGCAATACACCTGTTACAGGATTCAATGAACCCAAATTCTGCTGCACAGCATTTACATAAGCCTCCAATACATAGAAGCCGTTATCAACAGCAATTGTCTGGCTGCAGAACAAGTCAATCAACTTGTAGTACTCTACTCCATCCTCATTATAGACTCCTGTAGACTGGTCTTTTGCATAATAACCTGCCCATCTCTCCAAGAATGTGCCAGAGAAGTTTGGCTGAGCAGAACCTTGAGTCACAAAAGTTCCATCCCAACTGGTAGTTCCATTTTCGAAGTCAGGATTGGCCAACAGACTTGTCACGTCCTCTGCACCCTGTGCCTTCACCATCAGAGCCATCATAAAGCTCATCGCCAATAAAGTAATTTTCTTCATGGTCTTGTGTTTTTTAAGTTGTTAAATAATAAGTTATTGAATTCATCATGTTTGTGTATTCTCAACAAGTTCTAATCTCTGCGGCCCATGTATATCATCACATAGTATACAAGTGTCGCCAATGAGCTGAGAGCTGCCACCACATAGGTATAGGCAGCCGAGCGCAGAGCACTCTCTGCATCGCGATGATTGTATGACGAGGTGATGCCTGAGCGGTCGAGCCATGCGAGAGCACGCTGGCTGGCATTAATCTCCACGGGCAGGGTAATAAAGCTAAACAAAGTACTCATAGCAAACAAGGCGATGCCGAGAAGCAATATGCCTGGAAAACTTTCCACGCACATAATGCCGATAAGCAATATCCACGACACGTACTTGGATGCAAACGACACCACAGGAACAAGCGATGACCGCATCTTCAAAGGGCCATAGGCCGTAGCATGCTGCACGGCATGACCACACTCGTGAGCGGCCACAGCTGCAGCGGCCACGCTGCACGATGAATAAACATCGCGGCTGAGGTTGACGGTGTGGTCAGCGGGGTTGTAATGGTCGGTGAGATGTCCCTCCACGCAAGTTACCTTGACATCGTAGATGCCATTGTCGCGCAGCATCTTCTCGGCCACGTCGCGACCGGTCATGCCTCCGCCAACGGGTATCTTGGAGAATTTCTTGAACTTGTTGTTCAAGTTAGCCTGCACAATGTAGCTGAGCAGGGCAATTCCAATGAAGATAATCCAAATAGGTGCCATTGTCTACTTTTTTCCTGTATAAACAAGTGTTACGCTCTATAGTTCCTTTTCTCTCGTCAATAGCTAGTGATGCCCACCGCGCTTGCTACCGCGCCACACGTTACTAGCTAACGAGGAGCACCGCGCTTGCTACCGCGGCATCAATCGTTATAGCGCTCGATGGTCTGATCACGGTCGGGGCCCACAGAAACAATCTTGATGGGGCACTCCAACTCCTCTTCGAGGAAGGTGATATAGTTGTTGAACTCCTCGGGGAACTCCTCCTCAGAGGTCATCTTAGTCATATCGCACTGCCAACCGGGAAGTTCAGCGTAGATGGGTTCTACCTCACCCTCAATTGAGTAGGGGAACTCCTCTGTCTCCACGCCATTGATGCGGTAAGCCACACAAGCCTTGATAGTCTCGAAGGTATCAAGCACATCGCTCTTCATCATGATGAGATGGGTAACGCCATTGACCATGATAGAATACTTCAACGCTACGAGGTCAATCCATCCGCAACGACGCTTGCGACCAGTAACCGAACCAAACTCATGACCGAGAGTGCAGAGTTTGTCGCCAGTTTCATCGAAGAGTTCTGTGGGGAAGGGACCGCTACCTACACGTGTGCAGTAAGCCTTCATGATACCATATACGTTGCCAATCTTGTTGGGGGCTACGCCGAGACCTGAGCAAGCACCGGCACAAACGGTGTTTGAAGAGGTCACGAAAGGATATGAACCGAAGTCGATGTCGAGCATGGTGCCCTGTGCGCCTTCACAGAGTACGCTCTTCTCGGCCTTGAGCAAGTTGTTGATCTCGTGCTCGCTATCTACCAAGGGGAACTCGCGGAGGTACTCGATACCTGCCATCCACTCCTTCTCAATCTCGGTGATATCATACTCGTAGTTCATGCTCTTGAGAATTTCCTCGTGACGAGCCTTAGCCTTAGCATAAATGGCGGGGAAGTCACCGAGGATATCGCCTACACGCAAACCATTACGGCTTACCTTGTCGGTATAGGTGGGACCGATGCCCTTGCCTGTGGTACCAACCTTCGCATCACCCTTAGCTGCCTCGTAAGCGGCATCGAGCACGCGGTGAGTAGGCATGATGAGGTGTGCCTTCTTAGAGATATGGAGACGCTCCTTCAAGGGGTGGCCTGATGCCTCGAGAGCCTCAGCCTCGGCCTTGAACAAGGCGGGGTCGAGCACTACACCGTTACCAATGATATTCACCTTGTCGCCCTGGAAGATACCTGAAGGGATTGAACGGAGCACATACTTCTGGCCCTCAAACTCAAGGGTGTGACCCGCATTGGGACCGCCCTGGAAACGGGCTACCACGTCGTAGCGCGGAGTGAGTACGTCAACTACCTTACCTTTACCTTCGTCGCCCCACTGGAGGCCTAACAATACATCTACTTTCATGATTATATTATTTGTTGTTTCTTTGTTCTCTGAGTTTCTTCTCCTTGTTCTCTCTACGGCGCTTGGCAGCCATACACTTGGAGCACATACCATACATGTACAACGAGGTGTGAGCAATGGAGAAGCCCTTACTGTGGGCATTCTCAATCACTTGGCGCAACTTCTCATCCTGCACCTCGGTAACACTGCCACATGACATACAGATACGATGAAAGTGAGTAGACATGTTGAATGACTTCTCATACTGCGAACTGTTGTCAAACTTGTGACGGATAACCAAATGAGCGTCAGTGAGGAGGTCCATGGTGTTATAAAGCGTAGCGCGGCTCACATGAAACTTGCTGGCATTCATCATATCCAGCAGCTCCTCCATGGTGAAGTGTCCCTCTATGGAATAGATTGCGTCAAGGATAGCAAAACGCTCCTGCGTCCTGCGAAGTCCCTTGTTCTGCAAGTACTGTTCAAAGGTACCACGTACCGTTTCCTTTACCTTCTCTTCCATAGTACACGTAAAGTAGCAAACAAAGGTAAAGAAATAATTTGAAAAAACTCAACAAATCGCAGAGAATTGTTGAGTTTTATATGGTTTTATCAAAATGTGCTGAAGGATGCCTGCAGAATGAGACTATTCTAAAGGCTGGCGCGCGGCATCCACAATATAGCCAGGCACCTTGTCCACCTCCTTATGAACACGCACAAACTTCTGCACCTCGGGAGCGGCATCGCCTTTGCCATCTATCTTGGCAGTCCAAGTCATAGACTCTCCGTAGAGGTCAGAGATGACGTACTCATTGCGCCATGCCCCTTGTTCGTAGTCATAAACGCCGCTGATAACATCACCAACACGCCAATCATACTCCAGTTCATAGGTTCCAGTGTACAATACGGGATACATGGAGTTAGTATTCTGATAAATCTTGAATCCATACTTGCGGTCAAGCACAAGGTATACATAAGTATTGTCAGCAAGTGTATTCCCATCCACCGTTGAGAGGCGCCACGTGCCCTCCAGATTGTAGGGCTTCACCTCCAAAGTGTCGGGGGTTTCAATCGAGTCGTCACATGCAGCAAACAGCGCTACAGCAAGCAGCATCAGCAGGTTGGTTATCTTCTTCATATCTTTGGTTATATTTTCTTATTTCTATTATCGTATGATTACTATTTGCAAAGTACGCTCCGAGGGCTTGCCCCCTACCCCTTCGACAATCAGTGGGGCTCGGATCTCTCCCTCCTTTTTAGGTAACTTATCTACATCTATGGTGATAATCAAGTCGGTTTCCTCACCTGGTGCAATCACGGCAGGCACGGTATGCAGCGCAGCGTATGGAGGCAATATGCGTGAAGTGAGCTTCAGGGGCTTGGTCCCGCTATTGGCACAGATGATACGCATTGTGGTAGTGCCATGGGCTGGCAACTCGGAGAAACGCACCTCTTTACGCTTCAGACGAAGTGAACCCATCACGTGAGGCAGATGACTCCACCCGTCTTCAAGAACCTCTCCATAGAGCGAGAGGCGAGCCATAGGTTGGCGGTCGTAGCCCTCGACATAGACAAAGGCATCAACGTCGATAGTACCCGGACGATTCTTGGGATTGTAGGTGAGTGTTATCTCCACCTTCTCACCCGGAGCAATGAACGTGCTATCAAAAGCAGCTGCCGTACACCCACACATCGTACGTACCCGACCAATGCGGAGTGGTCTATCGCTCACATTGCGCAAACTGAAAGTACGGCTTACGGGAGCATCGACCTCGGCCATCTTACCCAAATCATACGACAAGCTATCGGCAAGCAACATCTTGGCGGCCTCAGCATGCAGTGTAGGGTTCATAATAGAATCTATCTGTGCACGAGTGAGGTTGCGCATCGGTGTCTGAGCACCGGCAGCAACTGCACACCACAGCATGAGAGACAATATGTATATTCTATGATTCATTGCAGATCGCCCAATCGAACATTCACATTACATCCAACCATCACCTGAGTTCTTGCGTACGGTAATCGCAATAACTTGAGGTTCATTTCCACTAATCTCAATAGTAGCAGTCGTTACTCCACACTCGAGACCCGTTACTACCAGCTTGGTATTATCTACAATCTTGGCATCAGCAGGATTGGTCGGATGAGCGAGCTTGACGATATAATTCAAAGACTCACCACCCACAAAATACTTGGCAAGGTCTATCGTCTGTTCTTCTCCAGGTGTTATGGTGATATTAGGAATACGCATATCGCTACCTGCACCACTGATAGCATCAAGCAGCGCACCGGCATCAATAAGACGACCCATCTTGCCACGATAATCATTAAGATTCATTTGCACTACGGAATATCCTGCAGATGAGTGGTTGTAGTTGTATTTCTTAGTCTTCCCGACATAGTAGGAATCCAAATCACGCGAGGTGGCCTTCATCAGTTCAACGAACTCCTCCGCCTTGAAATGACGACGCATCTTTACCGCATAAGACAAACCAAGCGCAGCCACACCTGACACGTGGGGACAACTCATCGAGGTTCCCTCGTAGTAGCCATAACTGGCCTCACCATCGATAACCAACGTAGAGAGAATGGCTCCATTGGGATTCAACCACTCGGTTCCGTCATTATTTTCAAGAAGCTTACCATAGTATTCAGTGTCACCACCCGGAGCCGAGAAGTCAACCTCCACACCATAGTCGGTGTAGCCTGCAGGAGTGTAGTCGGCAGCGATAGCAGCCACACTCAGGCACTTGGAATAAGCCGAGGGGAATGCAGGCATAGCAGAGTATTCATTACCAGCAGCAAAGATGGCAATACCTCCCTCGATAACGCCATTAGGCGAACCTGCATTGTGAATAAAGTAGTCAATAGCCTCCTTCTCCAGAGGATAGAGGTTTGCCCACTCCTCTTCAGATGCAGGGCCAGGAGTATAACCCTCCATCATATTAGCCAAGGCACTATTGTATCCCCAGCTGCACTGAACGATGACAGCACCATTGTCAGCAGCATACTTGAAAGCGCGTGCTTCCTGAGCCAATGTCACTGAGTACATGCCATCAATAACCTGACACGACATGATACGTACACCACTGTTTGGATATTCTTTCTTATTGCCACCAGCAATACCACAAACACCCAAATCGTTGTTATTGACTGCAGCAATAGTTCCGGCCACGTGAGTTCCATGACCTGTATCATAGTTCTCAGACCAGCAGATAACAGGAGAATTTTTTACAAAGTTGTAGCCATAACGGTCACCTGCATAGCCATTGCCGTCATTATCCTCTTTTGATGCATACTCCTCATCCTCATTCACCCACATATTGGCAGCGAGGTCGGGGTGGTTCCACATCACACCCTCATCGAGGACAGCCACAATAATCGAGGAATCACCAGCCTCCGGATAGATTTCCCATGCCTTCTTACAATTCACATCGGAACCAGCCTCCACAGGAGCCTCGTCCTGTTCAATTCCATAATCACTACCATTGTTGATATATCCCCATTGATAACACAAGCCTTGGTCATTGAACGGTACATCAGTAGTGCCCTGAGTATTATTGAGACGTTCACGACTAATAGCTACCGGCTTGCTCTCACGACGGCCAACACGCTTCAATGTGGTATTGCACTGCACTTTCGACACCTCACCCAACTGCTTGAGACTATTAATAGCCACCTTGAGGTCAGTATTCTTGTCGAAACGCACGATATACCACAGGTGCATACCATTGGCACGAGAACGTACCTCATGACGAGAGTCAACGGGAAACACACGTTCCAACTCGTAGCCACCGAGAATACGCAACACCTCATCGGTCGAGGGTATACCACTGCGAGTCATCTTCTGACTCGATGCAGATTCCTCAGCTATCTGGTCAAGGATATCGGTCATCTCAGGCACGAACTTGATGAGCAGCTCACCTTCCTCAGCACCTTCAGGAATGAAGATGTCTGCAGACTCGGTCACCGCACCATTCTGCTCTATGACCTCGGTATCGTTACAAGCGGTAACGAGCAACCCTACGATAAGGGCATATATATAGGTTCTTTTCATACTCCGTATAACTTCTTAATCTTCGATTTCTTCTTTGATTTCGTACTTCTCGCGATAGCCAGGGAAGTACTCAAAGTAATATTCGTAGTCGGTAGGTTCATTCTCAAACTTTGAAGACTTACCTTCTGAGTCATAAGCATTCACCTGTTGCATATAAATAAGTGATTCGGGGAACCAATCGAGCAAGTGAGGATGATAGAGCATCCAATCAGGCAACTTGCCAGTGAAGAAGTTGAGGTTGAGAGTCAGACGCTTCATCTTAGGAAGAATCTTAGGCCTTTCCTCAAGAGCAAGCTTCTTGATAGTATCCCCACCCCATTTGGTAACATCCTCCTGACTCCATGCCACTACGCCATCTTCACCTACCACAAAGTCGGGGATTTGTCCCTCAATGTAGCAGTTCGAGAGACGCAACTCCTCCAAGCCCTCCCAAAGGAGCAAACGACGCAAATCGTTATCTTCATTGGTTGTAGACTTAAAGTGCAAACCAATACCATCATCATAATTGTCTTTCTTGCGAAGGTCAGACAATGTCCAACGGCGGCAAGCGAGGAGGTCGAGTTTCTTCAACTTGGGGAAGTTCTCTGGAGTAAGCATGGGAGGAACCTCCTCGAAGTTATTTGAGTTGAGGTCTAGCGACTCGAGCTTGTCGCCTAACTTCACAAAATCATCAGGCAACGAAACGAGTCCGAACGCGCCAATTTGTAGATGCTTCAAATACTCAAGGTCGCAGATTTCACTACCAAGGTCAATGCTAAGGAGCATCGTATTAACATTACTGTAAATATTGAGTGTTTCGATATACTTGAGATAACGCAACTCCAATGGAATACTCTCCTTGGTATTACACATCATGAAACTGGCCTTACGCACACGACCGACAGCCTCAGGGCAAGGCAAGTCCTTATCAGTACTCTCCCAAAGAGTAATATTATTCCAATACTGCATGTTCTCGCTCGTATCCCATGGGCTCAAAAGCTGCAAGCGATTGATGATGGTAACTACGGCCAAAGAGTCACCCAAACGGCTATCAGGAATCACGGGAGCAGCCTCCTGGGTGAGAGTCAAAGTTGTGGTCTTCTCTAATTTATCAGTATCGTCAAGCGGGAGGAAATTGACAATAGCGACACGTTCAACAGTATCGGAATTGATTTTCCAGTCGAATCGCACCCTCGTAGAACGCGGGCGTGAGGGACGGTCAAGATTAGGCCTTATCTCTGCCTCCTTAGGCGCAAGCCATGTAATTGGGTTATTCAAGCTGTCAACAATGTCTATCTTAAAGTTCACATTAGAGCCTACCTCTATCTCGAAATAACGATCACTGACTCTATTTGTAGCCGCTTCGATTGTCTTAACAGTATCCGCGAGGCTAATAAACTTACCAAATCCAAACTGTTTTACAATTACGTACTCTCTCTCTCCCGCTTTCGTTTCAAAAGCAAGTTTAGCTTCGCGAAGATTATTATCCAGCGTAGAATCCACAAAGATACTGCACTTAGTGCTGCCGACACCATTGGCAGGCGAAACACTGACCCAAGGTTGGTTGGCACTGGCAGTCCACTCCACCGTAGAGGTCACTTGCAGATACAAGGTGTCACCCTCAGCATTGGCTTCGAAACCATCCTGCTGATCAATGGCAAAACCCACGACATTGTCATTTTCTTCGCGACAAGAGGCGAAAAGTACTATAGCGATGGCAAGTAATATAGTTATTTTCTTCATATTCATCAACTTCATTTAGTCAAGCAAATAGTCACATCCACGGATATCCTGAGTCTTATCATAGATAAGCAGATTATAGCCCAAACGATAATAATCACAGACATCCGAGAGGTCTACAGAGATGTTTGGATTATCCTTAATCTCAAAATAGCGGAGATAAGGAGATATGATATCATCAATCTTGCCCAAGTCATTCGAGCCTACGTAGAATGCGACAAGACTGGGACAGGTGTAAAGTCCCGTGGGCCATGTCTTAAGTGTACGATTGCCTTGTTCGTCACGCTGATGGCGCAGACCAAGCGTGGTCAGATAAGCACCATCAAGAGGTTCGTAGGGGAATTCTTTAAAGCAGTTATAACTGAGGTCAATACCATAGAGATAAGGGAGATTATCAGCCCAGAAGTCCTTAGGCAAATCAGTCAGTTTATTATAGCTGAGGTCAAGAGTCTGCAAGAACTTTGCGTACTTTCCTTTCATCGAACCTTCAGGAATGCTATCCATGCCATTACCAGAAAGCACTAGAGTAGTCATAGGAGAACCTGTCTCAAAGAGTACAGCAGGCATCTTCTTCAGACGATTGTATGAGAGCGATACCGAGGCTGCATTGATACCATGGTGATCATCGCCATTCTCAAAGCCTTCAATCTCATTATACGAGAAGTCTACCGATGCCATAACATTTACCGACTTGGCATTGAACACGTCGGGCACCAACTTAAGTTTGTTATTTGTGCATGAGAAGAGCTCTACATCGTAGTAACCGAAGAAGTATTTGTTTTGATCACTTGGATTTGAATCATCTTTTTCACCGGGGATCTCTTCAATCTTGTTATAGTCGAGGTAGAATTTGGTAAGATTCACATTCTTACCGAAAGCGTGCAACTTATTTATTTTGTTATTGGTACAATCGAGCAAGGCCAATTTAACCATCTTGCGTAGATATTCATACTCGGGAAACTCTTCCAAGTTATTGTAACCCATGTACAGCAGTTGCAAGCGATCTCCACTATTACCCTCAATGATGCTTATCCAATCTTTCTTGAGTTGTTCAGCGCTAATACCGCTGTTGCAAGCGATGTTGAGCGATTGCAGTTCGGGCAAACCATCCTCGTTAAACAATTCCATCGGAAGACTATCCAACTTAGCACAGTTATAAATCTCCACATCAGTAAGCGACTCCAGACCACTCCATTTCAGTGTCTTTACCTCATCATAGAAGGGAGAGTCCTCTTTCACGTCTACAAAGAAACTATCGGCTGTGATAGGCGAGTTGGCAATATAGAATTGTTGCAACTTGGTAAGACGCTTCATCGCACGTGAAATACCCTTAATCTGATTGGTTTCCATACCGAACTGCACATCTTTCAGAGTTATACGACTGTTAGGACGAATAGCAGGTTGCTTGCCATCACGATTAACCTGTTCCTTCAAGATGTCAGATAAACTCTCACGACCATCGCGAGCAAGGAATTTGTCATGGTAATCCATTCGGATAGCTTGTTTCTGTTCAAAGGTCATATTACCACTTGCGTCCTCGAAGAGGTGTCCGCCCAGTAGTTCATCGTGAGTGCCTAACGAGAGGACGGCCAACTCGGTAAGCTGACCGATAGCATCGGGTACACAGCCACGAGCACCCATACCAGCCAATGACAATGATACTACACGACCACCATCACCGAGTGTTACACCAGGCTGCTGTCCCCACATATCGAGGTCCTTATTGAAATCCCAGTTACATCCTGGAGCCTCAGCTTCACCATAATAACTCCAATGAGGTCCACCAAGAGCCTCCCAAATCTCTTTTAAGGCTTTATAGTCCTTGATGTATTCAGCCGACTCCTTCAATTGGATAGTAATCTCAACAGAATCATTCAGTTCGTTATCACGAATAAAGAATGACTTAGCATCCTTCACCACCGCAGTCTCAAGCTCTTTCTTCATTTTCTTGTCTGAGTAGGTGGTATAGCTCATAACCTTATACTCACCAGCCTTAAGCCACACCACAGTATCTACAACAAATGAGGCAGTCTGCGCATTGTACTTAGAACCATCAATAGAATAGTCATGGAAATCCTCCTCAAGATTTACAAGCACATTCTTTACCTCCACTGGTTCGTAAGCCCCACCAGACAAAACTCTACCCAATGTAAAGCTGACTGCCTTGATATCACTAAAAGGATAAGCCTCCCCTGTAGCACGAGTAGTAGGCTTCATGAGAAGACTATCCTTGACCAGACGGAACGAGGCCTTACCACGGGGAACAACATCTACCGAAAGATCACGATAGACCAAACCATTCTCAACAATGGTAAACGACAAGGACAATCCATCTTCGGTTTTGAATCCATAGTCCTTATAATCATACAAGGTATACCCCGTCACCGTGTACTCACCAACTAATAGCTGCAACTTATCACTACGTATACCATATGCTGCATTCTCGGCATCGTAAGAACGAAGGACAAGTGTCTGTTCTATCATCGAGCCATCGGGACGTTCCAATGAGACACCTACCTTGCAAGCATCGGAAAGATACTCCAACGGTTCATCGGCACGAGTCGCACTCTTCTTGGGAGCTGTGTCATTCTTGAAGAGTCTGAACTGCACATATCCATATGCACCGTTCAGTTCTTCTTCTTTTTCAGTGCAGCCAGTAAGACTCGCCATACCACACATGACAACTACTAAGGCTACAAAGATTTTACTGAATAATGAATATCTCATATATTATATAAAGTGTTTATCTATTCGAACTATTCTTCAGGCCAATAATTCCATACCACCAATGCCTTTAGGTACTTATCTTCGGCAAAAAAGTAGATGATGTAGTATTCTTCCTCGATGTCGTATTTTGCCTTAAACTGTACCAACATGTAGTCACCCTCTTCCTCCTCCATCTTGGTGGGCTCGGCCTCAAAATGAACATCCTTTGTGTATTGCGTGCCACTCTCTCCATAGACAGCAATACCAGCTTTATAGATAACTTTTTCGACAATGACACTATCTCCCTTAGTATCTACTACTGTGTCTACCTCTATCGTCTCCTTCGCAGGATTCCATACCTCCTCGTCAAGCAAGGGATTGAGCAGGAATGAAGCACCCGACTTCAAATCGGCTCTAAAGATTTTATTTGCAGGCACTCCCTTGGCGGTAGCAACATCTATCCATTTCTTCTCTACCTCCCTCTCTACCGTAAGGTATTTCCAACCAAATCTGGCATCAATAACCTTCATAGAACTTTCCTCATCTGCAGCTTGTATAAACTGAGCTACTACATACTTCTCAGCATCTACTTTTATTTCCTTTAAGCCACTTTCCTGTTCCTTTTCAAATAATTCAGCATCAAGACCTTCAAAATCTTCAGCAAGCACAGTAGGCACCGCAAAGAGATAAGCTGTACGCATATTTCCTGTATTACGGTCAAAGCGAACCTCTATGCTATCTTTCCCGTTATCAGTAACATTAAGCCAACTCGTTTCTTCTGGTATAATAACACAACCCACTGCATTGTCATAGCCTACATGCAACAACTGATAGCCATCATCCGCCGTAATCAAGGCCTTCACTGGAGCCTCTTTATCACCACCTGAGTTCACCGAAGTCGTGTAGGTCTTACCATCGACTGAGACCTTCAATCCCCACTGTGTTTCTGGACTAATGGTGATGTTTGTAGAGCCATTTTGAGTTACCTGAGTCAGAAGATATTGCTTAACATCTTCCTTGAATGTCGTTACACCATCAACCTCTTCATAAAGGAAATCAACGACACCTTCAATGCTAATATTAGCCAAGCTGTCAGCAATAACCTGCGGGAATACCAAGAGAATAGCTGTACGATCTTTACTCTCGTTCTTATTCGTCACAGAGAAAGAAATCTCACCATTATTATCATCTGTCAATTCAAACCATCTGTCTGCATCGGTTAAAACACTGTACCCATTAATATTATCATAACCCAACGACAATACTTGATACTCGTCATTCAAGGCCGAGACAGTGAATTCAATTGGCAATTCTTTTTGTTCATCACCCACAGACGCATACTTTGCATCACGGGAAACGACAAGCGGATTCTCCAACTGTCCAGCTACCAGAACAGTTCGAGGATCCATACCTACATACTGCACAGGGAAGCTTCTATAGAAGGTGCTATCCTTGAACAGACACAAGGAATCACATTCATTATTGATGATATACTTCAACGAATCGGCTTTCACATTCAGTGTCATAACCGAATCCACGAGCTGCATATCAACCCATGTAGGGAACCCATAACCAAGCTGCTCTATATTAAAGTTGGAAGCCAAATTAAGAACCAACTGCCCCGATGTACCGATAACAATTGACTCTCCATCAGCATACACCTTATCCCCGGCACTAACCTCCACCATATATTTCTCAGAGGCAAGACATACGATACGAGCGATGATACGGCTCTCATCATTCATACGCATCGTTATCAACGCTTCGTCAGCGACAAAGAGGTTTTCGGGTTCGCCAATAACAAATTCAACGGTATGTTCTCCAGGCTTACCTGAAATTGATTTGAAACCATCCACTCTACACCAATCCTTGTCAGAGGTAACTCTCCAATTGTACCCTACATTAAAGGAGATAGGAACCGTATCACCAGGAACAACCTCCATAACCAAGGTATCAGTAGGGAAACCTGCAGCATAGCCTTCGTTGGTGCTACCTATGGTCTCATCACAAGCAGTGAAGAAACCGGCAGACAATGCCATCAAACACAATAACAGAATGTTGGTTTTATTTCTTGTTACCTTCATAATCTTTATTTTTCAATTAATATCCTTGATTCTGCAATATATGAGCCTCATCATCGCTAATCCACTCGATAGCATGGATGAAGGTTCCTACTGTATTAGTTCCAGCGGCCATACCAGGCACCCAAAGAGTAATATACTGATAGATAAACGTCTCACATGCACTGTAATAGCTTACATAATTACTGGGCTGATAGATGTGGAGCATACCATCACCATACTTAGTACCAAAAGCCTCACCCGTGGTCACCAACGGTTGGTCATCCATCTCAATGAGCGGATTGAGCGGATCATCAGTAGTGAAACGCAACTTCACATCGTAACCATCATAATAAAAGTCACGCATAATGATGGTGTTCTCTTCAGTGGGGTCAACCTCTGTCTTAATCAAACGATTGTAACCTCCCACATAGTTGTACAGATAGGTTGAGGTAATCATTGCATAACCAGTGAATGCATTGATATCAAATGGGCAGACCTTCTGCAACATTACCTTGGTCTCCAACCCTTTGCCTTCATAAAGGTCCCATTGAGTCTCCTCTGGAGAGATCAGGCGGAGCTTAATCTCTGGCAGTTCCTCATCAACAGTGAGATTCTCGTAATGACCACGAATGCGAACACTGGTAGACAACTCACCTGCCTTGACAACTACGGTGTTTGACTCTATCGTATAGTGCACCCCTTCAATGGCACTACTCTCCTGCTCTACTACTTCAACAGCCAGTGTCAAGTCCTTGTCCATAGCCTTGGTGGCAGAGATGTAGATGTCGGCATACTCGCCATTGTCCTCTACGCCCAACACAGAGAGGGTATCAGCAAACATAATATACTGCGGTCCATTATATATGGCACGCTCCTCTTCACAACTTGTGAAGCCTGCAAGTAAGCCTATCGATATGATAGCACTGAGCAATATCTTCTTATTCATACGTAGTTCTCCTGTTTTATTTGTTACTTTCGTTAGGCTCTATCTTAGCATCGGGTGACTCTATCTCATGCTGAGGGATAGGCCATACAAAACAAGGGGCACCGGCTTCCACTTTGAGGCTACTACCATTTGAGAGTGACTGTTCTTGAGGCTTACGTTCAAAACCTTTATTCCAACGCTTGAGGTCTTGCAGACGGAAGCCCTCCATGTAAAGTTCTTTCACACGCTCTTCCTCAATGATATCCATTGCATTCTCCTTAGTAAGCGATGCCGATGCACTTGAGCTATAACGCGCCTTACGTAGTTCGACAATATCAGCCGATGCCTTAGAGTATTCTTGCTTATTCACGTATGCCTCAGCACGAATAAGATACTGCTCCGCCAAACGGAACACCTGCGGTTCAGAAACATGACGCAACTGGGCTGCATCAAATAACTCCTGATTACCCCAATACTTAGCAAGCAATGGCCATGTCAACCCATGACTATGACCAGTAGTCACTTGTGTGAAAAACACATTGTAACGCATGTCATTGGCCGCATAAAGTTCAAGCACCCACTGAGCAGGTACATAGTCGGGCTTGTACGAAGTAAAGTCCCAATTAAAGAAAATCGAACCTAAAGCGCCACCATACGATGTGGTAGTGAAGCCCACCTGCCAAATGCTCTCGGTAGAGAGGTTATAGCGCCACATGTACTCGTAGTAACTGATACTCTTATTCGTATATGACAGATAGTCTGTCATCGTAGTATATATTTCACTGGCGCTTGACAGAGCAAACCTATCGCTTTCGATGAGCAATGTTGAATACTTGATTGCATTCTCATAATCCTTCATATAGAGGGCTACGCGTGCGCGCAACGCATACACCGTATATATACTGAAGTAGGGGCTGCTATAGAAGGTTAGACTCGCATCCTTCTCTTCCTCCTTGGAAAGTTGCAAACAATCTTCTGCACGCTTCAAATCCTCTATAACGAAAGCATACGAATCCTTCAACGAAGAGCGCACCAACACAGAATCACTGTAATACTCCTTTTTCAATACCACGCCAAGTGCATCTGCGGCTTTTTCATCGCTCTCATAAGCTTTACAGAAAAGCTTGATGAGCTCCGAGTAGGCCAATGCGCGAGCAAAATAGGCCTCACCGCAATATTGTTCCAAACGGTCAAAATCCTCGTCATTATAGATATTCTCACGCACCTTGTCAACATTAGCAAGTAAGAAGTTGCAGCAACCGATGACATTATAGAGCGCTCCATACACAGAGGTAATCTCCGAGTTTGTAGCAAGAATATTCCAACGCCATATATCACCATAGACATTGGTGTATCCATTGACTGCATAAGCGAGGTCGGTCTGCAGATCAGGTAACAAGGTAAGGTAACCGCTATAGAGAGCACCGCTGAGCCAAGCACTGTAGATACCAATTACGGCCTGATTAGCATCTTCAATAGTGGTGATAGCACTGCCTGCAGGAATCTCATCTTGCGGATACTTATCGAGACAAGATGTCAGCATACACACGCTGAATGCAATAAGCAAATATGATTTGAGTTTCTTCATAATTCGTGTGGATTAAAATGTTAACTCCATACCGAGAGAGAACTGACGCGACATGGGATATTGCGCAGCATACACGTTACTGGTCGACTCGGGATCAACACCACTGAACTTCGTAAAAGTCAGCAGATTCTGTCCCTGCACATAGAAACGAGCACCACCTATGCCTTTCATCTTAGCCAAAGTCTTAGGTTGGAAAGTATAACTGAACATCAAGTTCTTCATGCGCAAGAATGAGGCATCCTCAAGGAAACGCGAGTCCATCTGTGGCGTCACCCCATAACGAGGAATGTCTGTGACGTCACCAGGGTTCTTCCAACGATCATAGAGTAGGCGCTTCGATTGGTTGTATACGGTATAAAGCCCATTGCTCTCCTCGAAGAAACGGTCGTTGTTGAACATATAACGATCAGCTACCCAAGCAAACTGTGTACTCACTCCCCATCCCTTCCATGAGACAGAAGTGCCGAAACCACCCTGCCACGGAGCCATGTAGGACTTGCCCACGAGTACCTTGTCTGACTCGCGGAACTCGGTTGTAATATTACCTTCCTTGTCATACCAAAGAGCATCACCATTAGCGGGGTTCACACCAGCATAGCGGTTGATGTAGAACTCACCCACAGGATGACCTACCTTGAGTTTGGTTGATGTTCCTGACATTTCATACTCATCGAGACCATTGTAAAGTTCAGTGATTTCATTATGGTTGTATGAGGCATTACCATTGATATTCCACACGAAGTTCTCGGTACGGAACACATCGTAGTTAACCGCCATTTCAACACCACGGTTCACCATAGCGCCCACATTGTCCCAACGCTGACCAAATCCGTTGTTGGCATACGATTGAGGTACAAGCATCAGCATGTCGGTAGTGAGTTTATTGTAGAATTCCACATCCACATTCATACGATGCCAGAATCCAAGGTGCAATGCAAGGTTACTACTCCACAGCTGCTCCCAACTGAGGTTGGGATTACCTTCACTCGAAGGAGCGATACCCGACTCACCATTGTATACGTAGCCACCACCTACAAGTTCCAAGTGGTCGTAGTTGGGAATGGATGAGTTACCCGAGGTTCCTGTACTAAGCGCTACCTGTGCATTGGTAATCCAAGTATAAGGACGCATAAACTTCTCTTTGAGTGCATTCCACATCAAGCCTACCGACCAGAAGCTGGCCCATCGGCCATTCTTACCAAAACGAGACGACGCATCGGTACGCAGCGAAAAGTCAGCATAGTACTTGTCCATATAGTTATACTCTCCACGACCGAAGAACGAAAGGTAAGCATAGCTCGAGTAGCCTTTGGCCCACGAAGTGGCCATCGTACCAGTAGAAAGGTTGGTGAGATAGTCGTTATTCTGCCCTCGTGTCACCACTTGGAAATTTTCCGAGCGATAGTTGACACCCTCCTGTCCAAGCATGAAGTTGAAGTCGTGTACATGACCAATATTAAGCTTGTAATTGGCTGTATTGGTAGCCGTGAGTTGCAAGGCCTCGCCCATAGCATTAGCGGCTGAACCTATACCGTTATTACCGGGGAAGCTGGGCAACGACTTTACATCGGTCGTCGAAAGCGAGAAGTCCACACCAAGCTGAGAGCGCAAGGTAAGGTTCTTCATTGGAGTAGCCTCAGCATATACGGTGCTCAACAGCTTATATTTCCTCATCTTCTGCGGATTGGTTTCCATCCACTCGATAGGATTCTGTGTTGTACCCGTCCAAGAGCCATCCTTTGAAGATGCAATGCTTCCGTCTTTCCTATAGGGATTCCAATAAGGTAGCATGAAACGGCTGGCCGAGATGGGGGTATAAAGTGTATAAGATCCTTCCTCTGCTTGTTGTACCTCTTCGTAGGTCAACATGGTATTGGTACCCATCTTGAGCCATTCCCCTGTCTTCACATCGGCATTGCTGCGCAATGAGTAACGACGGAAGGTCGAACCCATGGCAATACCATCTTGGTCATAGAAGTTACCTGACACGAAATAGTTCATTCTATCCGTTGCGCGACTTACCGAAAAGTCATAATTCTGCAGCATCGCACGATTGTTAAAAATGGTCTCCTGCCAGTTGATATCGGTCAGGCTCAAGAAGTCGTAATCCTGACCTTCATCAAGTCCCAGTTCCTTCTCAAATTGGATACGCTCCGCAGTATTCATCAACATCCACTCCTTAGAGCTTGCCAACTGAGAGAAACCACCTTGGGCACGTACGGTCACCTTAGGTTTCTCCATCTGTGTTCCACGCTTTGTTGTGATTACCACCACGCCATTGGCGGCACGAGCACCATAGATTGAAGTTGAGGAAGCATCCTTAAGCACCGATACCGACTCAATGTCGTTCGGACTGATAGTATTGAAATCTGCACTCGAAATGGGCACACCATCGAGAATAAAGAGCGGTGCTGTACCCGAATTGATTGAGTTAGTACCACGGATTTGGAACGTAGCCGCCTTAGAAGGTTCACCCGAATTAGAGAGCACCATCAAACCTGGGCTCTGCCCCTGCAATGCCTGGTCAAAACCTGCAGCCGGAACTTCAGCAATCTTGTCAGCCTTTACAGTCGACACCGAACCTGCAATTGTACCCTTCTTTCTCACACCGTAAGCAACCACCACTACCTCTTCCATCAACTGTGCGTCAGAAAGCATCTCGATGTCAAGTTTCCCAGTTTTAGCAATCACCTTGTGCACCTGGTCTTGCATACCGAGGTAAGTAAAATTCAGCGTAGCCTCTTTCCCTGTCACCTCAATGGCATAGTTTCCATCAAAATCCGTAACCGTACCATTGTTCGGATTTTCCAACTGGCGAATAGCTACACCAATCAGCGGTTCGCCATCCTCCTTGGAAATGACCGTTCCCTTCACCGTAAAACTTTGCGCGAGCAAAGTCCCGAAGGTCACCATCAATCCGAGGACAGCCATTAACAATCTTTTTCTCATTATTATCTTGTAAACTTTTATTATTCAAATATTTGCAATAGAGAGCCAGCAAAAACAAAGCATTCCGCAAGTCCCACCTTTTCAAACAAACCGCAAAAGTACACATAATTAATGAAAAAACCTAATCTGCATAGCCTAATCCACAGAATTTTAACATCTACAGTTCATCCATGTCTACCATGAGATACTACTTCGAAAGGTTTCGGAAACTCATAAACACCTACTCCGATTCGCATAACAACCTTCCAACCTCTCGGATGCTGGCTCATATCCGTTATTGGCATCAGTTCTCGTGTCTACAAAACGCTTTTTAGCCTTATATCTGCCACCCTCTGCCACGCGACACAACACACTGATTATATACGCATTAATGGCGGATACTAAGGACAATATTCAGTATCCGCCATCAAGCATAGCCTTGCCAATGAAGATAAAATCTCTAACTCCCAATAAAAACAACCGACGAGTACTACATAATCATTTACCGCCACCCATCGGCAAGGTTACCGCTGCGCAACGGTAACCTTGCTGTTGCGCAAGGGTAAGGTTGCCGTTGCGCAGCGGTAAATAGAAAACGGAAGGTTTTATGAATATATCTCCCTCCGAGAATCACCACCATTCAATGTAAGCAAGTTTGCTACGACAGAGATGCATCACTCGAAGCAGATGGGCAAACATTGAGAGCGACTGATGGACTTCACGCAGTATCCGCCATTAATTCATTGTATCGCAAGAACTTATCCCCCATCGGCGGATACCGGCAGATAAAAAAAGCAAGATGCTTTACCCCACTTGAGATGTCGGGTAAAGCATCTTCTCAAAACGACAGCACCATGAACTCTCCGAGACGCTACACCGCCGGCAAACTGTTTCCGTTAATCTTGCGATACAGGTCAAGAGCAAACACATCGGTCATGCCCGACAGATAATCAAAGACGGCCTGAATCTTGCCATAGAGCGTAGGAGCATGCAAGTCATACTGACTGCTTACCCTATCAATAAGCAGTCGCGAATAGGCCTTGTCGGGATGAGTGACTGCATCAATCATCAGTTCGATCAAGGTATTGATGATACGGAAACCGGCAAGTTCTATATCCAACACATCACGCGAACGATAGATCTTCTTCACCGCCACTTCTGAGCAACGTTTATAGGCCTGCCGACAACGCTCGCTGGCATGTTTGATAAGCGGTTCAGAGAATGTCCCGTTCAGTATCTCCTCCTCATGACGCATAAAAGCCTCCACACACTCATCGATAAGTATGCCTATCACCTTGGAACGCAGGTAGGCGATCTGTTCATTGCTATCGGTAACCATGTTGAGCACTTCGGTGAGATGCCCTTGCTTATGCTCCTCGATGAACGGAGTGAGTAGTGCCACCGTCTCCTCACGAGTAAGAATCTTCAGTTTGTAGGCATCCTCAATATCCATCATCTGATAGCAGATGTCGTCGGCAGCCTCCACCAAGAAGACCAGCGGATGACGACAATAGCGGAGCGGCTCACCCTCATCACCCAAGCGAATAAGGCCCAATTCATCGGCTATCGCACGAAAAGTCTCGGCCTCGGTCTTGAAGAAACCAAACTTCGACTTCGCCCCCGAATAATACGATGAATAGGGATATTTTACGATACTGGCCAATGTAGAATAGGTCAGTGCAAAACCGCCTTTACGCCGGCCGTTAAACTGATGGGTGAGCAGGCGGAAAGCATTGGCATTACCCTCAAAGTGGATAATGTCGTCCCACTCGGCAGCAGTCATCTGCTCACGCAAGGCCTGCCCCTTCCCCTCCGTGAAATAAGAAGATATGGCACGTTCGCCCGAATGGCCAAAAGGAGGATTTCCCAAGTCGTGAGCCAGACAGGCAGCCGATACGATACTGCCAATCTCTCCAATGAGAGAGTCGGCCAATTCAGGGCGGCGCTCCAGTACCGCACGACTCACCTTATTGCCCAACGACCGTCCTACACAAGCCACCTCGAGACTATGGGTGAGCCGATTATGTACAAAGACACTCCCCGGCAGAGGGAACACCTGAGTCTTGTTCTGCAAACGGCGAAAGGGGGCCGAGAAAATCAAGCGGTCATAGTCACGCAAGAAGTCTGAGCGGTCGTCCGCTCCCCCAGCATGAAACGACTCCATACCCAATCGCTTGGCCGATATAAGTTTCCTCCAGTCCATCATAAATTTCTCAATGCTATTCTTTCTCACATATAACTTTGTGTCCGTTCACTATGTATATGTTACCAGATACCATCTCCTCAGCACCACCGATGCGACGTCCGAAGAGATCATATACTACTTCCGCCCGAAGAGGTGGAGCTTGTTGCAACAAAGGCCGCTCAATATCAGAGTCTATATTATTGTCGTCAAGTCTGCCAAGAAAGTGCAGGCTAAAGTCATCCACTTTATACCACGATTCACCTCCTTTTACCCCTATAAGCAAAAAGTCATCTTCAACTTTGATACTGTCAATGACATATTCTGTCAGGTAATATTTCCCCCATGGATGCGCCTTAATTCCAAGAGTTCTCTCTCCTGCAAAGAGACTCACAGCCCCATCTTCTCCTGCACCTGCCATAACAGTCAAACGATAATATCCTGGAGACAACCCTGAGACTGTTTGACTAATATCACTATCCCCCGCATTTCCATAGAGAAGACAGCTACCATCCATACCTACTCCGAAGCTGTTGAGATTGCCAGAATAGACCAACTGGGTATTACTACCTGAAGTCCAACCCTCTTTCGTCTTTAGCTCAAACGATGGGTTAACAAGCAAGCTATTATAACAGATTGGCTCTGCCACATGAGCCTGCTTCAAGCGATATGTATTCAGCAAATCAACCAAACGCGAAGCATAGGCCTGCATTTCGTCAGTTTCCTCCGGCATGGTAGTGAACACATCATAAGCATAACGTATTGAATCAAGCAACACCCCATTCCACTCAGCCTCAATCTGAGAATGAAGCGCGTCGTAGGTGTGATTTGCCTCATCGATAGCCAGTGCCAATGCCATATAGCTTTCATTTTGAGCAGAGGAGTTTCTATGTGAGCGCACTCTCTTTGACGTAGACTTAATAATTGCAGTGAAAGGCTCAATCTTAGTGCCCACCTCTACACGAGTGAAATATTGCGAGCTTTCTTCTTTATCGTAGCTAAACACAAGCGTATTCTCATCGGCAAACAAAGTAGAGACTACCGCATAAAAAGAAGGGATCGTATCTATGTCCGATACATCACCACTTATGACCACATCATTAGCCGTGATAGGACTATTATCACACGTCATCACCATATAGGGGGTATAAGCAGACAAAGTGTCCACGAATTCTTGCTGAGCAATCGCAGAAGAGCTGATAGACGTCACTCGCTGGCACAGATAGCCAAGAGGTCTTACGGCCGTAAAAGGCAAAGCAAAAGGTTGCCATCCCTGACTAATATCCCATTTCGGAATGAAAGTTGCTCGTCGGGCAATAAATTCATCAATGGGAGTAAAATTAAAGTTGGGTTGAAGACGCAATTCTTCGCATATACCATCATAAACTATATTATACCCGTTCATCTCCTTACCTACCAAGAATAGCGCATTAGGATTGGCTGCTATGGGTTGGCCGCTAATACCGGAGACTTGAGTCAAGTCATAGACAGTTACCTCCGGGTCTACAGCTAAAGTAGAGAAGAGTAATGCATCCCATGCACCCGATAGCCTCATGATTGTCCCATCAACAGACAAACACTCGAGAGTAGGAGGACAAACTTTAAAGTACAGAATGGAATCGGTACTTCCCATATTCAAAGCTTCATCATCCGTGACGTTTGTCAATTTATTTTTGATGCATAGGGCGTATCTACCTCCGACCTCCAAGTCCGCGATGTCAGTAGTCACGCGAGTCACGCTTCCAGGTTCGTATTTCTGAGTCGGAATAGTGATAGTCTTTATCGTTTCCATTGCATTAGCACCTTCGTTATGCTTCATCAGCTCCATACGCAAGGTAGTCTGAACAGGAGTGCCCTCCTTACTATTCTCTATTTCTGCAAAGGCCTGCAGCTTATCGTTGTAGAGCAAACGATAAGTTCCACTTTCGTGAGATTCCACAGCCTCTCCTGCTGTAATACCAAAGGACTTCAATGTTAAATCGGGATTTACGGGCAGCACTGCTATTTCTGCTTTGTCAAGTACGTTATAGTTCTTGTCCGTAAGGTAGATGTAGTAAGTACGCCCCGCAGTAGGTTTAAAAGTAACCGAGAATTCTCCACTCTCGTCACTTGCAAGAGACAAAGACGAATTGGATTCTGAGACGCTGGTCGAACTTGAAGGCACTCGATTCGATGTACTCCAATAAAGATTGAAACCTGAATAATCAAGTGTACCATGATTAGTAGCAGAAATGCATATCGTCGTCTCCATACGTCTATAAGCTTGGGCTTCAGCGTGGATTTTAGCACTGATATTCGGTTTCTTGGGAGCAATGTTATAGACCATTCCTTGTTGGCCGGAGAATCCGTTTACACCCGTCTCATCATCCAATGTATAGTATCCGTCACCTTGCCCACCCCAGCCGAAGTTAAAGTGAAACAGGCCATCTTTGGCATTATATCCATCAAGAATTATGGCGTGTCCTCCATTGGAAGGATGAACACCTGCATACACCATCGGTTGTCCCTTTATGAGGTTTCCATAAACCATACTCTCCCAAGATGATTGGTTGGTACCTCCCTTGTATTGGCATACACTGCTTAAATTGAAGTATTGATTGTATCCATCCACAATGTTCGAAATCTGTCCCGAAGTACTACTACCATAAGTTTGCCATATACCTGCTCCGAAAGCTGCATTGAGCACAGCCACAGCATTACGCATCTCTTCAGGGTAGTTCCCATTATAATTGTTCTGCATCAAATCCCATAGTATAGGAGTGCCCTTGGGGTAGCTGACGGTTACCGGAGCGTCACCATAGCCATAGGTAGGTGTACTGGCAAGCAATTCGCCCGGCAGGTCGCGACGATAATGATGAAGCACCATTACTGCAGCAGTACAGGTACAGCCCGTTGCTGCCCTATTCGTCGTATTGGTAATAAAGGGAGCCAAGTCATTATAAGGAGATGACTGATGCCAATGGGTTTTGATGATGGGCGCAACATCTACCCTTCCCGCCGGTGCCTTACGCGGAGTACGCGGCGAAGCGTTGGCAGCCTGTGCCTTTGCTATCAGTTCAGCATATCCTTCCAGCATATCAAGCAAGGCCGGCGGCATCTGTTCCTCCACAAATTCACCACTATCCGCATAACCAATGATTTCAGGCAGGCAGTCATCACCACTGACAATAACAAAACCGGCATTATCACCCCGATTGACAACATAATAAGGGGCCAAGGTGTCAGCAGCCTCCGATGCGCGTGCTCCCATTCTACGAATAGGTGCAAGATTTTCCACAGATGGTATTTCGGACATATAAGCCGAAGCAATCTTGAGAGCTTGAGTAAGGCTTACGGGATCGGCAAGTGCACCGATTGAGATAAAGCAGAACAACTGCAATAACAAAATCCTCTTTTTCATAGCATCATTGATAAAGATGACGCAAATATACATCTTTTTTCGCATCGTTTGGGGATACTCATCTATTTTTGTTATTTTTGCCGAGAACAAAACCGTATGGCAATGAATAAATGGCTGAGGAGAAAACGTAATTCGTGGGGATATGGCGTACAGAGTCCTAACGACTTCTACTTTGTGCAGCACGTGCTACGAGAGAAGTTTCCCTACTATGGTTATGCCGTTCTTGAAGAAGTGGCTCACAAGCACCATCCCCTATTACCCTCGTACCCCGCCAGTACAAACCAACTTCTATTCCGTCTTGCCAACTATGTGCATCCCGATACGATTATTGAAGTCGGAGCTGGAACCTCCGCCATCGCCATGTCTATTTCATGTCCATCGGCTCAATGCATAGCCATCACATCCAGCGACTCTTGCCATGAGGCTATGCTATCATTGCTCAACGAGCAGCCACAGTTAGAGCTAAAAAAAGGCAATGAGATGGAGATTCTCAGTCAACTCATCAGAGAATCTGGAACAATAGGTCTACTTCACATTGCCCACACCGATTACTATCAAGAGGCTGTAGATGCCGCGCTACCTCATGTTACTGACCATACATTGATTGTTATCGAAGACATATGCAGTAGCAAAGAGAAACACAAATGGTGGAAGAGCCTACAAGAGAGCGAGCTTACCGGCATCACCTATGACCTCAAATCAACTGGTTTGATATTCTTCGACCGCTCACGACACAAGAATTCCTATTGGATTAATCTCAAAAAATAGCATCACCAATCCTATCATGAAGAAGAGCCATCTATATACCCGTGGAGGAGATCTTGGCACAACCTCACTTATTGGAGGGAGCCGCGTAAAGAAATGTAGTTTACAACTTGAGGCCTATGGTACTATCGACGAACTGAGTTCACATATCGGTCTCTTAATCGCCATGATTAAAGCCGGTCCGAAGTTAGAGACCCATTGGCTGCAATGGGTTCAGTCACGACTATTTGATGTTGGGACTCATCTGGCCATGCCCTGTACGGAAGGCGAAATGCCACATTGTTCCATTTCGATTGAACATGTAACGTTATTGGAACAATACATTGACACATTGGACGCCCAGCTCCTTCCCCTCCGTTCCTTTGTATTGCCTGGAGGTAGTGTAGCTGCAGCTCAATGCCATGTATGCCGCACGGTATGCCGCCGAGCTGAGCGCCTCATCACAGCGCTTGCCGAAGAGGCAATGATAGATCCCGGCTTGCAATCCTACGTAAACAGACTGTCTGATTTCTTGTTTGCATATGCACGATTTCTAAATAAAATGGAAAGAGTAGACGAAATTTCGTGGAGGAATGATTGCGATTGACGAAAAAAGTTATATTTTTGCGCCTTATTTACAAAACGCTTTAAAATAGGAGAATAGAATATGTATTGGACACTTGAATTAGCATCTAAATTGGAGGATGCACCTTGGCCTGCTACTAAGGAAGAACTTCTCGACTATGCCATGCGCTCGGGAGCACCTATGGAGGTAATTGAGAACTTGCAAGAAATGGAAGACGAAGGCGAAGTCTACGAAAGCATCGAAGACCTTTGGCCCGACTACCCCAGCAAGGAAGATTTCTTCTTTGATGAAGAGGAGTACTAATGGGTTGATAAGGATTAGATACCGAAATATCAACGATTTACAATGACCGATTGGGCAGTCCAGTCGGTCATTTTTTGCCTAAATACTTCCCAAAAACTGCCCGAAATTGAGCAATACTACCCGAATACTACCCTGAAACTATTACCCAATCCTCCTAAAAATAAGAGTAGTAAGTGAGGGACGAGAGACTACCCGAACACTACCCTGACGCTCTACAAGGCACTTTTTGCCCAAATTGAGCGAACTCCCCAAACCGCTCATTGAAGCCAGAAACTACCCGTTAATTTTCTGCTTTCACTACCCTGAAAAAGAAAAAGGACAAAACCGAAGTTTTGTCCTTAATTTAATCCAACCTAACATTGAGTTTGTCTCCAACCACTTCTGCAATCGTGTTCGGCAGCAATGTCGCATACACCTTCTCCGTCACCAATGTAGAAGCGTGTCCCAGCATTGAAGATGTGGTCTTAATATCAACACCTCCATTTAGTGCCATCATTGAAAATGTATGCCTACCGAGATGAATATGAAGATTGAAAGGCAGTCCCATCTTATCACCTATACTGCGAAGCGACTGATTGATAGTTCTGGTCTTTGCACCCTTCATCTTCTTAAAAGCAGCCTCATCGCTTAAATCATAACCAGAAGGCAATAGTCCAAACACAAACTCTTCGTGTTTATCTTTCCACCTCTCCAAAATCTCTCTTGAAGTCTCATTCAACGGGATATAGAGCATTTTTGCGTTGCGAGTATGACCTTTATACTGCATATGCGAAATCATACCTTTATCCATATCAACCTCGCTCCATTTAAGACTTACCAAATCACTTACACGCAAACCTGTGAATGACGAGAAAAGAAACATATCAGCAAACTCCCTTGTTCTCTCATACTTTGCCTTGCCAGCAAGTTCTTTCAACTTTTTCAACTGCTCAATGGTCAAACACTCCTTCTCTATGCTGCCATCAAATGACTTTCCCTCTGCATTTAGATACATTTCACAGATTTCTTCACTTTCCTCTCTGCTTATCCATCCTTTTCTGCAACATACCTTAACCGCCTTAAAAATTGGTGAGAGTGCCTTGTTTATAGTGGCATTAGAGTTTCCCTCTACCTCTTTTCTCCAAATGATATAGTCCTTTATCAAATCCACATCTACATCTCGGCAGTAGAGGATATTCTTCTCATTGGTGTTCATCCTTTTCATAGTGCGGAGAAACTTATCAAACTTATTCATATAGCATTTCACATTCTCCCATACGGATACCCCAATCTTGTCTGTTTTGTAGAGACCCTCGTTATGCTCTAATACGAACGGTATGAACGGCACTTTACCCTCTTGGGTTTCCTTATGTTGTTCATATCTTCCATTAAGAATTGCTCTCAACGCCGCTTCGGTAATAATCTTGTTGCCGCCACCGATAAACTCATTTATCGTTTTATCGTGTGTGTCCTTGAAGGTTCTCAACTTGTTGTTAAGTAGTTCTGCCTTTGGATGACCGTCTCTTCCACCCTTAACATACTTGTTGAGACAACCTTTACCATCTAACCAGTGTTCTGGGGCAACCCTAACTCCCGTTGTCTTCTTCACTGCCTTACCCTGCGTGCAATACTGAATTACTACTGGATACTCACCATACTCATTCGGATTACCATCCGTTCTCAATATAAACTTTCCTTCCATCACGCAACAAAACTAAAATGATTTTTCTCCAATAACTTCTCAATGTCTCGCTGTGTATAGACAATCGTTCTACCCAACTTTGAGAACTCCAACTCGCCGTCCTGTCTCAATTTGTCAATGACCGCTTTACCGACTTTCAAATACTCACTTAACTCTTGTGTGTTATACACCTTTCCAATTGTTTGCTCCTTTACTTCTTGGAGCATTGCGTGGATTGCTGATATATCAGCCTCCATTTTCATTAAACATACTTCATTGCTCATAATATAAAAAAATTAAAAAATCTTTACTAAAACAGGCTTAAAAACTGGACTTATCTTTTTATCATCCAATCTCTTAACCCTTCATTATAAAAATAACAAACTTTTCAGAAAAATCACGAAAAAGGCACCTTTTTTGCAAAAAAAACTTCATTTTTTTCACACTTATTTTATGCTGATTTCATCTACAACTTACCCTTCCGTATCTGTCTCCACAGTATCAAAACGAACTGAAATGGCAGCGTTAAACAATATCCTGTATATGCAAGAAGTGCAACGATGTCAATGGCGGCAGACCTGATAGCACTCGCCATCCCGAAGTGCTCATACATCCATCGGATGCGTCGTATATTTATCATATTAGGCAATAATTCTCTTTTAGTTTTCTCAATGTGTTGATTGATGTTCCCGTGATTGCTCTAACATCTTTCAGCGTGTTGCCTTTTGATAGCAGGGTTATCTCCCTGTCGTAAGTTGTTCGGTATTCATCCTCACTCTTTCTATACCCTTCCTTTCTACCGACACGACCACCTGATGCTCTATGGTGTTCATACCCGCTTGCCATTCTCGCCCTGATGAGATTTTTTTCTAGGTTATTGAACTCTGCGATAATTCCAAAACAGAGATTGGCTATCGGGTTCGGCTTGCCGTCTGGTAATAGTGTTTCAAGACCGTTTTGTAAGATATACAGACTAACACCCGCTTCGGTCAGTTGCTCTATGATTGATAAGAAGTCAAGTTGGCGACGAGAAAGACGACTACATTCATATACCAA
>JAZKYH010000016.1:0-12385 GCA_045612065.1 Bacteroidaceae bacterium
CTGTCAAAAGTTTATCTATTGTAAACGAATTATAGGAATAAGTTTTTAACCAGTCAACCCAATATAGGAATAAGACAAAATCATGTAAACCTGTTATAGGAATAAACTTCAAAACTGACAACCTAAATCAGGAAACTACAAATAAAAAAATCAGAGCCGTCCGATACGAAAATCAGACGGCTCTGATTTTTGCTCATTCCATCTGATTGTAGTTGGTAATGCAAAAAATACTCGACGGATATATTATCTTTCAGAAAGTTTGTATACATTTGTAGGTTAAAAGTGTATAAGTAATATTAATACCCTTTAATCGATTATCAAGAAAACACTATTATGAAGAAATTTTTCGCAACAGGTATTCTTACCTCTCTGCTTTTTGGCAGTGTTATTGCGCTCAATGCGCAGACTGTTGAAGTAGACCGAACGAAGTATCCCGATTATTCGGGGAAGATCAATCCAGACTGGTCTCTCATGTCATCAACCCAGAAAGCTCAATCTCGTGAGCGCTCAGTAAGTGGTCGTCCTGACCATGTGCACAACGGATTGAACCAATACTTCCCGCCCGTATTCAATCAGGACGGCGGCTCGTGCGGCTCGGCATCGCGCATCTGCTATATGTTCAGCTACGAGCTGGCAGCTTACCGCGACCTCGACGGTAAAGATCCCCATAACTACTACCCCTCACACTTCGTGTGGCTGCATACCAACTCGCCCGGACAGGGCAAGGATGAGTTTGTCACCAAGGTGGGCGTGCCCTCGGCTGCCACCTATGGCGGACAGACCTACTCGTCGCTCTTCGGCTATCAGGAGGAGACATACAATGACTTCGGTTGGATGCAGGGCTACGACAAGTGGTACGAGGCCATGCACAACCGTATGTTGCAACCCTCGAACTTCCCCGTGAGCGTAGGCACCGAGGAGGGCCGCGAGGCGGTGAAGAACTGGCTGTGGAACCACAATGGTGACGACTCGTTCGGAGCCGGTGGTATCTGTGGTATCGGTGTTGCCTCGGGAGGCGTTTGGGAGGCTATCCCCAAGACCGCCAACAACGAGAGCATCGGTGTAGCCGGTATGAGTTATGTGAAGAAGTGGGGCGTACAGGTAGACCACGCCCTCACCATCGTAGGATACGATGACCGCGTCGAGTTTGACCTCGACGGCGACGGCGTGTATGGCGAGCCCGAGGCAGATGAATTGGGTGCCTGGATCATCGTCAACTCATGGGGTACCTGGTGGTGTAACCAAGGTTTTGTCTACTGCCCCTATGCTTATGCGGGCAGTGCCTTCCGTAGCGACGGCACCTTCAACAAGCAGTGGTGGCAACCCGAAATCTATAAGGTGCGCAAAGACTATCGCCCCTTGCGTACCATCAAGCTCGAGATGGACTATAGCCGCCGTAGTGAGATTGCCCTAAGTGCCGGTATCAGTGCCGACCTCGACGCTACGGAACCCGAGAAGACGGTGTCGTTCATCCACTTCACCTATGCCGGTGATGGCGGCAATGGTGATGTCAATCCCGCTCCCGAGGTGCCTATGTTAGGACGTTGGGCCGACGGCAAGCTGCATACCGAACCTATGGAGTTCGGTTACGACCTTACCGACCTGAGCAACGGCTACGATATGAGCCAGCCGCTCAAGTACTTCTTCATCGTCGACACCCGCTCATGGGCAGAGGGTGAAGGTACCATCCACAACGCCTCGATCATCGACTACCGTTTCGACGAGCTCGGCGTGGAGACTCCCTTTGCCATCGGTGAAGGCGTGGAGGTGAGAAATGCCGGAGAGAAGACCATCATCTCGGTTATCGTGCAGGGTAGCGGATACTACAAACCGCAGAATGCAGCCTTTGCCGATGGTGTGCTCACCTGGCAGGCTCCCTTGCGTTCGGCCAATGCTATTGCAGCATACAACGTCTATCTCAACGGAGCACACGTGGCTTCGCTGCCTGCCGACACCTACAGCTACACTCCGCATACCGTGCCTGCGCTCGGTGAATATGGTGTGAGTGCCGTGTATGCCGACGACACTGAGTCGGACCGCATCATCGCACGTATTCCCCTTGTGGCATCGGAGAAGAACGCTGCCATCAAGTTCAACAAGGCCGGATTCACCATTCCCGATGTGATGGCTACCCACTATGAGGAGGCTACTATCGAGTTCTGGATCAAGCCTACGAGTCTCAGCTACTATAATCAGACGGGTGGCCCAGGTTGGGGACGCTTCATGTTCCACACCGATGCCTATGGTACATTCTATGCCGGTTGGGATACCGGTAATCGTGCCACTACTGCTGCACTTTCGGTTGGGAAGTGGACCCACATTGCTATGGTAATCAACAAGAACCAGATGAGCATCTTAGTCAATGGAGTGAACCGCACCAGCTGCACCTCCGATAGTTACAGCGGCATAGGCGGATTTGGCGACCTCGTTTTCTCTTCGGGAGTCAGTGCCGAGCAAGATGCCGTGTACGACGAGATACGCATCTGGAACACTGCACGCACGGCCAAGGAGATCAAGGCGTGTATGAACGTAGAGTTTACGGGTAACATCATGCCTCAAGGACTCGTGAGCTATATCAAGGGAGACCTCATCACCGGTAAGGATAACGAACCGCTGATCTACGACTGCGTGGGAGGCCATCACGCGACAATCAAGGGTAGCTACGACGTGGTTATCGCTGATATGGGCGAACTGGGTGCTGTCGCTGGTGCCCCCGCCATCAGTATCGATGAGCCCAAGGGCACCATCTATGCCGGTATACCTACTACACTCAGCGCAACCTACAGCGCAGCCGTGAATCGCATCGTATGGACTGTTGAGGCAGCCGGCATCGAGAATGCCAGCATCTTGTCGCCCACAGTAACCTTTACTACAGCCGGCACACACACCGTAACGGCAGTAGCCTACGCCGCTGACGGAAGCAGCGCGACCGCGACATACGAGGTCGTTGTGGCCGAGGCTCCCGAGGTGGAAGCCGACTTTGCGATGAATGCCACACAGGTGCCTGCAGGAGAGCGCATCGCCCTGCACGCAAAGAATCCCCAAGTGGGATATATCTACCGCTGGAGTATGCCCGGAGCCGACAATGAGGAGGCTGCATCGCCCAGCGTGGCTACCAGCTATCAGGCGAAGGGCACGTATAGCGTGACACTGACGGTGATTGCACCCGACGGCCGTGAGAAGAGTCATACCGAGCAAATCGAGGTACTCGAGGTAGCACCCAAGGCCGCCTTCAGCATAGCTCCTGCCGTAGTCGTCAAGGGACAGGAGGTGGAACTCGTCGACGAGTCGCTCTATGCCCCCACCAAGTGGGAGTGGCGCATCGGTAGTGACAAGGCCAACTATATCCTGTATGATCAGTACAGGTCACTCGTGATGGACCAACCGGGTGTGTATGATGTGACCCTTAACGTAGCCAACAATGAAGGAAACAGTGAGCTAACCCGAGAGAGAGCGCTCATCGTGATCAATGCGGACAGTAAGAACGGACTCAACTTCTCGTATGACAATGCCAACGTGACCGTGGGCATGTC
Organism: Bacteroidaceae bacterium; assembly: GCA_045612065.1. GTDB lineage: Bacteria > Bacteroidota > Bacteroidia > Bacteroidales > Bacteroidaceae > UBA1189. The sequence goes on from JAZKYH010000016.1 coordinate 3,534, forward strand.
GCCCATCGTTGCAGGGCAGAGCACCTTCACTATCGACTGGTGGATGAACAGCGCTGTACTCGGCTCCTCTAACAACGGTATCGGCGAGAGCGATCAGACAATGCTCGTCAGAACCAATGCCAGTGGACAGATGACCCTCTATGTGGGCGGCAAGAGTCTGTCGTCGGGCAGTAACTTCGTCGTTCCTGGTGAGTGGCATCACTATGCTGTGACCTTCAGTAGCGGTCTCGTGAGCTTCTATCGTGATGGAGTATTGAACTATTCGAAGACGATAGCTTCTACCACAGTGCCTGCCATCAGTACCTTCAGTATCGGCACTTCTAACGCTCCCTTCAAGGGCAGCATCGATGAGTTCCGCGTGTGGGGAAAAGCGCTTACGGAGACACAACTGCGCAGCTATGCCAATAGCCCCATTGCAGATGTGGCTGCTGCCGAAAACAACCACGGACTAAAACTCTACTATAACTTCAATCAGAGCGGAGGAGATGTGCAGGATGTCACCTCGAAGGGCTTGCACGGCAGACGCTCCGGATTCGGCCCTGACGGTGATGCGTGGGGATTGTCGAAAGGTGTCTTCTGCCTCAACTTCAGTGAGGATGGAGGAAAGGATGTTACGGCGACCACTCTTACTAACTATGTGAAGACCTTCAATAGTAATGGCCAGACCGTTAACCCGAGCAACTCATCTCGTTTCATCAAGCTGACAGGATGGACTATGGAGAATGCTGTTGTCAATGGGAACATCACTACCGGAGCACACGTGGACACGGGTAAGGGACGCAGCTTTACCGTTACTACGGGATGGGACGGATTTGCCTCTACGCTCAGCAATCACAAGGTGTTCCAGACTGTCACCTTGCCTAAGGGATACTACACCTTTGAGGTAGAGTATGACGCTACCTATGAGGGACAATGCGGTGCATCATATCTTGTAGTAGCGGCCGGGAACACGTTGCCCGTGAAAGAGAATCTGGCTGATGCCATTGCCTATAAGGCGATGACCCCCAAGGGACAGGTTCTCAAGAATACGCTTGGATTCGTACTTACCGAGGAGACTACCGTGAGCATCGGCCTGTTGGTCAACATGAGTGGACAGAGTTGTATGACCCTGCAACGCTTCAGATTGACGCAGAGTCCGGTGACCATGTTCGAGAAATCATCGGATGCAGTTTCTTCTATCGCTAAACTCATCAACGACCGTCTTTACTACATCTCGCTCCCCTACCATGCTCTGGGACTTACCTCATGGGCTGTTCCTCAGGGTGAGGGTGTGTTAGCATCGAATGCTACCCTTGGCATTGTCGCTGACAGAGACGATGCGGCGCAGCAGTTTGCCTTCCTTACCAACGATGAGGGTGCCACTCACTATCTCTATCATGCGATGGAAAAGAAGTTTATAAATAAGGAGGGTAAGCTTGTCGAATCGCCTACAGATCCTATATATTTCAAGGAGGGTGCGTATGACACGACTTATGTGGCCTACTTCGATGAGTCGCACTACATTAATGTGAACAACGAACGTCAGTTGGTCATCAATGACTATGCAACTCCTGATGGAGGCAACTCGTTCGTTATCCGTCCGGCCAAGACATTCAACGCCAAGGCGGCACTTGAGAAATTCCCCATCGTGGAGGTGGCTGAGCTGACTCTCAATTATAGCACTGCCACACTGATGGCTGGTGAGGCGCTGGCTTTGCAGGCCTCGATAGCTCCCAGCTACGCTACAGACCAGACGGTGACATGGACAACCTCGGACAATACCGTGGCCATCGTTGCTCGTGGTGTGGTGACGGCTGTAGCACCGGGTGAGGCAGTCATCACAGCTAAGGCTGGAGACAAGGAGGCTACTTGTGTAATAACCGTCGAAAAACGCTATGTGGCGGTGATGGGTATACTCTTGAGCCAGTCTACAGCTACCATAACGGAGGGTGATGAGTTGACCCTTACTGCCACTGTGATGCCTGAGGACGCTGATGACAAAGCCGTAACTTGGGAGACCTCGGATGCTGGCGTCGCTACCGTAGAGGATGGCGTGGTGACGGCTATTGTTCCTGGAACGGTGACCATTACAGCCAAGGCTGGTGGCAGACAAGCAACTTGTGTTGTGACAGTGAAAAAACGCTACATTCCTGTAACGGATATCATCCTGAATTACACCGAGGTGGAACTTGCTGTAGGCGAGAAGGTGACACTTTCTGCAACTGTGTTGCCGGAGAATGCAGATAACAAGACTGTTACATGGAGCTCTTCGAATGTAAAAGTTGCTACTATTGCGAGAAAAGTCGTGACTGCCAAAGCTGAGGGAACTACTATTATCACAGCTAAGACGGATGACTACTCTGTGACTTGTGTGGTAACAGTAAAGTCTGCTACGGGTATAGAACAGGCAGAGGATACACCTTTGTTGATGATTTACGACGTGGCTGGTCGTCCCGTGAGACTGAATGCCAAGTCTACTCAAGGATTGGATCCTGGAACCTACATCATCAACGGACGAAAAACTGTGGTGAAGTGATAAGAAGTGAGGGGATTAGCCAATGGCTAATCCCCTCTTTTATTTGTACCTTAAATTTGTAGGTCTGAGAAATCTTTTTGTCTAATTTTTGTTATTGGCAGTCTCGTCTTTCTTGTGGTTTTGGGCCTTCGAAGTATTGTTGTTGCGTTTCTCATTTCCTCCACGATGAGTACCTTTTCGGTTACCTCGCCCCTTGTTATGGCCGCTTTTGCCCTTGCTGCCTTTGTCGCGTCCATTGGCTTTCTTTGGATTATATTCGGGGGCATCGCCCAGTCCCTCAGGAAGGGGTAACTTATGAACTTCACGGCCGATGAATTCTTCGATGGCTGCGAAGCGTGTTTGATCATCGATGGCAACAAAGGTGATGGCACATCCCTCGGCGCCAGCACGAGCAGTGCGGCCGATACGATGCACATAGTCCTCGCAGTCGCGCGGAGCATCGTAGTTGATGACAAGACGTATGTCGTCGATGTCAATGCCGCGCGAAACGATGTCGGTAGCCACAAGGATATCAATTCGTCCGCTTTTGAACTCTCGCATCACCACATCGCGTTGTGCTTGGTCGAGGTCGCTGTGCATTTCGCCTACGTTGAGTTTCATGCGTTTGAAAGCCGCGGCAATCTCCTTTACCTTGGTCTTCTTGGATGAGAAGATGATGACACGCTCGGGCTTGGTATCCTTGAAGAGGCTTTTGATAATACCTAACTTTTGTGTCTCGTAGCACACATAGGCTGTCTGCACAATCTTTTCGGCAGGCTTGTTTACTGCGAGGCGCACCTCTACGGGATTGCGCAGGATACTGGAGGCGAGCTTCTGTATCTTGTCTGGCATAGTGGCCGAGAACATGATGGTTTGGTGTTTCTCGGGTAGCTGTTTGGCAATTTGCATGATGTCCTCATGGAATCCCATGTCGAGCATACGGTCGGCTTCGTCAAGGATGAAGAACGAGGTGCGAGAGAGGTCTACATTTCCCAATGAGATATGGCTGATGAGGCGTCCCGGTGTAGCGATGATGACGTCAGCGCCAAGTGCGAGGCCACGACGTTCCTGCTCGTAGCGAATTCCATCGTTGCCTCCATATACGGCTACGCTGCTTATGGGAACGTAGTAGGAAAAACCTTCCATGGCCTGGTCAATTTGCTGTGCCAACTCGCGGGTGGGTGACATGATGATGCAATTGATGGCATCGTCGGGGTAACCACCGTCGCTGAGCATGCTGAGGATAGGTAACAGATAAGCTGCAGTCTTTCCTGTACCAGTCTGTGCCACACCTATGAGATCGCGTCCCTCAAGCAATGGAGGTATTGTATGCTCCTGGATGGGGGTGCAAGTGGTGAAGTTCATTGCATCAAGTGCATCGAGTACGTCATCGTTTAAGTCAAGATCGTAGAAATCCATGTGTTAAGTTTACTTTGGCGCTTTCCAATAAAGGTATACACCGATAATGAGAAATGTTATATTGGGAAGCCACACCGCTGCAATGGGAGACATGCTTCCGCTGACAGCAAAAGTGGATGAGATGGTCTGGAATACGATGTATCCGAAACTGAGTGCAATACCGATTCCGAGGTTCAACCCCATTCCGCCTTTGACTTTCTTGGCTGAAAGTGAGAGCCCGATGAGCGTAAGGATAAAAGCTGCAAACGAAGTGGCTATGCGTTTATAATATTCGAGCTCAAACTCCTTGATATTGGCGATGCCACGTCGACGTTGTTTGTCGATGTATTGTTTTAATTGAGGGGAGGTAAGTGTCTCCTGTTGGTTCTTCGAGATAAGCAGATCATAAGGGTCAATCTGTATGAGAGTATCAACTTGTAGGCCACTGGTGATATGTTCCAATGTGTCGGTAAAGACACGGTGTTGCCAGTTCTTGGCTTTCCATTGGTAGGGGTTCTCTTTATTACCGAGATAGACCAGGGTTCGTGCAGTGAAATGGGATTTCATGGAGTTGCCCTCAAAACTGTCCAGTGAGAAGCGGTAAGCTGTGTTATTGCTGCTCTCAAAACGCTCGATATAGGCTATTACGTTGGGTTCTACCTCCATCTGGATATTGCGGGCGGTTTCTACTTTTTTCTTTTTCTTGTAGGTGTTCTCAAACTCGAGGCGTACCACATTGCCTTTGGGGATGACATAGGCTCCTAAGCCATAGGTGAGGATGGCGATGAGTAAGGCGGAGAACATGTAAGGGAACAGCAGTCTGTGTATGCTCGTACCCGTAGAGAACATGGCGATAATCTCGGAGTTGTCAGCCAGTTTCGAGGTGAAGAAAATGACCGCGATGAATACAAACAGCGGACTGAAAAGGTTAGAGAAGTAGGGGATGAAATTAAGGTAATAGTCAAAGACAATACCCCTCCACGGAGCATTGTTGGCAACAAATTTGTCGATGTGCTCGTTGTAATCGAACACTACGGCGATGGAAATGATTAAGGCAATGGAGAAGAAGTAATGACCCAGGAACTTCGTGATGATGTACCTGTCCAAGCGTCCGAAAAGTTTACTTTTGAATAATCTTCCCATTTATTGTACAAAGAGCAATTGGGTAACTTTGGTTACCCAATTGTAATGCTAAAAAGTTAATTGTCTATGGGCCAAAATTCTTTCTCGTCGAAGAATATGTTCTTTGCTCCTATCAATTTTGTTCTTAATACGTTGGGTGTGTATCACTATCATTGGCTCAACTAATGGGATAGAATGTAATTCCTTATATCCCCACTGTTTACCACCGTACATTTCTGTATCATATTGGTGTTATTAACTTTTAATAGCGCAAAGATAGATATTATTGACCTAATCGCCAAACTAAATCACTCATTTAAGACCAGTTCTCCAATCTTTCTTAGGGTATTGCTCTGATGTGTCACAGATTGCAGATATATTACTAAATGAGATTCCTTTCTTTAACAGGCTGATTCCCTTTTGGCCTTGTTTTTTGTATGACTCCATATCTTTCTTATACGATGATGATTGTTCCATCTTTACCCCATTTTAAGACTCTCAGCGAGTCCGCCATCAACAATGTCCACGAGATGCTGGGGTTTTGATAGCAACCTTAGAACGTAAGCACAACCTCCACCGGATAGTGGTCTGAGATATACGGAGCACCGTAATCACTATCGAGCACATGGTATTCGCTGCATTTGACTTTGCGGCCACGGTAGAACACGTGATCTATCACGCTGCGTCTCTTCTGTTTGCTAAATCCGTTAAAAGTACCCTTCTTTTCAGTTACCTTTGCTGTGGTACGTGCCGTATGCATAAACTCATTTAGCGGAGCGAAGATTTCATCCTCGGGCACTACATTGAAGTCACCACCAAGTATCACGGTTGCTTTTGGTCCTGCAATCTCTTTGATTTTTTCTACAATCAGCTTGATAGACTCGGTCTGCGCCATCCGCCCTTTGTGGTCAAGGTGTGTGTTGAAATAGTAGAACCTCTTTCGGCTTTCTTTGTCGCGTACCTTCACCCAAGTCACCGTACGGTAGCAAGCTGCATCCCATCCCTTGGTTATCTTGTCGGGAGTCTCGCTCAGCCAAAATGTTCCGCTATCGAGCAGATCGAAGCGTTCTGTATTATAATAGATGGCCATTACCTCGCCAGCCATCTTGCCATCATCGCGTCCTACGCCCACACGACTATACTGTGGGAAAAACTTGTCGAGATACTTCAAGTGCGGCATCATTGCCTCTTGCAGACCAAAGAGGTCGGGGTTATGCCGATTCAGCATATTGCGCGTTGCATGTCGACGATTCTCCCAGTTGTTGTCTCCATCACGTGCAATGGTGCGTATGTTATATGAAATGACCTTTATCTCTATGGGGCTCTTGGCCACTACCACTTCGCACGCCATCAGTGCGAGAAACAGTATAGTCAGTGTCTTTTTCATTGTTCTAAATTTGATTATTTACAAGAAAACGAAATCAATTTGTAAAAACGCTACGAATGAAAATAAATGTAAGGTATGCTACATCTCGGAAAATCATGTGGCGTTTCGAATTAGGCACATACTTATTACAATTGTAGTCTACCTCTGAGTTGTGAGAACCACAAAATCTCCAAACAACTTATCCGTCACTCCGTGCAACTGTCTCAACTCTTCAGATTGTACTTCTCTTTCTTTACTTTGAGGAGCAGCGCTGGGTTAACTAATGGGTAAAATGTGGGTCTTTTTAACATCTAAAATGCCCTAAAATGATACATGGGTAACCCGGAAGTTACCCATGTAAATCGCTTAAACGCTTGGATTTTAGAGGCCTGTTGTTTAATATTCCTCCTCATCAAAGAAGTTTTTCAACCTCGCCACTCCCTGATAACCAACTATATATAGCGAACTATTTCGTTGGGGCAGTATCTGGGCAGTGTTTGACATATTGAAGTGTGTTAAACTATATTTTTAATTATCCTTAAAATCTCTCAAAATCTATTACTCCTCTTCTTCGTGGAGGATAATTTTCGTGCAAAGATAACAAAAAAATAATTTTTATTTTTGTTATACACCGAAATATTTCTCAAAAACTTTAACCCCACAAAAAATGCCCCGTGTATCAAACACAGGGCATTGCTTGTTTATGTTGGTCGCTGATTACTTACTTGCTCATTACCAAACTTACATTGATGGTCTCAACCGCATTGTTGATGTTATCGTAGATAGCATTTACAGCCTCTGCATTATTGATGTCAAACTGCTCGTCAGTAGCCTCCATCAACATAGCCTGCATATTGGTGTAGAAATTAACGAATGCGGTCTTATGCATATAGAAATGCATCTGGCTGCAATCTGCATCTTGAAAAGCATAAAGCACAACATCCTTCAATGTAGCCACTTTCTCGCTCATCTTGATGGTCATAGTGTTGCCCTCTACCTCTATATCGGCTTTGTAAGTCTCCTTGTTGCCGTTCATCTGATAAGAGTAGCCGAGGGTGTTTGCATCGGGGAACTCAACAGCGAAGAGAAGAGCCTTCAACATCTTATCCAAGCCAGAGCCGTCCATCTTTGCGAAGTTGAAAGTGTAGCCCATAAAGTCAATATCCTTATCCTCACCCTTTACATTGCTAACATAAGTCTTGATGTAGTTGTAGTTCTGACCTTCGAGGTCGAGAGACTGCTTGATGCGAAGCCAAGTAGAAGTAAAATCACCGTTAGTATTAGTCATAATATCACCCAATGATGTTCCATTATGAGAAATTGCCACTCTCCACGCAATATATTTACCATTAATCTCTTGGAAACTCACATCACCACAAACCTTGTAGTTGGTTTCTTTATTCTTGACAATCTCACCATCTATTTCACCGAAACCCGTAAATGTTGATTTGCCATTCTCATAGAATGTCTGAATAAGCACATTATGTTCCTCAATAGATGAATTGTCAGTAGATACCCACATACCTACAACCTCATCAGCAAGGTCGTTCTCGCAATAGCGATAAGTAAGGTGCTTGCCATTTTCGTCAAAGATAGTGAAAGCCTCACCGCAAATCATTTCAAAACGTCCCTCGTAGTTGTCGTTGTCCTCAAAAAGCAAGGTCATCTTGTTGTTGGTAGTCTTGATACTACCCTTTACACCATCCCAATACTCACCATTTTCTACGCCTGTTGAAACCACTGAACCATCAGCCTTGATAACCAAAGCCTCTGCATAGTCAGCAGTAAGACAAGTCCAAGTGCCGACAAGGTCTTTGCTGTAATCTACCTCAATAAAATCGTGGTCGCAGTCTTCTGAACAACTGCTGAAACCCAACATTGCCACGAGGGCAAGTGTCATAAACTTAAAAATCTTCATAATCTTAATTGTTAAAATATAAAACTGTTTTAGAATATTGCATACAGAAAAGGCATTACACACAAAGCAGTAAATATGCCCAGTGGTAATGCCAATTATGACTTTTAACCGCGTTATTGCGGTTAATTATTTGATTATCAATATATTTATAGGGGGGGGTAAGCATTGCAAGCAATGATACCTCCAATTTAACAAGGAGGTTGCTCTTGTTGCAGTATGTCTTAAAAGGACTATTCATTACCCAATTTACCTAATTTCAATGTGCAAAGTTAGCAAAAGAACCAACAATTAACAAAAATAATAAAAGAATTTGCAAAAAACAGCCACCATAATGGCGGCTGCATAATGAAGATAGTTTTTATGTATTGTGAAGGTGGTCATTCCTCTTCTTCTGGTTCTACATCTCGTTCGTGTTCGTCTATAAAGGAGTGTATGTAGTCTTCGCGAAGTTTAACATACTCTTTCACTGACTTGACCTTACTGACAGGTTTCTTCCCGTCGTTCTCTTTGATAAAGTCTCCAAATCTCAATATGTTTCCCAGTTTCTTGCTCTC
>JAZKYH010000017.1:0-66565 GCA_045612065.1 Bacteroidaceae bacterium
CTTGTAGCAGGTACAGACTATACCGAAGAGGCAGGTGTGTTCACCTTCGTCAAGGAGCAGACACAGAAAGTATACTGCACAATGTCAACTGAGGCACTTCCCAAGTTTACTGGCACAAACATCTTCAAGACTGTGGCAGTAACTGTAAAGTCTGTGGATACAGGAATCGATAATGTGAAGGCTACTGAAGAGTTGGCAGGCGACATCTACTCTGTAGATGGCAAACTCATCAAGCGCGCTGCTGCCATATCTGAAATGCCAAAGGGTCTTTACATTGTGAAGACAGCTGACGGAAAGGCCATAAAGGTAATCCGCTAATAGGAATAAAGTATAAAGACTTTCCCCAAATAGAAGGCGACAAGAGCCTTTTATTTGGGGAATTTCACTCAGAACACCTCAAGTCTTATCCGCAATAGAACTCAGAACATATATGCTTAAAAGAACGATTACCGCATTCATCGCGTTGTTCACCATACTGGCTGGAGCAGCAGCACAACTTGTCGCACCAGGGTCAGAATACAAACCCAGCGTACAGCCCCTACTGAAAACGACATGGGGACAGAATGCTCCATACAACCAATATTGCCCGACAAGAGCAAATTCCTCAGGTGAGCAGGAGAATTGCCCGGTAGGCTGTGTAGCACTTGCCTTAGGACAAATAATGAAGTATTATAACTATCCTGAGACAGGTAAGGGATATAAATCATATCAACCATTTGGGCTATCGGAGGCCATCTCCGCAGACTTTGAGAATACAGAATATAAATGGGAGTTAATGAAGGATAGTTATGTCCGCCTCGGAAGTTATAAAACCTATACCGATGAAGAGGCTGACGCAGTGGCTACCCTACTCTTCCATGCAGGTGTATCTGTAGGTACCATTTATGCCATTTCAGGAAGTTCGGCTTTTGCGTATGCCAATATCCCACGAAATATGGTGGAGAATTTCCGTTATTCGGAAGAGGAGATCCGCTACGTTTCACGCAGTGATTACAGCAAGGAGGAGTGGATGGATCTTATCTTCAACGAACTCTCCAATGGTCGCCCCATCTTCTATTCTGGTAACAGCCCAGAATCTGGCGGACATGCTTTTGTTCTTGATGGATACGATGCCACAGGTAAGGTGCACATCAACTGGGGATGGCGTGGCAGCGATAATGACTATTACGATATAGACCTACTCGAAGGGGAGAATAACTTCTGCAACAATCAGTCTATGGTAATCGGTATCATGCCGCCATCAAATGATAACACCGCTATAGACGCCATTTCTGAAGAACAAACCATCGTAAGCATATATAATGCCAACGGTGTACAGATGGAGCGAATACAGAAGGGTATGAATATCGTAAAGTATAGCGATGGTACGATAAAGAAAATTATCATTCGCTAAGCTCTTTCGCAAGACTAGATATAAATAAAGCGGTGGAATCAATCCACCGCTTTATTTATTGTTTAATTGAATGGTTCTTAGTTTTGCGGAGTAATCGCCTCTTCCTTTGTCACGACTTTGATTCCATGAATGTAGACTGTGTCTTTTGTGCCATTTTGGAACCAAGCGTATATTGGGTCTTCAGATTTCATCGTAACTATAGGCTCGTAACCATTATTAAGTTCCTCCAATCCGTCCCACGTGTTTATACCAGCAGGCAGACGTTTGAAGATGGTAGTGTATGTTGCGCTAATAACTCTCCAACCATCCTCATTGTCAATACTTCCCTCAGCATTCCATTGAGACATTGCAGACTTTACATTGGTTGTTGCCAAGATTCTTGCCATCACCTTACTATTGCTTGAATAGCAGATGGCATAAGAGTGACATGAGGGCATGCACACAACAAAACCTCCTCCATCAACATTTGATCCTGATGAGGGTTGAAGCATAATTGCCCCGGTGCGTGAACCTTCAGAGCCTGTCTCACCATCTGTACCTGCACCTACAAACTTTTCAGAGGCTTCCGATGCAGGATAGTCAGGATAGATGTCTGCATAAACCAATTGTATAGGCTTTCCATTCGGATCAACCAAATAGTTGGTCTCATTAATCACACCGATATATTTCTCAATCTTTTCAGCGGTGTCAAACCAGATCCATCCATCTTCATCAAGGTCTGAAACTTCGAATAAAACTTTTTTGTCTGTTTGGATTGTGTCTCCCTCTTCTTGAACGTCCTCACTTTCTCCTGGAGTAGCCTCTGGAACCTGAGGTGTTTCTTCACCACCGTTCTCATTACAAGAAGCGAAAGACAACGCAATTGCTGCGGTCAAAATGTAAAATGCTTTTTTAATCATAGTTGTTAATTTTTTATGTAATTAATGTAATATATTGTGATGATGTACAGTTCATCATACCTCCGTCCAATCAGGATTTTGCTCTACTCCATGATATTTTATGTCAGCCCACGGAATAGGTAGATAATACTGTTTCTTTTGGAATACACGAACCCTACCAGGGAAACGGCCATTAAGGTTTTCTTCTGTATATGTAGTCTCTCTATTCTCGATGGTTATGGTCAACTTTTTAAGGGGATTGCTTTGTCCGTTCAGTTTCTCTACTGCCGTGCCCCATCTGAAGAAGTCCCAGTAAGTTGTCTCTTCAAAAGCCATCTCGATGCGTCTCTCGTTGACAATCTTCTCCCACGTAATATCAGTGTGAGGATCCATATGTACACGTTGACGAATCTCGTTGATGTATTCCAACGCAGTAGTATGCTTACCCAGTCTGTACATCACCTCGGCATAGTCGAGCAAAGCCTCAGCATATCGCCAAATGATGTAGTTCTGTGATGAGGCAAAAGTGTCATTATTGTCTATAGTTGTTCCCTCGTCTACAAATTTGCCGAGATAGTAACCTGTTCGGCTTACAGCGGCAGAGGTTGATGTGCCGTATTTGGTAATATCCTCGCCTGCTACACCATCAGTGGTCGCTATATCCATGACATGGTTACGGAATACCGCTCCGTGATACAATACATTAGCATAGAATCGATAATCACGGTTCTCATAGGGATTCTTTTCATCGTATGTCATACCGTCGCGCATGCCATACTCCATCACGTGGTTGTGTGTGGGGGTATATGCAGCCGTTGTGCCTGTAAAGAAGGGAGATGCTGCGTCACGGTCAAGTTTGTGACCAAACTTGTTGGCATAGTCGCCATCATCAGCATGCTGAATCTCGAAAATGGACTCTTGGCTGTTCTTAGTCAAGAATATCTTGCGGTACTCGTTCTTTATGCCATCCTGAGTAGTCGCACTGATGGGAATAAGATCATACTTCTCGAGAGCAAAGAGTGCCTCGTATGCCTCTTTCGCTTGGGCAAGCATGGCTTCGCTCTTGTCATCCGTAAATCCGAGATACGCCTTTTTCTGGTTCTGGAACACAGGACTTGAGGCCCATAAATAGGTCTTCGCAATTAGCATGAGTGCTGCACCTTTTGTTGCTCTGCCCACATTGGTGGCTTCATATTCTGTTGGTAGCAGTGTTGCAGCTTTATTGGCCTCATCAACGATGAATTCCACCATTCGGTCGTACGATGCTCTGGGGAACTTCTCATCCTTCTTTAACGGGTCAAAGGTATGGTCAATGATGAATACACCGCCATAACTACGCCATAGCATATAGTAGTAGTATGCACGCATGAAGTGTGCTTCTCCGTCTATTCTTTTCTTTTGTTCGGGATCGATAACCTGTTCACTATTCTCAAAATAGGTATTTATATACTGTATCTGATTATAATGCGAACTCCATGTGTTTCGTGCCCATAAAGTGACGCTAGATTCGTTGGCCTTCAGTATGTCACCATATCCAGCATTGAACCAATCTGTATTTCCGACACTGAGTTGGTCTCCGAACCAAGGCAGATAGTATCTGCTGATTCCTTTCAGCATAGCATGGGTCGGAACGAGAGTCTTGAATCCGTGGTTCATATTGCGATACCATCCGTTGACATATTCATCGAGAAGCATGCTATTAGTCCATACCTTCTCTACTGAAATCTTATTATATGGCCCATCATCAAAGAGTTTATTGCAACTGGTCAGTGTCAGTAAGGCAATGATGACGGTAACAGCAGCAGATTTTATTGTAAGAGGTTTCATTCTATTATGCTATGTGTCGTTAGAAACTAAGATTGAGTGTCGCTCCGTATGACTTCTGTATGGGATATCCACGTAAAGATTCCGGGTCCATGTACTTCAGGTTACTTATCGTGAACAAGTTGCTGGCCTGGAATGCGATGCTAGCCGATGAAAGGTCCAACTTCTTGACCCACTTCTTGGGGAACTGATAACCTATATTGAGCGATTTCAGACGCATGAAGTTGCAATCCTGAATCCAGAATGTAGAGGCCTTACGATTGTTGTCATTCGTGGTGGCAAACTTAATTCTTGGATATCTGGCATTGGGATTCTCTGGGGTCCAGGTCTCAGTCAGATGATAACGCTGAAACTTCTGCAAAGTGCTGTTCTCAAGGGAGTAGTTTTCGTTGATATTCTGCTGATACCCGTGTTCGCCTTGCAGCAGCGCATTGATGAAGAATCCATTGTATGAGATGTTCAGTTTCAGACCAAGGTCCATATCCGGATGCGATGAGTTCTTTACATAGATACGATCATTGGCATCAATCTTCTTGTCATTGTTCTTGTCGACATATTTAATGTCACCAGGAGCAATAGTAGCATTCTTCTGCCCATCTTGATCGATGCCATAGTTGTCAATTTCTTCTTGAGTCTGGAAGAGACCATTTGCTTCATACATAGTCCACACTAAACTGCTACGCCCCTTGCGACGCAGATTGGGCAATTGCGCACTCTCGTCACCATAGTCGAGATATTCATCATCCGATTTAGAGAGGATAACACCGATGTTATATTTCAGTTTACCTATTGTATTGCGATGGTTGAGCGTAAAGTCCCATCCCCATGTTTTCAGTTCGCTGAAATTCTGGCTTGGCACATTACCATCCACACCTGTAGTGGGTGGGTATAGGTAATCGGGCGCTGTAGTGATCTTATCCGTCTCGTAGCGGAGGAAATATTCAAATGTCATGCCGATACGACCGCCCCAGAATCCAAGGTCGGAAGCCACGTTGTAGTCGTGTGTCCGTCCCCATGTTAAATTAATGTTGGGGTTACTTGTCATATACAATCCCGGTCGATAATTACCACCTATATTATAACCATCAGTCTCCGTGTATGTCTTGAGATAAGAGTATGCTCCGACAAGTCCATCATTTCCGAGCCATCCAGTAGACAGACGGATTTTGGCATTGCTCAGAACATTCTGATTCCAGTTCTTGAAAAAAGGTTCGTTTGAAACAACCCATGCTCCAGAGAACGAAGGGAAGAAGCCCCAACGATGGTCAGGATGGAAGTTGTTGCTACCATCCACACGGAAACTGAACTCAGCGAAGTATCTATTGTCATATCCGTATTTAGCACGACCAATGAGTGATGCTCGTTGATTGTACATTTCGTCGCCATAAAGTTCAGCCGTTTGTGCATTACCCAATACCTCCGGATAAATACTCTTATCCAAATTCGTGGCATACACGTATTGTGTATGAGTGCGTTGATAGTTCGCGACAAAAGTTCCTTCCACATCGTGCTTTTCTCCGAATGTCCTCATGTAGTTCATACCGGCTTCGTAGAGTTGGCTATCAAAGAAGCGGTCGTCCTGTTCCAGCGACACCTTAGCCGTGGGATATATCGTGTTAGCATCTGCAGCATAGGTATCTGTAACGCTGTCGTATGTATAAAGCGTGACCGGCTTTTCGAAAGTAGTCTCTATGCGTGTATTGTCATCAAATGTACCACGGGCATAGATAGAGAGACCTTTGACAAATGGCACATTCCAATTGAGGTTGGCCGTGACGGTGTTCATCTTGCTCTTATCTTTGATGTAGCCTCCCAAGCCTTCAACATTAATGAGTGGGTTGGAACCATTAATGCTGGCCAGTTCGCCATTCTCGAATCTCACTACTTGCAATGGGGAGAAGGCATAGGCATTGTCTATGGTGTAGTAACTGCTGTTCTGTGCATTGCTACGTGAACCGTTTGAAGCAAATGAGAGTGTCAATCCTTTAGCCAGTTCTGCATCTATCTTTCCCATATAGTTGAGTCGGCTACGTCCTATTCCACTATATATACCTTTACTGTCAGCATAGCCTGTAGAGATATAATACTTCACCGCCTTGCTTCCTCCATTGACTGAGACGCTATGCGTTGTAGACCATCCGGTATTGTTAAGGTAACTCAGGTAGTCCTCATTGGCATAGATATTCGGTGCCGAATTGTTGCGTATCATCTCAAGTTGCTCGGGCGTATATGCTTCTACAGTCGTTCCAGGAGTGTTCTCTACCGCTCTATTGAAAAGCAGGGCAAACTCATATGCATCCAAGAACTCTGGCATCTGCGTTGCTTGCTGCACATTGTACTGGCCGCGATAGTTAACATTCACTTTGCCACCATCGTTACCTTTCTTGGTCTGGACAAGAATGACTCCGTTTGCTGCACGGGCACCATACACTGCCGCTGATGCGGCATCCTTGAGAATAGTAACGCTCTCTATATCATCAGGATTAAGATCAGAGAGGCGCATCTCGCCATCCGATGTTGTCGTGCCGAATCGTGGCACACCATCAATAACGAGCAGTGGAGCATCATTGATACCTCTGAGCCTGATTGTCGACTCTTTGGCCGTACTGGGATCACCTGTCGACTGCATCACCTGCAGACCAGCCACCTGTGCTGTGAGTGCCTGATCGAGGTTTGTGGTGGGCATCATGAGTAGGTCTTCCGCTTTGATGGTTTCGATAGAGCCTGTTATTGATGATTTTTTCTGTATACCATATCCTACGACTACCAGTTCATCAAGATTCTGTGCATCATCTGCAAGGGTGACATTCACGATACGTTGTCCCTTCTCAACATGCACGTCCTGCGTCTTGTAGCCCATGTAAGAAACGACGAGTACTGCCTTTGCCTTAGAAGCAGGAAGTGCAAAGTTTCCTTCAAGGTCCGTGACGGTTCCTACTTTCTGGTTCTTCCACTTTATGTGTACTCCGATTAATGGCTCGCCGCCAGTATCGAGCACCTTTCCCGTGATTATGTCCTCTTGTGCTACGGCAAATGTCGTGTGAAAGACGGCAATAATCAACGTTATTATGATGGATTTCATATTAGCCATAAACTTTGTAATGATAAGTTTGCGTCATTTACTTCTTCAGTGCGCGTTCTATCTTAAGAATCTGATAGTCATAAAAATCCTTTGTCGTACCTTTGGCTGTATTACGGTATGTCTTATACTTCTGTAATACAACTTGGAGGCGTCCCATCATGATGGATCCGAACTCGTCTTTTGTCAGACTTGACACACCAAGGTTTATGCGAGCGAATGATCTTGTTCCATCGCATATGTGATGACTACATGGAACCATTGTATCATGACAATCATTGTCTAACTCTACGTAATCATTAAGTGCAGAACTCTTCACTGCCGCAGATGTTTCTAAAGAAAGATTCTTTATCATCTGTGCTATTGCTACACTTTGCAAATTCTTATCCGTGTCACTCAGCACGCCTGCTTTGGGTGCTGTAAATACGGCATTGGTAAAATCATTGAGGTAGTCGTCAATCTTATAATTATGCTTAGGATCAGCCTCACCACCATCCTTTATCCTATACAGAACGGTACCATTGATGAGCGAAGAGATAATCTGTGTGCCAAGTTTATTGTTCACATCCATATTTAACTCCAATTTATCAATCAAGGTGCGCGGTGTCAGCCAAGTTTCATAGGTGCGAGCCTCATTGACCAGCCATAGCATGGCTTTCTTCTGGTATTCTTTATCAATATAGTGTTTCCCTGAGGCCTTTCCATCTCCCTGCCTTATCTCTTCGTATCTGATACCTCCAACGTATGGGATAACATGCTTCACATATCTTCCATACTGCTTTGTCACCTCCATGTATACATTCTCTACCTCATCGTATCTCTGTCCCTCCTCAAGAGTCCACGCCTCCAGGTTAGCCAAAAGGACTTTGAGATTGCTTATACCATAGTTGCTTGCCAATATATGGTCATTACCGAGGTCTTCTGTCTGGTCGGTAGGGTCTACTGTTCCGAGCAACTGTTGCGCTCCAAACTCATACATTGGGTCATGAGCATATTTTGCAATCCAACTATCAAGTACGGGCTTTTCTTCTTCAGGATTATCTGCATCCTTTATGAGTCTGTATCCCCATTCTATAGCATATATATCGTATACACCAAGGTCTGGAGGTGTCAGTTTTACTCCGCGCTCCATATCGCCAGGCTGTGCCACATAGTTGTTGCGTGCATAGTCCATAATACTTGGCGTGGTTCCATATTTCTGTGTAAACTCAGGGTCACGTAATTTCTCCACGGGATAAGAATAACTTGCACCCATATTATGCATCAGTCCGAGCGTATGTCCAATTTCATGTGCTGCTGCATACTTTATGGCTTCGTTCATAACCTCATCACTGAATTTGGTCGTTCTAACCCTCGGGTCTACTGTTCCAGTCTGTATAAATCGCCAATTATGGAGCAGTGATAGAATGTTATGATACCAAATGACATCAGCAGAAAGAATTTCACCTGTTCTTGGGTCAGTATAACTCGGCCCCATGGCATTAGCAGTGTTGGTTCCTACATATCTGAAACAACTATACTTCATATCATCAGGATCGAATATGCTATCATTCTTCGGATAATCCTTAGCGACGATAGCGTTTTTGAATCCCGCCGTTTCAAAAGCATAGTTCCAGACCTCAATACCTTCCTTAATCGTATTGCGCCATTTCTCGGGGAATGCAGAATCTACATAGAACACGATGGGTTTCTGAGGTTCTACCAACTCTCCATTGAAATATTTTTCTCTATCCTCCGGTTTCGGTTCCAATCTCCAACGATTGATGTAGTTTTTTTCTTCTATACGATCAGCATTCGAAGAAAATACGCTCTTGTTGTTATAGAAATATCCCACTCTATTGTCCTGTAAACGGATAGCCATCGGCTCCTCTGGCAAAACGAAGAATGAGCGATGCATGCTAATAGAATACGGTTTCTCTATGATACCGGTCGTAATAAACGATAGCAAGGACTTAATCTCAATGTTATTCTCAAAGGCTTTCACCTCACTTATACCAGATGCTGCTGTCTGGAATGTTCCCTTTATACCGTCACTGCCACCTAACAGTTTAGCAATTGGATTAGAGTTCTTTATCGGACTGATACACTTCTCGTTTGTCCCGAAAAATGCAGTCATATCAATGAGGACATCCTCGCCTTTCTTGGCTTGAATCTTAAAACCTTTCAACACTGGGTCAAGGTTATTCCGCTCGAATGCTGGCGCTATGGGATCCTTCTCATCAATAGTATTTATATGCTGAATTTGATGCATATAAACATTGCGACCATCCGTCGTGAATCTTATCAAGAGGGGATCAACATGCATCTGCCCTGCTACATAATCACGCGTATCACTTATGGCAGAAATACGACTTGAAAGCATGTATGTGCGAGAATATGCCTCCTGAGGAATTTCAAAATATACTTTACCCGTCTTCTCGTTGAAATAAACATTGAAGAGTCCTTTGCTAACGGTTGCATCTTTAACGATATCGTTATAGGCAGATAACGAATCTTTCTTCAGTATCGAAGTAAGCGAAGCCGTTTTTTTCGTTTCCTTTTTCTTTTTTGCATAGACAGAGGAAGGTGCTGCAACTATGAGGGCCAAAACTAATGTGATGCTTGATAGTAGTTTCATATGTATAGTTTTTATGTTTGGTTAAATGTTCTGTTCTTTTGAGTTTAATGCTACAAAGATAATGATTTATTGTTTCAATAGCATTATCATCTTTAGCGCGAGATCGAAGAATACCATCTTGGCATTGACATTCTGCTCAATGTGGCGCTGAGCCTCACTCAGTTCGTCCATAATACCGAAAATATTCTTCTCGTTCACAAAGGGTGCAAAACGTGAAGTAAAGTTTGTCTCATCGGCATTCATATAGTTTATCTCAGAACAATGGAAGTTACAGATAAAGCTTTCGCGTATCATACGCTGACAATAAATAAGAAAATTCTTTTGAGGCTCGCGCCCCATTCCAGCCACCTTATCAGCCCACTGACGCATGCCTTTGAGATCTCGCATATACGACTTACGCATCAGTGTCATGAATAGTTCGATGTGCTCCTTCGAGCGGCCTCCTAAATGTATTGCTTCTATCGCTTGCAACCAACTCCCTGCCGAGGCATGGGCTATCTGCCGAGCATCAGCATCAATGAGTCCATATCTATCGCACAGAGCGCAAGCAATGACATCTTCCTCAATAGGACGGAGCGTAAGACGCTGCACACGGCTCTGTATGGTAGGTAACAGTAGATCGGAGTTCTCACTTAAAAGAAGAAATACGGTTTGTGCAGGTGGTTCCTCAATCATCTTAAGAAGCTTATTAGAACATTCTGCATTCATCTTCTCAGCCATCCAGATAATCATTACCTTGTATCCTCCTTCACTTGACTTCAAGGTAAGTTTCCTAATTATCTCTTCGCTCTGCGAAGCATAAATGAGTCCTTGTTGGTTCTCAGCCCCAATATAGTCCATCCATTGATTAAGCGTCATGTAGGGGTTCTCCGCCACAGCTTGACGCCACCTATCAATAAAATCATCACTATGTGGTGTCTTCGATGAATCTTTCTTATATATAGGGAAAGCAAAATGAAGATCAGGATGCGCTAGTTTATCAAACTTCTTACATGAAGGGCATACTCCACAAGCATCTTCACCATTACGATTAGGACAGCATAGATAACGAGCATATGCTATGGCTACAGACAATTTACCCACCCCTTCTCCTCCTCCAATGAGTTGTGCATGAGGCACACGTCCTTCGGCCACTGCCGAACGCAGTAGAGAAGTTGCGCTATCTTGTCCTATGATATCCTTGAAGTACACCTCTTTTTTGTTATCTTATCTATGCGTTATCATTAATAAGGTTTGTAAGCCTCATCATAGATGGTCTTTACCGCCATACATTCCATCTCAATAAGCCAGCCTGGACGACATACTGGAGCAAGCAAATATACTTTGGGGATATTGGGGAATCGCTGTTCAAACATCTCCTCCACCACTGCATAATCAGCAATATCACGCAAATAGACAATGAGATGACCAACATGCTCAAAGCCACATTCAGCCTCAGAAAGCAACGTCTCTACATTCTCCCACATACGCTCGGTTTGCTTTCGAATATCACCAGCATACATGATTTCTCCACGATTATTAATACTGGCTGTACCCGAGATGAATACATGGCGACGATCTCCATAATTGATGTACGTACCACGCTCGAAACTCACACCATACTCATATGTAGGATTAAGGTGTGTAGGAGCATAGAGATAATGTATTTGCTCCGGTTGTACTCCATCAATGGCATAAGCATCCATATGCACCAACACCTCATGATTTGCATGGCGACCAGCAATACCTGTACTAGCGATAAAATGGGTCTTTTCTGTTAGGTTTTGAGTGAGGAATACCTCATTACGAGCCTTCACTACACCACCATAATTGACATCGACATTCTGTACAAAGAACCAAGTACGGATACAATTATCTGCCAATGAGCAACCTTGCTCGGCAAGACGCATCACGTAGTCATTGAGCAAAAGGCGAGTCTGATACTCTGACTTTGAGGCCCTATTGAAATTCAGTGCACTCCATATATGGCGATATCCTCCGTGTCTCACCTCATAATCTCCATGGGGAAGTGTGCGAGTCTGCACTTCGGTCTGCAAATACACCCATAGAGCCACCTTTGTTCCATCCAATGGAGGCTGCTCAACGATGGATAACGCACAATCTGAGCGTTCAATCTGCGCTGCCAACAAAACGTTTGCCTGATTAGCAGCATCGCTCAAAAAATAGCGTTTAAATACAGCCACTGCACCTACAAGCTCTTTGTTCAACAAATGCTCATAAGCAGCCTGCAGACTCTCAATCTGTTCAACAAAAGTAAGACGGGGATTCGTAATACGTAACATTGCATGATACTCCGAAACTCCCCCAGCGACTTCGTATCTAAACAATTGTATGGATGTATGCTTTTGCATTTCGTGTTTTATGAAGCAAGGTTTGTATTATTTATTTCAGCGATAGGCTACTGACCTGTATCTCCTCATCGAAAAAGATAGAGGCATATTGACGGAATATATCCACAGACTCCGTAGTAAGAAATCGACATGTACCATTCTTGGTACAAAGACCATCCATCTCAGGATGACGCCTCATGTAGTCGGTAAGACTACGGCCCACATAATCGCCTTGCATAACAACCCTAACATGCTCAGGGGTATACTGGCGTATCTTATCATAAAGGATTGGGTAATGCGTACAACCAAGTATAATGGTGTCAATCTGACCATCTTTTGCCAAAAGATTGTCGATGTGTCGACGTACGAAAAAATCTGTACCCTCACTTTGAGCCTCGTCATTTTCAACCAAAGGAACCCAAATAGGACACGCCTCACCACTAACCACTATATCGGGAAATAGTTTCTTTATCTCCAAGGGATAAGACTGCGACTTGATAGTACCCGATGTAGCAAGTATACCCACGTGGCGCGTTTCTGTAATCTCTCCCAGGTACTCTACTGTAGGACGTATGATTCCCAATACACGCTTTCGTGGGTCTATCTTAGGCAGGTCTATCTGCTGTATGGTGCGCAAGGCCTTGGCCGAGGCAGTATTACACGCAAGGATAACAAGCGAACAGCCCATATCAAACAGTGCTCTGACAGCCTGTGAAGTAAACTCATACACAACTTCAAACGAACGTGTCCCATAAGGTGTACGGGCATTGTCACCAAGATATAAGAAATCATAGTCAGGCAGATGCCTGCGCATCTGTGAAAGAATGGTGAGTCCACCATAGCCAGAATCGAAAACACCTATAGGACCAGAGGCGAGCATAATCAGTTAAGTTTTTGAGTTGTGTTATTGATTTCTTTCCAGACTATTCAATTTTTAGTGCTTGCTTGAGTTGCTCGGTAATATCTTCGCCCTTCTGAGGGTTGATGGCAATATATACACGTTCATCTGTATTGAGGATGTAATCATAATCTCCATCAACACACAACACCATCACAGCCTCGTCAATCTTTTCATAGAGAGGCTTCATCATCTCTGCACGAGCCTCACGCATAGCATGGTTCACCTCCTTCTTGAAGGCTATGGACTTCTCCATGAGCTCTTGCAGTTCCTTGTGACGCTTCATGCGAATATTATCAGGGAACTGGCTTTGTTCCTCAATGAAATCTGTATATTTCTGATTAAACTCACGATCGGAACGCTCTATCTCAGCCTCATACTTTGCCTGCAACTCATCAATATGGGCTTCAACGATGCTGTATTCAGGTAACATCCTGACAATCTCTCTATAACTGACATAGCCAAATCGAGATTGAGCCATGGCAGTCATAGAGATAAAAGCTAAGAGGATGAATAGATTTCTCTTCATGATTACTTAATACCCAACTTAGCCTTTACGGCAGCCGTAACATCAGTACTGAGAGTCTCACTGATATAGGGGATGCCACTTGCTACATCAAAGATATAGAGGTAGCCACCAGCAACACCTACTTCCTTAATAGCCTTAGAAATCTTTTCGGTCAGCATAGCCATCTTCTCTTGTGATGCCTGTTGCAACTCTTGCTGTGACTGTTGGTAGTACTGTTGCATCTTTCCATAGAGTTCCTGCAACTCCTGCTCACGACGCTGCTGAATATTGGCAGGGAGAGTTGCCTTCTCAGCCTCATATGCCTCGCTCTTCTTCGTAAGCTCCGCCTCCATCATCTGAAGCTCGTTGGTATACTGCTTTTCAAGGTTCTGGAGTTCAGTCTGTGCAGTTGTGTACTCAGGCATTACCTGAATAATGTCAGCAGAGTTCAAGTGGCCGAATTTCTGCGCAAAGAGTGCAAGGGGTGCCATGAAGAAAAGCATGGCGATGATTTTCTTGTTCATAATGTTAATGTATTTAATGATTAATAATTGTCGTTATAAAGTACAAAAGTAGTGTTTTTAGTTGGCATATCCTAACTTTATCAACACCTCGTTACTAATATCTATCTTTGGGGAGGCATAGATGATACTACTTGCCGAAGCGCGATCCACCACTACGGAATAACCTTTAGAATCAGAAATTTCCTTCACGGCATTGTATATCTCGTCCTGTATAGGCGCCATCAAGCTTTCTCGTTTCTTATAGAGCTCGCCCTCGGGTCCGAAGTATTTACGTTTCAGTTCTTGTGCCTCTTTCTCCTTGCCCACGATTTCCTCTTCCTTCTTGATCTTTTGCTCCTCGGAAAGGAATACAGCCTCACTTTGGTAATTCTTGTAAAGGGTCTGCGCCTCAAGAGCTACCGCTTCCACTTCACTTTGCCACTTCTTTGAGATTTGGTTGAGTTGTTCATTGGCACGCTCATAAGCAGGAATATTCTTCAATATGTACTCCATATCAATCAGTGCAAATTTCTGTGCATTTGAAGTGAGACAAACAAAACAGAGCAAAGCGGTCATTAAAAGATTCTTCTTCATAATCCACATCGTTTATTTAGCATTACATTTATTTAGACTCACTGAAGAGCTAAATGTTTAAAATTCTTGTCCAAGGGTAAAATGGAACTGACTTCCGCTCGTCACGCCATTGATCTTATCAAAACCATAAGCCCAATCAATACCCATGAGACCAATCATTGGGAGAAAGATACGTACACCCACACCAGCCGAGCGTTTCATATCGAAAGGATTGAACTTACGCACATCGTCCCACGCATTACCTCCCTCAAGGAAAGCAAGCGCATAGATCTGTGTAGAATTCTCAAGCATCAAGGGATAGCGCAACTCCATAGCAAAACGCGAGTAAGCATAACCACTCATTGCTATCGCTCCATTGTCATAACCACGCAACGCCACCATATCGGTGTAATAGTTATACGAGTATCCACTCATGCCATCACCACCCACATAGAAGGTTTCGAAAGGTGACTTCTTGTATTTATTGAAATGCCCGAGCAAGCCAAAGTCAGCACGAGCCATCAATACAAGACATTTCTGACCACCGGTAAGAGCTGTATAAAACTTGCTCTTAAACTTCCACTTATGATACTCAATCCATTTATAACGCTCACGCAGACTTTGATTGTAGGCAGCATCAGTAGGCTTCACCTCACTCAACTTCCTATAATCGACATTATCAATAAGCGAGTAAGGAGGAGTAATGGCTACATTAAAACTAATATCCGAACCATGACGGGGAAAAATAGGATTATCTATAGAACTACGTCCAAGGTTAAGCGATAAGTTGATGTTATTGCTACTACCATTCGAGATAATAAAGTAATCCCAATTGTTAAGGTCATATCGGGTATAAGAGAGTTCGCCATAAAGAGTAAAGTAATCATCGGGCCAATGCAAGCGCTTACCCCAACCTATCGAAAGGCCATACATACGCAAATACTTGTCCGGGTCATAGTATGATTCATAACTGTTATAATAATTATTATAGTTACCATAACCATACAAACTGTTGTAATAGTTATTCATCATGGCCTCGTTATAATAATTACTATTCACACCTGTTGACAAAGAATAGAAAGCATTTATCGAAAACGAGTTAGGGCGCTTTCCACCAAACCATGGGTCGAGGAATGACACATTATAAGACTGATAATAGGTACCATTGGTCTGTCCACTAATCGAGAAGGTCTGTCCATCACCTTGGGGTATGAAAGCACGATAGTTATCTGACTTATGGAAGAGATTATACATTGAGAAGTTGGTAAACTTCAATGCCAATTTACCTATCACACCAGTCTGTCCGTAACCTAATGAAAGTTCTATCTGGTCATTATTCTTAGATTCAAGCATCCAATCAACATCAACCGTGCCATTGGCCACATCAGGTTTCACATCTGGCGAAATAGACTCGGGATTGAAGTGCCCCATTTGTTGCAACTCTCGCGCCGAACGCATCAAAGCATCACGACTAAAGAGATCACCCGGCTTGGTCATCAACTCACGGCGTACCACATTTTCATACAGACGATCGTTACCTGCAATGCGTACTCTATTTATCGTAGCCTGGGGACCTTCAAGCACACGCATCTCAAGGTCTACCGAATCAGCAGAAACATTAACCTCTACAGGTTCTACCCGTGCAAACACATATCCATTATCATAATATAGATTACCGATGGCATCCTCGTCCATACTGACACGTTCGTTCAGTTTCTTCTGATTATATACATCACCTGAGTTCATACGCAACATCTCTGACAGCCCTTCAGACTCATACACCGTGTTACCCACCCAGTTGATGTCTCGTATATGATATTGATTTCCCTCCTCCACTTGGATATAGACATCCACCGTTTTGTCATCGTAAGGCACTACAGAGTCTACCACAATATGTGCATCACGATAACCGTGTTCGTTGTACTTACCAATGAGCAACTGTTTATCTTCAGCATAGAGGTTGTCAATAAACTTCTTAGGACGGAAAATATGGCGCCAATTACCCTTCTCATTGGTTTTCTTCATCGCCCACTTTAACTGTTTCTCGTCAAGAGCATTGTTTCCCGTGATGTATATTTTATTGACTTTTACCTTTTCCTTCTTATCTACATTAATATCAAGGATAAGACTATTCGTTTCGGCTACATCGTCACGCTGCATAATGCTAATCTCTGCATTCTTAAAGCCTTTCTCATCGAAATAACGACTGACAACAATCTTAGCGCGGTCAATCATATTGGGGGTAATCTTGTCACCTTCACGGAAATTAAGTTTGGCTTCCAAGTCCTCCTTTTCCGATTTCTTCACGCCATTATAGTTTACCTTCGACAAACGCGGACGTTGAGTGAGCTCGATGTTCAGATAAGCTTGGTTACCCACAACTTTCTCTATGGTGATACTCACATTAGAGAACAACCCATGCTTCCAATAACGCTTCACCGCATTAGTAATCTCATCACCGGGAACCATAATAACCTGTCCTACAGAGAGTCCTGAAAGACCAATCAGCACATAATCTTCATAACCATCAATACCACTCACGGTAATGTCAGCAATTTCATACCGCTTAGGGGCAGAGTAGAGCACTGTCGGTTTATGGATGGTGTCAGTGAGGGCACCCTGTGCCGCTCCTCTCCCACAAGGCAATGTGAGAAGGACTATCAATGCAATATATTTAACAAGGTGTATGCGTAGTTTCATACCTTTTATTTATTATCGTTTTCTTCGGCAACTTGTTCACTGGTCTTGCCGAATCTTCTCTCTCTTTGCTGATAGGTATAGATAGCCTTGCACAAATCCTCTTCACCAAACTCAGGCCAATAGGTGTCGCAGAAGTATAATTCTGTATAGGCACACTGCCATAGCAGATAGTTACTCAAGCGTGTCTCTCCACCTGTACGTATCAACAAGTCAGGATCAGGCATGAATGAGGTACACAAGGTCTCATCAATGGTCTTGTCAGTGATGGCATCAATACCCAGTTTTCCCTCTTGGACCATTGCAGCAATGCGCTTAGCCGATTGAGTGAGCTCCCATTTTGACGAGTAGCTGAGTGCCACGGTGAGTGTACCCCGCTGATTGTTTGCCGACTGACTAATACAATAGTTCATGCGCTCACGAACCTTCTCGGGCAATCGGTCTGTATCTCCAATAACACAGAAACGGATATCGTTATCCATGAAGATGCTGAGGTCAAGCTTCTCGAATAGCAGTGTCATCAACCCATTCACTTCTTCATCAGGGCGTGTCCAATTTTCAGTAGAGAAAGCGTATACGGTTACATATTTGACACCCAACTTAGCGGCACTCATCATCGTATCGTGCAATGCCTGCGCACCTACGATGTGCCCCTCACCACGTCTTTTTCCTCTTGCCTTGGCCCAACGTCCATTGCCATCCATAATAATCGCAATGTGTTGAGGTATACGATTCATGTCTAACTGTTCCTTGTATGTCATGTGAATTTATGAATTTTAGTTGTTACACTTTCTGTATTTGGGAAACATGTCGTAACTGACATATAGCATCAGCCACGAGTATGAATCCTTGTTCTTCAAACCTTTACTTTCTATTCCATAAGGATCATCGAGCATTAATCCCGAAGTACTTACAACATCCAACCTATCCGATGTTGTGAAGCGCATGGTCCACTCAACACCCATGTTGATGCGTTCGGCCAACTTGTATTTCACGCCGAGTCCTACGGGTATATTCAGTGCAAACACATGATTGGCTGGACTGGGAGCATAGGTCAATCCCAATCCGCCCAATAGATAAGGAGCTATACGACGCCCGTCCTTATAGCCAGCCCCTGTGCCATAGGCAAAAAAATGACACTCATATTGTGCCCCCAACTCAAACACATTACGACCGAAAGTACTATGTGCTCCGTTAGGAAACTTGTTATCCTTTCCTATGGTAGTCCCCCTTACACGCCCTACAGCCAGATTACCCTTTATAGCCATGCGAGGACTGATGTTGTATCGCGTCAAGATACCACCAGCAAAAGCAGTACTACCAAACAAAGTCCTGTTGGCATCGCCCATATAGAAACTGCCTCCAACCAAACCACCCAATTCCAAATTATACTCTAACTCTTGAGCCGAAGCCACACACACCGAAGCCAGTAACAAGAATACTGCTACCAACCAGCCCTTTATCTGTCGTGTATTGTGCTTCATTGAGTTCTTAAGTTTTGTACCAAATGATATATCAACTCAAATAAGAGTTACTTAATTCCATTCCATCGGCCACGCCACACTTCACCATTATCCCACATCACCCACACATATTCACCATCTGTGGCAGTAGAGAACGCTCCATCGCGACCTTCAAAATCCTTGGCCAAACTGAATGTACCTTCATTCACCTTCCAAGTCACACCATTATCGCGCGATTCGTAGCAAGCACTGAACGCTTCGAGTTCTTCCTTACGGCCACCCTTACTCTTACCACCAAAGGCATACATATTGTCGGCATATTGTATTACAACAAGGTTATCCAGATTGGGGCAACCATAGACTCTATTACCGTTCGAACCAATCTCTGTCCACTCGGATTCCGTGCTCAGCCTAGTCCACACTTGAGCACAAGTGTCGGTGGTTTCAGGGGTCGCAACAAAGATATTACGCACGATATCCCCATTCGTATTCAAGGGCTGACAGAACCAAGCTACACCATGGTTTATACCTTTCCCCGGCAAAAACATAGTCTCATCTCCTTCGCCCACAGCAGTCCATGTGACTGCATCTTTCGAGCAATATGTACCAACCTCAGTATTCAAATAGAAACTATCATCTACAAGCAGAGCCGAGAGTCCATCCCCCTCAACTCCGATGCATGGAGTAGTTGTCCAAGAGACTCCATCAGCAATATTTGTTGAAGAAGTGTAATATTCACCATCAGCAACACCTATCACATATAAGCAATCGTCCTTCACAAAAGCCTTTTGACTCTCCAAAGCAGGGAAATTAGTACCAACAATCTGCAACCATGTCGTCTTCTTGGGGTCTACCTGATGTACATTGATGCTCACTTCATAGTCTCGTGAGAATTTCTTGTCATACGATTTCACAAGAAACGTAACAGGATGAGCAAAATCAATAGAGTCCTCCACAGAGCCCTCTGTTCCATCGGGCTTCAAGTACACGACGCTGCCATCAGCCGTCACACTCACCGCTACATGACTCACATCAGTGAGATAGGCTATGGAGTCACTATTGTAGACCTTACGTGAGGTCTGGTCGATGGTAAACCTCACAGAGTTACCATCCATCACGGTGGTATATGTAGAGTCTTTCCCATCCTTCTTGATGGTATGCGTCGTCTTTAAGTCCTTGATGCTGAACGATAGTAATGCCACATCAGAAGACTGCACCACATCATCATTGCCCAAGCAAGAAGTTATGAGCAGTACACCGATAAGCGGACATAAGAGATTGCTTGCTATTCTTTTCATCGTTTCAAATCACTATTATACATTCAAACGACAAAATTAGCAACAATTTTCCGCTTATGCCCTACTTTTTAAGTTCTTTTATATTAAAAGATGTGTTTTTCGTGCAAAAAATGCGAAATTCGATGACCAAATCCCATGATTTCCTCCTTCTGGTGGTCATTTCCGATACATGGAGCCTTCACGCCACCCTCAAGTCTGAAGGGAGCCTCCTCCACGAAGGCCTCATCCCATAATCCATTGTCTATGAAGCTCTGTAGCAGCACTGCGCCCCCCTCTACGAGCAGCCGTTGCACCTTGTGGTCATAAAGATACTCCATCATCTGTGGCAAGATGTCGCGTGAAAAATCAAGTAAAACTTGATCAATGTTCCCCTTACCCTTGATATCCCGAAAAACCTCGGTGAATACGACAGTTTCTACCGTTCCGTCAAAGAGTTTCAGTTTCTCATCAAGCACACCTCTTCTATCCATCACCAAGCGTAAGGGACTATTTCCTGGCCATAGCCGGGTAGTAAGCGAAGGATTATCCAACTCAGCCGTACAGCGTCCAACAAGGATAGCATCATTCAAAGAACGCAAACGATGCACACGCATTGCCGTCTCATCCGTCGAGAAGCGCACTGCACCTTCACTACCGTTTCCATTTACACCATTACTCCGTACCTTATCGATATATCCGTCAGCACTCTGCGCCCATTTTAGTGTTATATAGGGACGCTTCTTACCATGATAAGTGAAAAAAGCTCGATTTAGCTCCAAACACTCACGTTCTAGTACACCCACAGTAACCTCTACCCCAGCCTCACGCAATTTCTGTATACCCTTACCATCCACTTGGTCAAAGCTATCGCGACATCCGATGACCACACGAGGTATTCCCTTCTTCACTATCATATCGGCACAAGGTGGAGTCTTGCCATAGTGCGCACAAGGCTCAAGGCTCACATACATCGTCGCCTCGCTCAACAGCCGCTCATCCTTTACCGATCGCACTGCATTCACCTCAGCATGAGGCCCACCGTACTGGCTGTGATAGCCCTCACCAATAATCTTTCCTTCGTGCACGATTACTGCCCCCACCATCGGGTTAGGAGCCGCACCAAACCTTCCATTTGCGGCCAACTGTAGACATCGTGCCATATATCGTTCGTCAGTAGTCATCGTAGTCATTATAATATTCTATTTCCACATCCTGAACCAAGATAGCTATACATCTTTTGGCTATGAACTCTCCATCAGTTTCATCTCCACCACTGTTCTATTATTGAGATGAAAAGAGTTTTATTCCACCACAAAAGTACAATTTATTCCCCAATCCACAAAGAGCCTCATAAAAAGGAACCTGCATCATTCCGTGTAGAAATGATGCAGATTATACGCCCTTGTTAACCGTTCATCCTTTAAGATCTGCACCAGTAAGCAAAATACAAGTTACCTGCAATTTCTCAGCGCAGACTCGGGAGGAGTGATTGAACAGCCCTCATCTGTCGGTTCATCATGAACACATGAAACGAACATAAACAATGCCATAGCACACAATACTCTCACAAATATCTTCATACCTTGTTATTATCACACACTAATCATTTGAACAAGAGTTTTATTAGTCTCGCATTTCAAGTTCTACGATATAGTCTGTGCCTGAAGGAACCTCATCGAAGAAGATGGTGATACCCTCCTTTGTGTGCTTAGCCTTCAGTGTCTGCTTGGTCTCGTAGACAAACGCTTTCTTTAACTTACTCTGCAGCGGTAAGGTGAGTTCTCTCTCCTGATAGTCGAAGATGTGCACGAAGAGTCGGTTTCCCTTGCGTGTGGTAACACCCCATTCCTGTACGGGGATGTCGCCGGCAACGGTGCCGTATATGGTCTCTCCATAGCGGCTGGTCCATTCGCCTATCTCCTTCAGGCGGTCGAGGGCTGCAGAAGGTATCTTGCCATTGGGCTGGGGACCTACGTTGAGCAGAAGGTTGGCTCCCTTACCCGAAGTGCTCACGAGATAGCGTATCAGTGTCTCGGTGCTCTTGTAGTTTTGGTCTATGATCTTGTATCCCCACATGCCGTTCATCGTCTGGCACGTTTCGAGGGGGAGACGGCTCACCTCTTGTCCTGACAGTCCCGCCTTGTTTTCACCAGGTAGGTCGCGCTCGAAGATCTGTATGTCCTCACCCTCTATAGGACTTTGATGATGGTTATTGCCCACCAGG
Organism: Bacteroidaceae bacterium; assembly: GCA_045612065.1. Classification (GTDB taxonomy): domain Bacteria; phylum Bacteroidota; class Bacteroidia; order Bacteroidales; family Bacteroidaceae; genus UBA1189. The sequence continues at coordinate 22,265 of JAZKYH010000017.1, forward strand.
CACGAGGGTTGCAAGCGGTGGATGAGTTCATATTGCTCTTTAAGTTGCCAATCAAAGGGGATGGTGTCTTGATCGTGGTCCCACCAGCCGTCAAACCATATTGCACCTACCTCGCCATAGTTAGTCAACAGTTCGGTGAGTTGACGGTTCATGAACGCATAGTATGCTGGCCAGTCCTCCTTATCGGGGTCTTTGCCTGTGCCGCGCCCTGTTCGCCCAGCAGGGTAGTCGTCGCGAGTCCAGTCGATGTGCGAATAGTAAAAGTGCAACTTGATGCCTTGGCGATGACATTCATCGGCTAGCTCCTTGATGACGTCGCGTCCGAAGGGTGTAGCATCCACGATGTTGTAGTCGGACTGCTCGGTGTCCCACATTGAGAAGCCATCGTGGTGGCGCGAGGTGAAGCAGATATACTTTGCTCCAGCGGACTTGATGGCGCTCACCCATTCCTTGGCATCAAAACCGATAGGATAGAATGCCGAGGCAGCCTTGGCATACTCCTTGTTGTCGATATTGGCATTGGTCATATACCACTCGCCTTGGGCAAACATGCTGTATATGCCCCAATGGATGAAGATGCCCAACTTGCTGTCGGCAAACTCTTGCCGTGCCTTGAGATTCTCGGATGTGGGTATGTAGTGTGCCTGCTCCTGTGCCAGACACGAGAGCGATAGCAGGGCTGATGCCAGTGTCAACAGACTCTTTTTCATATTCATATGTTATGTGTTTTTTGGGGGGGGGATGAGTTATTTCCAACTGAAGATGCGTATGTCGCCCGCTTCCATAGTGTAGGATGGTGCAACGGGGCTTTCGGTGCCATCTTTGGCTATGTGTACGGCTTCGGTGTCGAAGGCTATCTCGAGTGTTGTCTCCTCAGTGCAGCTTCGGTTTACGAATGCGATGTACTGCTTGCCCTTGTTGGTGAAGTATGACACCACGGTGCCTCCATTGCCTGTCGCTATCTTGAAGATGCCTGCGGGGTATGTTGTAAGGGGTTTTGTGCCTCTGGGGATGGTTTCTCCGGTGTGCCAGATGTCCTTGATGTCGGCACCAAGGAATATCGGCTCCATCTGCTTCAATTCTTCGTTGACCTGCTTCACGAGGGGGTATATGTGGGATACTACGGTATCGTTCCACACAATGGTGCGTGTCGTGAAGTATTGGAATGCTACGGCACCATACACGAGATTGCTGAAGTGCTGCACGCGCAGGTCGGCAAGCGTGGGTGTGGGATAGGGGTTGTGGCTTTTGGCAAGAGCGAAACTCCATATCGGGATGTTCGCCTCATTCGCCGCAGTGCGTATGTCCTCGAGATTGTGGTACCAAGCGTCGCGCAACACCCTATCGCCATCTTTCATTATGACGGGGTAATAGTCGAATGAAAGGAAAGAGATGGGTACGTTCTTGAGATAGTGCCTCAATGTTTCCAGGTATTTCTCCTCCACCCAATCGTCCCATCCGTAGTTGGGGAACAGGTTGACATAGCAGGGACGAATGGTGTCGTACTTGTAAATCTCCCTTATTCTCCTGATCATCTCCGGATATTCAAAGAGTTCGGGCTCGTCCCATACATTGTAGGCATATAGGGAGGGGTGAGCCGACATAGCTTCGACTGCTTTCTCCGTCTGCAATGGGTTGTGCAGCTCGGGACACTCCAAGATAATCTTCATGCCCGTCTTGTCGCCCAACTCCAATAGGGCTTCGGCCTCCTCCAGCGAATTCAGGCGGTAGTCGAAATAGGTGTTGAAGCCCGCCTCGACAAGCAGGCGCATGCGGGTCTCGGCACTGGGGTCGAGATACTCGGGCAACATGTCGTCGACGTAGATATTGATGAGTTCGTACCAAGAAAGGAATATGAACTCCTCGGGGACCATGATGGGAACACAGGTGCCTGCAGCACTCCCCATAAGGGTGTCCTCTGTAAAAGTATCCTCGGGGGCGGTATCCTCTGTCGTCGTGTCCGATGGGGGAGCACATGCGCCAACCAACATGGCCATAGCAACATATAACCAAACAGAGATTCTCTTTACGAACGTTACTGATGAGTCTAACATGATACTTTATTTTTTAGGTGAATAAAAGGGGACTCAGCAAAATTAGTAAACTTTTTCGGATATTCTCTACATCCTTTAACGAAAAAAATATAACTTTGTGATGGTAACTCTACACACTACACTCTAAACACAAAAACTACATGAACTTACAGCAATTGGAGTATATCGTGGCGCTTGACAAGCATCGTCACTTTCAGAGAGCGGCCGAGGCGTGTGGCGTAAGCCAACCCACGCTGAGTGCCTTAGTGCAGAAGTTGGAAGAGGAACTCGACCTCACGCTCTTCGACCGCAAAAGCCACCCCATTGCCCCCACCGATAGTGGTCGCAACGTGATAGACCAAGCACGCGTGATACTATATAACGTAGCCCAACTGAAGGAAATGACCCGCTCGGAAAAGGAGATGGAGAGCGGTATGGTGCGCATCGGTGTCATCCCCACGGTGGCGCCTTACGTGTTACCTCGCCTCTTCAAGCAGATGCAGAAAGATTCGCCACAGATTGAGTTGCGTGCTTTCGAACTTCGTACGGCAGTCATCATCGAGCAATTGCGCAAAGCCGAACTCGACATGGCTATCTTGGCTACTCCATTGGAGCAGCCCGACTTCCTCGAGATTCCCCTCTACTATGAGAAGTTTGCCGCCTACGTATCGCCCAGTGAGGAACTCTATGCCAAGGAAGAGATTGCTGCCCACGAGATGCCCACCGAGCACCTGTGGGTGCTCAAGGAGGGTCACTGCATGCGTAATCAGGTGTTCAACTTCTGTCAAACCAAGTCGGCCTATTCCACCACCTACGAGGCGGGCAGCATCGACACACTCATCAAGATTGTTGACGAAAATGGAGGCTACACCGTAATCCCCGAGTTGCATCTGCCGCTACTACACGATGGTCAGCAGCAACACGTGCGTATGCTGGCTACTCCCACCCCCGTGCGAGAGATTTCGCTTGTCATCCGTCAGGACTATGTACGCGAGCGACTCATCAATGCTGTAGCCGATGCAGTGAAAGCCATCATCCCCGACGAGATGCTCGATGCCCGACTGAAAAAGTTTGCAATAAAACTGTAAAAGCCTCCCCCCTGCCCCTCCCAAAGGAGGGGTGATACAGGCATCGCGGAAAGAGCAATCATATAGACTTTCTTTAAATTCCCCTCCTTGACTTCGGCCCTTTCGGGCGTCGACCTAAAGGTTGGAAAGGGTTAGGGGAGGCTTCATCCGAACAAAATCCCCATCCAAACGTTATCATACTGTACTTAAAAGTAGAATAGTATGAACGTTATCAACCTTACCGAAAGCGAGTTTATTCAGCATGTGGCCGATTTTCGTGTTCCACATTCGGCATGGCACTACTTCGGCAACCAACCAGCCATCGTCGACTTCTATGCCGGCTGGTGTGGACCTTGCCGCGTACTTGCCCCTATACTTGAGGAGTTAGCCGATGTCTACAAAGACCAGATATGTATCTATAAGGTCGACGTAGACAAGTGTGAATCCTTGGCCGAAGCCTACAACATACGCTCCATCCCTACCACACTATTCATCCCTATGAAGGGACAACCCGTGAAAATGGTGGGCGCCATCTCGAAGCGCGAACTGGAGCGTCAGATACACGAAGTGTTACTTAAAGACCAACTACACCATGCAGAAGTATAGATGCACCATATGCGATTGGGTGTACGACCCCTATGTAGGTGATCCCGAACGCAACATTCCCCCAGGAACTCCCTTCGAAGACCTCCCCGATGACTGGACATGTCCTCTCTGCTTCGCAGGCAAAGAAGACTTTGAGCCCTACGAGGAGTAGAGGATTCACATAATACAAATTATTATCTCCAAAAGAAATGGGGCGAAACGATGTTCCGCCCCATTTGCTTATCTATAATACTGATATTACTTTACCATTACTTTGCGTGTAGTACCATCGGCATAGCGTACAATGTTGATACCCTTCTGCAAACCATCTTGGCGAACACCAGAAATAGAGTAGTACTCCACAGACTCGGTAGCGACTACTGTAGTCTGCTCAATGGCGGTCTTCTCATTCCACTCCTCTTCAGATACAAAGTGCAATGTAGCACGGAGGATAACACTCTTCATATTAGCTACGTACATTACCTCCGATACATAGTCCTTACCCTCTTCCACACGATAGCTACGTCTGTACGGGGTGAAGGTTCCATCACCGTTATCCCAGTTTACAGTGTCGTTGCTATACACCGTTTGAGGAGCACGTGTAAGGGTAGAACCACCTGAAGTGCTTCCTTCTTCGGGATCAATTTCCTTCCAATAGTCATAGAAGTAGTATGTTACGCTATCAGCAGCCTCGTTCACCTTGATGCTGTATACTGCGGGATAAGCATTGTGTCCAAATACACTATTGTAGCCAGCGTTGTAGGGAGTGAAGTCACCATCTGCATCGCGCCACCAGTCAAAATAGCTCATATAATCGCAGTAGCTACCATTGGGACGGAGAGCATGCATTTCAGCCTCGCTGATGTCGCTGATGCCAAGTGCTGCGCAGATTTCTGTAGGATCAACCTTTGATACAGTCTTGGTATACTCTTGGTTAGTGATAGCCAAGCTCATCCAAGCCTCTACCTCGATAGTCTTCTGCAACTCAGGACCCTTGATGGTGAACGAAATCTCGTATGAGTCTTCATTTGTGCTCAATGTGTCGGTAGTATAGGTGGCGAGATTAGCCTGTGCCAAGCACGCTCTGGTAGTTACAATCTTATAATCGTGACCTTCCACAAAGGGATAGCTGATAACTACATCTGATGAAGCTTGTGCTGATGAAGAGGCCTTCACAGGCTCTTCGCTACCATCAACATAAAGGTCAAAGTTTACCAACACGACATTGAGGAAATTGAGTGTATAACCTGTAGGATTAGGATAACTCAAGGTGAGACCAGCAGCCTCAAATTCGGCAATACCATTATATACTACGTTATCCTCGGTGTTCCATGTAGCAGTACCCCATACGAATACTGAAGAATCCACCTCAGGTTCATCGCCAGATTCGTCATCGCTCATTCCGAAAGTAGCTGTTGTAAACGGACCTACAGCAGGGTTCTGAATAACATTAACTTCCATTTTTACAGAACCATCCTCATACACAGTACCAGAAAAAGTACTATTGGGACACGACATAATACCTGCACTGATAGTAAATATTTCTTTTGACAAACTATAAGAACCATCAGTATTCTCGGTAACAACAACATCCTCAATAGTAATTTCTCCTGTAGCCATACCCATAACGAGGTTAAATGAAGGGAAAACTACGTTAATCTTACCATCAACCTCAGCGACAGAAACTATCTGCTCACCCATGTCAGCCTCTGTACCATCCATGTGAATAAGATTCATGTTACCTGTGTACTCACCAACATAAGGGAGTTCATCACTACCAGCCTCTGCAAAAAAGAAAGCAGTAGTAGCCGCACCCATATCAGGATTTTGAACAGCCTCAACAATCATACTCATAGAACCATCCTCGTATACTTCACCGGTGAAAGTGCTGAAAGGATAGTTCACAATCATGGGTGAGGTGATAGAAATTGTGAATACCTCTTTACTCAACGAGTAGCTACCGTCAGAGTTGGCAGTTACGGTAACATCTTTAATAGTGAACTCACCGCTATCAAAGCGACCGAGAATACTGATTGAAGGGAAAGTCACATTAAACTTACCATCTTCCTCAACGATAGAAACTGTCTGTGCCTCTACTGTAGCCTCATCACCAGTTAAGTGAGTGAGATTCATGTCGCCAGTGTATGTCCCAACAATGGCACTTTGTGCACGACCAGCAAGAATGCCGACGAGCAACATTACAAGAAGAGTAATTTTTCTCATAAACGTTTGATTTTAATTTGTTAATAATTGATCTATTAAATTTCTTTTTACCTATTTTGTTATCTTGAGGTTGCAAATGTAATAATTATTTCTTGCAAATTCAGTTTTTTGCTATAAATTTGCAAAAAAATATAGAAAAACCTTACTATTTATCAAAACAATGCTAAAAATCAGTAGAAAACTGATAGTAGCTGTGATGTTTCTGCTTGCTGCAGGAGGATATTCGTATGCTGCTATCACTCCATCCGACACAATATCATCCTCAAAACCAGTGGCACGGATGGCAACAACACAAGCCCGAGCAACAGAGAATGTGATGCTACAAGGTGTAGTAACCGACACGGACAACTTTCCATTGCCAGGCGTACACATTATTATCAGAGAGACTAAGAAAGCCGTAGTGTCAGACAATGATGGAGTATTTACAATCTCACTTCCTAAAGGTAAGATTTCTACAGTAGATTTCTCTTTCGTAGGTATGCAAACTACCACCAAGACCTATGACGGAAAGAAAAACTATATAGGACAAGTGATAAAGTTAGGCAATAGTGAAGAACTGGAAGAGGTAGTGGTAACTGGTCTTTTTGACTACAACTCGAAGACCTTTACCGGTAGTGCCGTATCATACTCGCAAGAGGATCTCAAGAACATCGGTAACAATAATGTACTTAAGATTGTACAATCACTTGACCCTGCCTTTATCGTAGAGACTAACAGTATCAATGGTTCAAACCCTAACCACATGGCCGACATCACCTTGCGTGGTAATGCTTCGTTTGGTGGTTTGCAAGGTGAATATTCGGGTAACCCCAATGCTCCGCTCTTCATCCTCGATGGTTTCGAGGCTTCACAGGAGCAAATCTTCGACCTTGATATGAACCGCGTCAAATCAGTAACCATACTCAAGGACGGTGCTGCCAAAGCCATTTATGGATCAAAGGCATCGAATGGTGTCATCGTTGTTGAAACCATACTCCCTGAAGCAGGAAGTATGCGCGTCACTTATACCGGTGACCTCAGCATAGAGGCTCCTGACCTTACCAGCTATAACCTCACCAATGCTGCTGAGAAGTTACAAGTAGAGCTCAATGCCGGACGCTACAGTTCTTCTGCTCCACTCTATCAAGCCCAGCTTGATGAGCAGTATTACGCCATTGCCGCAGATATAGCCCGTGGAGTAGACACCTACTGGCTGTCACAACCCTTGCGTACCAGTGTAGGACAAAAACACTCGGCCTACATTGAAGGTGGTACCGAGGAGATGCGTTACTCAGCCATGGTGGGATATAACAATGTGGCTGGTGTAATGAAGGAGTCGGGACGACGTAATGTACAAGGAAATATCAACCTATCGTACCGCTACGGCAAATGGATGTTCCGTAACTCATTAAGCGTTACCCGTAACCAAGCTGACGATAGCCCCTATGGCTCATTCAGTGACTATGTGAGCGTAAACCCCTACTTTGCTCCCTATGATGAAAATGGTAATATCCGTAAAGTGCTCGGATACTATACTGCACCAGGATACAATGGCAATGTAACTACCTATTATAATCCTCTATATAACGCAAGTCTCGGCACAAAGAACTTTTCAAAGTATACTGAGATTGTTGAAAACTTCTATATAGAGTATAGACCCATGGACAAGCTCCGCTTCACAGCACGATTGGGATATACCTTCAAGGATAACCGCAGAGAGGATTTCTACCCCGGTGACCATACCCGATTCAATGATTGGACAGGTGACCGCTACTTCCAGCGTGGTAGTTACTCCATCACCAATGGAGAGGCCAACAATTTGAATATTGACATCACAGCTAACTATTCGAATCAATGGGGTAAGCATCAGTTACTCTCCAATGCAGCCTACTCGCTGCAAAGCACCAATTCCATTTCAGAAGGAATGGTGGCATGGGGATTCCTCAATAACCACGTAGACTATATTACCTTTGCCAAACAATATGCTGAGGGAGGCAAGCCCTCTGGATCGGAGAGTATCACACGCAGCCTCGGTATTACTGGTGCTGTGAACTATAGCTACGACGAGCGTTATCTCCTCGATGCCAGCTTACGATTCAATGGTTCGTCAGTATTTGGTAAGAACAACCGTTGGGGTACGTTCTGGAGTGCCGGTGCTGGATGGAATCTGCATAAGGAGCACTTCATGAATTGGGCTGATTGGCTCACACTATGTAAATTGCGTGTTACTTATGGACTGACAGGTAACCAGAACTTCTCACCCTACCAAGCTATGGCTACCTATAAGTTCTACGACAGCATCATCTACGACAATATCTCGGGTGCCTACCTCATGGGTATGCCCAACCCTAACCTCAAATGGCAACAGACAGGTGATTTTAACGTAGGTCTTGATTTAGGACTGTTCCGTAGCTTAAATATGCGCATAGACCTCTACGACAGCCGCACACACGATGCACTTATCGCCATGTCAATACCTACCTCTACTGGTTTTACCACATATATGGAAAATATGGGTAACGTGAATAACCGAGGTGTAGAGGCCACAGCCAATTGGCGCTTCTATAGTAAGGGACAATCATACATGAGTCTGAGTGGTAGCATCGGTCATAATAAGAATAAGGTGACTGACATTAGCGATGCACTGAAAAATTACAACAGCGAACAGGATGCCAACGCTACTAAATCGCCTATTATACGCTACGAAGAGGGACAATCAATGACAGCTATCTGGGCTGTGCGCTCACTTGGTATCGATCCTGCAACAGGTAAAGAGATGTTCCTCAAAAAAGACGGTGTGACCACTACTTATGACTATACTACAGATGATTACATTATCGCCGGAGACAGCAATCCCATTGCACATGGTACTTTTGGATTCAATGGCGAATGGAAGGGTGTAGGTATGAACCTCCTCTTCAGTTACCAATGGGGTGGTGACTATTATAACCAAACCCTTGTTGACCGTGTAGAGAATGCCAATGTGGCCTACAACGTAGACAAGCGTATATTTACTGAGACTTGGCAAAAGGCTGGTGATATAGCTCTCTACAAACACATATCGAGCAATCCTACAACAACATATGCATCGACTCGCTTTGTACAGCGCGACAATACACTGGACTTCACATCATTATCGGCGTATTATGACTTCAAGCACTGCGAATGGCTGAAGAAATCAAAGGTAGAGCGTCTACGCTTGACATTCTATTTGAATGATGTGTTCCACTTGTCAACCATCAAGACAGAGCGCGGACTCAGTTATCCTTATGCACGCACATTCTCATTTTCACTAACCGCTACATTCTAAGTTCTACATAAAGATGAAAAAGATACATTATATATATATAGCATTGACAGCCGCTACGCTTACCTCATGTAACGACTGGCTTGATGTGCAACCACACTCACAAATTGAAGAAACCGAACTTTTCAGCACTGAAAGTGGATACAAGGAGGCATTGGCAGGAGTATACTCGTCGATGGTAAACACATCGACCTACGCCAAGGAGATGACTTTCGGCTTTATTGGTGTACTGGGTCAGGAATGGGACTACTACTCATCGGCACAATATGATGCTGTGGCTGCATACGAATATGATGCCGCATATCCTACAAACTACGCCAATGCTATTTGGAAAACCAATTACGAAGGTATTGCCAATGCAAATAACTTGTTGGAACACATCGATGAAAGTGAAAAGTTATTCTCTAAGGACAATTATGAGGTTATTAAAGGAGAGGCATTAGCTTTGCGTGCCATGCTGCACTTTGACTTGTTGCGTTGCTTCGGTGTGAGCTATGCTGTAGACTCATTGAAACCTTCTATTCCTTACAGCACATCATTGGATTACCATGTATTTCCGCAATTGAAAGTACATGAAGTAGCTGAAAAAGTATTAGCCGACCTCTTGGATGCTGAACTATTACTCAAAGCAGGTGACCCTATTGTTACAGGACGTGAAATCACCGAAGTAGACGACAATGGCTATCTCAGTAACCGCCGCCTACATCTCAACTACTATGCTGTAAAGGGACTTCAAGCTCGTGTATATATGTGGATGGGAAGATATGGGCAAGCTTGGAAAGCTGCTGATGAGGTGATACAGAGCGAAGTATTCACCTGGAGCACAATAGATAATATGTCTCACGGATATGACCGTTGCCTTGCTGATGAGCATATCTTTGCGCTTAATAACTTGACACTTAAATCTAATATTGCTGACATCTATTTTGACGAAGGAAGCACCAACAGTTTTGCTGTCACTCGCGATCGCTTACTCGCCTACTTCGATAATGCTACACAGGATTACCGTTACACGTTCCTCTTCAAATCAGGCACAGGAACCAGTTTTGATAATCGCTATATAACCAAGTACGATGAACCTTCAACATCGGATAATTGGTTCCGTAACAAGATGCCTTTGATGCGCTTATCCGAGATGTACCTCATCCGTTGCGAAGCAGAGTATCGTAATGAAAATACAGAGGCTGCATTGCAAACGTTAAACCAAATGCGAACCAAACGTAACTTAACTGCATTACAAGAACTACCCACAGATTTCAACACTGAACTGATAAGCGAATACCGACGTGAGTTCTTAGGAGAGGGGCAACTGTTCTTCCTCTACAAGAGACTAAATCATTCTACTATAGCCTACTCTGATATTGACCCTGTGGCTACGCGTAGCTATACATTCCCATTGCCTCAATCAGAGACACAATCGGCCGAACGTCAAGATAACAAATAAAACTTTTACTTATGAACATAAAAAATAAGACTATACAATACTGCGCATGCATATTATGTCTGATGGCATCAACAGCATGCCAAAAGGAGGAGATAATGAAGTTCGACTCTGAAATGGCTGGACTCAATATATGGGTGGGTACTTCAGCAGGTTCTGTTTATGAGGAGACCACATATAACTACTCCTATGCCATTGAAGAGGGTAGCGTAACATTCTATGCCCGCGTATATGGTGTACCAGCTAATTATGACCGTACATTCACTCTTGAACCCTTCGGTGACGATATAGAACAGATTATACCTACTGTACGTACCGAAGAGTATGTGATGCCAGCAGGAGCTGTAACCCACGAGTACAAAGTATATTTCAACTCGAAAAAATTACCATCAGAAGATTTGTTTGCCGAGAATGATGGCAAGGTTTCATTCCGTATGGTAGAAAACAAAAACTTTGCTGTAGGAGCCGAAAATATGCAATCGTTTACTGTAGTGCTCCGCAACCGTATTGCCAAACCGAGCAATTGGGATAGTGCAAACTATCCGTTAGTAGCATTGAGTAAATATTTCGGTACATATAGCCGAATAAAGTACCAGTTTATGATTGAGAATCTTGGACTGAGAGACTTTATCATTTCTTATTCGGCCTCTACATCGATTGACGAAGCTACTAACACCGTATCTCCTGCTTATGCAGTATATCTACAGCAGATGATGCAAGAAAAACTGATTGAATATAATGCTACTCACGATGAACCACTCACCGATGAGAATGGAGACCCTGTAATCTTTTAACAAACATAGAATATGAAAAAACATCTCTTATATTACATCGGTGTATTTATAGGTAGCATGGCCACTTTGTCGGCCTGCTATGAAGATAAAGGTAACTATGAATACCATGAATTGGAAGAAGTAGGCATAGACACTACTGGAGTGGGTATGCAAGCTGAATATGCCATTATGCGTTATGATACATTGCGTATCGCTCCCAACATCTACTTTGAAGGTCAGTTGGTAACTGATCCTGAAATAGCTCCACTTGACTATCTGTGGACTATCTTCAGCGCTAATGTGGGTGTGGGAGCCAATACAGAAATTGACACAATAGGTTATAAGTCTAAACTTGATACAGTAATCACACGCAGAGGAGGTTCGTATTATGTACAATTGGCTGTCACTAATCGTAATGATGGAATACGCCAATTCTTCAGAATCCCAGTATCAGTATCAGAAACTTTTGATGGAGGATGGATGGTCTTCTACGAGCGTTCAGACAAGCCAGGATATAGTGATCTTGCACTTGTACACAACGAATGGGTAAAATCTAACAGCAAGACCAATCGTATCTACAAGAACCTGTATAGTGAAAATAACAATGGAGAGTATCTTCCAGGAAATCCTATTCGCTGTCTTGATATCGCCGTATCGCTTGTATCGGGAAATAACTATATCGGACTATGTACAGACCAGACACTGGTAGGCGTATCAGAGAACGGATTTAATCGTGCATTGGCCTTTGGAGATTTCTTCTACCAACATCCTGGAACCGAGGCACCAATATGGTACGGACAGCATGGAAGTGGTGTCATGTCGGGACAAAATTCTGAAGTTTGTATCAACGGAGATGAAATCTACACCAATACCTATTCATTCTCTGCCACTGAAGGACGTACCACTAAATTTGGTATGCCCAAGCGCACCGAAGGAGATGAAGTAGGTGAATTAGCCCCATGGAATGCAGAAGTAGCTCATACACTCAATTATGGTATTGTTGTATATGACCAAACTAACCAATGCTTCCGTTATGCCGCATACAACTCTTCAAAATTGGAGCGATTTGCTGCACAAGATGAAACAAAGTTTGGTAACGATATGATAAACAATACAGGCATGACAATGGTAATGTCGGACTGGGGTAAGGGAACTTCACCAAGTGCTGCACACGACTACAATATCATGGCAGATAAAAATAATCGTTATCTCGTAGTTACTAATTTTTCTTCTTCTGCACCGACAGATACTATCATTTGTGTTGGAAAATACAAATTGAACGGATTTTGTGGACAGATAAATAATGCAACTACCATGGCATCAAGCAATGTCGGAAACTTTATCTATTATGGTGCCGGAAATAAAGTTTACAGATATGCCTATGATTCTAATAAACCAGCTAAGGCAATATGGACTGCAGAAAATAGCAAAGAAGAAGTTACTTGTGTGCGTATAATGAAGTACTACCATGGAACGGTATATGGTTATGGTATGGTGCCCAGTTCAGATGAATTGGTACATATTGCCACATGGAATGAAGAAACACAAGAGGGACATCTCTACCAATACAAGATTGACAAGGCCAGTGGTGACATTAAGAACAAAAATAAATGTTACGATTACGTCATACCTGGTAAAGTAAAAGATATGGCGTGGAAATTCAGTATGCAATAACTAAACAAATCAAATAATAAAGATTATGAAAAGATTATCAATTATCGTTTCATTGATGTTGATGACATCAATGATGTTTGCCCAAGGTATTTCTTTTGAGCCGGAGGGAACAACGCTGAATCAGGTTACCGAAAAATCTAAAAAAGAGAACAAACTGATATTTGTAGACTGCTATACCCAATGGTGCGGTCCCTGTAAGAAGATGATACGTGATGTGTTTCCACAAGAAAAGGTAGGTAAATATATGAATGCTCGTTTTGTCAATCTCAAGATTGATATGGAAGCCAAGTATGCCGAGGGACTTGCCAAGGAGTGGCAAGTATCAGCATACCCCACCTTTATTATCTTCAATGCTGATGGTAAGGAAATAGGCCGTTTCATGGGTGGTAGCGACGCTGACGGATTTATCCGCCGTGTGGAAGAAAAGAGTGCTGTAGACGCAGCGACAAGTAGTCTCGAAGAGCGTTGGAACAATGGTGAACGTAATGATGCTTTCTTGAAGGAATACCTTGCATCACTCACAGCCACCTACAAGCGTGATGATGCTAACGTAGTAGCCGAAACTCTGCTCATGGGTAAAGAAGAGTCCTTTGCTTCGGATAAAGAATTGGCAGACATCTTCATGAAGCACATCAACAATCCCTTTGCCTCATCGTTCATCTATACAGTTCAACATCCCGAGGCTTTGAAGGCTACTGTAGGCGAATTTGCTGTAGACATGAAAATAAAGAATGTATTGGGCAACTATACTAACAATTTATTTGTGAAGAAAGGTGTCAATACTGTACTCGATGAAAATCAGTTCGCAGCCTTCCAAGCACTGCTCCGTAGACTCAAGATTGAAGATGCAGAGCACTATCGCCTCACTGTACTTATCAATAATGCCGAGAAGCAGGGCGAATATGTAGATTATGTCAACTACATCAAGGAGTATTTGGCTACTCCAGGCCTTGATGCTTCAGACATGACCTTGGCCAACTGGGCAAAGCCTTTCTCTGTTCCTGGTGCTGATGAAACAGCCAAAGCACAGATGATAGAAGTACTCCGTGGCCGTGTAGCAGAGATTGAGTCAGGCAAGCGTCAAGGACAAAATAAAGTAGGAAACATGAAATTATCACGTCCTACAGATGATTTGTTACGTATGATTATCCAGACCATGGAGACTGGTAAATTACCCGGTCAATGATAATTATCATTAGAATGGATAGAATGAGGATGCAGCTTTGCATCCTCATTCTGCTTTTAATAACTCCACTATATCGAAGTCAAGATATCCACAAAAACACTGTTGATAATGGTGGAAAACTGTGGAAAAATAATTGATAAAAAATGAACAAATAATTTGGCAATTTCAATGAGGAAAAGAATTATACAGCATTCTGAAAGTACCAAAAAAGTTTACCCTTTTTTAATAATGACTTTTAAGCATCACTTTTCACCACTTTTAGTGTAGCTATTCGGAGTGAATTTATTAACTTTGCCCATTGTGAACAGGTTGTGGATAACTTTCACATGAGCACTGGTTTTCAGTAACTAACGAAGATTGTAAGTTGTGAATAACCTGTTCACACGGGAAAACCTAATGTGGGGTACGATATATGCAAATTTGGAGGTGTTTTTTTATACACCGTTTCCACAGGCTATCACCATACACATAAAGTTTTTTTAAATAAATAAAAAAGAAGAAATATAATAAAGTTATGTTGAAATCGGAATGGACAGTCAAAGGGTTTGCCGACGAGCCCGTGTCAGCAAAGAGCAAAGAAGAGTTGGTGGAAATGATTGCTGCACTCAAGCGTGAGAAGAATGCCGTGATCCTGGGCCACTACTACCAGCGTGGCGACATACAGGACATTGCCGACTTCGTAGGTGATAGCCTTGCCATGGCACAGTGGGCCGCCAAGGTAGAGGCCGATGTGCTCGTAGTGTGTGGTGTGCACTTCATGGGCGAGACAGCCAAGATACTCTGCCCCGACAAGATGGTACTGGTGCCCGATCTCAATGCAGGCTGTTCTTTGGCAGATAGCTGTCCGGCTGACGAGTTTGCCCAGTTCGTGGCCGAGCACCCCGATCATCAGGTGATATCGTATGTCAATACTTCGGCTGCCGTGAAGGCGCATACCGATGTGGTAGTGACATCAAGCAATGCACGTCAGATCGTAGAGAGTTTCCCACAGGATGCCAAACTCATCTTTGGCCCTGACCGAAACCTTGGTGGCTATATTAATAGTATTACCGGTCGCAACATGCTCCTTTGGGATGGTGCTTGCCATGTGCATAGCCAGTTCTCTGTAGAGGCACTCATCGAACTCAAGAAACAATATCCCGATGCAATCGTATTGGCACATCCCGAGTGCAAGGGAGTCATCCTCAAATTGGCTGACGTAATTGGTTCTACTGCTGCCCTACTCTCTCATGCTCAGAAGAGCGATAAGAAGCAGTTCATCGTAGTCACCGAGTCGGGTATCCTGCACGAGATGCAGAAGAGCTGTCCCGACAAGGAGTTCATTCCCGCTCCTCCCGAGACCACCGAAGGAAGCACCTCATGCGGATGCAATGAGTGCAACTACATGCGTCTCAACACACTGGAAAAGGTATACAACTGCCTCCGCTACGAGTATCCCCAGGTAGAAGTCGATGCCACCATAGCCACGAAGGCCATCAAGCCCATCGAGCGCATGCTGGAACTGTCAGAGAAGTTGGTGAAGTAATCTTTTACTCACATATATATAATAAGGTACATGGCTTGGCTGTGTACCTTATTATATATGAAATCACCAAAGTATCTTGTAACACAACTCTATGAGTTCTGCCAGATCAGAACCCTGTGATAGGAAAAATCTCTTTGTCCGTTTCGCAAAACGCAGGGCTCTGGCAAATATATCACAGGGCTCTGATTTGACACATGATTGTAAGTGGCATTTTTAGGTGCTTTACAGTGAGTAAACGATTTTTATTTTTGCCCTGGCACGAAAGAAAGTACGAAAAAAGTACGCAAATGTTGCGCAATTTTATTGGGTTTATCGTGCATTAATTCAGTGTGTTAAGTTGTTAACAACGAAAATCTTTGCTTTACCCTATTTCTTTTAATTTCATTATCGAATACATTTACTATATTATTGCTTTATTTTTGTGGCAAATAGGTCTTTTGCATGCCCTTCTTCAAGGGTAGGAATCGGGAGTTATAGTTGTTAAGTAAGCCTGTGCTTTGTTCTTTACCGAAAGTTTTTCTTCGCGATAATTATCGCGGTGTACCTCGGTAGTTACCGCGATATGCATCGCTAGTTATCGCGGACATCCTCGATAACTACCGCGGAAACTTTTAGCAGGTGCGAAAAATGATTCTGGATAGTGCGAAAAACATTTGTCGCAGGTGTCTCGTTGGTTCATAATTTAAGGGACAATCCTAAGGTACAACATTTATGTTTTTGCTAAAATAAATAGCGAAATATAAGAATTGCGTTCTCTGTCACATAACCTTCATATATAGAATAAGATGCCCTTAATAAAATTGCGTAACATTTGCGTACTTTCTTGCGTAAATGTTGCGATATTTTGTAAGTAACTATTGCTGGCAATCATTAATAGTTTTGGTTGGGTTTTGGGTAGTGTTTCTTTTAGTGTGTCTATGTCGTTGGGTACATTAATAGCATCCCTGCCAAGTATGTCGATATCACATATAGCAAGGATATTGTTAAGCGCATATACACTTTTTCAATGCACGACCAATTGTTTATAGTGCAGTGGACTGGAGAGGGTTCAATAAATAAGGTTTCCAAGGTGTTTGAAAAAATGCTATCGACCTTTACTTATACCCCCGAGAGAAATCCATATGGCTCGCTAATGTAAGGAAACGAAATATGTGATTTATACAAAATAGCAACCTTACACATATTACTCTCCACAAAGTCCTCATTGAAGACTTTGTGGAGAGTATATATTATCCTAATGAATAGAATTATCTCAATCAGAGAACTTGTATGGATTATTAAAAAAATAGCATTATTATCCTAAATAGGATTATCCTAAATAGGATAATAGATAAATTTTATATACCTTTGCCTCAGAACTTACATAGTATATATGATGAATAACCCATTTGTAACTAAGGGATATGCAGGTCCTGAGTACTTTTGCGACCGAGTGGAGGAAACTCGCAAAATCGTGGAATTGACCACCAATGGTAATAACATTGCGATGATTTCACCGCGCCGTGTAGGTAAGACTGACCTTATTCACCATTGTTTTAGTCAACCTGAGATTAAGGATCGTTATTACACTTTCCATATAGATATCTATGCCACTACTAGTATGCGCGATTTTGTCAACGTGTTTGGCAAAGCCATACTTGATAGTCTCAAACCTAAAGGCCGTACGGCATGGGAGAAATTTTTGGATACCATACGTTCCGTACGTTCTGAAATAACATTCGATATCACAGGTACTCCTACATGGAGCATAGGACTTGGCGACATCACCAATCCTGCCACTACATTGGATGAGATTTTTAACTATCTCAGCCATGCGGACAAGCCCTGCATGATAGCCATTGATGAATTTCAACAGATTACCCGATATGCCGATGGAGCCAATGTAGAGGCTACGATTCGCACCTATATGCAGAAATGTATCAATGCCACTTTCATCTTTGCTGGTTCGCAGCGTCATCTGATGGGAGAAATTTTTACCTCTCCTTCTCGTCCTTTCTACCAATCGGTACTCATCATGAACTTGTTGCCGATTTCAATAGAAAAATATATAGAGTTTGCCCAACATCAGTTTAGCCTATACAATAAGCAGATAGACGCAGAAGCGGTGAGTGAGGTATACAATCGTTTTGGCGCCGTGACCTCATGTGTGCAGCGTACTCTCAATGTCCTTTTCTTGAAGACACCGCAGGGAGCCACCTGTACTCTTGACATGGTAGATGAAGCGATAGAGTACATTATCGGCCTCTTTTCCGATACATATGAGATACTGCTAGAAAAAGTTCCAGAGAAACAGCGTGAAGTGTTGAAGGCCATTGCTGATGCTGGCAATGCCAAAGAAGTAACAGGAAAGAACTTTATAAAGAAATATCGCTTGCAAACAGCCAGTGTAGTCACTGCAGCTATACGTGGGTTATTAGAGAAAGATTTTATCACGCAAGAAAGAGATTCCTACATGGTATACGACTCTTTCTTCGCTCTTTGGCTGAGACAAAGGAACTAGTGTCAAAACAATAAGTATAAGTGTAGGGCCATCCGTTTCTTTCGTTTGTTCATAATTCTTTACGAGAAGTCCACAAAGTCTTCAAGAAATAGGAATAAACGTATCTTGAAGGCTTTGTGGAGTTTTTCTTTTTTATAGCTTCAACCCTTGCAATCTTTAATCTGCTTCGCATCTTTTAATTAGGCTGCGGCTCGGAACCTTTAGGTCGTTGGCCGAAGGGAAAAGCAAAAACTCAATACAAGTCTTGGCTTTTCTCTCGCCTGGCACTAATTTTCTCGACCAATCCCCAAGCCAAACGAAAAGAACGCAACCATGAGTGATTAGGAAAATGCAAGATGTCACCGTATGCTATGAAACGGTGACATCTTGTTTTATGAGCAGGAAAGTCTATACTTCCGATTTCTGCACGCGTAAGCAAACCAAAGTATTCTTCTTTCAATCTGCCACAAAATTTAACTGGTGTTCACACTGGTTGAATTTTGGCTGCGCTTCAGAAAAATGCAAGTAAAATTGCTTTTCCGTTCGGCTTAACTTTGTTTTCTTCCTTTTCACTCACAGTAAAAGCTCAAGTAAACTTAGCTTTTGTTCGCTCATTCGTCAGCTGTACAAAATTTCTGTATGGGATTTCCTTGCGTCTCGTAGATGGCGATTTTGTAAATTACTTATTTTTTCGTATCTTCGCGCTTTGAAGTATTTATAGATTAATAAAATAAGTAAGAACGAAGAATCTCAATGAAGAAAGTTTTGTCATTCTCCGCGATGCTGATGCTTGGACTGCTGCTATCGCAACTGATGCCAGGTTTTTTAACCGAAACAAACTATGAACACACACGACACGGTATAGAGATACTCCTCGGCGTATGTCTTGCCTTTATCATGATCAATGTAGGACGTGAGTTCGAGGTGGACAAGTCGAACATCAAGTCCTATGCCAAGGACTACCTCGTAGCTATGCTGGCCGCTGCCATGCCATGGCTTTTGATAGCGATGTACTATATCTTTGTGTTGATGCCTTCAGAGTGGTGGAGCAATGGTGCTGTATGGAAGGAGTCACTCCTCTTGAGCCGTTTTGCAGCACCCACCTCGGCAGGTATCCTGTTTACGATGCTTGCTGCCATCGGTTTGCAGAAGAGTTGGATATACAAGAAGATTCAGGTGCTCGCCATCTTTGATGACCTTGATACCATACTGCTGATGATTCCCTTGCAAGTAGCTATGATAGGTATGCAGTGGCAGATGGGTGTGATATTGGTCGTTGTAGTGGTATTGCTTTGGATAGGTTGGAAGAAGATGTCGTCGTATGACCTTCGTTGTGACTGGAAGAGTCTGCTTGTCTATTCAGCTTTGGTTTATGGCGCTACCTACGTTATATATATACTTACCGACCACTTCTTTGGTGAGGAGGGTAGCGTACACATCGAGGTACTGTTGCCTGCCTTCGTGTTTGGTATGGTAATGAAGCACGGACATACTGCTTCGAAGGCCGATGATCATGCAGCATCGTTCATCTCGCTTTTGTTTATGCTTTTGGTAGGTATGAGTATGCCGCTTATCCATTTGGAGGAGGCTCCTGCGCAAACCAGTAGCATCATCGCCTCATTGCCCATGCTCTCATGGGGAAGCATTGCTTTGCATGTGGTGATTATATCATTGCTCTCCAATGTAGGTAAGCTCACTCCTATGCTTTTTTATCGCGACCATTCGTTGAAGGAAAGACTTGCACTCTCTGTGGGTATGTTTACTCGCGGTGAAGTAGGTGCAGGAGTTATCTTTATTGCGCTCGGTTATCATATCGGTGGACCTATTTTGCTCATTTCGGTGCTTACTTTGGTATTTAACCTCATCCTTACAGGCGGATTTGTGTTAATAGTGAAGCGCTTGGCATTGAGCTGCGAGAAAAAATAATAGTTTCATAGACCCTTGATAATGGAAACATTACAAAATATCATCAACGCTGTCAATGATGTGCTATGGACCTACATCCTCATAGCCATGCTTATAGGATGCGCCGTCTATTTCACTTGGCGTACACGGGGTGTTCAGTTCCGTAATTTGCGCGAGATGTTGCGTCTGCTCACCGAGAGTGCTCCCAAAAGTGCTGATGGCAAGCCTCAGGTGTCTTCATTTCAGGCTTTTGCCGTATCTATTGCCAGTCGTGTAGGTACGGGTAACTTGGCTGGTGTGGCTACGGCCATTGCGGTAGGTGGTGCCGGTGCCGTGTTTTGGATGTGGGTAATCGCTTTGCTTGGTTCGGTCAATGCCTTTGTAGAGTCTACATTGGCACAGCTCTATAAGCGTAAGGATAAAGATTCGTTCATCGGTGGTCCTGCCTACTACATGCAGTATGGCTTGGGAAAACGTTGGATGGGTATACTCTTTGCCGTGCTCATTGCCATTACCTTCGGCTTTGCTTTCAATTCGGTGCAGAGCAATACCATCTGTGCTGCATGGGAGCATGCCTTCGGTTTTGACCATACATGGATGGGTATAGGTCTTACTGTAGTGACGCTTATCGTCATCTTTGGTGGTATACACCGCATAGCTACAGTAAGCAGTTGGCTCGTGCCTATCATGGCGGTAAGTTATATTATCCTCGCATTGGGTGTGGTCATCTACAATATTACTGAGATTCCTGCCGTATTGGGCCACATCTTCCGCAGTGCCTTCGGGTGGGAACAGGCGATAGGTGGAGGTATGGGTGCCGCCGTAATGCAAGGTATCAAGCGCGGACTCTTCAGTAATGAGGCGGGTATGGGCTCGGCACCTAACGTAGCTGCTACAGCTACCGTGTCGCACCCCGTGAAGCAGGGTTTCATCCAGGCACTCGGTGTGTTTACCGATACTTTGGTGATATGCACCTGCACGGCATTCATCATCCTGGTGAGCAATCCTTCTCCCGATGCATCGCTCAATGGCATACAGCTTACCCAAGCAGCCTTTACCGAGCAGGTAGGTAGTCTGGGTTCAGTATTCGTGGCCATTGCCATATTGCTCTTTGCTTTCAGTAGTATCATCGGTAACTACTATTATGGTGAGTCAAACATTCGTTTCATCAGTCGCCGTCCCATATTCTTGTGGATCTATCGCTTGCTTGTGGGCGGTATGGTGATGTGTGGTGCTATGATGAGCCTTGACCTTGCTTGGAGCTTTGCCGATGTCACTATGGGCTTGATGACTATATGCAACTTGATTGCTATCGTGCTTCTGTCACGCCAAGTGTTGTGGCTCTTGCGTGACTATACTCGCAAGAAGCGTAGAGGTATCGGCAGTCCCACCTTCAGCAAGTCGGAGATGCCCGAAGATATGCGTCACGAGGTGAAGTGCTGGTAACAAGCATTAATGATAACACTAAAAAACACACTCTCCATGAAAATCCTTGTTATTGAAGACGACCTTTCGCTGCAGGAGATATTGTGTCGTACATTGGAGCAGGAGCGCTATATCGTGGAGGTAGCGCCCGACTATCGCACGGGACTTATCAAATTGTCGGACTATACGTATGACTGCATACTGCTCGACATCAACTTGCCCGATGGCAATGGGCTCGACCTGTTGCGCGAGCTTAAGGAGATGAAGAAGTCGGGTAGCCTTATCATCATCTCTGCACGCGACAGCATAGAGGACAAGGTAGAGGGTCTCGACCTTGGTGCCGATGATTATCTGCCCAAGCCATTCCATTTAGCCGAGTTGCTCTCGCGTATCAAGAGCGTGATGCGTCGCAATAACCAGGGTGGCGAGCAATATGTAAGCTTTGGTAATGTGAAGGTCAATCCGCACACCTTTGACATATGGGTCGATGATGCCAAGAAGGAGCTTTCGCGCAAGGAGTTTGACTTGTTGCTCTATTTCTTGCAACGCCCAAACCGCTTGGTGAGCAAGAGTATGCTTGCCGAATCCATCTGGGGCGACCACTTCGACGATGTGGATAACTACGACTTCATATATGCCCAGATAAAGAACCTGCGCAAGCGACTTACCGCATGGGAGGCCGGCATAGAGATTTCTTCGGTGTATGGTATGGGATATAAACTGATCGAAAGATGAAACTCACTACACACGCCATACGCAGTCTTGTCCTTCCTCTGCTCCTTATCTTTGGTGCATGGTCGGTAGCCTTTTATTTCATTCTGAGCGATGAACTCATCGATGAGGTGGATGACCAGTTGGAGGTATACTCTGAGCGTATCATGCGCCAATGGCTTTCGGGCGAAGCACCCCCCGACTCTACCGATGGCACAAACAATACCTATTACATACGGCAGATAACTTCTGATGAGTTGGCCTTGAATAAGAAGGTGGAGTACGAATATAAGAACATCTACATATCAGCAAGGCACGAGGATGAGCCGGCACGTGTGATGCACACCATATTTGAGCACCGTGACGGCACGTGGTGGAGACTCACGGTGATGACTCCCATCTATGAGCGCAACGAGGTTATCAGTACCATACTTGTTGCTACCTTTATCTTGCTTGTCGTGATGTTGTTGGTCATCATAGGCGTGTTTGCATGGGTATTTGTGCGCCATACGCGTCCGCTCTACAAGGTGCTCCATTACCTTGACTCCTACGCCATAGGCAAACCCCAGCCCTTGGATAACAGGACCGATGTGACGGAGTTCCAGCAACTCAACGATTCGGTGACAGCTTGCATACACCGCATAGAGGAGGTATACGAGCGCGAGCGACGTTTCATAGGCGATGCCTCACATGAGTTGCAGACTCCTCTTGCCGTATGCCAGAACCGCATCGAGATGATGATGGACGATGCCACTCTTACAGAGGAGCAAATGGTAGAGTTGGCCAAGATGCAACAAACCATCAGTGAACTCATCCGTCTCAACAAGACCCTGCTGTTCCTTTCAAAGATTGAGAACAATCAGTATATTGAGCACACCGAAGTGTGTGTCAACACCAAGTTGCGCCACCAGCTGGAGATGCTTGCCGAGGTGTACGAATCGAAAGGAATCACCGTAAACCTCTACGAGAAGGGGCTATGGACGCTCTCGGCCAACGACGAACTGATGGCTTCGCTCGTGAGCAACCTCCTGCGCAATGCCTATATACATAGCCTTCCCCATAGCACCATCGACATCTATATAAAGGAGGGCGCATTGAGCATTGCCAACACGAACGGTGAGGAGGCACTTGACGCCACCCGACTTTTCGACCGCTTCTACCGTGGTCGTCATGGCAAGAAGAGTTCCACCGGGCTGGGGCTTTCTATCGTGAAGGCCATTTGCGAGGCAAGCCATCTCAAAGTAGGATACACATTCGAGCAGGGTAAACATATCTTTACCGTTTCTCGTTAATAGGGTATAGAAAAATCAATCAAAAAAAAATTTCATTTTTCTCACATTTGCACGAAATTTCAAAATCTTTTCAGATTTGGGTTCTACCTTTGTCGTGTAAATAATGAGAAACTGAACGTAAAACCATTAAAAACAAGTACTATTATGAAAAAGATTTTTATCGCCCTTGCATGTGTGTTCACTTTGGTAACCAACGCTTGTGCCGACAACTACCAACCTATTAGCCGTACTCAATTGCCCGAGAAGGCACAAACTTTCCTCTCTACCTATTTCCCCGAAGCAAAGGTTTCGTTGGTACGCAAAGAAATAGATGTGATGGAATTGAGCTATGATGTCATCTTCACCGACGGCTCAAAAGTAGAGTTTGACCGCAAAGGCAACTGGACCGAGGTAGACTGCCTCACCCACCCTCTCCCTGCAGGTATCGTACCTGATGGTATCAGTAAAGTTATCAGTACTCACTATCCTGAGGTACAGGCTATCAAGATTGAGCGTGACCATCGCGAAATCGATGTGAAGTTGAGCAACCGCGTAGAGCTTACCTTCAACAAGCATCTCCAACTTATTGACATCGACTAACAGTTTGTTAAGCGAATAATTCAACAGAGGGTGTCTCCACATTCAGGAGACATCCTCTGTTCTTTTTCATAGTTCCCTTAAATCTTTTTCGCACTATCATAAAGTTCCGGGCATAGGTCCAAAAATTATGTCCTGCACTATGAAAAACTAAAATACAATACTTTATTTCATAAAATATAATGCTTTACGCTATAAAATAAAGCACTATATTTCATTACGCAAAGCATTATACGTAAGTTTTTTGGTCTGTCCAATGCAAGAAATGTTTGGTTCCTCATAAGTTTTTCCAACTTTACAAAATGAAGAAATCTTGTGTTCAGAAAAACTATGCACTCTTTTGTTGTTTTTTCGCTCTCATTTCCCTACCTTTGCACCGATGAGTCGAAAGACTTGTCAAGACATTTTGGTAAGTTAGAAGCGTTGTGCTTATCTTGTTAATGAAAACCTGAGAAATTTTCAATTGAACAAACAAGGATTGCATGATGGTTCTACGCGTATATCGCGTGGACTGTTATCTCCATTCTGTTTGTTCGGGTTTTCTCAGGACCTTCATTAACGCGTGGCGTATCAGCCCGCGCTTCTTTTTGTTCCATGAGAAAAGAGTATAGCAGTTTTAATGTATAACTAAAATTTAAAAGTATGAAAAGTAAGAATCTTTTATCGGCAATACTGTCGGTGGTAGCAACAAGTTTGATGTTTGTTTCATGCAATCCTTTTGTTATTCAGGATTGGGCACCTATTGACGTTTATGTTAAGGTTTCTAATGCAGAAGGACAAAATCTGCTTGACTCCGCAACATCCAATAATTTTGTTAATAAAGAAATTTCTGCCGAATGGATGGGAGAAACTTATGTAGCAGATACTATTTCATTGTGGGAGAAACAACATATGACAAGAACATATCTTCCTATGATGAACGGATTGATGTATGTAACCAAAGATGGTGAGCAAATGCTCTATTTTGGTGAATTAGCTGGCGATGGTGACTATGATGATGAACCATTCACTATCCATTGGCCTGATGGCAGCACGGATGTAATTACTATAAAGAATAAGACACATCTTTCTTCGGCAGACAGAAAGTTTAAATTGAATGGTGAAGTTGTAGCCAAAGATACAACTCGCCCTGTCATAAGCATTGTGAAATAATAGGGTATAATAAATAATTCCTTACGGCAGGCTTCGACCTGCCGTTTCTTTTTTTATTTACTCGCTTATTCGTACCTTTGCGATAAATCGCGAAGATACTTGCGCTCACTGTGAGAAATGCTCAAGCAAGCTTGGTATTTTTCGTTCGCTTATTCGTACCTTTGCAATAAATAATAGAACAGCAATGAAGAAACTCAATATCCTTGAACTGAACCGTATGAATGTGGCCGACTATCGTGAGGCCGACAAGGTGCCTTTCGTGGTGGTGCTCGATAATGTGCGCAGCCTGCACAATGTGGGTTCGGTGTTCCGTACCTCGGATGCCTATCGTGTGGAGTGTATCTACCTTTGTGGAGTTACCGCTACCCCACCCTCGGCAGAGATACACAAGACGGCACTCGGGGCCGAGGACTCCGTGGCGTGGCAATACTTCAAGGATACGCGCGAGGCGGTGGAGGAGCTTCATCGTGAGGGCTACACCGTGCTCTCCATCGAGCAGGTGCAGGGAAGCATTGCACTGCAAGACCTCCGCTTGGAGAAGGGAAAGAAATATGCTGTCATCTTCGGCAATGAGGTGAAGGGTGTACAGCAAGAGGTGGTCGACATGAGCGATGGCTGCATCGAACTGCCCCAATATGGCACCAAGCACTCGCTCAACGTATCCGTCACCGCAGGCATCGTCATCTGGGAGTTTGCCCGACAATTGTTGATAGAGCAATGAAACTATTACTGAAGACCTTACTCGCTTTCCTGCTCGGCATCTTCATTACCGGTGCCATGCTCTTCCTTCCAGCCGGTACGCTGGATTATCTTGGTGCGTGGCTCTTCATGGCATTGCTCTTCACACCAGTCCTAATCATGGGCGTGGTGCTTTTGGCAAAGAATCCCGAGTTGCTACGCAAGCGTTTAGCGATGAAGGAGCGTGAGAAGACTCAGCAAGGTGTGGTAGCCCTTTCTGGACTTCTCCTCGTGGCCGCGTTCATCGTCGCAGGGCTCGACTTCCGCTTTGGCTGGAGTCACGTATCCAATATAGTGGTCATCGTCGCCTCGGTGGTACTCCTTATCGGCTATGCCCTCTATGCCGAGGTGTTGCGCGAGAATGTCTATCTGTCGCGTGTGGTAGAGGTACAAGAGGGCCAACGAGTCATCGATACGGGCTTGTATGGCATCGTACGTCACCCCATGTACTCTGCCGTCACCCTACTCTACCTCTCCATCCCCCTCGTGCTCGGCTCATGGTGGGCACTGCTGGCGATGTCGCCCTGCGTGGTTCTATTAGCCTTGCGCATAAAGAACGAAGAGCAGGTGCTGCACCAAGGCCTCCCCGGCTATACCGACTACACTCATCGTGTACGCTATCGGATGATACCGTTCGTGTGGTGATATATACTTTATAAATGTACTGCACTAAAATCATTACCCCTACAAGTACTTGAAAAACAATAGGAGATAATATAGCAGTTTACCCTGAGGTCTCTGTCATCCTGAGCATCGTGAAGGATCCCGCGCTGGGACTTGGCAAGAGACATTTGCGAGATGTTTCACTTCGTTCAACATGACACTATCGCGGTAAAAAGGATATTGGGGTAAACATCTATATTGTTGCTGATTATAGTTATGAATTCTAAATATCTGCGTAGGATATAAAGCTATATGTAGGAGCCTTCGTTCCTACTTTTTCAAGCCTATGAAAAAATATTTTCACTTCGTTGAAAAAAGTTTTTCGCTTTGTTGAAAATCGTTTTTCATAGGCTTGAAAAAATTTTTGCAAGGCCTCGAAAAGTTTTGCAACTCCTGATGACTATGTCGGGTGGATGGGTAACTAAAAAAGTAAAAGGGCCTGTCTTTATTCCATCTACTTCGCCCCGACCTTAAATACTACCATCTCGCTATCTGAGCCGATGCGGAAGGGCGGACCCCAGAGGGAGAGGCCTTGCGATACGTAGACGTGGCTATGAGGCCAACGACGGTAGTCGTGGCTCTGCTCGAAGAGGCGGTCGGTAACCCATGTCAAGGGCCACACTTGTCCGCGGTGGGTATGTCCGCAGAAGAGGAGGTCTACGCCCAAGCTATCGGCCTTGGCCACTCCATAGGGTTGGTGGTCGAGTACGATGTTGGGATGTGTGTCGTCGGCACACGCCATCAAGGTATCCAAGGCGGCACGGGAAGGGTTGCTCTTGTCGTCGCGACCGATGAGTTGGATGTCTCCGGGGAGGGTCACCACGGAGTCGCGCAAGAGGGTGATGGATGTGTTCTTGACGAACTTCTCCACTGCCTCGATGCCACTGATGTATTCGTGGTTGCCCGGCACCATAAAGATGCCGTGCGGAGCAGAGAGGCGGGCCAGTTCGTCGGCCATATGATCGCGGTAGAGCGGGCTTACGCTGTTGTCGACAAGGTCACCGGCAATGACGATGACATCGGGACTTTGTGCATTGATAAGGTCTACGTAGCGTGCCAGCGCCTTGCACCCCGTGCCTTCGCCAAGGTGCACATCGCTCACGGCCACGATAGTGAGGGGCTTGTCAAGGGTACACTCCTTCTCGAACGATAGGGGAACCACATTGACCTTCGGATGCTTGTAGTGGTAATGACCTATGACAAGTACTGTAAGGCAAAGCACTAAGGACATCCAAAAACGATAGGGAATCTTCAAGCCCATCCACGCAACCGCATCGGCAACAAGCAAGGCGAGCACCATATATAGTAGGAAGACCAACCATACGGAACCCACCTGAAACAGTCCGCGCGAGAGCACTGCTGGCAATTCACTGCTGCGCAATGCGATGGAGAGAAACACACCACACGTGGCAATGGCCATACATACGCCTATCAGAATCTTTGCAGCCATAGACAATGCCGGTAAAGACTGTACCATACGTACGTAGACATAGGCATTGGCTCCGAAGAGCACACCGAGGAAAAGTAGGATAAAGAGGTATATCATAATCATGCTTCGTCTGCGGTGCAAAAATAGACCATTTGTGCTCTTCGTGCAAAGTATCGGTAGAATATTTGTTTTCTTTACAACAAATATTCTGTATCTTTGAAATAAATTTCCAAGATACTCCCGCTCGCTGAGAAATATTTCAAGCAAGCTTGATATTATTTCGCTTGCTTATCCGTATCTTTGCAGTGAAAATATATATTGCACATCTAATAAAATATAGTCATGAAAAAACTATTTGCATTCGTTTCTTTGTTTCTGGCAATGACCTTTCCCTCCATTGCCAATGTAATCGTGACAGAGCAGATGTCTGCCACGAAAGGGGCTCAAGTGAAAGGTTCGGTACAGGCCGACACCTACTACATCATTTCAGGTATAGACCAGGGCAATGCGGAGTATTATCTCTATGACAATGGTGGTCAGGTGAAGGGCAGCGCCTCCTTCACTGCTGATGGCTCACACATCTGGACTTTGAAGGCCAGTGGGAATGCTTGGGTAGTGGTCAATGCGTTCACTGGTATGAGCATGAACCTCGGCGGTGGCAACGGAAGTGCCATCAAGACCTCATCGGAGGAGCAGACGAATGCTATACATTTCGGCTCGGACGGCTACTTGACAATACTTAATGCCAATGGGCAAGCCATAGATATGACTGCTAATGGTGCTAACCCCACTACTTGGGTGGGAACGACCACGCCCAACGGTTCGCGCCGCCTGAAGATGTATGTGGCAGAGAATGTCGAAACCAAAGAGGTGAAATCGCTCAGCCTGATACCAGCTCCTAAGTCCGCAACTGTAGGTGAGGGAGAATTTGTCTTGAAGAAGGGCTTTACCATTGCCGTGAGCGAGTTTGCCGATAGTGATGAGCAGACTCAAGTCGTGGCTGATGTGACACGTCTCATCACCACCTTGAACGAGGCTACCGGACTCGGTTGCAAGGCAACTGACGGACAGGCCGATATCACCATCGCCGAGAATACCACATTGGCAGCCGAAGGCTACACTCTCGAGATTACCGCTGAAGGCGTACGCATCGAGGCCTCCACTGCTGACGGTGTATACTATGCCATGCAGAGCTTTATGCGCTTGCTCCCTGCCAACGTAATCTTGGGCAAGAAGGGCGAAGAGGACACAATCTATGCGCTCCCCGTAGCGCGCATCGAGGACGAGCCACGCTTCTCATACCGTGGCTTCATGCTCGACGTGAGCCGCCACTTCTTCACCATCGAGGAGGTGAAGAAGATGATTGACCTCATGGCTATCTATAAGATGAATGTCTTCCACTGGCACCTCACCGACGACCAGGGCTGGCGTGCTGAGATTAAGCAATATCCCAAGCTCACTACTATCGGTGCCGAGCGTCGCAGCAGCTACGACACACCTATCACACGCATCGAGGAGAACGGACAGGTGTACTGGACAGGCGAGGGTGCACAGACAAACCGCAAGTATGGCCCCTTCTATTACACACAAGAGGAGATGCGCGAGGTAGTGCGCTATGCTGCCGAGCGCCATATCGACGTATTGCCCGAGGTCGACATGCCTGGACACTTCGTCGCAGCGCTGCATGCCTATCCCGAATATTGCTGTCATCCCGATTGGGCACCCGAGGTGTGGATCAATGGCGGTGTCAGCCAAGATGTGCTCAACGTGGCTAATCCCGAGGCGGTGCAGTTTGCCAAGAACATCATCACCGAATTGTGTGACATCTTCCCCTACCCCTACTTCCATATTGGTGGCGACGAGTGTCCTACCACGCAGTGGGAGAGCAATGCGCTCTGCCAAGCGAAACTGAAAGAGCTGGGCAAGAGCAGCTATCGTGCCCTGCAGACGGAGTTCATCCGTGAGATAAACGAACACTTGGCAACCTTGGGCAAGAAGATCTTCTGCTGGAATGAGAGCATCACCGATGGCGGTGCTGACCTCGAACTGATGAAGAAGTCGGGAGCTACCATTATGTGCTGGAATCCCTGCCAGGGTGGTGCTGCTAAGGCTGCCTCATTGGGCTTGAACGCTATCATTACCGAGTGGGGTAGCGGATGCTACTACATCAACCGCCGTCAGAGCAACGACTATGGTGAGCCTACTGCTGCCGGTGGTGGTGGCGACAACGTGGCTGCTACATATAACTATGTGCCCGTCCCCGCCAATGTCAGTGCCGAGAATGCCAAGTACTACATCGGCGTGCAGGCTACCTTCTGGACGGAGCATGTGAGCAGCAATGAGTATCTGGAGTACCTCGCCCTGCCACGCTTCATGTGTGTGGCTGAGGCGGGATGGACACCTCAGGAGAAGAAGGATTGGAGGAGCTTCGTGCGCCGCATGACCATCGACACCGAGATGCTCGATCTGGGCCAGTACATCTATGCACGCCACTGGATGGACGACTATGTACCCCGTCAAGCGCCCTCATCGGATATTGCTAACAGCATCGTCACCTTTACCAACAAAAGTGCCGATCGTGGACGCTGCTTGGCCGATAATAATGGCACACTGAATGGGCAGGGTAGCGAGTGTACGGAATGGACCTTGGAAAGCACTTCTACGGCAAACAAGTTCTACATCCGCAGTAATGTCAGTGGTAAGTACCTCTATGCAGCCAACGGAAACAATAACACTGCGGTAGAGCTCAGCGATACCAAGAGCGAGTGGGTGTTCGATACATCGACCATCCCCGGCTATGTGGCTATCTGCTACAACAATACCTCAGGAAATGCTATCAACAACAATGTCGACAATGCCACCAAGGCTCGACTCTTTGCCCATGGCAGTGGCAACGGTTCCTCATTTTGGGCAATGGAGTCTATCGTCGATGATGAACTGAAAGAGGGTGAGAGCGGCACGCTGACCTACAACTTCTACTTCCGTGGCATCAGCGTAGGCAAGAAGGTTTTTAGCCTGACTGCGGGCAGCGAGTATCCTTCCTATGAGGAGTTCATACCCGTAGGATACTATGTGACGAACTCCAGTCCCCTCCCCTCGGGCACTGTGTCTCTCAAAAGCGAATGGGTAGAGATTCCCGTGGAGCGCGTGGCCATTGACACAGAGGTTGAGGCTATAGGAGTCGATGCAGTTCTCTCACAACCCGCATACTATGACCTTCTGGGTCGTCG
This sequence comes from Bacteroidaceae bacterium, assembly GCA_045612065.1. Lineage (GTDB taxonomy): Bacteria > Bacteroidota > Bacteroidia > Bacteroidales > Bacteroidaceae > UBA1189. The sequence goes on from JAZKYH010000017.1 coordinate 53,658, forward strand.
CCACACCCACCCCACCAAGGGGCTTTACATCACCAATGGCAAAAAGGTTATCGTAGAATGACCTTTTTTGTCATCAATGGGAGGGGAAGTCGTGATAAGATAGGATTTCCGTAATTCTTATATTTTACTACAATGACTCGACAATCTGTCGGGTCATTGTAGTTTTATGAAGGAAACTTAAAGCTCCTTTTTTAGTGCTTCTGCTTTGCTCTTGCCGATGAGGGCTTCTATCTCCTCGATGGGGGCTTCTTTGATGCGTTTTACGGTCTTGAAATGGGCAAGTAGAGTCTCCTTTGTCTTAGGACCGATGCCCTTGATGTTGTCGAGTGCTGAGGCTGTCTGTCGCTTGCTACGCTTGTCGCGGTGGAAGGTGATGGCAAAGCGGTGTACCTCGTCCTGTATGCGCTCGAGCAAATGGAAGAGGGCACTCTGCTGCTTCAGTCCGATGCTCATCGTGGGGAATCCGAAGAGCAGTTCGGCTGTGCGGTGCCGGTCGTTCTTGGCCAGTCCGGCTATGGGGATGCTGAGTCCCAACTCGTCCTCCACCACCTCGCGGATGACCTCCATCTGCCCCTTACCTCCATCGGCAATGATGAGGTCAGGCAAGGGAGTGTTCTCTGCAATCATACGGGAGTAGCGGCGATAGACGACCTCTCGCATGGAGGCATAGTCGTCGGGGCCTACGACGGTCTTGATATTGTATTTGCGGTACTCCTTCTTGCTGGGTTTGCCCATGCGGAAGACGATGCAGGCCGCCACGGCATCGGTGCCCGAGATGTTCGAGTTGTCGAAGCACTCGATGTGTGCGGGCAGTTTGTCCAGTTTCAGATGCTCCTGTATCTCCTTGAGCAGGCGTGTGTTCTTCTGCTCGGGATTGAGCTTCTCGGCTTGTTTCAAGCGGTCCAGTTTGTATTGCTTCACGTTGAGTTGTGACAACTCGAGCAACTTCTTTCGGTCGCTGCGCTGGGGCACGGTGAAGGTCACTCCCTCGAGGTCGATATCCACGGTAAAGGGCACCACAATCTCGCGCGAATGGCTCTTGTATCGCTCGCGCATCTCCACGATACCCAAGGCCAGCAACTCCTCTCGCGACTCGTTCATCTTCTTCTTGTACTCAAACGTGAAGGCTTGGTTGATGGCACCATTCGTGATGTGCAGGTAGTTGATGAAGGCGCTGTCGCCATCCTCCTCAATCGAGAATACGTCCACATTGTCGATGACGTGGCTCACCACCTCGCTCTTCTCGCGGAAACGCTCCAGCGCATCATACTTGCGCTTTACCTCCATGGCTTCCTCGAAGCGCATCTCCTCGCTCAATTGCTTCATCTGCTCCATCAGTTCACGGCTCAGTTCCTTGGTGTTGCCTCGTAGGATTTGGCGTATCTCACCGATTTGCTCCATGTACTCTTCCCTACTCTGCAATGCGATGCAGGGGGCTTTGCAACGCTTGATGTGGTAGTCGAGGCAGGGTTTGAACTTCCCACTTCGTATGTTCTCGGGAGTGAGTGCAAGGTTACACGTGCGCACCGTGTAGAGTTGCTTGATGAGACTGAGTATCTCGTTGAGCGTAGGCATGTGACTATAGGGCCCGAAGTACTGCGAGCCGTTGCGCAGTATCTTGCGTGTTTTGAACACCTTGGGAAAGTACTCCCCCGTGATGCAGATGGAGGGGTAGGTCTTGTCGTCCTTGAGCAGCACGTTGTAGCGTGGCTTGTATTTCTTGATGAGGTTGTTCTCGAGCAGCAGCGCATCCTCCTCTGTCTTCACCACCACGTAGCGTATGTCGGCAATCTGGCTCACGAGCACACGCGTCTTGCCTGTCTGCTCCTTCTGGAAGTACTGGCTCACGCGCCGCTTCAGATGCTTGGCCTTGCCCACATAGATTACCGTACCCTCCTTGTTGAGATACTGGTAGCAGCCTGGTGTGTCGGGCAGGTTCTCCACAATGGATTGCAGATAGGGATTCTTTTTGAGTGGGCTTTCAAACATGCGCGGTAATCTTATAAGTCTTGCAAATATAATCATTATCCCCGAATGCGCCCAAAAATATGGCCTCTGCCTTGCAGATATAGTTTTTTATTGCGTAATTTGCTTGTCATTTATCATCAAGTTATGGAAGATCTGGTACGCTATGTATGGAAGCATCGATTGTTTCCGCTCGCTCCACTGCAAACGACAGATGGGCAGGTGGTAGAGGTTATACATCCAGGTGTGGAGAACCGCAACGATGGGCCAGACTTCTTCAATGCCAAGGTGAATATCGGCGGTACACTATGGGTGGGCAATGTGGAGATTCATGGTAAGGCTTCGGATTGGTATCTGCATGGGCACGACACGAACAAGCGGTACGACTCGGTGGTGCTGCACGTCGTTGCTGAAGCCGACCGCGAAGTGATGCGCACCGATGCTACGTCCATCCCTCAATTGGTGCTGAAGGTTCCAGAACATATCGTGAGCAACTACGACACCTTGCGCAAGACCGACCACTATCCTCCTTGCTATCGTGTCATTCCCGAGTTGAGCAGTCTTACCATACACAGTTTCCTGTCATCCTTGCTCTGCGAACGGCTTGACCTGCGTGCTGAGCAGATAGCCCAGCGCTACGAGGCACATGACAAGAACTGGGACGATGCGCTCTTCTCGACCATTGCCCGCAACTTTGGCTTCGGCACCAATGGCGATGCCTTCGACGAGTGGGCACGGCGTATGCCATTCCGCGCAGTGGACAAGCATGCCGATAACCTATTGCAAGTGGAGGCGCTGTTCTTTGGCCAAGCAGGCTTGTTGGAGGAGGATTCAGTGCCGTCCTACTATCACGATGAACTGGCAAAGGATGAATACTTCCAGTCGCTAAAGAAGGAATACAAGTTTCTTGCCCATAAGTTCGACCTTCGTCCGATGGACTATACCATGTGGCGACTGCTTGGTATGCGCCCTGCCAACTTCCCTCACGTGCGCTTGGCACAATTGGCTATGCTCTATCATGAGCGCCGCATCAGCGTTTCGCGCTTGATGAATGCTGCTGACCGCACAGCACTTACCGAACTGCTACGTGTGGGCACTTCCGAGTATTGGGACACGCACTATGTGTTTGCTTCCACCACATCGGCCCCGATGAAGAAGCGCGTTACCGACAATGCTGTTACGCTGTTGCTCATCAATTCTGTGGCTCCCTTCTATTACAGTTATGGACGTCGCAAAGATAGCGAGCAGTACTGCGAACAGGCTACTGCTCTGCTCGAACAATTGAAAGCCGAGAACAACTACATCATCCGTGGATGGGCCGACTGTGGCATTTTGGTTAAGAATGCAGCCGACAGCCAGGCTCTCATTCAACTGAAGAAGCAATACTGCGACCGCCGCGACTGCTTGCGTTGCCGCATTGGTTACGAGTTTCTGAAAAGAGAGTATGGAGTAAAAGGATAACCTTATTCTTGTTTTTCGTACACTTGAGAATTAATTGAAATTCGGACTATGAACAATATCCAACAAAACTGTACTATATGAGCAGAGATAAAACATATCGCTACGACGATAAATTCAAAGCCAAAGCGAGAAAGCATCAATTCGATTTCAGAGAGAACGAGTTAAATGACTTCTATGATGAAAAGAATCCTCAAGTTATTCTCACGCCCGAGGCAGCGAAGAAGGGATTAATCTTTTGCAATACGTACAGGGACTTGATTCGCAATGAAATTAAGTCGTTTAGTGCTAATGCTTTGTGCTCAAACATGTTGAGGAGTGAACATATACCATACAATATATTTACTCCAATGTGGGAGGACCGCGATGCCATGGTATTGTTGTTTAACGAAATTATTGGAGGTGGAATATCAGCTATAACGAAAATAAAGATAGAGTTTGCTGGTAACACAGACATAAATGAATATTTGAAGGATGGCACATCCTTTGATGCGTACATTGAATACGACTCAACCGATGGCAAGACTGGTGGAATCGGAATAGAGGTAAAGTATACCGAACATGGCTATCGTATTGGTGAAAAGGAAAAGAAGGATATTTTGGATTTGAATAGCAGATACCATCAAATGACAAGAGAATCAGGCTACTTCATACCTTCTCTTGATGTTCATTCATTCATTAAAGCCAACCATTTACGTCAAATTTGGCGCAATCATATATTGGGATATTCAATGTTGCACGAAGGAGATATTCAGCATTTCCACCATATTCATCTTTATCCTCAAGGGAATGAACATTTCCACAAACGCGCCATACCAGAGTATCGCGAATTGCTAACAGAAAAGGGAAATAAGACATTCATTGCACTGACTTTTGAAGAGCTGCTTGTGCTACTCTCAAAATATTTTACCATGCCAAAGCAATTGGAATGGCAGGATTATCTACGTAGAAGATACATTGTTCAATAATGGTTAATCATAATAGCACCGAGATGGAAGATATCAACGACCGCAAGTGGGAGATACTGTCTACAGAATACTTGATACGACGCCCTTGGCTCACGGCACGACGTGACCATGTGAAGTTGCCTACGGGGGTAGAGAATCCCGAATTCTATGTGTTGGAATATCCCGATTGGGTGAACGTTATCGCCATCACTAAGGAGGGAGAGTTTGTGATGATACGCCAATACCGCCATGGCTTGGGCGAGACCCGCTACGAACTGTGCGCCGGAGTGAGCGAGGAGGGCGAAGACCCCGTAGAGAGTGCGCGCCGCGAACTGTATGAGGAGACGGGCTACGGTGGGGGAGAGTGGCAACTGTGGATGACCATCAGCGCCAATCCCAGCACAACAAACAACCTTACCCATTGCTACCTTGCCACAGGTGTGGAGCGCGTTTCTACACAGCACCTCGAAGCGACCGAGGACATCACCGTACACCTGCTCACCGAGGCAGAAGTCAAGGAACTGCTTGTGAATGATGAGATTCGCCAGTCACTGATGGCTGCTCCGCTCTGGAAGTATTTTTCTCTCAAGAGTGGTAATATGTAATGCTGTTGGTGAGTACTTTTCCCCATTAGTTTGTTTCTTCTCCATATAATGAGTACCTTTGCCCGATAAAATAACAGATATGAACTTTACTGGACTACTCGTAGGACTCTCCACTTTTCTTATAATTGGCCTATTCCACCCGTTGGTGATAAAGGCCGAGTACTATATCGGGGTGAAGAGTTGGATTATCTTTGCATTGGCAGGTGTGGCATTCTCTGTGGCCTCTCTGCTGACCGAAGGGTTCATACTTTCCACCATTTTGGGAGTCGTTGCCTTCTCTTCCTTTTGGAGTATACTGGAGGTATTTGAGCAGCGTGAGCGCGTTCGCAAAGGTTGGTTTCCTGAAGGTCCGGGACATAAAAAATAAGTATAACGATAATATGAAGTTTCGCACATTAATCATTACTACTCTTCTGTCTGCCAGTGGGGTAGTGGGGGCGTTTGCCCAAGAGGACAAGTTTATCAAGGGTTTTTCGGGCGGCATGATGGTGCATAGCGGCTACCAATATGGTGGCGACAATCCTTTTGATTTGGATATCAGCAGCCCCACGTTCGGTATCGGCGGATGTGCCAAGTTGCACCTTACAGAGCATTTCCGTACAGGTTTTGAAGGTTACTTCTCTACGGCACCAATAAGAAAAGAGGTCGAAAGCGGCAGCCACAACAAGCTCTTCTGGACCGGTGTGCTGGCCGACTGGTTTTGGCAGCATGGCAAGCTCATCCCCTACATCGGCACTACGCTCGGTGGTGGTATGGAGACATCGTTCTTCATGTTTGCTGGCGACAAGCACGACTGGAAGCCCGAGGGCATGACCGTGCTGCACAAGCAACCCTTCTTTGCCATCGACCCCTATGTGGGCGTGGAGTATGCCGTAGGCAAGGCCCTGCGCCTCACGCTCAAAGTAGACTGGATGCTGGCCATCAACAGCGACGGACTGAACCAGCCTATGGGCCCACGCGTCTACTTCGGCTTCATCTTTGCGCACTGATAGACCTCTTTTTTCACACGATGAAACTCCTGCAACAGCACAATAAGGCCATCTATGTGGCCATCTTGGCCATCGCAGCCCTCTGTCTATTGGCATCCTATGTCCCTAGCATGGATATGCTCTCGCGGTGGTGCACCCCTCCCGTGATGCTCTTCCTCGGGCTGGCCTATACCCTGCTGTGCGGACAGGCCTTCCCTGCACTCAACCGCAAGGTGTCAAAGAGTCTCCTGCAATACTCCGTCGTAGGACTGGGCTTCGGCATGAACCTCCACGCCTCGCTCGCCTCGGGCCGTGAGGGCATGCTCTTTACCATCGTGTCGGTCGTGGGCACCATGCTCATCGGTATGCTCATCGGCTATAAACTCCTACATGTCGACCGCGATACGGCCTACCTCATCAGCTCCGGCACCGCCATCTGCGGAGGCAGCGCCATTGCCGCCGTAGGGCCCGTCATCAAGGCCAAGCCCTCGAGCATGTCCGTAGCGCTGGCCATCGTCTTCGTGCTCAATGCCGTGGCGCTCTTCATCTTCCCCGTCATAGGGCACTGGCTCGGGCTCACGCAGCAGGAGTTTGGCACCTGGGCCGCCATCGCCATCCACGACACCAGCTCCGTCGTAGGCGCAGGCGCTGCCTATGGCGAAGAGGCTCTTCAAGTAGCCACCACCATCAAACTCACCCGTGCCCTATGGATTATCCCGCTGGCATTGGCCACCTCGTTCATCTTCAAGAGCGATGGGAGCAAGGTCACCATCCCCTGGTTTATCCTCTACTTCATCATCGCCATCGTGCTTAACACCTACGTGCTCAACGGCATCCCCGCCCTTGGTCAAGCCATCTCGGGTCTCGCTCGCAAGTGCCTCACGCTGACGATGTTCTTCATCGGCGCCTCACTCTCTACCGACGTGCTCCGCTCCGTAGGTCTCAAGCCCTTCGTGCAGGGCCTGCTCCTGTGGATAGTCATCAGCCTCGGGTCGCTGCTCTATATTCTTTGGTGAGGGCATAGGACAAAGAAATAGGTGAATATCGCAGGTGCGACGAGAATTTATCACACCTGCAATAAATCTTTTTCACAGGCTCAACAATTCTTTTTCTATCGCTCGTGGAGCCTGCCTCGGCGGCTCGTGGAGCCTTCCATTTTTGTTTAGTATTTAGTGTACTTGAGGGGGGGTGGGGACAGGGGATGGGGACAATTAATTGCGCACCTTGTCCCCCCACCTCACACACAAAAAACAAACCCTCCCGCTCGACTACTCGGGGCGGGAGGGTATGATATGGGATGAAAGACGTAGAGGTATTTTAGTTGTTCACCACTTTACGACCATTCACAATATAAATGCCCTTTTCCGTCTTCTTCACGCGGCGACCCTGAAGGTCGTAGATGATTGTTGTCTGTTGACTGTTGTCTGTTGTCTTCTCAACGCTTGTGTTGGAACTTTGCTTCTTACCCCAATAGTAGAGACGAAAGTCGTCGGCTTGGAACCACCCCTTGGTGCTGGAGCCATCGCCAGTAGAGCACGCTCCTATGCGCAGGGCATCGCCTGCGGCAAGCTCTATGTCGGTCACGACGAAGCGTGTCCAATCGTTGTTGTTGGGGCCGCTGACGGTGGTCAAGGGATCGGAGGCGTAAGTGACCTCGCCCACCTGTGCATAAATGTGCTGGTCGCTCAAGCAATGAGCGCCATCGGTGTTGCGCAAGCATCCCTCCACGGTGTAGATACCTGCTGCGAGGCCGCGGATGGTTTGGTGGAGGTCGAGGCGAGTGATGCGCTCATAGACGATGCTGATGAAGCTGCTCCCGTCGGCAGAGGGGCGGTCGCCCCATGTGCCGAAACCTTCCCAACCTGAGGCCTGCTTGTCGAGAGTCCAGCCTGTGGTGCCGAGCTCAAAGCTGGGGTTGACGAGGAGGTCGGTCATGTCGAACGACTGACCTTGGATGGGCTCGCCATTCTTCTTGGCCTGTGCAATGAGGTCGCTGAGCGTTGCGGCAGCACTCTTCACCTCGTCGAGGGTAGAGGTGGCAGACTCGAACACTGCGGTTGCCGAAGCTATACCCTCCAGCAAGGAGGTGCGTGCCTCGCACTCGGCCATCATAGCGGCAAAGGCACCAGCATCGGCAATGGCAGTTTGCAGTTGGCGCATACTGCTCATGGAGAGGCGTGCATGGTCGATAGCCTCTTGCAAGGTGGCGATGGATGCCTCCAAGGCCGTCTTTTGTGTGGTGTCGGTTTCCTTGGCTGCGGCGATGGCCTCAGTCAGCGGAGCACGCAAAGCACCAGCTACGAGGGGCTGGTCAATGGCCTCAGCATCGGCGATGAGAGTGGCCAAGCGGTTCTGCAGTGGGCTGAGGTCTTCGGCCTCGCCTTTGATGATTGTGAGAGTCAGTTCCTCGGACACGGCATTGGCAGTCATGTTGGTACCGCTATAGAGTGCCTGAAAGGTGTAGGTGCCGTCGTAGAGAGCTCCATAGTTGTAGGTGGCGCGTCCGTCAGCATCGAGAGCCTGCACACTGATCACCTTGCCATTGCAAAGGAGCTGTACGTAGCCTCCCTCAGTGGTGGCATCAGCAACGCTGATATGCAACTCAGTGTTGGGCTCATCGGTGAGGCTCACCTGTGCGCCTTGGGCGCGTCCCTGGGGTGACACGCGGTAGAGACCACTCTGGTGTGAGCGCAGCATGGGGGCAAACTCGTTGGCCTTGTAGGTGCCCATATCGGCGCCTTTCCACATCTCGGTGATGTGGCACTCTTGATTGGCGCTGAAGCCGAGTAGGGTGAGGTCGAGCGGTGCCACGGCAGTGCTATTGGGCTCTGGGTCTTGGGTGTAGAGGCGGAACTCCATGGTTACGCCCTGTGAGGCATTCTTCACGTCGTCATCATAGCCCACAGTGGACTTGAAGGCCACATACTCATGTCCCGCAGGAAGGGTGAAAGTGAGCATTGAGGGAGCGTTCACACCAAAGCCCTTGGCATAGGTGGTGCCAGCGATTGACATAGTGTTGCCATCGTTGTTCTTATTCACCTTGGGATTGCTCCAACCGTTCACGGGGTTAGCATCCCAAGCTATCTCAGTGAGTGAGGTCTCGTTACCGTTCTTGTCGACGAGTACGGGGTTGGCCCAGTCGGCATGGTCGTAACTGAGGCCGTCGCCTCCGTTGGTCACAACGAGGTATAGCTTCTCAGCACCGGTGATGTCGGCCTCGACGACAGACTGCTGGCGACCTGCCTCGCGACCGATGAAGCCGCTATAGCCTGCCTGCTTGCAGGGGTCTACCTTGATAGTCACATTGCCACCACTCCACTGGTCGGTGGTCTCGATGCGGATGGTGGGGTCTTCGTTGAACACCATGAACTCTACCGATGACTTGCTTCCCTGGTCACTACCAGTGTTGTCGATACCTGCAAGGGCGGTGAACTTCACTGCACCCTCGGGGAGTTCGTAGAGGAGGATAGAGTTGGCATGGGTGGCAAGACCCTTGGCATACGATGTGCCATCGATAGAGAGCTTGCCTCCGTTGAGGTTCTTGTTGACAGCTACGCTTCCCCAACCACAAGTCGAACGCATATATTTATAGGTGGTGAGGTCGAGGGTAGAGCCATCCTTCATGGTCACTACGGGGTTAATCCAGTCGGCATGGTCGCAGTCATATCCGTCGCCACCATCGGTAGCAATGAGTGCCAGCTCGCGGCTACCCTCGGGAATGTCGACCTCTACGTTGGTGGCATAGCCTGTGGTGAGGTATGAGATGGTGCCGCTACGCCACAACACGTTCTTGGGGTTCACATACTCGGAGCCACCGAGGTTGAAGAGGGCCACGAATTTGTCGCCATTGGCAGGGTCGTCGGCACTCCACATCACTAGGTTGTCGCGGTTGCTCACCTCACGATTGTTCATCGAGTAGTGGTGCATGTAGAGCACGTCGCGGTTGGTCAGGAGAGAATCTGTAGCGGCATCGTTCTGGGGTAGGTGACCACCAAACATGAGCGGACTCTTGAAGATAGTCCAGAGGTTCATCATCGTGTATTGCTCGTCTCGAGTGAACTGGGTCCAACGCTCGGCACCACGCTCTCCACGGATACTGATCTTACCCAAGGGAAGCATATCGGCATCGGGCCATGTGCCAGGAGCAATGTAGGGAGCCCATTTGGCACACACCTGGAACTGGTAGTTGAGCTGGCTCCAGTTGTCCCAAAAGTCGTCCACCGTACGCCACATGTTGGCATGTTCCTTCACATGGTCGACCTCGCTGAGTGGGGTCTCACCCGGCGATATGCTGAGCACGATGGGGCGGCCGCATTGGTCGATAGCCTTACGTATGAGCTCAATCTCACCCGTATGGTAGGGGCGTGCCAAGTCGTCAATCTTCACGAAGTCAACACCCCACTGGGCATACATGTCGAAGCATGAGTTGTAATATTCTTGTGCGCCGGGCTTGGTGCAATCGACCTTGTAGTTATCGCGCAGCCAAGTGCATGCCGAGTCGTTATTACAAATCATATCGCACGTGATGCCGTCGGTACCCTTCACAGGGAGCTTCTTCTCGGCTGCCACCTTGGGCAGGCCACGCATGAGGTGAATACCAAACTTCAGTCCTTTGCCATGTACATAATCAGCCAAGGCCTTGAAACCTACGCCGTCGGCGGCTGAGGGAAAGCGGTTGAGCGCGGGTGTATAGCGACCATACTCGTCGTACACGTAGATGGGATTGGTTTGGTTGTATCCGCCCGCCTTATCGTTCTCCACATACCAGCGTATGTCTACCACCACATATTCCCAGCCATACGCTGCCAAGCGCTCGGCCATGTAGTCGGCATTCTGTCTTACCTCACTTTCTACTACCGTAGGACCGAAGCAGTCCCACGAGTTCCATCCCATAGGCGGTGTCTGTGCCCATGTCTTGAACGCTTGCTCAGTACCCGTCTGGGCTGATAGTGATGCAGCAACACAGGCAGCGGCTGCTAAAAGCTTAAATTTCGCTGTTTTCATGATATTATAAATTATAGTTGGTAATTGAATTGCACATTCTCTTATGCTACAAAGATACACCGAATAATCTGTCTTTTGTTGCCATAAAGTCGGCATAATTGGAGTATTTTTCCTCTAATCAGTGAATTTGCGGCTAGATTACGCCTAATTAGAGCCGAAAAGAGAACAATATTTTCAAAAAACAAGAAGGTGAGATACGTTTTCTGCGTGCGTTTTCCAAACGTTTTGTATCTTTGCGAACAGATGTAAAAAATATTAGGCCCGATATATGCAGAAGAATATTCCCTATTTTCGTAGACAAGAACACACAAGAGTTATCGCCCCCGAGGAGTATTTTATAGGCGAGGATATACATATTATTCCGAAGCCGCACCCGATAGATTTTTCGGACGGTTATTTTAAGGTTAACGAAATAGCCCTTATCATTTTTGAAAAAGGAGAGACATGTGAGTCAGTAAACATGCAGGAATACCACATAAAGGCGCCTGCCGTACTAACCATCTTATCCGGCTCAATCTATAGCCACATATGGCACTCAGAAGGCACAGAATGTAGGGTGATTATATATTCGAAGAGGTTTATAGAAAATTTGCTTCCCAATGTTGCGCAATTCCATCCCGTAAAAGAAGCTATTCTGAAGATGCCTTTAATAGAGGGCGATAAGGCTGTAGAGGTGTACAACCACTATCTGGATATGCTCGTTACACTTGCCAAAGATTGCACCACCATATATAAACTCGAAGCAGCCAAACACCTCACACTGGCTATGTACTATGCCTACACTTACTCTCTACACGCCACACCATTGAAACGCGTGGGAAGAAAAGATGACATCTATACTCAGTTCATAAACCTTGTGAACAAGCATTTCCGCACCCATCGCGATGTGCATTACTATGCCGATAGGCTTTGCATCACTGTCAAATACTTGTCGCAAGTGGTGAAGGAACATGCCAAACATTCGGCACTCAAGGTAATAGACCAGTATGTCATTGCGGAGAGTAAAGCCTTACTCTCATCGCACACAATGGGCATACAAGAAATAGCCGACGCACTAAACTTTCCCTCACAATCGGCCTTTGGCAAATATTTCAAGCGCGTCACGGGAGTTTCTCCACGTGAATACAGAAATAGAGGATAGAAAGCAAACCTCAATCCACGCGGACTCGTCAAGTACCTCCCCGATACCGACACCTACCAGCAGGTGGGGACAGGGGATGGGGACAATTAATTGCGCATCTTGTCCCCCACCGTGGTGAACACCTCGATGGCCAACTTTGGCTACCTGCTTGCACCTTCGGTGACCCTGTGGAAGCACTGCAACCTCTTTGGTGGTCCCACCATCAACTATATCATGTCTGACCCCGTAGAGCCGGAACATCTGTGGCCCGGTGATGCGCTTTGGGAAAGGAAAGCCTCTGACGGGATGCAAAGCGCCCTGTACATAGGGTATCAAGTGGGACTGCAATACATCTTCTAAATAGCGCAGAGCGACCGCAAGCGCCTAAACAACCCTCCCGCCCGAACATTTATTTGGGGCGGGAGATAATTTTTTTACTTTTCTCTTGACTCGTACCCAAGGGTATGCATTAACTTCGCACTCGCTAGCAAATAAGTCGTACGATTATGAGTGAACGAACAAAGTTAAAAATCGGAGAGTTTTCCAAATTGCGCCGTGTCACCGTGCGTGCATTGCGACACTACAAGTCGTAATAATTTGCCCATAGTGTGCTTATTATTACGGCTTTTCGTTAACTTTGCAAAAAATCAGCAAACAATGACTTTTAATAGTTCCTTATTAGAGAATATACCTCACACTGTAAAGCACTATCCTGCAAAGAGCACGCTTCTTTCGGCTGGAGATTGTGCCAAGCATCTCTTCTTTATCAAGTCGGGAGTTGTAAGAATGTGGTTTAATAAAGATGGTAAGGACTATACCTTACAGTTCTTCTTTGAGAATA
>JAZKYH010000018.1:0-11902 GCA_045612065.1 Bacteroidaceae bacterium
AATAGTCTTGCTGCAGGTCAACAGGTTGTAACTAGCGGTGGCATTTACGGTACCGTAAAGGATATCATCAATGAGAACGGACGCAGCATTGTAGTATTGGAAATTGCTACTGGCGTGAAAATCAAGATTGACAAGTCGTCAATATTTGCCGACATGTCAGCAAATGCACCACAGAAGTAAGAAGACGATGGCCGAAAAACAGCCACAACAATTACAGCAAACAAAAAATTTCTTGAGAAACTTCCTGCGCATCAATGACAGCAGGGAGTTTCTCGTGTTTTTGTTCTTCTTATTTGCCGCCTTCATCTTTTGGTACTTGACAACAATGAACCAAGAATACGAGATGAAGTACAAAGTTCGATTGGAGCTGAAGCGTCTCCCTGAGAATCTGATTGTAACCGAACCACTCCCTCAAGAAATCATTGTCGTACTCAAAGATAAAGGCGACAAGCTGGTAGAGTACAAGGCACGTGGAATAATGAAGACCTTGTTCATAGACCACCGACAACACACAAACGTCATGGGGAGGACGGCTATCTATGGAGCAGAACTAAATAAGATTCTGAGTGCAGGATTGGCCTCATCTACATCTATCGTATCGACCTCCTTAGATACACTGCAATACTACGTAGCTGATGCCCGCGGAGTTAAATTACCTATCCGCTGGCATGGAGTGGCTGAGGCAGACAATCAACATGTAGTAGAACAAGTACGAGTAGTACCTGACAGCGTCACCGTGTATGCCGCCCCTCAGATGAAAGATACAATGACAGCTGTCTATGTATCATCAACTCGGCTTGTAGGGCTGACCGATTCAGTAAGTCAGACGATAGACTTGACCCAAGGAAAGCGAGGAGTACGTTATGAACCCGCAGAAGTAACGTTGGAGGTAGCAGTTAGCCCCTATGTCATGAAAAGCGTACAAGTACCCATAGAAGGTTACATGTTCCCTTATGGGCAGCAGCTAAAGACCTTTCCTTCCAAAGCCAATGTCAGGTTCCGTGTGAGTCTAAATGATTTTAGAGAGGTGACAGAGGAAGATTTCAAAATCCGTATCCGCCATAGCCAACTGAACGACAACACCTCGGGTAAAGTAACCCTCTCTGTTGACGAAGCTCCGGACAATGTGATGAACATAGTAATAGAACCCGCAGAGGTGGACTATCTTATCGAGATGGACGCTTCGCTCTGAAAACTTGTACTGCTTTGTTCCATCCTTATATTATAGGCATCACTGGAGGTATCGGTAGCGGAAAATCCATCGTATCTCTTCTGCTACGATTGATGGGAGTTCCTGTCTACGACTGTGACAGTAAGGCAAAACAACTGATGCAGCATTGCACAGAGATTCGCACGGCACTTATTGGCACCGTTGGTAATGGAGTATATTCAGAAAACGGCGAACTTAATAGGTCCTATTTGGCTGCGTACATGTTTGGGAACGCCGAACGAGTAGCTCAAATAAACAGCATCGTCCACCCCGTAGTGAGAAATGATTTCAAGCAATGGGCTAAACAATCGGGTAAGAAGATAGTATCTGTAGAAAGTGCCATACTCCTTGAGGCTGGTATGGCAGCTGATGTAAACGAGATATGGTTGGTATCTGCCCCAGAACACATACGTATGCAACGTGCTGTATTGCGTGACGCGTCCAATGAAAAGGCTATCCGCAATCGAATGCAATCCCAGCAAAGCGAACAGGAATACGCCCGTCACGCCAATAAAATCATATGCAACGATGGCAACCATTCGCTGATACAGCAAGTAAAGGAACTGCTTGCTGAAATTTCCGACAAATAAAATTGCTTTATCTTCGCTTAACCGAAATTTTACACTAATTTTGCCCTCACAATAAGAGAAAGTAAAAATAACACTATAACTAACATAAACCATAAAAGAAAACGATTATGCTTAGAACTGTATTATCTATAGCCGGCAAGCCTGGTTTATATAAACTTGTTTCTAACGGCCGTAACATGCTGATTGTAGAAGCACTTGATGCGAGCAAAAAACGTCTGCCCATTCATGGCATTGATAAGGTCGTGGCTCTTGGCGATATTGCCATGTATACTGACGACGAGGAAGTACCTCTGTGGCAGGTACTTGAGAATGTTAAAGCCAAGTGCGAGGGTGCTGTTTGCTCTGTTGATTACAAAAAGGCATCAAACGAAGAGTTGGCAGACTTCTTTGCTGAGGTATTGCCCAACTATGACCGCGACCGCGTATACATGACCCACGTGCGCAAACTCATCCAGTGGTACAACATCCTCATTGAGGCTGGCATGACAGCGTTCGTTCCCGAAGAAGCTGAGACAGAAGAATAAAATCATAATGACCGACCAATGAGAAAGATGTTCGCAACATGCGCAATTGCAGGCATGCTCTCCTCTTGTGGCAGTGTGCTGATGCTGAATGAAGCATACACCTCGCCTGCAGCAACTACACAAACAACCGCTGTTGAAACAAGCGACAATACCAATGCTGTATTGTTGGGTAGTTTACTAAGTTCGTTAGCTGGCAATGAAACTACTGCTGCCAATAACGATGGTACAGCTTTAACCACAGGAGGAGTTGTTTCAGGATTGTTGGGTTCTATCCTCAACACCTTTACGACTGTAGACGAGAACACCATTGTTGGCACTTGGAACTTCAAAGGCTCAGCTTTTGTCTTCGAGAGTGAAAATGCATTGGCTTCGCTTGGAAGTGATGTTGTAGCCACACAATTGGAGTCTAAAGTGGACCAATACTTGGCAAAGTACAACATCAAGGAAGGCATGAGTTCTATTACCTTCAATGAGGATGGAACTTTCGTGTTCATCATGGGCGACCGCTATGTAGAGGGCAATTACGAACTCAACTCCAACACCAAGGAATTGACCATGACGTTTGGTATGCTTAAGACCGTTGCATATCTTGTGTATGACGCAGGAATGATTAATCTCGTATACCAGAGTGACGCTCTTCTTCGCATGCTCAAAGCCGTAGGGGCAAAGGGTAACAACAGTACGTTAGCCTTGTTGACAACCTTGCTAAATCAATATGACGGAATGCGCATCGGCATGGCCTTCGCCAAATAATTAGCAACACATACATTAGTAATAAAAAAGAAGAGGGCATTTTGTCCTCTTCTTTTGTTTTTAGAAAAGTATTCACATTTCGCACGTTGAAATTTGGCATTTTGATTGTCTTGCATTACTTTTGCCACCCAATTAGTAAGTAAAAAGATGTAGATATGAAACTTTTGTTAGGAGATGAGGCCATAGCATTAGGTGCTATACATGCAGGAATCAGTGGAGTGTACGCTTATCCTGGAACGCCCTCAACAGAAATAACCGAATATATACAGGCTCATGCTCCTGAGGTACGCAGCCGTTGGTGCACGAATGAAAAGACAGCCATGGAGGCTGCTCTCGGCATGTCGTATGCCGGCAAACGCGCTTTGGTATGCATGAAGCATGTGGGTATGAATGTGGCAGCCGATGCTTTTGTCAATTCGGCCATTACGGGAGTCAATGGTGGTTTGGTCGTTTTGGCGGCCGATGACCCTTCGATGCACTCGTCGCAGAATGAGCAGGACTCACGTTTCTATGGCAAGTTTGCCATGATTCCTATTTTGGAACCCTCGTCACAGCAGGAGGCATACGATATGATGCCTTATGCCTATGCACTCTCCGAGGAGTTGAAGTTGCCTGTGCTCATGCGTGTGGTTACCCGATTGGCACACTCGCGCGCCGAGATTGCCGTGCACGAACCTTTGGCACAGAATGCCCTTAACCCCGACAACGAACGTACCCATTGGGTGTTGCTCCCTGCCAATGCACGTCGCCAATATGCTTCATTGGTAGAGAAGCAGGGGCAGTTGCTTGCCTCTTCAGAGGCGTCGCCCTATAATAAATCAGGAATCAGAAATCAAAAATCAAAGTTGGGTGTCATCGCTTGTGGTATCGCCTACAACTATGTGATGGAGAATGTTCCTTCAGAACTTGGTATCCCCGTGCTGAAGGTTTCGCAATATCCTTTGCCCGAGCAGGCCATCAAGGCCTTTGCCGAGCAGTGCGAATCGTTGCTTATTGCAGAAGATGGACAGCCCATGGTAGAGGAGCAGGTAAAGGCGCTTCTCGGCGCCAACTTCCCCATCGTGGGACGTCTCACAGGCAACTTGCCCCGCACTGGCGAACTTACCCCCGACAATGTGGGTGTCGCATTGGGCGTTGCTACAGAGCCTGCGTATGTGAATGCACAAAACGTAATGCCTCGCCCGCCGGCCTTGTGTCAAGGTTGTGGTCATCGCGATGTCTATGATGCACTGAACAAGGTGGCAGCCGAGTATGCCGATGCACGTATCTTTGGTGATATCGGTTGCTACACGTTAGGTGCGCTTCCTCCCTTCCGAGCCATCGATAGTTGCGTCGATATGGGTGCCTCCATTACTATGGCCAAGGGTGCAGCCGATGCTGGAGTACATCCGGCCATTGCAGTCATTGGAGACTCCACCTTTACTCACTCGGGAATGACAGGCCTGCTCGATGCCGTGAACGACAAGAGCCGCATCACCATCATTCTGTCCGATAATCTTACCACTGCCATGACGGGCGGACAAGACTCTGCGGGAACCAATAAGTTTGAGGCTATCTGCCTTGGCCTTGGTGTAGAGCCCGAACACGTGCGTGTGGTAGTGCCTCTGCCCAAGAATATGGAAGAGATTACCCGCATCATCCGCGAAGAGATTGACTACAATGGAGTATCTGTCATCATTCCTCGCCGTGAGTGTATGCAGACTCTGAAACGCAAACTCAGACAAAACAAGACAAAGTAATGAAGAAAGATATCATATTGGCAGGTGTAGGCGGACAAGGAATCCTCACCATTGCCACCATCATAGGCGATGCTGCCACGGCAGCAGGTCTCCATCTCAAGCAAGCCGAAGTGCACGGCATGAGCCAGCGTGGCGGTGATGTGCAGTCTAACCTACGCCTCTCTACCGAGCCCATCTATTCAGACCTTATACGCCAAGGCGCTGCTGACCTCATCATCTCTATGGAACCGATGGAGGCGCTGCGTTATCTGCCCTACCTTCATGGCGAGGGCTGGATAGTAAGTTCGTCGCATCCCTTCAAGAATATCCCCAACTATCCCGATGAGGCCGCTCTGATGAACGAGTTGGCAGCATTACCTCACGTAGCCACTCTCCCCATCGAGGAGGTGGCCAAGGAACACAGCCTGCCCAAGAGTGCAAACATGGTACTGCTCGGTATGGCCGCACGCTACATGGATATCCTCACTCCCGACCAACTGCGTGAGAGCATTGCCCGCGTGTTTGCTCCAAAGGGCGAGAAGGTGGTAGCCGATAACCTCAAGGCTTTTGACTTAGGATTGCAATAATGCCCTAGGATAACCTGGGAGTCTTAGGATTTTCTAGGACATCCTATAAAAGAAAACAAAAAAATGAAAATCTTCAGCGAAGAATTGGTGGCTCGTGCCGCCCAACAACTGCATATTGCCAATCTTTCTACCGCAACCATCGGTGAGGTGTTGCTCATAGCGCAATACCTCGAGCGCGAGACGGGCATTCCCTTCATCCGTATGGACCAAGGCTCACCGGGTCTTCCCATCAACCATTATGGCGTTGAGGCCGAGAAGGCGGCACTCGACCGCGGTGTCGGTTCGCAATACCCTGCAGCCGATGGCATTCCCGAACTGAAGGAGGCAGCCTCACGCTTTGTCAAGGCATTCCTCGATATCGATGTCACTCCACGCTCTTGTGTGCCCACTACGGGTAGCGTGGCGGGATCCTATGGCTCGTTCATCGCTTGCACGCAGCGCATCCCCGGCAAGAATAAGGTACTCTTCATAGACCCCGGTTTTCCCATACAGAAGTCGCAACTGCGCATCATCGGTGCCGAGTGGGAAGAGTTTGACATCCACGACTACCGCGGTGCCGCTCTGAAGGATAAGTTGGAGAGCATCCTCGCCAAGGGCGACATAGCTGCCATCATCTACTCCAACCCGAACAATCCGGCATGGATTTGTCTCGAAGAGGAGGAACTTGCCATCATCGGACATTTGGCTACGCAGTACGACGTTGTTGTGATGGAAGACCTTGCCTACTTCTGTATGGATTTCCGCCGCGACCTCGGGCACCCCTTTGTGCCGCCCTTTGCGCCCACTGTAGCACGCTACACCGATAACTACATCCTCATGCTTTCGTCATCGAAGATATTCAGTTATGCCGGTCAGCGCATGGCACTCCTTTGCATCAGCGACAAACTCTTCGAGAAGCACTATCCCGCTCTTGCTGAGCGATACCGCGATGCCGGTGTCTTTGGTCAGACGCTCGTGGCCTCTATTCTTTATATGATAACCTCGGGCTGCACAGCCTCTACGCAGTATGCCTATGCCGAGATGCTTCGCCTCTCTGCCGAGGGCACCATCAACTTTGTGGAGGATACCCGCGAGTATGCCATCCGTGCCGAGAAGATGAAGAAGATTTTTACCGACAACGGTTTCCATATCGTCTATGACTACGATGCCACTCAGCCCGTGGGCGATGGCTTCTTCTTTACTATTGGCTATGGCGATATGACGGGAGGCGAACTCCTCACCGAACTTCTCTACTATGGCGCGAGCAGCATCTCGCTCTCTACCACGGGCAGTGAGCAACAGGGTGTGCGTGCCTGCACATCTCGTATGCGTGAGGAGCTGTATCCTGTAATGGCAGAGCGTATGCGTGCCTTCCACGAAGACCATCCCCTCTGATGTAAGGTGTTATATAAAAGAATCCGCGGGCTGTTCAATCGAACAGTCCGCGGATGTTTTGATATACGCTCTTGCCCAGGTGCTTGTAGGCCAGTTCCGTGACCTCGCGCCCTCGGGGCGTACGCTTGAGGAAGCCCTCTTTGATGAGGAACGGCTCATACACCTCCTCCAGTGTGCCTGGGTCTTCACCGATGGCTGTGGCAATGGTGCCAAGACCTACGGGGCCACCGCCAAACTTGTCGATGATGGTGCAGAGTATCTTGTTGTCAATCTCATCGAGACCGTAGCGGTCTATGTTGAGCGCTTCGAGCGCATAGCGTGCTATCTCCAGGTCGATGTCGCCCGTGCCCTTCACTTGGGCAAAGTCGCGCACACGGCGCAGCAAGGCATTGGCGATACGGGGCGTGCCACGACTGCGGCGTGCAATCTCATTGGCGGCCTCATAGTCGCACGGCACACCAAGAATGTCGGCCGAGCGCGAGATGATGCGTGTGAGCACATCATTGTCGTAGTACTCGAGGTGCATGTTGATGCCGAAGCGGGCGCGCAGAGGCGCTGTGAGCATACCGCTACGTGTAGTAGCACCCACAAGTGTGAAGGGGTTGAGGTCAATCTGTATGCTTCGTGCCGAGGGACCTTTATCGATCATGATATCGATGCGGTAGTCCTCCATGGCCGAGTAGAGGTACTCCTCCACTACGGGCGACAGACGGTGTATCTCATCGATGAACAGCACATCGTTCGGCTCCAGCGAGGTGAGTAGACCTGCCAGGTCGCCCGGCTTGTCGAGCACGGGGCCAGAGGTAATCTTGAAGCCCACGCCCAACTCATTGGCAATGATATTACTCAGTGTGGTCTTACCCAATCCGGGAGGGCCGTGCAGCAACACATGGTCCAAGGCTTCGGCACGCAGACGGGCCGCCTTGACAAAGATACGCAGATTGTCCACCACCTTATCCTGTCCCGAGAAGTCCTCGAAACGGAGCGGACGCAGCGCATTCTCATAGTCCTTGTCCTTGCCACCATATTGCTGTCGGCGTATGTCGAAATTCTCTTCCATTGTTGTTGGTTAAATCAAGGGACAAAGATACAACAAGCCGAGCGGAGAACAAAATAAACGGGTTTATTTTTTATCCCGAGGCGCCGTGTATCTTCAAGCTGCAAAGCAGATTAAAATAGTGCAAGCCGAGGGAAAATGCAAGTTTCAACGAGTGAAGATAATGGGAAAGTCTTCTTTTCTATTATTGAGCGAGGAAGAAACTCAACAGAGTTAAGTTTACTTGTGATTTTCCGAGCCGCAGCCTAATTTCAAGATATGCGAAGCAAGATTAAAGATACAACAATCACTAAAAACGCGAAACGCAAGCAAATCCCGTACAAAGTTTTCGTAACATATTGCATCGAAAACTTTAGGTTTGCTTACGCGATGAGTAAATCGGAAGTATAGACTTTTTCAATCTCAAAACATTTTGTTATCGCTTCGTCTCCTTCGCTTACTTCTTGAAAATTCCTATTGCCTCATGGCTGCGTTCTTTTTGTTTGCCTTGGGGATTGGGTAGAAAGAAAGCAAGGATGTAATGGTCGAGGTGGTGGTGAACTTGATTAATCAGAGTAATCTTTAGATCGCCGACTTTAAGTCGGCAGCCTTACTGAATGCCAAAGATGGTAGCCGTAGGGAAAAGCGACGAATAAGTGTTATTGGAGGATAAATCCACAGAAGGCCTTCGAAGTACGTCTGCGCCTATTCTTCGAAAACCTTCTATGGATTTTGTGTGTGCTCTGCGGATAGTGCATATCCGCCGTGGTAGAGTGAACTTGGGGTTATTCCCCTATTTATAGTTGAAAACCTATTCTGAATTGCAAATGAGGCTTAAAGTAAAGGAAGCCTCCATAACCAGAATGATAGGCCGCTCCACCACCTATTGTAAATTCGCAAAACCAATGTTTGCTAAAGTCTCGCTTAATACCATATACGGGAACTAACGATACATCAAAGGGGGTATTGGGGATCAAAATAGCACCATTGACCTTCACCGAGAAGAAATCCTCATCATTCAAATAATATCTAGGCTCTACCATCACATTAAAACCTTGACCATAGGTATAATATTGTGAGCGCCCAGACATATCACTACCACCACCGATACGGCCAATCAGTGACATTCCACCATCCCACTGATGCTCATAACTATATTCAAGACCATATAAGGTTCTCAACGAAAAAGAATGAGTCGAACTATTTTGAGCACTCGCACTGAAAACGATAGCCATAATAGCAAATACTGAAACTAAAAACTTCTTCATACCTGTAGTAATTCTGTCGTGTTATTTTTCATTACAATAATGTTCCGAGAATAAAGGAACATAATATTAATTCTGTTTTGTCAATACTCTTATGCAAAGATATAACATATCCTAATACATTAATCTTGTGCTTAAATATTTTAACTACAACTCTCGTTTAATTCTTTATACCTTCTTTTACCGTACTATCAAAGTACTCTTTGGTGCATGGCTTCCGGATAATCCAATACGATGTAGTGTGACTACTACCATCACCATCGCTTACCGAAATTCTCGAATTAGTACCATTCACATAGAGTTCCCAACCTTCGGAAAGAAAATACATCAGAGCCGCAGCAGGGGTCTTAAAGACAATCTTTTTACCATCATCATCCACCAATCTTTTGATTTCCATGCCATTATCAATATTCACCTTGAGACCCTCTTTTTTCATACTTCCCGAGAAAGTCACAATATTGTAGATATAGGCTTGTTTCTCTTCTGTTTGTGAAAATGCAAATAGCGGCAATGCCACCATCGCCAATAATAATATCTTTCTCATATTGTATATATATAAAGAAAAGGCGTGAAACCATCCGTTACTCGCCTTACTGTTAGGTTACCGCCAAGTGACCTTATCGCCAACAAGCAATGAATAGTCCACACCCAATCGGGGTGAACTTCCAGTCTGCTTGCTCTCGGCGAAGAAAATTGGCGGTATTCAACAGTAAGAGAACAAGAGCCAAAAGCTCCATATCTATATTTATCAAGAACGAACGGAACGCATCTTCGGTTAATGAATTGTTTTTATTTAACTTGATTTAGAAAGCAGTAATGCTCTCAGCATCACAAACCTTCGCGAAAGCGTCTGTCCAGGTTTACTTCATAGGCAATTGGTTTGATTCGTTAGTACTGTACTATATTTTCTACTTGTCCACAGCAAAATTAGTGCAAAGATAGCAAAAAAGCAAAAATCGTTTTGATTTTTCCAAGCAGCACTCTATTATGCTTAGATAAGAGTTAATGCAAGTCAAACTGCTGCGACAAAACGATGTTTTCCTCATTGAGGCGCACACGAAGCCACTCGATGAGTTGAATGGTTTCTGTAGATGTAAGCATCGAATCGGGGCGTACGATGACAGAGATGCAAGGCGAGGCGACGAGTGAATCCCTCCCCACTGCGGCACCTCGAGCAATTACGACGCTACGCACTGAGGGATATATGCCGACAATCTCACGCGTGAGCTGCACGTAAGGCAAGCTAACCTGTTGTGTCGCATCGAGTTGCTGACGCAGACTGCTAATCTCAGCATCGCGTCGCGCAACCTCGGCATCCATTCTGTCGTAGATACTTTTTACCAACTCTATGTCGTTATCTTTGTTGGTTGTAGTATATTCGTTGATTACGACTTGCTCGGCCTTGATATTATATTCAGCGGCTTGGGTCAGCAGGTCGCGTCGCGCTTGGTCGCTGAGCGGCTCACCCGAAAAGAAGAGATTGATGACAGAGCCATCGGCATGATCTATCTTATAATCATATAGGATGGTGCGTCCATATACCTTGCACTTCTCGGCAAAGGTGGTGGCATTACCCTCAAAGTTGTTTTGCTTGATAAAAACAATGGCCGTCCATATGCTCGGGATGATGAAGAGCACTATGAGCACCGTGCTGAATATGCGTGTGCGGCGTTGTACGAGTTCGTTGGCAAAGGTTGCCTCGCGAAATCCAAAATGCTTGACACTAACATAGGTGGCCAGCATGATGAAGATGCAGTTGATGACAAACAGGTAGGACGCTCCAAGAAAATAGCTAAAGTTGCCACTTGCCAAACCGAAGCCCGCAGTGCACAAAGGAGGCATAAGTGCGGTAGCGATGGCAACACCGGCGAAAACCGTACCCTTCTCTTTGCGGCACTGCTCCAAGATGCCGGCAAAACCGCCAAACAAGGCTATCAGCACGTCATATATGGTAGGATTGGTGCGTGCGAGCAGTTCGCTGGGATTGGTAAGACTGAGCGGTGTGATAAGAAAGTATACGAACGAGGCCGCAAGGCTGATGCCTACCATGACCAACAGATTCTTACCCGACGATTTGATGAGTGGCATGTCATTGATGCCCAAGCCGAGTCCCATGCCGAAGATAGGTCCCATGAGTGGAGAGATGAGCATGGCACCGATAATCACGGGGATGGAGTTTACATTAAGTCCCACCGAGGCGATGACCACGGCGATGGCCAAAATCCATGCATTGGGCCCACGAAAATAGATATTATTACGGATGGAGCGCTCGGCCACTTCTGTATCAATATATTCGGTCAGTCTGATAGTTTGCCGAAATGAAATCATAAACTTTTTTAGTAACTCTTTCATAGTTGTGCATGAATAAGATGATAACAATTGTTCCGATACTGTTCTGCCAGAGGCTTGATTTTGCAAATGTAATTGATTTATAAATAAGTGCAATAGCTTTTTATAAAATTAACAATCCTATCAGCCTCTATATTCTTTTTAAAATATTGTTTCTTCATTGATTTCCCATCCAACCATTGCATAAGAATCCACAAAGCATTATCTTTGTTATGAGATAACAAAATCCATTCTCCTCACGGAGAGAAACAATTCTCCTCACGAGGATAAAGTTTTCTCCTCGCGAAGATAAAACATTCCCCTCGCGAGGGTAAATTATTCTCCTCGCGAGGAGAATAAAAAGAGAACAAAGTAACCAGGGAAAACGCATTATAAACTAGCAGTGTTTTAGAGCGAAATATTAGCAAGAAAATTTGCTTATGCCGCTGATTATTAGTATATTTACATGGTGAATAATATTATGTAAATATGAAAAAGCTCAACGCCGAATCTTCTA
>JAZKYH010000019.1:0-12050 GCA_045612065.1 Bacteroidaceae bacterium
TCCACCCCTTCGAGGTGCATCATCTCCACCAGATTGGCATACCACTCGGTAAGTTCGGCACGCTGTTCCTCGGGCAAGTCATAGGCAGCCACTACCGTCGCGGCCAACTTGTCCACATCGCACCCATTGGCACGAATCATATCCTCCACCTGCCACATATAGAGCAAGTATTCCGATATACTCTGCTCTTTCAGTTTCCTTGATATATACATACTATTCTTTTTCTGTTTACAAAATTAGTGCAAGGCTAGCGAAAATGCAAGTTTAGTTGCGATTTTCCGAGACGCTGCCTAATTTCTATTTGTGCGAAGCACAAGTTAAAATTAGTGCAAGACGAGCGAAAAAGCAAATAAATTGCTACCTTTGCACGAAAGAAACACACAATGACCTATCAAGAAACCATTACATACCTATACAATAGCGCTCCCCTGTTTCAAAACATCGGACAGGGAGCATACAAAGAGGGCCTTTACAACACCTATGCACTGGACGAGCACTGCGGCCACCCTCACCGCTCATACAAGACTATACACGTAGGCGGCACCAACGGAAAAGGCTCGTGCTCACACACGCTGGCCGCCATACTGCAGTCGGCAGGCTACAAGGTAGGCCTCTACACCTCACCTCATCTGGTAGACTTCAAGGAGCGCATACGAGTGAACGGCACCCCCATCGACGAGCAGTTCGTAGTAGACTTCGTGGCACAGCATCGCACCTTCTTCGAGCCGCTACACCCCTCGTTCTTTGAGCTCACCACAGCCATGGCACTCCTCTACTTTGCCCGGCAGCAGGTAGACGTTGCCGTCATCGAAGTAGGACTGGGCGGAAGGCTCGACTGCACCAACATCATCGCCCCCGACCTCTCCCTCATCACCAATATCAGCTTCGACCATGTAGGCCTGCTGGGCGACACGCTAGCCAAGATAGCCTCAGAGAAAGCAGGCATCATCAAGCCCCAAACACCCGTCGTCATAGGCGAGCACAACGAGGAGACACGCCCCGTGTTCCAAACTGAAGCCGACGGCAAGCAAGCCCCCATCACCTTCGCACAGGAGCAGCCCCTATATATAAATAAGGAGAGCGCCATCGGCCACGACATCTACCGCACCCTCCGCTACGGCGAGCTGCATGTAGAACTGCATGGCTACTGCCAGGAGAAGAACGTCAACACTATCCTACACGCCATCGAAACACTGCAAAGCATCGGCTATACACTCAGCGAAGAGGCCATTAAAAAGGGATTCGCCCACGTATGCCAACTCACCGGCCTTATGGGACGCTGGCAACAGCTACGCACCGCCCCCCGCCTCGTGTGCGACACTGGGCACAACATAGGCGGCTTCCAATACATCGTGCCCCAACTGCAGGCCCAGCCCTGCAAGCAACTACGCATCGTATTCGGCATGGTGGGCGACAAGGACATCAATGGCGTACTCTCCCTGATGCCCCGAGAAGCCATCTACTACTTCACCCAGCCCAGTGTAGCCCGCGCCCTCGACAGCCACTCACTGCAAACACTCGCCCAGGCACACGGACTGCAGGGCACATCCTACCCCACCGTACAGGCAGCCACTGAAGCCGCACTAGCCGAAGCCGACAAGGACGACTTTATCTACGTCGGAGGAAGCAGCTTCGTTGTAGCCGACCTGCTGACCTTACCATGCGCATTTTCCCCAAACAGATTGGTTAATACCAAACAGCAATGTTAATTATTTTCCAGAATCCGTCTGTTGAACCTTAACGTCGAACTCCTCTCTGTTTCCTGCAATACGTGACCACAGCCAACAGGAAATAAGCAATGGTCTGCACGAAGAGAGAGATGAGCTCGGGAGCGATGTCGTGCAGCGAGGCCTCCATGGCACTCAGCTTGACGAAGACCAAGGTGGCAGGAGCGGCAGGGATGACGTAGTGCACGGCACGCCAGTACCACGGCATCAGTTCCAGCGGAAACGACACACCGGAGAGAAAGATGAGACCGATAGAGAAGAAGGCGATGAGAAGGATAGGAACCTCAGCATCAGTATACCAGCGCGACAGAGCAAGCCCCAGAAACGAGGTGCTAAGGATATAGGGTACCAACAGCACCGTAAGGCTCAACCCCGAAGCAGCATGAGGAATATCGAAGAGAAGGGGAAGCGCACCCAACAAGAAGAGGGAGAAAACGCCATAGATCAGTCCGTAAGTGATACTCCTGCCACACACAAGGGAGAGAGCCACCGACAGTCTTCCTTGGCCTTCATCAAACTGAGTGCCAAGGGAAACCTCGCTAGCACGATTCGATGTCATGGCAATCAGCATCATGAGGGTCTGAAAGATAATAATCATCAACACGGAGGGGATGAGGTAGATACCATACCCCTCGGTAGGATTGTAGAGCGCCGTGCCCACCACCGTGACGGGATGTTGCGTGGCTACGGCAGCCGTACCCTGCAAGGAAAGGAGGGGCAGCAACTCGGCACGATAGGCATCGTCGATGGCTTCCATCACCTGAAGGTTGGCCCGTTCCATGGCCTCATAGTAGAGGAAGGCATCGGTGGAGGCATAGAAGGAATATACCGACGGACGGCCCTCGTAGAAAAGGGCAGTGAAGTCACGAGGCAGATAGAATATGCCGAAAACCTTGCTCTGTGTCATCAGGGGCTTGGCAGCAGCCATGTCGGGAAGTGCATAGGCGACAGCCACATCGGGAGTGGCATCGAGCCACCGCACATACTGGCGACTGAGGGCCGATTGGGAGTGGTCGACCACCGCCACAGGAACCTCGCGCACCACATTGGGGGCATACATATAATTGTAGAGTAGTCCGTAGAAGAACACACCACCCACGAGCACCAACAGCACGGAGTAGCTAGTAGCGATGGTCCGCAACTCGCGCCATGCCACACGGAACGAGGGGGGAAGCCTATTCCAACGTACCATGAGGATGCACAAGGAGGATTCGTCTTAACCGGGGAAGCAGCAGCAGTGTCGCCAAGGGAAACAGGCAGAGCACAGCCAACGAGGGGGAGCAGGCTACAAAGCCGGCATCGAAGTAGACAAGCTGCTGCATGGCTACCGTGAAGTGGCGTACGGGGAAGAGCAACGCCGCATACTGCACGATGGGCGACATGGCAGGCAGCGGGAAGGTGAGGCCCGAAAGGGTGGCACCCAGTGAACCGACCATGGAGACTATGCTGATGACAAACGACAGCGCAGGCAGCAGCGCATAGAGCAGCACGGCCACGCTCTGCGTTGCCAGCACAAAGAGAATAGCAAGAAAGGAGAACAGTCGCATATCGCCCGCAAAGGGGATGCCTACCCAATGGAAGAAGACAGCATTAGCCAGCAGAGCCTCGCAGATGAACAACAGACTATAAGGCAGCAGCTTGCCTGTGACCGCCACAAGGATATTGCCATGGGCTGAGGCAAGCCAAGAATGACAACACCCCTCTTTACGCTCAGAACCTATGGCATAGAGCGTCACCAAGAGTACCAAAATCTGAAACATGATGTAGAAGATGGGCAGCGTGAGATAAGTGGAATAGTTGAGCGAGGGGTTATAGAGTGCATGATCATCGCTCGTCATGGACAACAGGAAAGTCTCGATATTCTCTTTCGTAGCGCCCAAGTTAACGGCCTCGACCACGATGGGAGCCATACGCACCGGTATCAGCGCCTGTTCAAAGGCACTCATCACCTCGCCACCCACAGCCAGCAGCGCATAGTGGTAGTAGTAGCAGAGCGTAGCTCCATCGCCACGCAGCATATCAGCCTCGAACTGGGGCGGGATGGAAAGGTAACCATAAATCTCCTTACGTTGCACGGCTGCCCTTGCCGCCGCATCGTCAGCATAATGGTGAATCACATCAAAAGTGGGCACTGCCGCGATGCTGCGCACAACATTGCGCGACGATGCCGTATTGTCGGCATCGACCACCCCGACGGGAATATGCTCCATCTGCCCCGTACCGAAGATGGTGGCCATAAAGACTATTAGGAACAGAGGAAGCAGTACAGCTGCCACAAGGTAGATTCGGCGCGAGGTTATACGACGCAGTTCGCGGATGAGCGGTCCTTTCATAATTCATAGTTCAGAATTCTGATTTAAGCGAAAGCAACACCGTCATCCCTGGTCGCAGCCCATCGACAGCGACAGTAGGACGCAGGCGCACCTCGAAGGTACGCATATCATAGCTCCCTGCCTGTTTGGTAGACTTCCACGTGGCAAAGCTGCCGAGCGGACTGATGTAGTAGACATCGAAGGGGATATTATCACGAGCAAGGGCGGGTACTCGGGCCACAAAGTGCTTGCCAATACGGAAGTGGGGCATCAGGTCTTCACGTACATTGAACACCACATAGCTGTCGGCCAGCACCACGAGGTTCATGATAGGCGCACCGGGTGCCACCAACTCGCCCCGCTTGGGGTATATGCCTGCTATTTGTCCATCGACAGGAGCCGTCAGCTTGGCATCAACAAGGAGCGCCGCTACCTCATCGACACTGCTAGCAGCAGCAACCACCATATTGCGACTTGCCTCACGATCTTCACGCTGCACTCCCTCAAGTGCCAAACGGTACTGTTCATAGGCCGACCGCTCGGCTGCACGGGTCGATAGCATGGCTGCTTCGGCCTCATCATAACGCTGACGGGGCACTACACTGTCAGTATATAACACTTGTATACGGGCATAAGTCTTCTCGGCCAGCTCGGCCTGACTTTTGGCTGCCTGCCACAGGTGGTAGGTAGAAGCGATGATTTGGCTACGTGTACCACGGTCGACCTTTCGGTTCTCCTCCTTGGTGGCTTGGTGCAGCGCCTCGGTCTTACGATACTGAGCCTGCACGATGGGACTATTGATGACCACCAACGTATCGCCAGCCCGAACATCGTCACCCTCCTTCACTCGGAAAGAGTCGATACGTCCCAACAGTTTGCCACTGATGCGTATCTCCGTAGCCTCCACCTGCCCCTGCAACGTAAGAGGCGGTTTTCGAGCCAACAGCAGTCCTGCCACCGTGATTATCACCACCGCTGCTAACAGTGAAACGAAAGTGATAGCGAGATATTTACGGTTCTTGTCCATACGTCATTGAATATAATCTCCAAACTCATTCGTAATGCCGCATAACGCCAAAAGATTCACCAACGCCACATCATAGGCATAGTAAGCTGCAAGGCGTGCCAACTTAGTTGCAGAGAGGGCATTCTCGGCATCTATCACCTCGGCTGAAGTTGCCATCCCCTCGGCAAAGGCAATACGGCGCATACGCAGCAACTCCTCACCCAACGCAATGTTGCTGCCCAACACCTCAGCCTCATCGCGCGACTGCAGCAATGTAGCATATAGATCCGATACAGCCACCCCAAGTTCGTCTTCGGTTTCCTCACGGCTCCATGCCAGCGACTGCTGCGCAAGGCGTGTCTGCGCTAACTGACGCTCGCGTTCCAGTCCATCGAAAAGGTTCCAAGTAAAGCCTACGCCCACGACTGTGCGTGGCGACAAATTACTGGGAAGACCGTGAGCGTAGAGTGTCTGTTTACCAAACAGGGCGATATCAGGCAGATAGGCACTCTGGTCTATACGAAATTTCTCACGGGTCATACGTTCCTCAAGATACAATATGTTCAATGTAGGGTTGGCACTGCACATGGCAGCCATAAAGGTAAGTTCGGAAGGTAAATGGCTATCAATATGCAGAGGCGACGAGGGGACTATCTGCAGTGTATCTCCATCCATCCCCAACATTTGTTTAAGGGCATTCTGCGCTGTTCGCTCCACACTCTTGGCATGTTGCCACTCACGAGCAGCCTCCTCCATATTTACCTGAGCAAACAACCGGGTAGCCTTGTCAATCATCCCAACCTCTTCTAACCGCAGTGCATCCTTATAGTGCCGTTGCAACCCCTCGTAGCGCTCACGGCATACAGCTTCAGTCTGTCGAGAAAGCACCAGTCCATAATAACGTTCCACGAGCAGTATCTGCTCGGCAGCTGTTACCTTCTGTCTGTTCATCTCCGCCACATCCACCAATCTGCGAGCTACCCTATCTGCATATAGTCGTTTGCCTCCGCTAAAGGCCACCCATTCAGCAGTAAGCCCTATCGAAGTAATGTCTTGAGGAAGTAGAGGGAAGGTCAGAGTATACTCCCCCACTCTATCCAGCAACCCCGTGATGAATGTTTCCGAGGGTAATATGTTCTGCACATACGCTTTGGCGGGGGCGGTAAACCGTGACAACGGTTGGCGCACCTCGACCTGCTCTGACAAGTGGGCATACATTCCATGGGCTTGTAGTTGTGGCCACCACCAGGCACGTGTCTTCCCCTGTTCATATTTAGCCATAGAAACTCCTGCCTCAGCTACCTTCAGCATCTCGTTTGATGCGAGCATATGAGCCTCAGCTTCAGAGAAGCTAAGCAGCAATTGTTGGGACCAAAGAGGATAAGTCACCACAGCAACTATCAAGCATACAAGAAATCTCTTCTTCATACACTCAAAAACAATGATTTCCTGTAAATGTTTTGCCAGTTCCTCAACAGTTAAATCATAAGAGATGACACAGCGCAACACAAAAGAGACTGCCTGTCATCACGACAAGCAGTCTCCTGAAAAAAACTTATACTATTCTTGTTCCTAATCTTTAGTCTTCAGCTTGTTGCTTAGCTTCAAACTCCTTAACCAGCTTCTCCTGTACGTCCATAGGCACGAGTTCGTAGCTTGCGAACTTCATGTTGAACGATGCACGACCACCGGTGAGCGAGCTAAGTGCGGTAGAGTATGACGACATCTCCTTCAAGGGCACCTTAGCTTCGAGTTTCTCGTAACCCTTCTCACTATTCATACCCATAATCATACCGCGACGTCCCTGAAGATCGCTCATCACATCACCCATCTTGTCAGACGGAACGAGAACCTCTACATCATAGATAGGCTCGAGAATCTTCGGACCGGCATTACGGAAGGCCTCGCTGAATGCGTTACGGCCAGCAAGCATGAAGGAGATTTCGTTAGAGTCTACTGGGTGCATCTTTCCGTCGTATACGATAACGCGTACGTCGCGAGCGTAAGAACCGGTGAGCGGGCCCTGCTCCAGACGACTCATAATACCCTTGAGGATAGCAGGCATGAAACGTGCATCGATGCTACCACCTACGATAGAGTTGATGAAGACGAGCTTACCGCCCCATTCCAAGGTGTGCTCTTCCTGACCCTTCACGCTAATCTTGAACTCCTGATTACCAAACTTATATACATCGGGAGTAGGCATACCCTCGTAATAAGGCTCTACGATAAGGTGCACCTCACCGAACTGACCAGCACCACCCGACTGCTTCTTGTGACGGTAGTCGGCACGGGCAGCCTTTGTGATAGTCTCACGATAAGGTATACGTGTTTCCTCAAAGCGGATGGGGAGCTTTTCGTTGTTCTCGAAACGCCATTTCAAGGTACGCAAGTGGAACTCGCCCTGACCATGAACGATAGTCTGGCGCAACTCCTTAGATTGCTCTACTACCCATGTGGGGTCTTCTTCACGCATACGGTTGAGGATGGTCATCATCTTTTCCATATCGGCCTCGTTCTCAGGACGGATAGCACGTGAGTACTTGGCGTTAGGATACTTGATAAAGTCGAACTGCCAGTCGCAATCCTTGCCACAGAGGGTATTACCAGTCTTCACATCCTTCAACTTCACGGTACAACCTATATCACCGGCAACGAGCTCGTCCACCTGGAAGCGGTTTGCACCAGCGCAGCAGAAGAGCTGAGCCATACGTTCCTTAGAGCCACGGTCTACGTTAGTAAGGTCATCGCCCTCGCGCACCTTACCGCTGAGCACCTTGAAGTATTGTACACCACCAATGTGGGGTTCAACTGCTGTCTTGAAGAAATAGAGAGCTGTGGGGCCGTTGGGATCGGGAACAATCTCCTCACCCTTAGTATTCACTACGGCAGGCATCTCACTTACGAAGGGAACCACGTTGCCGAGGAACTCCATCAAACGGCGTACGCCCATGTCCTTACCTGCACATACGCAGAATACGGGGAATATACCGCGGCTTACCAAACCCTTACGGATACCTTCACGCATCTCGTCCTCAGTGAGAGACTCAGTCTCGAAGAATTTCTCCATCAATCCCTCGTCGTGCTCAGCAGCAGCCTCTACGAGAGTCTTATGCCATTCCTTGGCCTTCTCCATCTCAGACGCGGGAATGTCCTCGATTGTAGGAGCACCACCGTCGGGCCCCCATGAGTACTTCTTCATCAACAACACGTCGATAAGTTCATGGAAGTCGGGACCGGTCTGTACAGGATACTGTACGGGAACCACCTTAGAGCCATAGATGCTTTTGAGTTGCTCTACGATATTGTCGTAGTCACATTTCTCATTATCAAGTTGGTTTACAAGGAAGATAACCGGCTTGCCCAACTGCTCGGTGTAACGGAAATGAGTTTGTGTGCCCACCTCAGAGCCATACTGTCCATTAAGCAACAATATAGTGGTATCAGTCACAGTAATAGCCGAAGTAGCAGCTCCTACAAAGTCATCACTACCTGGACAATCGATGATATTCAATTTCTTATTATTCCACTCACAACTGAAGATGGTAGAGAACACAGAGTAACCATACTCCTGCTCTACGGGGAAATAGTCACTTACAGTGTTCTTGTGAGTGATTCTACCGCGACGTTTTATAACTCCACTCTCATAGAGCAGAGCCTCTGTGAGGGTGGTCTTACCTGATCCGTCATTGCCGAGAAGGGCAATGTTTTTGATTTCGTTAGATTGATAAACCTTCATAGTATTTTATTTTTTAGTTAAAACAACATAGTTCCTTGCTTTCTGTCACGAGAAACGATGCGAAAGTAGTAAATATCTACCGTATGGACAAAAAAACGAGCAATTCGTTTTTATGTTTTGCAACATAGTCTTTACAAAATCACACATTCCAGTTTACCATAAAACATAAAAGAGTGGTAGTAAAAGCTACTACCACTCTCATTTTTTATTATTTTATCAGATAAGGTTAAAACATATATCAGTGAGTATCAATATATCTCACCATCTCACAAGCTGCCAAGAGGAATGCCCCCACTCCAAAATTAGCAGTAGAGTTAACATCTACAATTTGGCCAGGAATGGCACGTTCACCAATAGGCTGCACATACCCTACTCTACCATCGGGCTGCAAGGCAACAGTAGTTAGATATGTCCATGCTCTTTCTACCGTAGGCCAATACTCGGCCTTATCAAGCAAGCCATTATTGATACCCCAAAGTAATCCATAGGTAAAGAATGCCGTACCGCTGGTCTCAGGGCCAGGAGCATGGTCTTTGTCGAGCATGCTGCGAGTCCAGTAACCCTCAGGTTGTTGACATTCCTTCACTGCCTGAGCCATCTTGGTATATATCTGAACATACTCATTGCGATGTACATCGTCAGCGGGCAAGTCCTTCAGCACCTTGGCAAATCCAGCCAGCACCCATCCGTCGCCACGAGCCCAGAAGTCCTTACCACCATTGTTAGCCGTGTGCTTGGGATATACATACTTCGCGTCTCGGAAGAACAATCCCGTTTCCTCATCGTACATAATGCTCTGTGCATACTTGAAGTACTCATAGAGCTTATCCAAGTAGAGCTGATTGCCTGTGATATTATACAGTTTAGTCATCACTGGCATCACCATATAGAGTCCATCGGCCCACCACCAATAGTCATTGTTGGATGTACTCAACTGGTACTCCATCACCTCACGTGCACGAGCAATCTTTACCGTGTCAGGTTCCAGATTGTATAAGTCAGCGTACGTCTGGAAGCAGATCTGCCAGTCACCGAAGAGCACAAACTGAGGATGCTCGCCATAGTGGTATACCCATTCCTCACGGTTCTCGCTCGTTGCACCATAATACTTGTTATGCTCGGCCCAACGTTTGGTATAGGCCAACTGTTCCTCATTGCCCGTCAAGAAATACACCTCCATGTTACCCGTATGATAAGCGGCATTATCCCAGAATGGGCGTACCTCCGGGCGGTTGTTCTCCTGCCAATACGTATTTACACGGTCAATAATCTCCAGCACTTCATCTTTCTCGGGAGCTGTAGACATACAGCTCTGCAAGGACAAGAGCGCCACCAAAAGGAAAATAATCTTCTTCATATGAAAACTTTTTTGTTATGTCATAGGCAAAATTAAAACAAAGCGTATGAAAAACCAAATCATTTCGGACTTTTCAAGAAACGCCACCACAAATAAGCCGCCATTTTCCCCTCAAAAGCATCGTTATATTACAACAAAAAGAATGGAGCGTGCCTATCATGACACGCCCCATCATCACGGGAAAATTCTAACTTATTATTTAACCAAATCCAAATTGTGTTTCTTGCTTAAGCAAACAATCAGATTAATTTACTTAATCATAACCTTTTTCCCGTTTACGATATAGATACCACTCTTCAAGTTCTCGGCATCTTTTACTCTACGACCTGAGAGGTCATAAACCACCAATTCTCCATCATCAATGGTCAACTCATCAATGTTTGTATCAATATTAGCTGTATAAGTCACATCATGAGCGGGCATAGTCTCGTAAACGTCACCAACCCAACCAATAAAGATATCTCCTTCCGTTTCGGGTTCATATACATACTCTGGGATTACATCACCATAAGCCACTTCTGCAGTGTACACAAGTTCCTCTCCCACGCAGTAGAACACTTTATACGTATTTACATTAAATGCTCCATACACCTGCACATTCTTAGCAGGAACAGTAGAAGGTACATCCTCCCATCCGGCAAAGGTATGACCTTCTTTTTCCGGTGCTTTAGGAGCTACGATCTTACTACCATAAGGCAAAGACTCTGAATAGATTACCTCATCACCAACCTTGAAGGTAACGGTATAATTGTTTACAGTATAGACTGCAGCTACCGTCACATCCTTAGCTGGCATGAGAGCAGGAACGCCATCCCAACGAACAAACGTATGTCCCTCTTTCTTTGGAGCCTCAGGAGTAGCAATGCTGTTATTATAAGCCACCTGCATTGTCTTGACCGTCATTCCATCCGCAACAAATGTAATGGTATACTGGTTCACGGTATACGAACCGGTATAGGTCACATCCTCAGCAGGAACTGTGGTTGCCACTTCGCCCCAACCATTGAATGTATGTCCCTCCTTAGCAGGAGCTACGGGAGCAACAATCTTGCTACCATAAGGCAACTTTTCTGAAGAGATGACTTCACCATTGACCGTAAAGGTTACGGTGTAACTATTCACTTCAAATGTACCATAGACCTTTACCACGTTGGCTGGCATAGTAGCAGGGACCTCACTCCATCCGCTGAAGGTGTATCCTTTCTTAGTTGGCTCATCAATAAGGGTGATCGCTGAACCGAACTCTACCATCTCGCTATGATAAACGGTCTCGTCCACATAGTATATAACCTCGTAAGGATTGGTGATGTAGCGTCCCTCATAAACAACATTGTTAGCAGGAACAACCTCTGCCACCTTTCCCCAGCCACTGAACGTCTTACCATCAATCACCGGTGCTTCAGGAGCTACAATCTTACTACCATAAGGCAAAGACTCCGAATAGATTACCTCATCACCAATCTTGAAGGTTACGGTATAACTGTTTACGGTATAGACTGCAGCTACCGTAACATCCTTGGCAGGCATGAGAGTTGGAACGCCATCCCAACGAACAAACGTATGTCCTTCCTTCTTTGGAGCCTCAGGAACTATAACACTGTTATTGTAAGCCACCTGAATTGTCTTGACCGTCACTCCATCAGCGATAAACGTAATGGTGTACTGATTCACGGTATACGAACCGGTATAGGTTACATCCTTAGCAGGGACAATTGCGGCTACATCACCCCAACCGTTGAATGTATGACCCTCCTTGGCAGGAGCCGCAGGAGCAACAATCTTACTGCCATAGGCCAAACTTTCTGAAGATACAACCTTATCGTCAATCTTGAAGGTTACAGTATACTTGTTTACGGTATACGAACTGGTATAAGTTACATCCTTAGCAGGAACAGTTGCGGCAACATCG
>JAZKYH010000020.1:0-1859 GCA_045612065.1 Bacteroidaceae bacterium
AACCGCATCGAGATAGACCATGTGGGCACCTTCAGCCTCACCCTCACCTGCGGCAACAAGCGCAAGGAAGACTACATCACCTCGAAGGACATCAGCGTGAGCCGCATCTCCTTCGCCCCCTGCGCCGAGCTGTGGCATGCCATGCGCGGTGCCACCATCGTGAGCGGAGGCCCCACAGGCAACAAGCACCTTTCCGACGCCACCATCGAGAAGCGCCTGGAGGAGTACTTCACCACCCACGACAGCCTCAGCCGCTCCACCTTCGAGCGCATCTGCGAATGCAGCCGCCACACCGCCCTCACCAAACTGAAGGAGCTGGTCAAAGCTGGCAAACTCATCGCCATAGGGCCGAAGAACCAGAGACAGTATATTTTGAACGATGAACGATGAACGTTGAACGATGAAAGACTTAAGAGAGGCGACCGATACCTCGCGATGTACTGACCCCAAGAAATTGGTCGGATTATTAAATATGTTTATTGATACAGAGTTCGGTATTGCACCGGACTCTTTCCGTTTAATTTTAGTTTAATTCGTTCGTTGTTATAGTAGTTGATATACTTTCTTAGTTCACATTTGAAAACCTCCATATCCGAAAACTGTTGCAAATATAGCAATTCAGACTTCATAATGCCAAAGAAATTTTCCATTACAGCATTATCCAAACAATTTCCCTTTCTTGACATACTCTGTATAATACCATATCTCTTAAGCCTCTGTTGATATTTCATATGCTGATAGTGCCAACCCTGATCAGAATGTAGTATCACTCCATTTGTGCTTTTCACCTTTCGTTTTGCCGTACTCATCATATCCATTACCATCTTCAAGTCAGGTCTGTCAGATATGGTGTATGCAACAATCTCACCATTAAACATATCCATAATTGGCGATAGATATGCTTTTCGATCAGCAACCTTAAACTCCGTAACATCCGTTGCCCATTTCTGATTAGGTCGGACAGCCTTGAAGTCACGATTGAGGATATTTGGGGCTGTTTTTCCTACCTCACCGCGATAAGAGAGATATCTTACCTTGCGTACCTTGGATTTCAAGTTCATCTCCTGCATCAGTCTCTGTACGGTCTTGTGATTTATCGTGTACCCTTCATTACGCAGTTGTTGATATACCCGACGATAGCCATAGCGCATACTATGCATGGTGAATACCTCTCGTATGCGTTTGCGTATATCTGTATACTTATCAGTATGTTGTCTGGAGATGTGATAGTAGTAAGTGGAGCGTGCTATGCCAACACACCTCAGAGCAAACTGTAAGTCGTCTTGATTCAGCCTTAGTTCTCGAATCGTCCTTGCCCAATCGCACGCAGACGGGCTTTCCTCTCCTCGACTAAGGCTTGCGCTTTTTTTCTTATTTCGAGTTCTAGCTTTAGCAAGTGATTCTCTCTACGCAAGCGTTCTAACTCTGTCATTTCTTCAGGTTTCTTCTTTCGTGGTCTACCCATGCTTTTTTCCTTTTTACTAATCAACAATGCGTCAATACCTTCTCTCCGGGCTGTCCTCACCCAATCCCCCAAGCAGTCCACACTTACTCCATATCTCAACGCACCCTGCACCAAAGTTAGGTCATTTTTCTCGAAATCCAATACAATTTCTTTACGCAAGTAACCATCCACCATTGTACGTTTCTTGCGGTGAAGAACTGATGCTCCTTGTTCTTGGTATAAAGCCCATAAGTATTTCAACCGCTTCTCGCTAATGCCATACTTGTCAGAAATGTGAATAAAGGAATAACCTTCTTCGAGCATTCTCATATACTTGAGCAATGCTGCATAATCGTGTTTTTTGTTCATAAAGAAACCCCTAAAGTTTTTTGTCCAAACTCTTGGGGTCACTTCA
>JAZKYH010000021.1:0-22430 GCA_045612065.1 Bacteroidaceae bacterium
GAAACTATCACCAAGGCTGCTCGTGCCGACTATCGTCACAAGAAGCAGTCGGGTGGTGCCGGTCAGTTCGGTGAGGTACACCTCATCGTGGAGCCCTACTACGAGGGTATGCCTATGCCCGACGTATACAAGTTTGGCAACCAGGAGTTTAAGATCAGTGTGAAGGGTCAGGAAGAGCACACCTTGGAGTGGGGCGGTAAGCTTGTGTTCATCAACTCTATCGTGGGTGGTAGCATCGATGCACGTTTCATGCCCGCTATCCTTAAGGGTATTATGAGCCGCTTGGAGCAGGGTCCGCTCACAGGTTCATCTGCTCGCGACGTGCGTGTTATTGTATACGATGGAAAGATGCACCCGGTAGATTCAAACGAAATCTCATTCATGCTCGCCGGCCGCAATGCCTTTAGCGAAGCCTTCAAGAATGCAGGTCCGAAGATTCTTGAGCCTATCTACGACGTAGAGGTTCTCGTGCCTTCTGACAAGATGGGTGACGTAATGAGCGACCTCCAGGGCCGTCGTGGAATGATTATGGGTATGAACAGTGAGAATGGTTACGAGAAGCTCGAGGCCAAGGTGCCTTTGAAGGAGATGTCATCATACTCAACTGCACTCAGCTCACTCACTGGTGGCCGTGCTTCGTTCAACATGACCTTCTCAAGCTACGAACTTGTGCCCATGGATGTACAGGATAAGCTGGTTAAGGAGTTCGAGGCTAAACAGCAGGCCGAAGATTAAACGATTTTCTTATATAATCGGGGACAAGGGTTTTGCTCTTGTCCCTTTTTTATGTCTGCTTACGGGCTCCTTACGGGAGCTGCCCTCATGGCTTTTTGTCAAAAAAAAACGAAAGGCAGAAACATAACACGTTTCTCCTTGTTGTTGGGTCAGTGTAAATAACATTTTGTTTAACTAACCAATAAGGAGATTACTGATATGACAGCACCATTGCAAGGTATTAAGGTCATTGACTGGACTCAAGTGCAGTCGGGTCCTTCGTGTACACAAATGTTGGCGTGGCTTGGCGCCGATGTGATAAAGATTGAGCGTGTGGGCCTTGGCGACCCTACACGTACCGAGCTACTCGACTATCCCAATATGGATAGCCTCTACTACTTGCAGCTCAACTGCAACAAACGTTCCATTGAGTTGAATATGAAGACTCCCGAAGGCAAGGAGATCCTGACCAAGTTGTTGGAAACTGCTGACATCTTCGTTGAGAATCTCCACCCTGGAGCCGTGGCCAAGTTGGGTTTCTCGTGGGAAGAGGTGCACAAGATCAATCCCCGAGTTATCTATGGCACCATCAAGGGCTTTAACGACGACTCTCCCTTTGCGTCAGTGAAGGCTTTCGAGCCTGTCGCACAATGCGCTGGCGGTGCTGCTGCCACCACCGGTTGGTGGAAGGGTGACTACAATATCCCCACGCAGTCGGGTGCCGCCTTGGGCGATAGCAACACGGGTATGCACCTGCTCATCGGCCTCTTGGCTGCGCTTATGCAGCGCGAGAAGACAGGCGAGGGCTGTTTTGTGGAGCAGTCGATGCAAGATGCTGTCATCAACCTCTGCCGCGTGAAGTTGCGCGACCAACTCATCCTCGAGCACACGGGCGTGCTCAAGCACTTCCCCCAATATCCTAACGGTACCTTTGGTAATACCGTGCCTCGTGGCGGTAATGTCGAGGGCGGACAGGTGATGGGCTGGTGCTACCGCTGCAAGGGCTGGGAAACCGACTCGGGCGCCTTCGTATACATCGTGTTGCAGAACGAGGAGAAACCCTTTGCTGCTGCCGCTACGGCCATCGGTCACCCCGAGTGGGCTACCGATCCCAAGTACAACACTCCTGAGGCGCGCAACAAAATCAAGGAGGAGATATATGCAGCAGTTGAGGCCTACACCATCACCCGTGAGAAGATGGAGATTGTGGAGACGCTCGGCAAGGCAGGCGTGCCCTGTGGCCCCGTGCTCACGATGAAGGAGATTGCCGAGGATGAGTCGTTGCGCAAGTGCGGCACCATCGTTGAAGTAGACCAACCCGGTCGTGGCAAGTTCCTCACCATCGGTTGTCCTCCCAAGTTCTCGAACTACAAACCTGAGGTGAAGCCAGCTCCTGCCCTCGGTCAGCATACCGACGAGGTGCTCCGCGAGATTGGCTACACCCCCGAGGAGATTGCTGCGTTGCGCAATAAGAAAGTCGTGTAGCGGCCTCCCCCATCCCCTCCAAGGAGGGGTGACTCGGTCAACAATGTAATTACTAATCTTTAATATCCACCTCCTCTAACCCTTCTGCGAGGTTTGGAGTTCCCCTCCTTGGGAGGGGTTAGGGGAGGCTCCTTGTCCTTATGAACTATATAACAGACAACCCCAACGCCACCCTTACCGATGGCATGCACCTTATGGTCGATGCTCTCAAGCGCAATGGCGTGGATACTATCTATGGTGTCGTGGGCATCCCCGTCACCGACCTCGCCCGTCACGCACAAGAGGTGGGCATCCGATACATCGGGTTCCGTCATGAGCAGTCGGCAGGCAATGCCGCTGCCATCAGTGGTTACCTCACCAAGAAACCGGGCATCTGCCTCACCGTGTCGGCTCCAGGCTTCCTCAACGGCCTCACCGCCTTGGCTGCCGCCACTACTAACGGCTTCCCGATGATACAGATTAGCGGCTCCAGCGACCGCAACATCATCGACCTCGCGCAGGGCGACTACGAAGGTCTCGATCAGATGAACGTGGCCAAGCCCTTTGCTAAGGCTGCCTACCGTATCAACCGTCCCGAAGATATCGCCGTGGGCGTGGCTCGTGCCATACGCACTGCTGTGTCGGGTCGTCCCGGAGGCGTGTACCTTGACATCACCACCGCGATGCTCAGTACCACGATCGATGCTCAGGTGGCAGCGGCTTCGCTCTTCACCCCCGTAGACCCTGCCCCCAAGCAATACCCCTGCTCGGGCTCGGTGAAACGTGCCCTGAAACTCCTCGCCACGGCGAAGAAACCTCTCATCATCCTCGGTAAGGGAGCTGCCTACGCACAGGCCGACGAGCAGGTGCGCACCTTCATCGAGAAGACGGGCATCCCCTTCCTCCCGATGTCTATGGCCAAGGGCCTATTGCCCGACGACCATCCTCAGTGTGCCGCCTCAGCGCGTAGTCTCGTACTTGGCCAAGCCGATGTGGTGATGCTCATCGGTGCTCGCCTCAACTGGCTCCTCACTCACGGCAAGGGCAAGAAGTGGAACCCCGAGGTGCAGTTCGTCCAACTCGATATCCTACCCGAGGAGATGGATAGCAACCGCCCCATTGCCGCTCCCGTGGTGGGCGACATCGAATCATCGCTCGACGTGATGATTGCCAAGATGGATAACTTCAACATCCACTGCCCGCAAGAGTGGCGCGATGCCATTGATGCTACACGCAAGGTCAATATGGCCAAGATGCAAGTGAAACTCACCACGGTGTCCTCGCCCATGAACTATTTCAACGCCCTCCGCGCTGTGAAAGATGTGATGGCCGACTACAAGGATATCTATCTCGTTAATGAGGGGGCCAATACGCTCGACGACACGCGCAATGTCATCAATATGTATCATCCCCGCTTGCGCCTTGATACAGGAACTTGGGGTGTCATGGGTATCGGTATGGGCTATGCTATTGCGGCCGCCGTCACCAGTGGTAAGCAGGTGATCGCCATTGAGGGCGATAGCGCCTTCGGCTTCAGCGGAATGGAGATTGAGACCATCTGTCGCTATCATCTTCCCGTGACGGTTGTCGTCTTCAATAATGGTGGCATCTACCGTGGCAATGACC
The DNA here is from genome assembly GCA_045612065.1 of Bacteroidaceae bacterium. Classification (GTDB taxonomy): domain Bacteria; phylum Bacteroidota; class Bacteroidia; order Bacteroidales; family Bacteroidaceae; genus UBA1189. The sequence continues at coordinate 3,805 of JAZKYH010000021.1, forward strand.
CCAATTTCGGTGGTGGCCCCGACCCGTCGCCCACCACGCTCACCCCCGGTGCTCGCTACGACAAGATGATAGAGGCCTTCGGTGGCACGGCCTATAATGCCACTACGCCAGGCGAATTGCGTAACTCTCTCTCCGCAGCTCTCGCCTCTAAGAAACCCTCGCTCATCAACTGTGTCATCGACCCTGCCGTAGGCACCGAGAGTGGCCACATCGGAAACTTGAATCCGAAGACGGTGGCCTCACAAAAGTGATTGTTTAATTAGGAGTTACAGGAGTTCAGGAGTGACGCTTCGCTTAGGAGTTTAGACGATAGTCTGTCCGCTGAGACAACATTTAACTTTGTTGATACCGCAGTGCTCGGCAGAGCTTGCAAGCAATCTTTGCTCTCGCGTAATTGCGGTATTGTCTTTTCTCCTTCACTCCTATACTCCTTCACTCCCCCTCAATAAGAAAGCTTATGTTCGACATTCTAATCAAAGACATCCTTCCCATCTTCGTCATCATGGCGTTGGGATATGCGGCAGGTAAGCGCGGCGTGTTCACTGCTGCCAATGCACAGATTTTCAACAAACTGGTGCTCACCTATGCCTTGCCGGCAGCGTTGTTCGTCTCCATCGTCAAGGCCGACCGCACCATGCTGTTCGATGATGGCAAGCTGCTCATCATCAGCCTTGTCATCCTCGTGGGTTTGTTCCTCCTGTCGTACCTCTCCACCTACAAGCTCTTCAAGCACACCAAGAGTGAGGCTGCCGTGAGTGCCCTCATCACTGGTTCGCCCACCATCGGCTTCCTCGGCTTTGCCGTGCTCGAGCCCATCTATGGCAGCACAGCCGCTACGGGACTTGTCGTGGCCATCGTCTCCATCGTGGTCAATGCCGTGAGCATCCCCATCGGTATGGCCCTGCTCAATGCCGGTCAGGCAAGCACCGCCACAGCCGGTGGCGCTGCACCCAAGAGGGGTAACCCCGTGCTCGACGCCCTCAAGGCACCCGTCTGCTGGGCCCCCATCCTGGCTGTGATACTCGTGCTGTGTGGCATCAAGTTCCCTGCCATCCTCGACCCCAACTTCGAGCTCATCGCCAAGGCCAACTCCGGTGTTGCCGTGTTTGCCGCAGGCCTCACCCTCTCGGGCATGAAGTTCCAGCTCGACAAGGAGGTCATCTACAACACCTGCTTCAAGCTCCTCTTGATGCCTGCCGTGCTGCTCATCGTGGGCCTCATCTTCAAGATGGACCCCACCAAGCTACAGATGATGGTGCTTGCCGGTGCCCTGCCTCCCGCCTTCTCGGGCATCATCATCGGCAGCCGCTACCAGCAGTATGTGCGCACAGGTACCTCCACATTGGCCTTCAGCATCTTTATGTTCGTGATCACCGCCCCGCTGTGGATATGGATTACGCGTCTTGTGGCGTGATAACACACTGGTTCTAAAGTCAAGTCAGGCTGTCCGTAAGGGTGGTCTGATTGTTCTTATATAATAGCGTGAGAACACCATGTTATTGCCATTCTTTTTGTACAGAATCACACCTCCCACCAGCCGCTACCGCACCTGCGATTTACGTACGCGGCAGATGCCATCGTGCCGCGCAGCACCTGCTGCAACGGTAAGCAATACAAGAAAATAATGAATGAATGGTTTGGTCAGTTTCATCGAGTTAGATTCTTGCACTAACTTTTTCGTGCCAAATTTAAATTGAAAAGAAGAAAAATAAAATGCTTGAGCTGTTATTACTCTTGCTCGCTATAAAAACGCGTCTTTTCACATTTGCACACATGCCGGTTTATCATTTGCTCGACGATTTGACGTTTTTTTGATGATTCGTATTGAAATTTTGCTGTGAACGAGATGAAAGCAGTATCTTTGTATCCATGAAGCGAACTCAAACATCCATCATGAACCGTCCGAACACTCTATACCAACGTGTCTTGACTGCGGCTTGCACGCTGCTGATATTGCTTGCTAGTGCCATGTCCGCCCAGGCGCGGCCCATTGCTGAGGACAAGGCTTGTGCTATAGCCACCAAGTTTTATTACATGAAGGTGATGGGCGACGATATCTCCAAGGTGAAATCGCTTCAGGCGCTCGACCTCGTGTATAGCTCGCTCCATACCAGAACTGAGCATTACACAGCCCCCGAGTACTACATCTTTGCCCCCTCCAATGGCAAGGGTTTCGTTATCGTAGCTGGCGACGATCGTGTCAGTCAGTTCATCGTGGGGTATTCATTGGAGGGTAAGCTCGCTCTTCCTTTATCGTCCAGCATGCAGGGCTATCTCAACTGCTATGCTGGTTATATTGATGCGTTGCGCATGGGTAAGGCCGAGAACAAGCCTTGCCGCACGACGCAGCCCGTGGAGCCGCTGCTCACCACAACATGGGGACAGGGTAGTCCCTACAATTACTTCTGCCCCACGCTTAACGAACGCAAGCTCATCACTGGCTGTGTTGCCACTGCCATGGCGCAGATCATGAAATACTATGCATGGCCCACACAAGGGGTGGGGGAGTGTACAGCCGAGATACATAATCTCGATACCGTCTACACCAAGGTCACTCTGGGCGATGAATACTGTTGGGATAAGATGAAGGATGACTATGGCCGTACAGCCAAGCTGAAGGTTAGCGAGGTCGCTTGTCTCATGCGTGATGTGGGGCATGCGGTGAATGTGCGTTACACGCCTGTGCTCACCAGTGCCAATTCGGCCAACGTGCCAAGAGCGCTGATAGAGCATTTCGACTACTCGCCTACGATGCGTCATGTGTATCGCTCGCACCACACCGACGAGGAGTGGCATCGCCTACTTGATGCCGAGCTGGCTGCCCGCCGTCCCATCTATTACAGCACACGATCTACGCGCTTCGATGGTCATGCCTTTGTGGTGTGCGGTGTCGACGAACAAGGGCTCTATTATGTCAATTGGGGATGGGGAGGCCATTGCGATGGCTATTTCGATTTTGATGCCGTAGCTGCTCACGACGCATCGTACAACTATGTGCAGAGTGCCATTGTGGGCATTGTTCCCGAACGGTAAGTAAAGGTGATAGCGCGCGCTTTGCAGGGATAGTGGCTCCCTTTGCTGCGATGGTGTACTACTCTTGTAGGGTAGTGGGCGGTGGAGCTTGAACCTGACAGAATTCCAGACTTCTTACGCTAAGCCTAACCCTTAAGGCCTATAGGATTTGACATTTCGCCTGCTTATTTGTACCTTTGCAGAAAGTAACTCAAAATTCAAATATCATGAAGATTGTTCTGAGAAGTTTGTTCCTAATCCTTGTGATGGCGGTGAGTGTGGTTGCCCGTGCCCAGCAGAGCGACTACTACGTCAAGTATGGAGAGAATGTGACTGTGAATCATGGCACGCATTATCCTATCATGGTGGGTGTGAGCAATGTGCGTGGCGACCAACAGGTGGTGAATGGCATCGCATCGGCTCCCCGTTGCCAAGCCTATTTTGACTTGACCAAGAATGGCGTTGTCTTTCAAGTAAAGAGTGGCGAAACGATCACTCCGTTGATTACTATCAACGGTGCTTGGATGCACGGCTACGTGTATGTGGATTGGAATGACAACAAGCAATTCGATGTGAACCTCACGGGCGATGGTCCCTATATTAAAGGAGAGGGCAACGAACTCATGTGCTGGTCGCTCTACAGCAAGGGGGGCAACGGCAACTCAGGTTGGAATAGTGCAGGTCTCAGTGTGAGCGGTGATGTACTGGCTCCCGGTTCGTTCCGCGTGCCCGAAGGCCTCGAAGTGGGTTCGCTCTACCGTATGCGCTTTGCGGTGATGTGGAACTGCATCGACCCCACGGGTGCCAGCTATGGCAACTACATCAGCGATGGCGCCTCTGTTATTGATGTCACCTTGGAGATCTCGGGCGTGGCCAGCGGTGATGACCTCTATGAATACCCCATCAATGATTATGCCGAACCACGCGTGGGTACTACGCCCGACGCTACGGAATGGAATGCCCTTCCCGACGGACTCATTGCCACATGGGGCTCGCGCGACGTGCACTACAAGCTCCACGAAGTGCCTGCACACGCCCAACAGAATGCTGCTACCCTGCGTGCATGGAAGGGTGAGCGTGCTAATATTCAGGCCGTGCTCTACAGTAAGACTAACCAGGATACGCTCAGCGTGCGCATGACCGAGTGGAAGAAAGACGGCAAGGCTACCGGCATCACCGAGGCTGGCGATGCACGCTTTGTGAACTATGTGATTACCGATGACTATGCATCATGCGGCAACCATCCCATGAACTGGGGTACATGGCTTGTGGCCGACGTCATCGACCAAGACAAACCCCATGCTGTGCCCGCTATGGAGACACGTCCCGTATGGTGCACCATCGAGGTGCCCCGTGATATTGAGGCGGGCGAGTACACCACGACCCTCGAGGTGGTGAACGAGGCGGGCGAAGTGGTGAAGAGTCTTGCTCTCACCATTGTGGTAGATGGTCATTCGCTACCTACCGTGCAGGAGCAGAAGTTCCACCTCGATTTCTGGCAACAGCCCTATGCCGTGAGTCGCTACTATGGTGTGGAGCGCTGGAGCGACGAGCATCTCGAAGCCTTGCGCCCCTATCTGCAGGCATTGGGTCGTGCAGGTCAGCGCGTGGTGTCGACCATTCTCTTTTACGAGCCCTGGGGAGAACAGACTCACGACCTCTTCGACCCCATGGTGGAGACCGTGAAGAAAGCCGATGGTACATGGGCCTACGACTACACTGTGTTTGACAAATACGTGGAGCTCTGTGCCGAGTACGGTATTGACAAGTATATCAACTGTTTCTCTATGGTGCCTTGGGATATGAGCTTCCGATACTGGGACGAGGCGAGCCAGAGCTACAAGAGTATAAATACCAATACCTCTACGGAAGAGTACCACGAGTTGTGGACCTCGTTCCTCACCGCCTTCAAAGCACACCTCATTGAGAAAGGCTGGTTTGAGAAGACCAATATTGCTCTCGACGAGCGAACCGAGGCCGATATGCTCAACGCTTATGCCATTGCTGGTGGCTTGGGATTCAATATGGCTCTTGCAGGTAACTATCACAGCAGCCTTTGCGACAAGTTCCGCGACTTGTGCGTGCAGCTCGGTCAGGAGGGTCGCTTCACGGCAGCCCAGCTTGCCGAACGGAAGGCTAAGGGTTGGATAAGTACCTACTATACCAGCTGTGCCAATGCAGAGCCCAATATCTACACCAATTCATATCCTGCCGAGGCTGCCTACTTGCCTATCTATGCCGCCAAGATGAACCTCAACGGTTACTTGCACTGGGCGTGGATGAACTGGGATGAGCATCCCTTAACCGATAGCCGTTTCCGTAAGTTCGGATCGGGTGATACCTATTGCTATTATCCCGGCAACCGCTCAAGCATCCGCTTTGAGCGCCTCATCGAGGGTATCCACCAATATGAGAAGATACAGATTCTCCGTGAGGAGTATGCCGGCGATGCCGATATGACCTACAAACTTAATACCCTGTTGGGGCGCTTCAATAGTTCTACGATGGCAGGTACTGCATGTGCTGCTCTCGTGAACGACCTCGAAGCTTTCCTCAATGGCGTGGACGTGGAGATTCCCGAACCTCCCACTATTGTCACAGGTTACTATCACATGATAAGTAGAGCTACCTCACGTAAGGAACACCTCTATAACGATGCTACCCATACGGGTAACGGTAATCGCCTCACCCTACAGGCTGATGCCATGGTGAACACCAATAATGGTATCTGGCACATCACTGCCCTCGGTGGCGGTAAGGTAGCCATCAAGAATGGCGATGGTAACTCCATCGTGGCTGGTGGTGCCAATGCCTCGCTCATGGGTTCATACGATGAGCTCACTATCGCCAGCACACACGAGATTGGTGGCGTGTGCTACTACTACTTCGACGTGGCACTCAACTGTGCCAATAACAACTCTGGCTACATGGTGGGAAACGTTGAGCATCTCACCACATGGCTTGCAGGCCCTGCTACGGCTGACGATAACCTGTGGCGCTTTGAGCCCGTGAGCGTCGAGGGTAAGACTATCTACGAGGTAGTCGTTGATCATACCGATGGTTATGTAATCTATAACAATGGCGTCACCACGCAGAAAGCTTTTAATGGTGGTTTCTTTATCACCGATGGTCCTATCTCTGAGGGACAACTCTCGGCTGCTATCCTCAATAATGAGCTCAGAGAGTCGGCAACCCTTATCGTTGAGGGCAATACCATCACTCTCTCGGGGGTAAAGTCTCTTATCGCGAAGCAGGATCTCTACAATACCAGTAGGGGAGACGGCAAGGTCCCCCCTTACCGTATTCCTGGTATCACTACCGCTTATAATGGTCGTCTCATTACTGTTGCCGCACGTCTCGTGTGTGGTACTGACCCGGGCTATGGACAGGTCGACGTGGTGTGCCGTATTAGCGATGACCATGGCGATACCTGGAGCGATATGATGGATGTGGCCGTGGGTAATGGTAAAACTTCGGCGACACAAAACTATTTTGAGACAGCCTTTGGCGATCCTGCCATTGTGGCCGATCGTACCAGTAGTGAAGTGCTCATTATCGCCGTAGCGGGATGTACTGTCTATGGTCGTGGAGAGACCAACCGTCAGAACCCAAACTTGATTGCCACCATTCATAGTACCGATAACGGTAACACTTGGGGTACACCTGTGAATGTCACTGAGGATATCTACAGTCTTTTCGACAGCGGAAACCCTATGCAAGCGGCTTTTGTGGGTGGTGGCAAAATCTTTCAGAGCCGCATCGTAAAGAAAGACAAATATTACCGTCTCTATGCTGCCATGTGTGCGCGTCCCAATGGTAACCGCGTCATCTACTCCGATGACTTCGGGCGTACTTGGCATGCATTGGGTGGTGCATCGGCACTTCCTGCTCCTGGTGGCGATGAACCTAAGTGTGAGGAACTTCCCGATGGTCGTGTTATTCTCTCGAGTCGTGTCACTGGTGGCCGCATCTATAATATTTACACCTATAGCAATACCATTACCGCTGAAGGCGAATGGGCCAGTAGCGTAATGAGCTCCTTCGAGGGAGCAGGCCATTCGGCAGGTAGCAACTCTACCAACGGTGAAATTCTCATCGTCCCCGTGGTACGTAATAGTGATGGCAAGGAGATGTATCTTGCTCTACAATCCCTCCCTACAGGTAGTGGCCGTAGCAATGTGGGAATCTTTTATAAGGAACTGGCCGATGCTGCAGATATCAATAGTGTAAGTGATTTTGCTACAGGCTGGGACGGCTTCTTCGAAGTGACTACCAAATCATCGGCGTACAGCTCTATGGATCTGCAGGCCGACGACCGAATAGGATTCATCTATGAGGAAACTCTCACAGGTTTCGGCAAGGTGAATAATCCCGTGTCAACCAACTTTCCCAATGGTGAGGGACAACATAATTTCGATGGTTTCGACAATATTTACGTAGCTTATCCCCTTGAATACATTACCGATGGAACCTATTCTATCAAGCGTTCTGTGGATCGTCGTGCCTACTTGCGTTCCTATTTCACTGCTCTCATTGCTGACGCTACCGATGAGGTGAAGGCTGCTATGGCTACCGCTCTCGAAGCCCTTAGTCCCGAACCTACCGTTGAGGAAATGGACAACCTCTACCGTTTGCTCACCGCCAAGGAGGAGGGAGGGGAAGAAGCGCTCCCTATTACACCCAGCATCGAGGGGCGTGAGGTGTGGTACTATATTCGCTACAAGGAGCAAGGTCGCAATTATCCCACACTGACCAATGGAGCATGGGGATACCTTGCCGATAACTTTCGTTTCACCGAGATCCAGAGCGAGGGCGATGACCAATTATGGAAGTTCGTTATGGTGGACGACAACTGCTTTCACATCGTGAGCTGTACGGGCAAGTATATTGTGCCTGCAGGGACCATCACCGAAGCCACTACAGCGCCAGATAAGGCTTGGAGTGTGACAACCTCAGATGTCGAGGGTATGTATGTCCTCTACAATGATGCCACTACCAGCCAATTGCATGCCAATAAGGATACACGCCTCATTAACTGGGGATACAATACCAACGGGAGCGGTCCGAGAAAGAATGATGCAGGATGTAACTTTGAGTTTGTGGAAGCCGACCACGCAAATGTTATCGTGACACCTATGACGAGTACCTCAACCATTATCTACGATTTGCAAGGACGCCGTGTTAACTATCCTACCAAGGGAACTTATATCGTAAATGGTGAGAAAGTTGTGGTGAGGTGATTTTTTTTTTGATTTCTGAATGATAGATAGACTACTGCTAATAAAACCATTTATAGCTCTCCTTCTCTCAGTTTGTAGAGGAGGAGTTTTTGTTGATAGGCCTTTGTAATCCGCAGTTGGGCTTAGATTTATCGCTCACAGCTCATCGCCAACACGTAAGCATGATGGCGTGTGTGGGGCAGTATAGGTGTCAAGGCATGATAACCCGCAACTAACTTCCCCTCTTGATAGGTGGCAGAGTATCGTTTCGTATACTCTTGATAGAATAGCTGTGCAGCCTCCTCCGTGGGAAAAGAGGTGACGTGAAAGCTCCCCTCAGTGCCTGTTGCAAGAAGTTTATTATGTACCTCATGGGCGATGATACCCATGTTGAGACGGAGGTTGATCTCGACGCAGGGATGGATTTTGAATTGAGAATTGACAATTGGGAAATCGGAATTCTCTTCCGTCTGTTGTCTATTGTCTGTTGACTGTTGACTTTCACAAACCACCATCATGTCGATGCCGAAGTAGAGAGGATGTTTTGCGGTGTCCCACTCGGCAGGGATGATGTGGTCGCTGTGGGTGATAACCCAGTCGCGCACATCGTGTAGGGCAGAGTGGGGAATGTGTTGGGTGAGCAGGGCTTCAATATTCTCGTCCTCCATGAGTAGATTGCCCTCGTAGCGGCCATGGTGATTGGTGCTGAAAAGCGAATAACCAATGAAACGGCATTGTCCATTGCGAATGTAGAACTCCATGGCGAAGTCTTGCACCTTATCGTAATACGGCTCGACAGTGAGGTATCCGTGGCGGGCGATAAGGGCATTGGACCAGTTGGCTACTTTGTTTAACGATGACGATGGCATCTCTCCTCTGCTCTGTTCTGAGGACTCTAAAGTCCTCTCTCTCTGGGTCGGTGCGAAAGGAGCACTGGTTGCGTCGACTGCCGATTTCTCGGCATTAAGGAGTGCCGTAGTACGGTTCCTGTATGAGGTAAGGCCTTCTTCGTTCGTATTCACGTGTCTTAACCCTTTACCGCTGCTCGATAATGGGTCTTTGAGTATGATATGTTCGTGTTGGGTGGCGTAGGTAACTATGTCGTCGAGGTTACGTGCTATGATGCTTTCGCCAGTGTATGGACCATCGGAGTAGTCGGCATGGAAGGCGAGGAGGAAACTATGGGCCGATTGGCGTTCTGAACACTTTCGCAAAGCTCTCAGCGCAGCGTCAGTGGGGAGTTGTTCGGTTGGAATCCCCATGCGCAGTAGCTGAGTCTTGATGGCTGCATCCCATCCCCACACCACGATTTCCTCGTCGCCCATGATATCCATGAGTGGCGTGAGGTCGCGTGCCATCTCTCGGATATTCTTTGGAGCGATAAAATGACGGTCGCCATTGGCCAATGCCATGTCGTGCTCAGGGTTGAATACTGCTGTTCGACTCATGTCGCGAAGATAGAGATTTTTTTTATAGTTGGTTGATGAGGGCTGCAATGTCTGGCGATAGTAGGGCCGAATTTGTTGCCGTATCTTGGACTCTGACGAAAAAACACTACTTATAATAATATTTTGTAATCTTAACTTTGCAAAACGGGAAAATAGTTGTATCTTTGTCGGTCAGAATAAAATTTTAGGAATCGAAACTATATGGAAGCATTCTACAAGACACACGAATACCTGCTGGCGCATACAGAGGCTCCTGTGCGTCGCGCATTAATGGACGAAATTGACTGGAACGACCGTTTGATAGGCATCAAGGGCACACGCGGAGTGGGTAAGACGACTTTCCTTATCCAATACGCGCAAGAGCGTTTCCGTAATGACCGTTCGTGTTTGTATGTGAATATGAATAACTTCTACTTCCAAGGCAACAGCTTGGTATCGTTTGCAGAAGACTTCATCCGCCGCGGCGGCAAGGTGTTGCTTGTGGACCAAGTGTTCAAAATTCCTAATTGGAGCCACCAGTTGCGTGAATGCTACGACCGATTCCCCTCGTTGAAAATCGTCTTCACCGGTACATCGGTGATGCGTCTTAAAGATGAAAACCCCGAGCTGAATGGTATTGCTAAGCCTTACAACTTGCGCGGACTTTCGTTCCGTGAGTATTTGAACCTCATGACGGGCAATAATTTCCGCAGTTATACTTTGGAGGAGATTCTTACCGATCATGAACAAATAGCACGTACGATTCTGCCTAAGGTGAGCCCCAATGCTTTCTTCCAGAACTATCTGCATCATGGATTCTATCCCTTCTTCCTGGAGAAACGTAACTTTGCCGAGAACTTGCTGAAGACCATGAATGCCATGATTGAGGTGGATATCCTCATCGTGCAGCAGATGGAATTGAAGTATTTGGCTAAAATCAAGAAATTGCTCTATCTCTTGGCTGTCAATGGCCCATCGGCTCCCAATGTGAGTAAGTTGGCTGCAGCGATAAACACATCGCGTGCTACGGTGATGAACTATATTAAGTATTTGGCCGATGCACGACTTATCAATATGGTGTACAATCCGGGCGAGTCATTCCCCAAGAAACCTGCTAAGATTATGCTCCATAATACGAACTTAATCTATAGCATCTATCCCGTAAAGGTGGCTGAACAGGATGTACTTGAAACTTTCTTGGCCAACTCGCTGTGGAAAGACCACACAGTCAGTAAGGGTACGAAGGGTTTGTCATTTATCGTGGACGAGAAGTTGCCTTTCCGTGTATGCACCGAAGGGCTCCGAAAGAAGAACAAGCCGGACATCTACTATGTTATGCAAAAACGCGAATTGGGCCGCGGCAACGAGATTCCCCTATGGCTCTTCGGGTTCTTGTATTGATATAATATAAAGGTAAAATAGTGAATTGTTAAATTCAAATTGAAAAATCATAAAGCTATGGCTAAGCAAAAGAAATTTATCACTTGTGACGGTAACCAGGCGGCTGCGCATATCTCGTATATGTTCTCCGAGGTAGCAGCTATCTATCCTATCACCCCGTCATCAACAATGGCTGAGTATGTCGACGAGTGGGCAGCTCAGGGCCGTAAGAATATCTTCGGCGAGACAGTACTCGTACAGGAAATGCAGTCCGAGGGCGGTGCTGCGGGTGCCGTACACGGCTCTCTTCAGGCTGGTGCCCTGACCACTACATACACCGCATCGCAGGGTCTCTTGCTGATGATTCCTAACATGTACAAGATTGCGGGTGAGTTCCTCCCCTGCGTGTTCCACGTATCGGCACGTACCTTGGCTTCACACGCTCTCTGTATCTTCGGTGACCATCAAGATGTGATGTCGACCCGCCAGACTGGCTTCGCCATGTTGGCCGAGGGCTCTGTACAGGAGGTTATGGACCTCGCCGGTGTGGCTCACCTCGCTACCATCAAGAGCCGCGTACCCTTCGTGAACTTCTTCGACGGCTTCCGTACCTCACACGAGATTCAGAAGATCGAGATGCTCGAGAACGAGGACCTCGCTCCGCTCGTTGACCAGAAGGCACTCGCCGAGTTCCGCAGCCGTGCGCTCACTCCCGAGCACCCCGTGGCACGTGGTATGGCCGAGAACCCCGACACCTTCTTCGCTCACCGCGAGAGTTGCAATAACTACTATGCTAATGTACCTGCAGTAGTAGAGGAGTATATGGAGAAGATTTCAGAGATCACAGGCCGCAAATATGGCCTTTTCGACTACTATGGTGCTGAGGATGCCGACCGCGTCATCATCGCTATGGGTTCAGTGACTGAGGCTATCCGCGAAGTCGTTGACCACCTTACCGCACAAGGCGAGAAGGTAGGTCTCGTGGCTGTACACCTCTATCGTCCCTTCTCTGCGAAGCACTTCCTTGCTGCTGTGCCCAAGACAGCCAAGCGCATCGCCGTGCTTGACCGTACTAAGGAGCCCGGTGCTAATGGCGAGCCCCTCTACCTCGACGTTAAGGACTGCTACTATGGCCAGCCCGACGCTCCTGTTATCGTGGGCGGTCGCTATGGTCTCGGTTCTAACGATACCACTCCCGCTCAGATTCTCGCCGTATACGAGAACCTCGCTATGGCAGAGCCCAAGAACCAATTCACCGTGGGTATCGTCGACGACGTTACCTTCACCTCACTCCCCCAGAAGGAGGAGATTGCCATGGGTGGCGACGGCATGTTCCAGGCTAAGTTCTATGGTCTCGGTGCCGACGGTACTGTAGGTGCCAATAAGAACTCGGTGAAGATCATCGGCGACAATACCGACAAGCACTGTCAGGCCTACTTCTCATACGACTCCAAGAAGTCGGGCGGCTTCACCTGCTCGCACCTCCGTTTTGGTGACAGCGAAATCCGTTCTACCTATCTCGTAAATACACCTAACTTCGTAGCTTGCCACGTACAGGCTTACTTGAAGATGTACGATGTGACTCGTGGCTTGCAGAAGAACGGTACCTTCCTGCTCAACACCATCTGGGAGGGCGACGAGTTGGCTGCAAATCTCCCCAACAACATCAAGAAATACTTTGCTGACAATAATATCAAGGTTTACTATATCAACGCCACCAAGATAGCACAAGAGATTGGCTTGGGTAACCGCACCAATACCATTCTCCAGAGTGCCTTCTTCCGCATCACCGAGGTGATCCCTGTTGACTTGGCTATCGAGCAGATGAAGAAGTTCATCGTGAAGTCATACGGCAAGAAGGGTGAAGATATCGTGAACAAGAACTACGCTGCTGTTGACCGCGGTGGCGAGTACAAAGAGTTGGTAGTAGACGCTGCATGGAGCAACCTCCCCGCTGATGAGAAGGTCGCTAACGACGATCCCGCATTCATCAACGAGGTAGTACGTCCCATCAACGCACAGAATGGAGACTTGCTCCCCGTATCGGCCTTCAAGGGCTACGAAGACGGCACATGGCCTCAGGGCACATCGGCTTATGAGAAGCGCGGTGTGGCTCCCTTCGTCCCTGTTTGGGATGCCGAGAAGTGTATCCAGTGTAACAAGTGCGCCTTCGTTTGTCCTCACGCTTGTATCCGTCCGTTCGTGATGGACGATGCCGAGGCTGCTGGCGTAAACGGCGATATGATTGAGATGAAGGCTCCCGCTGCGATGAAGGGCATGAAGTTCCGCATCCAGGTGGGCGTGATGGACTGTCTCGGCTGCGGCAACTGTGCTGACGTATGTCCCGGCAATCCCAAGCTCGGTGGTCCTGCCCTCAAGATGGTTCCCCTCGAAGGCGAGCTCAAGGAGGCTGCTAACTGGGACTACTGCGTGAAGAACGTGAAGAGCAAGCAAGACCTCGTCGACATCAAGTCTAACCCCAAGAACTCACAGTTCGCTACTCCGCTCTTCGAGTTCTCTGGTGCATGTTCAGGTTGCGGTGAGACACCTTACGTGAAGCTCATCTCACAGCTCTATGGTGACCGCCAGATGGTAGCCAACGCTACAGGTTGCTCATCAATCTATTCAGGCTCAATCCCCTCAACACCCTATACCACCAACGAGAAGGGTCAAGGTCCCGCATGGGCCAACTCACTCTTCGAGGACTTCTGCGAGTTTGGTCTCGGTATGGTGCTTGCCAACAAGAAGATGAAGGCACGCATCCAGGCACTCTTGGAAGAGATGATCGCCAGCGACAAGGTTTCTGAGGAGTACAAGGAGGCTGCCAAGGCATGGATTGCCAGCAAGGACGATGCCGAGGCATCTAAGGCTGCTGCAGCGGCATTAAAGCCCCACATCGAGGCAAGCGCAGCCAAGGGTTGTCCCGTGTGCGCTCAGCTCAAGGAACTCAGCCACTACCTTGTGAAGCGTTCACAGTGGATCATCGGTGGTGACGGTGCCTCTTATGATATCGGTTACGGTGGTCTCGACCACGTGATTGCTTCGGGCGAAGATGTGAACATCCTCGTGCTCGACACCGAGGTGTACTCTAATACTGGTGGTCAGTCATCAAAGGCTACTCCGCTCGGTGCTATCGCCAAGTTTGCTGCTTCAGGTAAGCGTGTCCGCAAGAAAGACCTCGGTATGATTGCTACTACCTACGGCTATGTATACGTAGCACAGGTGGCTATGGGTGCCGACCAGAGTCAGTGCCTCAAGGCTATCCGTGAGGCGGAGGCTTATCCCGGTCCCTCAATCATCATCGCTTATGCTCCCTGTATCAACCACGGCTTGAAGAAGGGTATGGGTAAGGCACAAGCCGAGGAGGCTGCAGCCGTAGCATGCGGTTACTGGCACCTCTGGCGCTTCAACCCCGCACTCGAGGCCGAGGGTAAGAATCCGTTCACACTCGATTCTAAGGAACCGCAGTGGGAGGGTTTCCAGGACTTCCTTAAGGGTGAGGTGCGCTTCGCATCGGTGATGAAACAATATCCCGCCGAGGCTGCTGACCTCTTCGATGCTTGCGAGGAGATGGCCAAGAGACGCTATCAGAGCTATGTTCGCATGACTAAGATGGAGTATTAAATAAATTGATGTTCTTTGAACGGCAGCAGGAGCTTTCCTGTTGCCGTTTTTCTTTTGTGTATCACGGGTGTATAAAACTTTTTTTTGTCATTAGGGGAAATATGTTTATTTTTGCAAATTGACAATGTGTGTCTTTATAAAAGAACATAAAATAGCAAACATAATGAAACACAAAACAAAATCACAGACGCAAACCGTTTCTGCACCGATGTTGGAGAAAGGCCAGCTCAAGCGTCTGCCTCTCAAGGCTGGGCTTTTGTTCGCCGTGGTCGTGTGGGGCTTGCTCAATATCTTTGAGTATGAGTTCTTGTTCCGTGTGCAGGAACTCTCGCTGTGGTTGCCTACCAAGGTGTACTTCGATGAACGTATGTTGGTGCCGGGCGGAATGATGAGCTATATCGCCTGCTTCCTTACACAGTTCTTCTATTACCCCCTGTTGGGCTCACTCATCTACGTGGCGCTGCTGCTCGTGGTGCAGTGGCTGACGATGAAGGTGTTCCGTATCCCTGATCGTCATGCTCTGCTTGCTCTTATACCAGGAATGCTGATTGTATGCTGCTCGATGGAAGTGGGATATTGGATTTTCCAAATCAAGACGCAGGGCTATTTCTTCTCCATGCTTGTAGGATTCCTTTTCACGCTGTCAGCAATGCGCCTTTATCAAGTGTGTAAAGCTTGGTGGGGCTATTTGGTTGTGATAGGTATTGCTGCGGTGGGGTATCCGCTCTTCGGATTTTACGCTTTATTGGCATTGGCCGGAATTGCTTTATGGGCCTTGAAAGATGGTAAAGAGGGTAGGGCTATTGTTGTACTGCTCTGTGTGGCGAGCATTGTTGCTACACCTATATTGTATTATAGTATTTATGAACAGACACGTTTCGCGGATATGTTCACTGTGGGCATGCCTGCATTTGAATTCTCGAAGCGTGACCTCTTCACCTGGATCCCCTATATTTTGCTTTACCTGTTCCCGTTGGTGGTGCCATTTATTCCTCTGAAACGTGAGGATGTCGAGGTGTATAGAACACCTTTCCTTTTGGAAGGGTTGGGAGAGGCTGCATTTATTGTGGTGCTTGGTCTTGTCTTCTGGTATCGCGATCCCAACTTCCGTGCGGAGATCAAAATGAACCATTATATGGAGCGTCTCGAATGGCGCAAGGCGCTGGATGTTGCCAAAGCTCAGAAACAGACACCGACCCGGTTGATCGTCCTTAATAAGAATCTTGCTTTGCTTAAGCTCGGCAAGGCTGGTGATGAGATGTTCCACTACCTTGATGGAGGTGAGGCTCCGAAGTCTCCACTGCAGATTCGTCTGATGCAGGTAGGTGGTAAGATGCTTTACTATCATTATGGAAGGATGAACTTCTGTTATCGCTGGTGTCTTGAGGATGCCGTGGAGTATGGTTGGAAGGTTGACTATTTGAAGTATATGGTACGCACATCGCTTATATCTGGTGAACCAGAGTTGGCTATGAAGTATATCCGTACCTTGAAGAAAACACTTTTCTATCGTGGTTGGGCCGAGAAATACGAAAAGATTGCCAATAATCCCGAACTTATAGCCAAAGATCGAGAGATGGCAAGTATACTGCCTCTTTACCAATATAGTGACCAACTTGATGGCGATAACTCATTGGTGGAAATTTATCTACTTAATTATTTTGCACATACTCATTACGAGGATGGTACGCAGATGTTTGATGAGGCCGGTTTGATGTGTGCTCTTATTTTGAAAGATATTCCGACCTTCTGGAATAATTTCTTCCACTATGCAAATAGCCATAAAGGAAATCGTATGCCGATTCACTATCAAGAGGCAGCATTGCTCTATGGCAACTTAGAGAAGACTGTGGATATTAGCAGAATGCCTTTCGACAAGAAAGTTGATGCTCGTTTCAAGGACTTTATGCGCTTTGCTCAGAAGCATGCCGTAGAGAATGTCGAGCGTGATCCTAAAGCGAAAAAACTATTCTATGAACGCTTTGGTGATACCTTTTGGTACTTCTATTTTTTTATCAGAGATGTAAAATCTTATTAATTAAACGACTATGCGCTATAAATCAGTATTGTGTACGTTCTTAGGGACGGTTCTTTTGGTTGGATGCACCCCAACTGTTCCTGAACATTATTCCGAGACAGATGCATTGCCTACCATCTATCCCGCATATAGCGATATTGCTATACCTTGTAACATCGCTCCTCTCAATATCTCTTACGGTATGGAGGGGAAAAACTACATAACTGAACTCAAGAGTGGTGAGCATTCGCTTGTGATGAAGGGTAAGCAAACCGATTGGAGTCTGAAGCAATGGCATGGATTCTTGGCTTCTGCTAAAGGGAAAACTATAGAACTTAATACTTATGTCCAAGCTGATAAGGGTTGGGTGAAATATCGTCCAGTAAAGTGGTATGTGGCTGAGGAACCTATTGACCCTTATATCTCGTACCGTATCATTGCTCCCTCGTATGTGACTTACGAAGAACTCAGTATACGCCAACGAGAACTGGCTACTTTTGATGAGCAGATGATATATAATAACATGTTGCTGAGCACCGACAAGGATGGTCAATGTATCAACTGTCATTCATACAAAAATTATAAAACAGATAATATGCAGTTTCATGCCCGCCAGCATAAGGGAGGCACACTGCTCGTTACAGCGGATGGGGTTAAGAAAATAAACCTTAAAACTGATTCTACGATTTCGGCAGGTGTGTATCCTGCATGGCATCCTACGCATAATTTTATTGCTTATTCTATTAATGACACGGGACAGTCGTTCCATACTAAAAACAATAATAAAATTGAGGTTCAGGATTTAAGGAGTGACCTTATTCTCTATGACGTTAATCGCAATGAGGTGAGTTTTATAGAGCACGATACTTTGGAGTGGGAGGTGTTCCCCACTTGGTCGCCCGATGGGAAGACGCTCTACTATTGTTCTGCTCATATGGATATTCAAGACCATTCGCAACGCGAACGTGAAATTATCGACCGCTACCAAGAATTTCAGTACAATATTTATCGAAAAACCTTTGATCCAGAGACGTTGCTCTTCGGACCTTCTGAGTTAGTGTTTGATGCCAAGGCTATGAACAAGAGTGCGACTTTCCCTCGTGTCTCTCCTGATGGTCGTTATTTGCTTTTTGGTATGGGAGAATATGGATGTTTTCATATCTGGCACAAAGATGCAGATTTATATGTGATAGACTTGGAAACAACGCAGTTACATGACGTGAAAGCTGTGAATAGTAGCGATGTGGAGAGCTATCATGCTTGGTCTAGCAATGGACGTTGGATGCTATTTACTTCTCGTCGTGATGATGGAGGCTATACCCGTCTCTATATCTCCTATTTTGACGAACAAGGTAAGGCGCATAAGCCCTTCCTCTTACCCCAACGCGACCCCTATTTTTATGCAGACTATTACAAGAGCTATAATGTTCCCGAGTTTATGGTTGAACCGGTAACTATTACACCTCAGGAATTTGCGCGCTATCTTGATGCGGATGCGCAAGCTGCAATTTTTTGTAGTCGGGTAGTCGAATAGTTAAAATAACGCTAAATAGTTAAAATCTTTCTTAACGTCAAAAGAGTTTTGAATAAATTTGTTAGTCTAAAGAAAGATTTTTACCTTTGCCCTATTAAATAGTTTGAATAATACTAACTAATATCTAAATATGAACAAGAAACACGTGTCAAAGGTAGGCAAGTACATCGGAATGGCTTGTCTGTTATTTGTTTGTGCTATGGTTCAGTCATGTCGTGATGAATATTTTTATGACGACAGGGAACCGGACTTTATAGGCTCAAGCATCTACGACTATCTGGACGGAAAAGGTAACTTTACCTATTTCCTGCGAGTAATCAATGACCTTGGTTATAAGGATGTGCTGCAGAGAACAGGTAGTAAGACTCTTTTTGTCGCAGACGACAATGCTTTCATGGAAGGCATCGAGAAAG
>JAZKYH010000022.1:0-76083 GCA_045612065.1 Bacteroidaceae bacterium
ATGTGGCAAGTACGGACAACCCGTGCAGGCACTGCTCAAGAAGGCTGCCATGCTTGATATTGCTACTATATGTCCGCTCCACGGCCCCGTGCTGACAAAAGACCTGGGCCGCTACATCGGTATGTACGACAAGTGGGGCCGCTACGAGGCCGAGAGCGATGGTGTACTCATTGCATACGCCTCTATCCATGGTGGCACTGCCGTGGCAGCACACCGCATGGCCGACTTGCTGCGCGATAAGGGAGCTACCGAAGTGATGACAATAGACCTCTGCCGTGCCGACCTGTCGGCAGCCTTGGCCGAGGCGTTCCGTATGAAGCACCTGCTGCTTGCCGCCTCCTCGTATGACGGAGGGTTGTTTACGCCAATGTACAACTTCCTGCATCTCCTGCAGGCCAAGACCTACAGAAACCGTCGTGTAGGCCTCATCGAGAATGGTTCGTGGGCACCCTGTGCAGGGCGTGTGATGAAGGAGATGCTTGCAGCAATGAAAGATATCGACCTCGTGGAACCTATGGTCACCATACGTTCGACCATGAAGGCTTCCGATAAACCTGCTATGGAGACCTTGGCAGAGAGGATGCTCAGTTGATTATTCCAAAAAACAAGTAGAGGGTGCGTCATATGACACACCCTCCTTATAGACATTGCACATGAAGAAATTATTTATTGACAATGTCGCTTGATTGTATGGGAAAGGTATCCCAATCGAATATTATTTACTTTTCCTTGCCTGCTTTCGTGACCACATTGATTACTCCATTAAGCCCCTTGATACCCCATTGCTCTGCGGCTTTAGATCCGTTTTTGATAACTTCCATATGGGTTATATCATTAGGGTTTATTTTCTCAAGCTCTTTCTTGGAAATCTCCTTTCCATCGACAATAACGAGGGGATCAGAAACTATAGTCACATTAGCGCTCTTGGTCGTTACCTTAATCACTCCTTTACTGCCTTTTTCACCATACGACTTGGCAACTTCAGAACCTGGCTCGAAAACATAGACACTGGCAACATTTTCCGATTTTATCAAAGCCATCTCTTCATTTGACGATTCTTTGCCGTCTACAATGATGAGCGGTCCTAACATTTTGGAGACTACTATAGGCCCGTTGGCATCTCCTTCAATAGTAAAGGTTTTTCCCGCCTCATCGCCCGTATATATCACGTGATGTTTCTCCACCACACCTTTGCCTTGCTTGTAGGCAATCATATACTTTGAGATGCGTTTGCCTTCGAGCTGCGAACCGTCGAAGTGCTCTATCGGCTGCTTGTCGATGATGTACTTGTCTATCGTGTCGTTTGCTACCTTGGCTTGGGTGCCGATGGCTACGGCACAGAGTGCTGTCAATAGGATTGTTCTCATAATTTTGAATGTTTTAGTGGGTTTAATTTATTGCTAACATTGAAGTACTTCCTTCCTCAGAATCTTTGTTCATGATATACATCTTGATGGTGCCGTCGGCAAGGGTGGCGGTCACCAATACGCACTCTTTGATGGGCGATGCCGTTACCGTCTCTACATCCTCCACATTCATCAGCTGCTGCACATATCCCGCAATCTCTACGGTCGTGAAGGCCTCGCTAGGCACCTCCTCTTGCGGTAGCTGTACGTTGAGTACAAGCAGCAGAGCGATAGCTGCAGCCGCACCGCTAATCCAAGCCATACGGCGGATGATAGGTCTTGATTGCTTGGGCTTCGTCTGACTCACGATGCGGTCAAACTCCTCGGCTCCCTCCTTGGAGAGCAGCGCTTCGTTGGCGTGCTCCATCCGTATCATCTGGGCTATGGCGCGTTCATCCTCCTCAGCCTCGTTTGCGGCGTAGTATGCAGCGAGCAGCGCCTCCTCAGCCACCGTCGTATCCGCTTCGAGGTACCTGGCCACGAGTACCATGCGCGTATCTTTATCCTTTATGTTTATCATAGTTGCTTGTTTAATATGTCCAACATTTGTTTACGTGCTTTCGACAGCGTAGATTTGATACTTGTCTTCGGCTTCCCTGTGGCCGAGGCTATCTCGTCGAGCGAGAGCCCCTCATCATTGCGTAGGTACAGATACTCCCTCTGCGTAGTGGTGAGCGTGCCGTACACCTCTTTGCGTATCCGTCGCAGGTCCTCCCTGTCGGTCAGCATCGTTGCCTCAAAGCCTCCGGTGTAGTTGTCGTGTGTCAAGCTCAACATCTCTACGCGCGCTTTCCTATAATGTCCCACGCAGATATTTTTCGTCATCTTCACCGCCATCGCCTCAGCATCCTTGATGGGGTAGCCACTTTCGGCCAGTTCCCAAAGCGACACCAGTGCCTCTTGCGCCACATCATCAGCCTCTACCCCCGAGGGCAGCGCAAAGTCACTCGCAAGAGCAAGTAACTTGCCTCTGACCCTCTTGGCCAATATTTCAAACTCGTCTTTCTCCATAATCATTCGTTTCTACAAGGAGGTAGAAGAACTTAGACAAAAGTAAATCAAAAAAAGATACTTTTTTCAAGAAACACGGAACAACTATTACTCATTACCCTCAAACATTCTTTCAAATCGGTTGTTAAAGATGGGCAAACCATTTCACTCACTTCTAACAACTTAACAATGGAAAAGAATCGATTGACCGCGGCCAACGGACGCCCTGTGGCCGACAACCAGAACTCGCAAACCGCAGGCCAGCGTGGTCCCATCTTGATGCAGGACCCGTGGCTCATTGAGAAGCTCGCCCACTTCGACCGCGAGGTAATCCCCGAGCGCCGCATGCATGCCAAGGGCTCGGGCGCCTATGGCACCTTTACCGTGACACACGACATCACGCAGTACACCCGTGCCGCCATCTTCAGCGAGGTGGGCAAGAAGACTGAGTGCTTCGTGCGCTTCTCCACCGTGGCCGGTGAGCGCGGCGCTGCCGATGCCGAGCGCGATATCCGCGGCTTTGCCATGAAGTTCTACACCGAAGAGGGCAACTGGGACCTCGTGGGCAACAATACCCCCGTCTTCTTCCTGCGCGACCCGCTGAAGTTCCCCGACCTCAACCACGCCATCAAGCGCGACCCACGCACCGGCATGCGCAGTGCCTCCAACAACTGGGACTTCTGGACCCTCCTTCCCGAGGCATTACATCAGGTCACCATCACGATGAGTCCGCGCGGCATCCCCCTATCATACCGCCACATGCACGGCTTCGGCAGCCACACCTACAGCTTCTACAACAAGGACAACAAGCGCACTTGGGTAAAATTCCACCTGCGCACCCTGCAAGGCATCAAGAACCTCACCGATGAGGAGGCCGAGGCCATCATCGCCAAGGACCGCGAGTCGCACCAACGCGACCTCTACGAAAGCATCGAACGTGGCGACTATCCCCGCTGGCTCTTCCAGGTGCAATTGATGAGCGAAGAGCAAGCCATAACCTACCGTATCAACCCCTTCGACCTCACCAAGGTGTGGCCACACGGCGACTTCCCCCTGCACGATGTGGGCATCCTGGAGCTCAACCGCAACCCCGAGAACTACTTTGCCGAGGTCGAGCAGGCCGCCTTCAACCCCATCAACGTGGTCGAGGGCATAGGCTTCTCGCCCGACAAGATGCTGCAAGGCCGCCTCTTCTCCTATGGCGACGCACAGCGCTACCGCCTGGGCGTGAACCTGGAGCAGATACCCGTGAACCGTCCGCGCTGCCCCTTCCATGCCTACCATCGCGACGGTGCCATGCGTGTCGACGGCAACTACGGCTCCACCAAGGGCTATGAGCCCAACAGCTGGGGAGAGTGGAAGGAGTCGCCCCACACCAAGGAGCCTCCCCTCCCCCTGCATGGCGACGCCTACAACTACAACGAGTGGGACTACGACGATGACTATTACAGCCAGCCGGGCGACCTCTTCCGCCTCATGCCACCCGAGGAGCAGGAGCTCCTCTTTGCCAACACGGCACGTGCCATGGGCGATGCCGAGCTCTTCATCAAGCAACGCCACGTACGCAACTGCCATCGTGCCGACCCACGCTACGGAGAAGGTGTAGCCCGAGCCCTCGGCATCAACTTGGAGGAGGCGTTGACAGCCGGCGACGAGTGACATACACCTCCTAAAGTTTGTTTATTCCTTTTCCCTACCGAAACATTCCCTTACGGGTCTTGTTACAGATTGAACTTACTAACCCTTAAAGCATAAATTATGGAACGAACAGATTTCAGTACCGACGTATTCGGGTCGAAGGAGATGCTACAGCCTTCGCCCACAGACCGTATCCCCCAACATGGCACGCGACCCGACATCGCGTACCAGATGGTGAAGGATGAGACCTTTGCCCAGACTCAACCGCGCCTCAACCTCGCCACCTTTGTCACCACCTATATGGACCCCTATGCCACACGCCTGATGAACGAGGCCATCAGCCTCAACTACATCGACGAGACGGAGTATCCCCGCGTGGCGGTGATGTGTGCCAAGTGCATCAACATCATGGCCAACCTGTGGAACTCGCCCGAGAAGGCGCAGTGGAAGACGGGTGCGCTGGCCATAGGCTCATCGGAGGCCTGCATGCTGGGTGGCGTGGCCGCATGGCTGCGCTGGAAGGAGCGCCGCGAGGCACAGGGCAAGCCTACCAACAAGCCCAACTTCATCATCTCCACCGGCTACCAAGTGGTGTGGGAGAAGTTTGCCGACCTGTGGCAGATCGAGATGCGCACCGTGCCCCTCACCTTGGAGCAGATCACCCTCGACCCCAAGCAAGTGATTGCGATGTGCGACGAGAACACCATCTGCGTAGTCCCCATACAGGGTGTCACCTGGACAGGACTGAACGATGATGTGGAGGCGCTCGATGCCGCACTCGACGAGTACAACAAACGTACAGGATATGACATCCCCATCCACGTGGATGCCGCCTCGGGCGGTTTCATCCTGCCCTTCCTGCAGCCCGAGAAGAAGTGGGACTTCCGCCTCAAGTGGGTACTCTCCATCAGTACCTCGGGACACAAGTATGGCCTCGTATACCCCGGCCTCGGATGGGTCATCTGGAAGGACAAGAAGTACTTGCCGGGGAAGATGTCGTTCTCGGTCAACTACCTCGGTGCCGACATCACGCAGGTGGGCCTCAACTTCTCACGCCCCGGCGCACAGGTGCTGGGACAGTACTACCAGTTCATCCGCCTCGGATTCGAGGGCTACCGTCAGGTGCAGCAGAACTCGATGGAGATAGCACGCTACCTACACACCGAGATTGGCAAGATGGCGCCCTTCAAGAACTACAGCAAGGACATCGTGAACCCGCTCTTCATCTGGTACATGAAGGAGGAGTATGCCAAGGATGCCAAGTGGACGCTCTTCGACCTACAGGATAAACTCAAGCAGAGCGGATGGATGGTGCCCGCCTACACCATGCCGAAGAATATCGAGGACAGCGTAGTGATGCGTATCGTGGTGCGCCAGGGCTTTAGCCGCGACATGGCCGATATGCTCCTCGGCGATATCAAAAATGCTATCGCCGACTTCGAGAAACTCGACTACCCCACCCCCTCGCGCATGGCCTACGAAAAGAACCTGCCCGTGAAACCCTCCGTGTTTACCCACACAGGAACAAAGCGAGGATGAGGACATAGCATCAATTTAAAAGAACTCGTCAGCAGCTGTCACAAGGGATTCAGACTGGCTGCTGACGATATATTATTTCTAAACCATCTTATAATACAGACAATGAATCTCCTACGTAAACGCATGGCACGCTACGACTTGCCTGAGCAGATCAAAGCGAAAGGGGTGTATCCCTACTTCCGTTGCATCGAGAATGCGCAAGACACCGAAGTGATCATCAAGGGCCGACGGGTGCTGATGTTCGGTTCCAACTCCTACTTGGGCCTCACCAACCACCCTCGCGTGATAGAGGCCTCCGTGAAGGCTGCGCGCAAGTATGGCACGGGATGTGCCGGGTCGCGCTTCCTCAACGGCACCATCGACCTGCACCTGCAACTGGAGCATGAACTGGCCCAATGGGTGGGAAAGGAGGAGGTGATGGTCTACTCCACCGGATTCCAGGTAAACTTGGGCGTGGTGTCGTGCGTCACCGGACGCGAAGACTATGTCATCTGCGACGAACTGGACCATGCCTCCATCGTTGAAGGGCGAAGGCTGTCGTTCTCCACACCGCGCAAGTACCGGCACGGCGACATGCAGTCACTCGAACATGAGTTAGCACGTTGCCGCCCCGAAGCCATCAAGCTCATCGTCACTGACGGCGTGTTCTCCATGGAGGGCGACATAGCCCCTATGCCCGAAATCGTGCACCTGGCCCAGAAGTACAATGCCAACATCATGGTGGACGAAGCGCATGGGTTTGGCGTGCTGGGGCCCAGCGGACGTGGCACCTGCCACCACTTCGGTGTAGCCGACAAGGTGGACCTCCTCATGGGCACCTTCAGCAAGTCGTTTGCCTCTATCGGTGGTTTCATCGCCTCCGACAGGGACACCATCAACTACCTGCGCCACAACTCGCGCTCCTACATCTTCAGCGCCTCGCTTCCTCCCTCGGCCACGGCAGCGGCACTCGAGTCGCTCCACATCATACAGGAGGAGCCCGAGCGCATAGCGCACCTGTGGAGGGTCACACGCTATGCCCTCGACAACTTCCGTGCCCTGGGCTTCGAGACGGGTGCCACCGAGACACCCATCATACCACTCTATGTGCGCGACATGGACAAGACCTTCCTCGTCACCCGCATGCTCTTCGACGAGGGCATCTTCGTCAACCCCGTGGTGCCACCAGCCTGTGCGCCCAACGACACGCTCATACGCTTCTCGCTCATGGCTACCCACACCATAGAGCAGGTAGACTATGCGCTGGAGAAGATGACCGCATGTTTCAAGAAACTGGACATCCTCAAGTGAGGAACCTGCGCGATGAAGATTCTCATTACCGGCGCCTCAGGATTCATCGGCAGCCACATGGCCGACCATGCCATACAACAGGAGCATGACACGTGGGCTGCTGTGCGCCCCACGAGCGATCGGAGCAACCTACAAGCCCCAAGCCTGCGACACATCGTCTTGAACCTCGAAGATACAAAGGTGCTGGCCGCACAGTTCGAGGCACACCGTGCGCGCTACGGCAGGTGGGATGTAGTCATCCACTGTGCCGGCGCCACCAAGTGTCGCCACGCACATGAGTTCGACCAAACCAACTATGAGGTGACGCGCAACCTTGTCGACACGCTGATGCGCCTCGGTATGGTGCCGCAGCAGTTCATCCTCATCAGCACGCTCGGCATCTACGGACCGCTACACGAGCAGGAGCCCTACTCCCCATTCACCGAGGCCGACACCCCCCACCCCAACACCCTTTACGGGAAAAGCAAGTATCGAGCCGAGGAGTATGTCAAGGGGATAGCGGCACTGCCCTATGTCATCTTCAGGCCCACGGGCGTGTATGGTCCGCGCGACAGGGACTACCAGCTGCTCGTGCGCAGCATACGTGCCCACATTGACCTTTCGCTCGGCATGCGACCGCAGCGGATAACGTTCGTCTATGTGAAGGACCTCGTGGAGGCTGTCTTCCTGGCAATCAGAAAGGGGGTACAGCGTTGCAGTTACCTCGTCACAGATGGCAACACCTACAACAGTAGTGACTTTACCCGTGCCGTGCGGGCCGCCTTGGGCAATCCCTTCACGCTACACCTCACCATCCCCCTATGGATGGGTCGCGTGGCAGCATTTATTGCCGATGTGGGAGGGAGGATATGTGGGCGCACCTTCACCTTCAACAGCGACAAATTCCGCATCCTGGCCCAGCGCAACTGGCAGTGCGACATAACACCCCTCACCGAGGAGTTAGGATTCCATCCCCGATACACGCTCGAAGCAGGGATAGCGGAGACTTTAACGAGTAACAAGTAACGACAACGGCCATGTGGCAAAAAATAGCACACACGGCATTTGGGTGAATCAAATATTTGTGCGAACTTTGCCTATTATTCAAAAACGAAACACAAATGAACCCGATGAACAAATTTTCACGTATAGCGGTCATAGGCTACTCGCTCTACTTGGTTGTAGAAATGATTATCTATCCACTCATCACAAAAGTTCCGCCTCTTTTATCTACAATTTTGAACGTAATATATATAACATCATTCATTGCTGTTGCGGCATGGATAATATCGCACGACAAGAATTTGAAGAAACCGGCAACGTTCATCATCATCGCTGCTGCATTATACACCATCAATAGAATACTCACATACTACTTTCAGATGCATCACCTGATGGCAGGTGCCAAATCTTCTCTGATCACCACTGCCATTTACATCCCCGCTCTGATATTCAAGTGCAAAGGATTCTTCAAACTTGCAAAGGGACTACCCCAAGGCAATATGGCAAGGTATATGGCGAAAGTTATTCCGTGGACAGAACTGGTTCCACTAATCACCTCTTTAGCTTTTACAATCATCATGTCGTTTACGACAATCCCAAGTATTGTTTTAAGAATGCCTAGCACAATCATGTTCTTGACAGAGATTCTCGCAATGGCCATATTATGCTATTACCTACCCAAAGCTATAGAACATAAAGAAGAACTGCAATAAAATACACATAGCACGATGCAACTACACGATATTGTCAAGGAGCGCATCCTTATCTTGGATGGCGCCATGGGTACGATGATACAGCGCCTCGGACTCACTGAAGGAGACTTCCGTGGCGAGCGCTTTGCCACCTTGCCCGGACTGCAGAAGGGCAACAACGACCTGCTCTGCCTCACACGCCCCGACGTGATTGCCGACATACACCGCCGCTACCTCAATGTGGGCGTTGACATCATCGAAACCTGCTCGTTCAATGCGCAACGCATCTCGATGGCCGACTATGGATGCGAACACCTGTGCCGCGAGATCAACCTCGCCGCCGCAGCCATCGCACGCCGCGAAGCCGATGCCCTGAGCACACCCGACAAGCCTCGTTTCGTGGCGGGTTCGGTGGGTCCCACCAACAAGACCTGTTCCATCAGTCCCGACGTGAATGACCCCGCCCTGCGCGGCATCACCTACGACGAACTCGTTGCAGCCTATGACGAACAGATGGAGGCCCTCATCGAGGGTGGTGTAGATGCGCTGCTCATCGAGACCATCTTCGACACGCTCAATGCCAAGGCAGCCATCTATGCTGCCGAGCGCGTGATGGAGCGCATGGGCAAGCGCCTACCCATCATGCTCTCGGTGACCATCTCCGATGCTGCCGGGCGCACCCTCTCGGGACAGACACTCGATGCCTTCCTTGCCTCGGTGAGCCATGCCGATATCTTCTCGGTGGGACTGAACTGCTCGTTCGGTGCCGCACAGATGAAGCCCTACCTCAAGGGCCTTGCCGCACGTGCTCCTTACTACATATCGTGCTACCCCAATGCGGGACTTCCCAATAGCCTCGGTGGCTATGACCAGACACCGGCTCAAATGGCTGTGCAGGTGAAGGAGTACATCACCGAAGGACTGGTTAACATCATCGGCGGATGCTGCGGCACCACTGACACCTACATCGCCGAGTATGCGGCACTTGTCGAAGGATCCAAGCCTCACGTGCCTGCCACACGACCCGATGCCCTGTGGCTCTCGGGACTGGAGCTGTGCGAGGTGACTCCCGAGCGCAACTTCATCAACGTGGGTGAGCGCTGCAACGTGGCTGGCTCGCGCAAGTTCCTCCGCCTCATCAACGAAAAGAAATATGACGAAGCACTCTCCATCGCCCGCCATCAGGTAGAGGATGGAGCCCAGTTGCTCGATATCAACATGGACGATGGCCTGCTCGACACCGAGAAGGAGATGGTACATTTCCTCAACCTCATCGCCTCGGAACCCGATATCGCCCGCGTGCCCATCATGGTGGACTCCTCAAAGTGGGAGGTCATCACCGCAGCCGTCAAGTGCATACAGGGCAAGTGCGTGGTCAACTCCATATCACTCAAGGAGGGCGAAGAGACGTTCCTTGCTCATGCCCGCGAGATACGCCGCCTCGGTGCTGCCGTGGTGGTGATGGCCTTCGACGAAGAGGGGCAGGCCGACACCTATGAGCGCCGCATTGCCATCTGCGAGCGTGCCTATCACCTGTTGGTCGACAAGGTAGGCATGCCTCCACAGGACATCATCTTCGACCCCAACATCCTCGCCGTGGCTACAGGCATCGAGGCACACAACACCTATGCCATCGACTTCATCCGTGCCACGGAGTGGATACGTACCCACCTGCCCGGAGCCCATGTGAGTGGTGGCGTGAGCAACCTCTCCTTCGCCTTCCGCGGCAACAACTACCTGCGCGAGGCCATGCACGCCGTGTTCCTCTACCATGCCATCAAGGCCGGTATGGACATGGGTATCGTGAATCCTGCCACCTCGGTACGCTACGATGACATCGCTCCCGAGTTGCTTGAGGCGATTGAGGATGTGATACTGGCGGCCTCCCCCAACCCCCTCCCGAAGAGGGGGCTTGCAGACTGCGCGAAGGAGACTGCTACAGAAAAACTAATTAGAATCGCTGCTAAATATTCCAACCAATCCGAGATGACTGGAAGCTCCCCTTCGGGGGGAGTTGAGGGGGCTTCCATTTCATTGGAAGACCGTCTCCAGAACGCCCTCATCAAGGGCAGTAGTGACACGCTCGAAGCCGACCTCAAGGAGGCCCTTACCGTATACCCCTCGGCAGTAGCCATCATCGAAGGCCCCCTCATGGCAGGTATGCAGCACGTAGGCCGTCTGTTCGGTGAAGGCCGCATGTTCCTCCCCCAAGTGGTAAAGACCGCCCGCACCATGAAGCAAGCGGTAGACTTTATAGTGGAAAGTGGACAGATGAACCAAAGGTCGCTGGCCGAAGGGAAAAGCAAAGATGAAAATCCACTTTCAGATGACAACAACTACCATCTTTCATCTTTCAACTCTCAACTTCGCAAGCGCGTTCTCCTCGCCACCGTCAAGGGCGACGTGCATGATATAGGCAAGAACATCGTGAGCGTGGTGATGGGTTGCAATGGCTACGACATCATCGACATGGGTGTGATGGTACCTGCCGAAGACATCGTGCAGAAAGCCCTCGAGTGCAAGCCGGATATCATCGGATTGAGCGGACTCATCACTCCCTCATTGGCCGAGATGGTAGCTACCGCCGAAGCCCTGCGCAAGGCAGACATCAGCGCCCCCCTGCTCATTGGAGGTGCCACCACCAGCGCCATGCACACTGCACTGAAGATTGCCCCGGCCTACGATGGCCCTGTAGTATACGTGAAAGATGCTTCGCAGAACTCTGGTGTAGCTGCAGCCCTGCTCAGCGACGACACCCGCGACGCATTCATTGCCCAACTAAAAGAGGAGCAGGAGGCCCTGCGACAAGAGTTTGCCGCCAAGGAGCAGACTCCCCTACTCTCCCTCGACGAGGCACGAAAGAAGAAACCCAATTTCTTCGACTAATATTAGAGTGTAGTGTTTAGGGTGTAGAGTGTAAGGTGTAGGGTTTAGAGCACCTATAACCTTTAACCCACAATCCAATAACCTCTAACCCCATAACCCACAATCTTCAATAACCCGGGCGATAATGAACATTATTGCCCGGGGGTTGTTATATCAGCGCCATCAATCTCCATCGATATGAAAACGAAAGCCTACCCTCACCCCACTCTGGCAGAACTGAGCGGATATATCGACATCACGCCCTACCAGCAGAAGGGGGATCCCTGCTATGGAGGCGACACGGGAGAAACGGAATATGAGAATTATGTGAAGGGAACTCCAGAGCTCTATCAAGAGAGAGACAACAGACTTATCGCCATGGAGGCACAACTCAAGCCCCTTAACCTCTAACGGTATAAGGCGCATACCATCACCTTAACCTTTCATCGCAGCCCATGTGCACACAAACTCGGGGAGCAGACGGTAATGTACCATAAGGTTCTCTTCGAGGTTGCAGATATGGGCATGCAGTGCGCCACATTCGGCCAACATATAGGGAGCGATATGGAACACCTCCTTGAACTCGGCCAGCGTGGGGGTATCGAAGAGTTTGTATAGCGCCTCCTTGGCCGACCAGTTGATGAGATGATACATCTGACGCTCAGCCTCAGCGTGTTTGTCAACATAGGCGGCCTCAGCCTCAGTGGTGAAGCGCGAGGCGATGCGCTCCACGCGCGATGAGCGGTACTCCAGATCCATGCCTATGGGCTGGGCTCGATGGTAGGCCACGGCGGCATAGCCCTTGGTGTGCGATATGCTGATATGCACGTTGCCACCCTTGAGATAGGGACGGCCGGTAGCGTGATAGGCCACCTCACATTCGGGGCCAAACAGTTCCTTCACGAGCAAGCGCACGGCAAGCCATTCGGCGCGGCGGGCCTCATGCGTCTTGTCAGCCAACTGCGCATCATACCGATGCGTGGCCAACAATGCATACAACTCATCCGAGGATTCCGTGATGTGCCAGATAGCTATGCCACCACCCTCGAAGGTATGATGAGCATAGTTAGGCATCGGCAACGGCAGCTTTGGGAACAGTGTTGTGCACCACCACCTTGATCTTCACAATGCGTCGCTCGTCCATCTCCATCACCTCGAAGGTGAGGTGGTGGAAGTCGATGCTCTCGTGCAACTCAGGGAAGTCACCTTTAAGTTCGAGGAGAAGGCCTGCGAGAGAGTCGGCATCACCTTCTACTTCCTCGAAGAGTTCGTCATCGAGGTCCAATTCACGTTGGAAGTCAGAGAGCATGGTCTTGGCCTCGAAGAGATAGGTATTGCTATTGAGTTTCACATAAGCACGCTCCTCTTCGTCATACTCATCATTAATCTCACCCACAATTTCCTCGATGACATCCTCGAGAGTAACGAGTCCAAGTGTACCACCAAACTCATCAACCACAATAGCAATATGCACCTTACTGGCTTGGAAATCGCGCAAAAGGTCATCAATCTGCTTGGTCTCGGGCACGAAGAAGGCGGGGCGGATAAGTGTCTGCCAACGGAAGCCGTCTCCCTTGTTTAGATGAGGCAAAAGGTCCTTAATATATAGAATGCCTTTAATATTGTCCACTGTGCCTGAATAGACAGGAATACGCGAATAGATATTCTCGGTCACACAAGAGAGTACTTGTTTGTAAGTGTCACGAATGTTGATGGCCACCATATCGAGGCGCGAGGTCATCACATCCTTGGCCGTCTCGTCACCGAAGCGGATGATACCCTCCAGCAATTCCTGCTCATCGGTGAGCTCGGTCTTGTCGGTCAGTTCAAGTGCTTGTTCCAACTCATCTACCGAGAGGTTGTGACTCTGCTGTCTGTGCAGGCGGTCGACCAAACGGGTAGACTTCACCAGCAAAGAAGACAATGGGCTGAATACATAGGTCAGCACATTGATTACGGGAGCACAGATACGGCAGAACTTCAGCGGATTGAGCGAAGAGTAGAACTTGGGCATAATCTCACCGAAGAGCAAGAGCAAGAAGGTGAGCAGCACCGTGATGAAGAGGAACTCGAGCCACACGATGCCTCCAAAGTCGAGCATCGAAAGCATGGCATAGTTGCCCAATACGGTGATGGTGATATTGACGAAGTTATTAGAAATAAGGATAGTGGCCAATAACTTTTGTGACTTGCCCAACAATTTATTGATAATGCGGTCACTTACGGTGTCGCCCTCCTCTATCTCACTGAGGTCAGACGGAGTAAGCGAAAAGAAAGCGATCTCGGACGCCGACACAAAGCCGGAACAAAAGAGCAATAAAGAGGCCAATACCAAGGCCACAACGACACCTACCGAAGGAGCCGTAAACTGAATAGTAGAAAAGGCATCAACAATGGGATGCCATAACGAGGAAATATCCAAAATGTGAATGTTTAGTTACTAAAAAGGCATCTGGTCTTCAGGTGCCGAGGGCTGAACGGGCTGCGGCATAGGCTGAGCTGCAGATTGCTGGGCAGGTTGTTGCTGACGCGAAAGCATCTCCATATTATCCACCCAAATCTCCACTACCGTACGGCGTACACCATTCTGATCGTCATAAGAACGGCTATGTATACTACCCTCAACATAGAGTTTGTCACCCTTGTGTACATACTTCTCTACCGTCTGCGCCAAGCCACGCCAAAAAACGAGGTTATGCCACTCAGTACGCTCAGGCACCTGAGTACCATTGGCCAATGTATATGCACGATCAGAAGTAGCAAGCGACAAACTGGCTACAGCTACGTCGCGATCAACATAACGTACATTGGGTTCACGGCCCACATTACCGATAAGAATAACTTTATTTACTGACATAATCTTATATATTTTTACATTTGAGCCTCAAAATTAGACAATAATTTTCATATACACATACTATCCCGCACATTATTTTCATTCTCCAAGTAACGCTCCAGGAGTCGAGGAAGAGCATAACGATGTAATTCATCAAAAGGAACTACTACATAGCCGTCGAGACAAGGGAGTACCCCATGCACCTCAAACTTATAAAACGCTGCATGCAACACGCGATGCGAGAGCACATGTTTGATGCCATCTGTACATCCCTTATATGTGTATTGCGGTAACACCTCGTGCCACTGAGCAAACGCCTGGGTAGAGAAAAGCTCTTCAGCATCCATTGTGGAGGACGTCTCTATCAAAGGCAGCTCATAGAGATTCTTCCAAATGTCATCAGCGATGCGCTTGTGCAGCAACAATGCCTCATCGTTGTATACATACAGGTAGGATAGAAAACGATTGGTCACCTTCGTCTTGTGTGACTTTATAGGGAGCATCCCTACCCTATTTGATGCTCGAGCAATGCATTTGTCGGTCAAGGGACATGAAGAGCAATCAGGATTTTTCGGAACACACTGTAAGGCACCAAACTCCATAACTGTCTGATTATACTTGGCTGCATGGGTCGCAGGAAGCAACGTTTGAGCTATCTCTGTAATCATCTGTTTGCCACGAGACGAATCAATGGGTTCATCTACACCAAATACCCTCGACCATACCCGACACACATTGCCATCGACCGCTGCCTTGGGTATATCAAATGCAAAAGAAGCGATAGCAGCCGCTGTATAGTCACCCACTCCACGAAGCGAACGAATAGCATCGTAGGTATCGGGGAAATCCCCCAATGCCACAATCTGCTGAGCGGCAACATGAAGGTTACGAGCACGAGAATAATAGCCCAATCCCTGCCATAAACGCATCACCTCATCTTCGGGAGCCTCGGCCAAAGCCTCAACCGTAGGAAAGTGCTCGACAAAACGAACAAAGTAATCGTAACCCTGAGCAACACGGGTCTGCTGCAAGATAATCTCAGATACCCATATATAATAAGGATTACGCGTGGAGCGCCAAGGCAACTCACGACTGTGCGTATCGTACCAAGTGAAAAGCCGATCAACAATTTCTTCCATTCGCAACATTTACATCAAATACTCCGCAAAAATAGACAATTTAGTGAGACAGAGCAAACAAAGTGAGCGATTTACAAAAAAAATACAGCAATATATTTTTTTAGCAACGAGAAAAACTCTATATTTGCACTCCGAAATAAAAAGTGACATTTGTACAACCAAAAAGAATATTAAAAAATGACTAAATCAGAAGTTGTTAGCGAGATCTGCAAGAAGACAGGTGTTGACAGAGCTGAGGCGCTGAAGTGCGTAGAGGCTTTCATGGAAGTGGTAAAGGAGTCGTTGATCAAGGAAGAGAATGTATACCTTCGTGGTTTCGGTAGCTTCATCTTGAAGAAGAGAGCACAGAAGACTGCTCGTAACATCTCTAAGAATACTACCATCATCGTTCCTGAGCACAACATCCCCGCATTCAAACCTGCAAAGACATTTGCTGTGGATGTAAAGAAATAAGAGAAAGAATAGAGTATTAACCATAAATTTTTCCCACTATGCCAAACGGAAAGAAGCATAAGCGTCATAAAATGGCGACTCACAAGCGTAAAAAAAGACTGAGAAAGAATCGTCATAAGAGCAAGAAGTAAGCTCTTACGCACAAAGAAAATGACAGGGAACAAACTTCAAGATACGCAAGACGGAATTTTGAGTTTGTTCTTTGTTGCTTTTAATGAAATGTTGTAGGAGTCGGGGGCAAGATTCCCCATCTCCTAAAAAATACCAAGAAAAGTGACCAGCGAATTATTCATTGACGTACAGCCCAACGACATCACCATTGCCCTGACCGAAGACAAGGTGTTGGTAGAGTTCCAGAAAGAGGGACGCGAGGCGTCGTTTTCTGTGGGCAACATGTACTTGGGACGGGTGAAGAAGATCATGCCCGGCCTGAATGCATGCTTTGTTGATGTAGGTTCGGCCAAAGAAGCTTTTCTTCACTATCAGGACTTGGGTAACCACTACAACTGTTACCACAAGTATACGAAACAGGTAGTCAGCGACAAGAAGAAACTCGCCCCCTACTCCAAGTCGGTGGGCCAGCCCGAGTTGCCCAAGGAGGGCAGCATCGCCAACATCCTGCAACAGGGTCAGGAGATTATGGTTCAGGTGACCAAGGAGCCCATCTCGACCAAGGGTCCCCGTCTCACCGCCGAGCTCTCCTTTGCAGGCCGTTTCCTCGTACTCGTACCCTTCTCTGACAAGGTAAACGTATCCTCGAAGATCAAGTCGGCCGAAGAGCGTGCCCGACTCAAGCAGCTCATCCAGAGCATCAAGCCCAAGAACTTCGGCGTCATCGTGCGCACCGTAGCCGAGGGCAAGCGCGTTGCCGATCTCGATGCCGAGCTCAAAGCCCTTGTCAAGCAGTGGGATGATGTCATCCTCAAGGTACAGAAAGCCGACAAGCCCCCCGTGCTCATCCACGAAGAGAACAGCCGTGCCGTAGCCATGTTGCGCGACCTCTTCAACCCGTCGTACGAAGCCATCTACGTCAACGACGACAACGCATACAATGAGATACGCAACTACGTATTACTCATTGCCCCCGACAGAGCACACGTGGTGAAACACTACACCGGCACGTTGCCCATCATGGACAACTTTGGCGTGACGAAGCAGATCAAGTCATCGTTCGGTCGCATCGTGCCTTACCGCGGTGGCGCCTACATGGTCATTGAGCACACCGAAGCCCTACACGTGGTAGATGTGAACAGTGGTAACCGTTCGCGTGGGAACACCAATCAGGAGGAAAATGCTATAGATGTGAATCTCGGAGCCGCCGACGAACTCGCCCGCCAGCTCCGATTGCGTGATATGGGCGGCATCATCGTGGTGGACTTCATCGATATGGACACTGCCGAGAATCGCCAGAAGCTCTATGAGCGCATGTGCCAAAACATGTCGCGCGATCGCGCCAAGCACAACATCCTGCCGCTGAGCAAGTTCGGTTTGATGCAAATTACCCGCCAGCGCGTGCGTCCTGCCATGGATGTAGCCGTTGAGGAGAGCTGCCCCGTATGCTTCGGCAAGGGCACCATCAAGGCATCCATATTGTTTACCGACACGCTGGAGAACAAGATTGACTACCTCGTAAAGAAATTGAAGATTAGCCGGTTCAACCTGCATGTGCACCCCTATGTAGCAGCCTACATCAATCAGGGGTTCATCTCTATGAAAGCACGGTGGAAGATGAAGTATGGCTTCGGCATACGCATCACACCCAACCAGAGTATCCCACTCCTCGCCTACAAGTTCTACGACGCGAAGGGCGAAGAGATAGACATGAAAGAAGAGGTAGAGATGAAATGAAAGCAAAAAAGAAGAGGAGCACCGCGGTGCTCCTCTTCTTTTTAACGATAACGATAACTAAAAGCCAATCTTCTCCTTCAGTTCACTGATGTTCTCGGCAATCACTTCATCGCTCAGGGTGTTGTTGATGAGGTTTCCGGCAAGGAACTGGTCATACGAAGCCATATCGATGAGTCCGTGTCCTGAGAGGCAGAAGAGGATAACCTTCTCCTCGCCCGTCTCGATGCATTTCTTCGCCTCGCGTATGGTAGCCGCGATGGCGTGGCACGACTCGGGAGCAGGAATGATGCCCTCGGCAGCGGCAAACAGCGTGCCCGCCTCGAACGACTCAATCTGCTCCACGTCAACAGCCTCCATCAAGCCATCCTTCAAGAGTTGCGACACCACCAAGCCCGCACCATGGTAGCGCAAGCCACCAGCATGGATGTTGGCCGGGCGAAAATTGTGGCCCAGCGTGAACATCGGTATCAGTGGTGTATAGCCCGACTCGTCGCCATAGTCGTAGTGGAACTCACCTCGTGTGAGCTTGGGGCACGAAGCCGGCTCGGCAGCTACAAAACGTGTCGTCTTGCCCTCCTTGATGTTGTGTCGCATGAATGGGAATGCCAATCCACCGAAGTTGGATCCACCGCCGAAGCAGGCCACCACCACATCGGGATATTCACCCGCCATCTGCATCTGTTTCTCAGCCTCAAGGCCTATCACCGTCTGATGCAATGTCACGTGCCCCATCACCGAGCCCAGCGTATATTTGCATCCCGGAGTCATCCTCGCCAGCTCCACCGCTTCAGAGATAGCCGTGCCGAGCGAACCTTGATGATTGGGATACTTGGTGAGAATATCCTTACCCGCACGAGTTGACATCGAGGGAGACGGAGTCACCTGAGCCCCGAAGGTCTGCATGATGCTACGACGATAAGGTTTCTGCTCATACGACACTTTCACCTGATACACTGCTGCCTCAAGGCCAAACACCTTGGATGCATACGACAATGCCGCGCCCCATTGCCCGGCACCCGTCTCGGTGGTAACATTCGTCACGCCCTCCTGCCTGCAGTAGTAGGCCTGCGCTAATGCAGAGTTGAGTTTATGAGAACCGATAGGACTTACACTCTCGTTCTTGAAATAGATGTGTGCCGGAGTACCCAGCGCCTTCTCCAAACCATAGGCACGCACGAGCGGCGTGCTGCGATAGTAGGTATACATCTCGCGTACCTGCTCGGGGATGTCGATCCACGCATCGGTCATGTTAAGTTCTTGGCTAGATGCCTCACGCGAGAAGAGTTCGCACAAGTCATCCTCTGTCACCGGCTCTCCCGTCTTGGGATTGAGCATAGGCATCGGCTTGTTAGGCATATCGGCCTGTATGTTATACCACTGAGTAGGTATTTCACTTTCGGGAAGGAAGAATCTTTTTTGTTTCATTGTAGTGGATACTTAAAATCTTTTCACACCTGTTGTTCGATATAAAAAAGGAAATCCGATGTTCTGTATACCATGAGCATCGGATTCCTCTATCATCATTCTGTCTTTTTGCTTTTTTCTATTTCGTATGACGTTGCAATCGTGCTCAATGAGTTTCACCAAGCCACCACCAATACTTACTAAGGTTCACAACCATCATCACAGGTAACACTTTTATCTATTTGAACGCTATTACGCGAGCAAAGTTACATCATTTCCGCATATCGCCAAACATTTTGCCACAAAAGTTCGCAATAAAAATACAAATCCATATTGATTCATCCACCAAACACCGCCAAAAGAGATATTCATCCTGGGATTTCACTTAGCTCCAGCCAGCGCATGGTTTTCTCGTCGAGCTCTTCGTTGAGAGACGAAAGGCGGATAGACTTGACCGTGAGCTCATCGGCAGCGAGAGCACCTGTACAGAGCGCCTCCTCGATGGCGGCTTTCTCAGCCTCAAGCTCGGCAATGGCTTGCTCTACGGCGGCAAACTCTTGCCGCTCCTTGAATGTCTTCTTCCGGCTCTTGCCCTCAACAGATGATGAGCTGCGGTCAACGGCCTTCGGCGAAGTGTTGACATTTTTCTGCTGAGACTGCTGCTTGCTGACTGTTGCCTGCTGGCGGTCAGCCTCCTCCTTCCACTCACGATACTGGGTATAGTTGCCGGGGAAGTCGCGAATGTCGCCCTGACCATTGAAGACGAGCAGGTGGTCGACAATCTTGTCCATAAAGTAGCGGTCGTGACTCACCACGATGACGCATCCCGCAAAGTCGCGCAAATACTCCTCGAGCACCTGTAGGGTGAGGATATCGAGGTCGTTGGTGGGCTCGTCGAGAATGAGGAAGTTGGGATTGCGCATAAGCACGGTGCAGAGGTAGAGGCGACGGCGCTCACCCCCACTGAGCTTATAGACATAGCTGTGTTGCTTCTCGGGCGGGAAAAGGAAATGTTGCAAGAACTGCGAGGCGGTGAGCTGCTTGCCTCCAGCCATGGGGATGACCTCGGCAATGTCGCGAGCCACGTCGATGACCTTCATCTGCGTATCGAACTGCAGACCCTCTTGCGAGTAGTAGCCGAAGTGCACCGTCTCGCCAATGTCGAGGCGGCCACTGTCGGGGGCCAGCTGTCCGAGCAGCACCTTGAGGAACGAGCTCTTACCGGTACCATTATCGCCCACGATGCCGAGCTTCTCGTAACGCGAGAAGATGTAGGAGAACTTATCCAGGATGCAGCGGTCGCCGAAGCGGAGCGAGAGCTCGTCGGCCTCGAAGATTTTGCTGCCTATATAGGATGACTTCACATTGAGCTGCACGCGGTCGTTGGCCACGCGCTGCTTGGCCACTTTCTCGAGCTCATAGAAGGCCTCCTCGCGGTAGCGCGCCTTGTGGCCACGAGCCTGGGGCATGCGACGCATCCACTCGAGCTCGGTGCGGTAGAGGTTATTGGCACGAACAATCTCGGTGTTGCGTGCCTCGATGCGCTCTTCGCGCTTCTCGAGATAGTAGCTGTAGTTTCCCTTGTAAGAGTATACGGTGTGGTCAT
The DNA here is from genome assembly GCA_045612065.1 of Bacteroidaceae bacterium. Taxonomy (GTDB): domain Bacteria; phylum Bacteroidota; class Bacteroidia; order Bacteroidales; family Bacteroidaceae; genus UBA1189. Next base: position 20,688 of record JAZKYH010000022.1, read on the forward strand.
CGATTTCGATGATTTCGTTGCACACGTTGTCGAGGAAGTAGCGGTCGTGAGTGACCATGAGCAGCGTGGCGGTGCTACGTGTGAGGTAGTCCTCGAGCCACTCGATGAGGGGTAGGTCGAGGTGGTTGGTGGGCTCATCGAGGATGAGCATGTCGGGGTTGCCGATGAGCACGTTGGCCAGGGCCACACGCTTGAGCTGGCCACCCGAGAGGGTCTCGACCTTCTGGTTATAGTCGGTGATATGGAGCGAGGAGAGTATCTGCTTGGCACGCTGCTCGTAGTTCCAGGCATCGGCATGTTCCATACGGTCGAGCAGGGCATCGAGCCCGGGCGTGCCGGGGGTCTCGAGGCATTGCTCATACTCGCGAATGAGTTGCAGGGTGTCGTTGGTGTCGTGAAAACAGGCTTCGAGCACGGTGAGCCCCTCAGGATACAGGGGCTGCTGGCGCAGGTAGCCCACGCGTAGGTCGTTCTTGTAAACGATGCTGCCCTCGTCGTGCCCCTCGATGCCTGCCAGCACATCGAGCAGGGTGCTCTTGCCTGCTCCATTGCGAGCTATGAGGCCTACACGCTGCCCTTGAGCCACACCAAACGAGATACCCGAGAAGAGCACCAAATCGCCAAACGACTTGGTGAGTCCATCGACCTGCAGGTAGGGAATCAGCATGGAGCCTCCCCCCTGCCCCTCTCAAGGGGTGATTCAGATGCCGCAGCCTCTTCAATGCGCTCCCTGACCTCATCGATGATATCGCTCATCTCCACCTCGGTGAGCAGCTCCCCATGTTTGCCAAAGAGGAGCATGGGACGCGCCACACAGGTGTTGCCATACATGAGCACGGGAGCTTCGACCTTGCCATTGACGAAGGTGTTCCACTCCAAGCCCTCGATGCTCTCGGTGAGCAGCGCACACAAGGTCACGCCCATCACGGCACCGGCATCGGAGCCGAGCTGCTTGGTCAACTCAGGGCGCAGGGCTATCTTCTGCAACAGGCGCACATTGTAGTCGATATCGCGGAAACGCTCCTTGAAGAGCTTCATGCCGAGGTCCTCGATGGTGGCATAGCACGACTCGATGAGGTCGACCTCGGATACGCGTACGGGGATATACTGATTGTGAAACGTGTCGCGAGGCTGCAAGATTTCGAGCGAAGCGATAAGGGCATTCACCAAGCCCAAATGCTCGTTCACGGAAGCCGTAAATGAGCACTCCACACAAGTCTGACCACAACCGATGGTCCAGCGGTGAGTGGTATACTCCACCAGCTGCTCGGTGAACGACTCGGCACTATATATCGTCTCCCAACGGCCCACCTTGGCGAGCTTGGCACCCGAAGCCTTCAGAGCCTGACGCATCATGGAGTCGCCAAACGAAGAAGAGGCATCGCGATAGGCCGAAATACGGAAATTGCCATCCCACTTCTCGGGATTATAAAACAAGAAGCAGTCGGTCTCTTCACTGAACTCGAACCACTCTTCGGGGTAGGCAAATGCAAACCATGAGCCGGGAGATATAAACTTTTTCATCGGTCAAATGTTATTGGTAACAAAATATGGCACAAAATTAAAAAAAAATTGGTCAATGTATGGCCAATCTAAATAAAATATCTACTTTTGCAGTGTCGAATAGAGTTCCACACTACATTTTTTCAACAAATCACCGAACTGACGCAGTCTCCTTCCGAGGAGTATGTGCGTAGAGTGTGGAGTGACAGGTACAACATCACATACTACATATTATATGTACAACATCATCCAACTAACCAACAAAGATTTGGGCGAACTGCAAGAAATCGCCAACGAAATGGGCATCAAGGGCATCAAGTCACTTGAGCGCCAAGACCTCATCTATCGCATCCTCGATGAGCAGGCCATTGCCGGAGCACAGAAGAAGGTTGCCGCCGAGGAGGATAGAAACGAACGTCGCCAGCGCACCCGCATCAACAAGAAAGAGGTGGCCAACAAGGTATACTCGGCCGATAAGGACAAGGCCGAAAAGGTGGACGACACGCCCAAGATTGTGGCAACACCCATCGCACAACAGGAGACTGACAAAACTGCCTCTGAGCAAGAGCAAAAACCACTTGCTAATGGCGGTCAACAGACAACAGACGATGCCCCCCACCAGCAACAAGCCGCTACCAAGAAACGCGGTCGCAAGCCTAAAAATAATAGTCAACAGACAACAGACGACAGACAACAGACGACAGACAATAATAATCAGCAGGCTACGGACAATAAGGTTACGGACGGTGGTCAACAGACAACAGACGATGTTCCCCAGCAACAGGGCGGTGCCAAGAAGCGCGGACGCAAGCCCAAGAATAATGGACAACAGACAGCGGACAGCAGCCAACAGACTGCAGAGACAACCGCATCGCCTGAGGTACCCGGCGAGTCGCTCGTTGAAGAGCCCAGCAGCGATTTCGTAGCCATCGAGGACCTGCCCAGCGACTCAAACGAATTACCTACCGAGCTCATCGGTAAGTTTGAGCAGACCAAGCTCGACAAGCAACAGGGCGAACAGCCACAGCAAGAGAAGAAGCACAAGAACAAGCATAAGAACAACAACGCCGAGCAGAACAATGATGCTGAACAAAATGCCAACACGGCCAATGAGCAGCAACAGGAACAGCAGAAGCAGGAACAACAGAAGCCTGAGCGCCGCCAACCCGAGCAAGAGCGCTACAACTTTGACAACCTCATTGAGGTAAATGGCGTGCTCGAGATTATGCCCGACAATTACGGCTTCTTGCGTTCGGCAGACTATAACTATCTCGCTTCACCCGACGACATCTACGTATCGCAGAACCAAATCCGCTTCCACGGCCTCAAGACCGGTGACGTGGTGGAGGGTACCATACGCCCCGCTCGCGAAGGTGAGAAGTACTTCCCCTTGATGAAGATTACCCGTATCAACGGACTGGACCCCAACGTGGTGCGCGACCGTGTTCCCTTCGAGCACCTCACCCCACTTTTCCCCGATGAGAAGTTCACCCTCTGCAAGGGCTACAACGATAACCTCTCGGCTCGCGTAGTAGACCTCTTCTCGCCCATCGGTAAGGGTCAGCGCGGCCTCATCGTGGCACAGCCCAAGACGGGTAAGACCATACTCCTCAAGGACATTGCCAATGCCATTGCAGCCAACCACCCCGAGGTATACATGATAATGCTCCTCATTGACGAGCGCCCCGAGGAGGTTACCGACATGGCACGCAGCGTAAACGCTGAGGTGATAGCCTCAACCTTCGACGAGCCCGCCGAGCGCCACGTGAAGATTGCCGGTATCGTGCTCGAGAAGGCTAAGCGCATGGTAGAGTGCGGACACGACGTGGTCATCTTCCTCGACTCAATCACTCGCCTGGCACGTGCCTACAACACCGTATCACCTGCATCGGGTAAAATCCTCTCAGGTGGTGTGGATGCCAATGCCTTGCACAAGCCCAAGCGCTTCTTCGGTGCTGCACGTAACATCGAGAACGGAGGTTCGCTCACCATCATCGCTACCGCCCTCACCGAGACCGGTTCAAAGATGGACGAGGTGATTTTCGAGGAGTTCAAGGGTACGGGCAACATGGAACTTCAGCTCGACCGCAACCTCTCGAATAAGCGTATCTTCCCTGCCGTGAACATCGTGGCATCAAGCACTCGTCGCGATGACCTTCTGCACGACAAGCAGACCCTTGACCGTATGTGGATCTTGCGCAAGTTCCTCTCAGACATGAACCCCATCGAGGCTATGGACTTCGCCAAAGGTCGTCTCGAGGGCACCAAGAACAACGAGGAATTCCTCTTGAGCATGAACTCATGAAAAAGTATTGAAACTACAAATGAAAAGCCCTCTCAAGCCCCCGAACTTGAGAGGGTATTTTCATTTAATAGTTGAATCGTTCATTTTTAACATACAAAGGCTTCAATCTTTAAGAAACATTCTTTACCTTTGTAAAGGTACAAGAACACACTTAAAATGAAACGATATCTCTACAGCCTACTATTTATACTTCTAACCTACACTCCCCTCCACTCACAAGAGACTATTAGCGTTTGCGAAATGGAAAAAATCAGATATGATGTTCAAACGGATATTGTTACTTCTATTGGTAAACATGCCCCCTTTTGGATTGTAAGCAATCGTCATGGACTCTCTTCCCTTGACAATAACAATGCTAATCTCACTCTCGGAATCTTCCGCGATTTTGACAAGAAACGCGGTTTTTCTTGGGCATATGGTGCGGAACTTGCTGGAGCATATAATTACTCAGCACCTTTCTACATACAACAACTCTATGCTGACATAAAGTATAACTGTTGGGAGTTGAGTATGGGTAGTAAAGAACGATGGTCTGAGGGGAAACACCGGACCTTGAGCGGTGGAGGACTCACTTTTGCCCCTAACGCACGCCCCATACCGCAAGTACGATTGGGTATTACAGAATACACCATTGTGCCTTGGCTATTCAATGAGTGGGTTCAAGTAAAGGGACATTTTAGTTATGGCAAGTATTCTGATAAGAAATTCCAAATTTCTTATTTGGCTGATGCACCAAACGGCACACACTATACTTACGACATTCTATTTCATGAGAAAACAGCCTTCCTAAAGATAGGTAACGAAACTAAAGGGCCTTTCTCCGCAGAAATAGGTTTAGAAATGTACTCACAGTTTGGAGGGACATTCATGATAAGACGGAAAGATCAAGGCGACTCCATCAGATACAATCTTCCGCACACTTACAAAGAATACTACATGGCATTTTTCCCTCAACAAGGAGGTAGCAATGCCCCAGCTTCAGATCAACAAAATGTGAATGGGAATATATTCGGAAGTTGGCATCTCGCGGCAAACTACCAATTAAAAGGCTGGGGCATAAGACTCTATTACGAACATTTCTACGAGGATCACTCTGGGCTATTAGGATACCACAAGACCAGAGAAGTAAAGGCCATATCATACCTACCTTGGTATGATGGTCTTTATGCATGCGAAATTACAATCCCTGAGAATTGCATTATCAACACTTTCGTATATGAGTTCATAACCTCACGAACACAGAGCGGGCCGATTGTTAAATATGGAAATGATCCAATAGTAGGCAAGGACAACTATTACAATAACAGCGTATACCAATCGTGGCGTCACTGGGGAATGGCAGTATGCAATCCTCACCACCTATCTCCTGTATACTCTGATATTCCCACACAGAATATGCTCTACACGCGCATACGTTCACACCATATTGGATTTAATGGCTCTCCGACCAAACAATTAGGCTATCGTTTTCTGGGGTCATGGACCAAACATTGGGGTTCATGGGACGATCCACTACCCACTCCATTAACTCAACTAAGTTTGATGAGTGAACTCAGTTATACCCCTTCCCAATGGAAAGGATGGCAGTTCACAGGAACCTTAGCCCTTGACCGAAGCCAACTTATTGGGAATAACATCGGATTGATGTTCAATATACGTAAACAAGGATTCATTAAACAATAATTAAACGCTGTCATGCCAAGACTTATCAACAACATACTAACGCTTACTCTCATCGCTTCACTCATTTCATGTGAGAACTACCTGATTAATGGACAGTTGGATGGAATATGGCAATTGCAGACTATAGAGCGTAACAACCCAGACACGATTATCAGAAATCAAGGAGACCTATTCTATTCTATCCAACGTCACACTATACTAGTCGGAGACTATAACAACCCGAGTGAACTTGTCGGACAATTGAAAAGTGAGCAATATGATTGCTTGTTCGAACGCATTGGAGATTCTATCAAGATGGACGAATTCCAACTCTACTATCAAAGAGAAAACGAGCCCTACGATACTACTCGATTGAAAAGATTTGGCCTATACGAAAAGAAGAACACCTTCTTGATTGAAGAACTTACAATAAAACGCCTGGTACTCCGTTCTGATAGTGCATTGCTTACCATGCGTAGATACTGATATCACCAACATTCATGAAAATACTATTTCTCACAGATAACTTTCCACCTGAGGTGAATGCACCTGCTACCCGAACCTATGAGCATTGTTCCGAATGGGTAAAAGCAGGACATGAGGTAACGATAATCACCTGCTTCCCGAACTACCCGACAGGAAAGGTATACCAAGGCTATAAGAATTCATTCTTCGGTAAAACCGAGTCGATGAATGGCATTAAGGTTATCCGCGTATGGAGCTACATGACAGCAAATAAAGGATTCGCAAAGCGCATTCTTGACTTTATCAGCTTCTCCGTAACCTCTTTCTTCGCAGGACTTTTTCAATCATGCGACATCATCGTAGCTACATCTCCACAATTCTTCACAGCCTTATCAGGCAGAACACTCCATTGGTTTAAACGTAAGCCCTGGATAATGGAAGTACGTGACTTGTGGCCCGACTCCATCAAAGCTGTGGGAGCGATGAAAGGCAATTTCGTACTTGACTATTTTTCTAAAGAAGAGAAATGGTGCTATAAGTCAGCCGAAAAGATAGTGGTGGTCACCAACTCTTTCAAAAAAGATATCATAGCAAAGGGTATCCCCTCAGACAAAATTCATATCATCAAAAATGGAGCCAATACGGAGTTATTCAAACCAAGAAAGAAATCGCAAAAATTGCTTGAACGCTATAATTTGACGGGAAAGAGAGTACTTGGATACATTGGAACATTAGGTATGGCGCACAAAATCGATTTCTTAATTGATTGTATCAAAGGCTCAAGTGAGTATGCCCTCATGATTCTCGGCAATGGAGCTGAAAGAGAAAATATAGAGAAGAAAATTCAAAAAGAAGAGATATCCAATGTCGTATTACTTGACCCCGTACCCAAACATGAAGTAGCCGATTATATCGCTTTACAAGATGCTGCCCTTATCAACCTCCGAAAGAGTGACCTATTCAAGACCGTCATTCCTTCAAAAATATTCGAAACCGCGGCTATGCGCATTCCTATTCTTCTTGGAGTAGATGGGGAAGCACGAGAGATGATTGAGGGATTTGGAGCAGGCGTCTATTACGAACCTGAGAATATAGGTGATTTCAAGGAAAAGCTCGATTATCTATTCTCTTCAGAAGAAATTTATCTATCGTGTCAAAATGGTGGTGAACAATTGGCCAAGGCATACGACCGTAAACGATTAGCTGCAGAAATGCTTGAAATCATTCAAAGATAACCATCATCCCAGAGAAAAGCATCGTTAACGATGCTTTTCTCTTAATATGAAATAAGGTAACACAATACACAATAGAGCTACAGCCAACACTATTCCCATTAGGATTGTTGACGACGACAGTCCGCATCTATAACACACGAACCATGCTACTACTACAAGCAAATTAAGAATTATAATAGCAAACGTAGTCATCAAGTGCGACAACCCCTTTCCCACCAAAGCATGGTGAAGGTGAGTTTTATCAGCCTTAAAAGGTGAACGTCCTCGGTACATACGCATTATCATCACACGTAAGGTATCCAATATCGGGAACGAAAACACGGCAAACACGAATGGGACAAGAGCTACATCTTTATTTGCACTATACGACGTAGAGCTCAACGCGTCAAGCATCATAACACAGAAGATTATACCAAGCAAATAAGAACCGGCATCCCCCATAAACATCTTCTGCTGCCGACCAAAAACATTATAAACAAAGAATGGTATAAGTGCTCCGACAAGAGCACAAGAAATCAATAAATTGTTGCACCCTCCCTGCATATAAGTCCAAGCCGAAAGCAACCCCGCAGCTACCATGCTATAACCAGAAGAGAGACCATCAATACCATCAATGAGATTTAATGAATTGATAAGTCCCACACAAGCCACAAGTGTCAAGGGTAGAGACACCATCATTGGGAGCTCATATATGCCGAGAATCCCATGCAAATCATCAATTCGCAATCCACATACAAAATAAAGCAGTAGCACTGCCACTATCTGTACGGCAAACTTTGCATTCGGTTTCAAATCATAGAGGTCATCCACAAAGCCCACACCCACCATTAACGACAAAAGTACAATATAAATCTTGGGCAAAGAAATGCACATTATAACCGAGACCACATAAAGCGTAATTGCAAATCCTAAAAACACTCCAATACCGCCTAACACAGGTACCGGTGTCCTATTGAGTTTACGGGCATTAGGATTGTCTACTATACCTTTCTTTAGTGCGAGCTTTACAAGGTATGGATGCACTACACACACAATTCCCAACGAAAGGAATAATGCAATCAAACAAGGAAGTAACCCGTTCATCTTACACTCCCGCTAAATATCGTACTATGCGTTCACAAGCCTTGCCATCACCATATGGATTCACTGCACGACTCATCTGTTCATAGCAGTCTGCATCATCAAGCAAACACGACACCTCATGAACAATTTTATCATAGTCCGTACCAACGAGCTTCACCGTGCCGGCATCTAAAGCCTCGGGACGTTCAGTCGTGTCGCGCATCACAAGTACTGGTTTCCCCAACCCTGGAGCTTCCTCCTGTATGCCACCACTATCAGTAAGCACAATAGTAGATTTCTCCATGAGATACACGAATGAAAGGTACTCCAAAGGTTCGATGAAGAACATATTAGAGGCTATTCCCCACCCCTCTCCCGAGGACAAGGAATCAAGACCATCAAAAACCTCTTGAATGGGCTTACGCACATTAGGATTGAGATGCATGGGATATACAAAATCCACATCAGGATATTTATTTACTAAGTCACGGATAGCCGTACAAATACGAATAAAGCCATCCCCAAAGTTTTCCCTTCTATGACCCGTTATCAACACCAAACGACGCTTACTTTCGCTTAATCTATCCACATCATATCCTGCATCAGCAAGAACTTTCTTCAACTCAGCACTGAGAGCCTCATCTTTCTTTATTCTATCAACCACCCAATACAAAGCATCGATTACGGTATTACCAGTCACCACAATGCTCTGCTCCCTGATCTTTTCCTCTAAAAGATTTTGCCGACTGAGCGGTGTGGGAGAGAAGTTATAAGTAGCAATTCGCCCTGTCATCTGACGATTCATCTCCTCTGGCCACGGACTATAGATATTATGTGTACGCAAGCCTGCCTCAACATGGCCTACAGGTATCTGCTGATAAAACGCTGCAAGCGCTGCTGCAGTGCTTGTCGTCGTGTCACCATGCACAAGCACTAAATCGGGATGTGCCTCACGCAACACATCGCGCATACCAAGCAATACACGGGCAGTAACATCATAAAGGTCCTGCCCCTGTTTCATTATGTTCAAATCATAATTTGGAGTAATGTCGAAGATATGCAACACTTGGTCCAACATCTCACGATGCTGACCTGTAACGCACACTATAGTTTCAAACTCTTTAGGATACTGTTCAAAAGCCTTCACCAACGGAGCCATTTTGATAGCCTCAGGGCGAGTGCCAAACACCAACATTACCTTCTTCATGATACCGTCTTTATCTTTTAAATACACCGCAGAAGTCGAGCACTTGCACGTCGGTACGATAGTCCAGCTCTGCAAACTCACGATGATTTACTAAATAAACGACAATATCAGCTTTTTCGTATGCGGTTCTATAATTTGTCAACTTGAAAACTTTGTGCTCGGTAATATTAGGTTCTACAACCATAACATCACCATTACTACATGATTGCAACACACGTGATGCGATTAACTTTGCGGGCGATTCACGCAAGTCATCAATGTTAGGTTTGAAAGCCAATCCCATCATAGCCACACGAGGAGCACGGTGATTCTTAAGCTCGAACTCCACCATCATACGACGCACCTTCTCGGCACACCATTGTGCCTTGTAGTTGTTTATCTCACGAGCCTGAGCTATGATACGAGCTTCATTGGGATAGGCAGACGATATAAAATAAGGATCCACGGCTATACAATGTCCACCAACTCCACATCCGGGCTGCAAGATGTTTACACGTGGATGCTTATTTGCCAAATCAATGAGTTCCCACACATTGATGCCAGCCTTGTCGCAGATGAGCGACAATTCATTTGCGAAAGCAATCTGAACATCGCGCGAGGCATTCTCCGTCAGTTTACACATTTCGGCCGTACGACAATTAGTTGCATGCAACTTTCCTTGCACAAACTGCCCATAGAACTCCTTCGCCTTTTCTGTAGAGGGCTCATCAAGACCACCTATCACTCGATCGTTGTGTACTAACTCATAGATAATATTTCCTGGCAAAACGCGTTCAGGACAATAAGCTATATGCAGTTTACCTTTTAGTTCAGGTCGTTCACCGAAAATCAAATCCGCCATTTTCTCAGTTGTACCGATGGGCGAGGTTGATTCTATTACATACAAATCACCTTCCTTAAGCAAAGGAAGCACCATACGCGTAGCGGCCTCCACGAAGGAGATATCTGGTTCATGTTCTCCCTTGAAAGGAGTGGGAACTACAATAAAATATGCATCAGCTTCTTGAGGTTCTGTATATGCTTTAAAGCTACCCGCTGCGATCACCTCCTGCAGCAAGGCCTCCAGGCCCTCTTCTACGATGTGTAGTTTTCCCGCATTGGTTGTTGCAACTACCTCAGCATTCACATCAACGCCCAGAACCTCAACACCATATTTTGCAGCTATAATTGCAGTTGGAAGTCCAATGTACCCCAACCCCATAAAACATGCTTTCATATAAATATTTTCATTTTAACATAGAGCATACGCTCTTTTATACACAATTGGAACAAAGATACAAACAGCTGAGCAAATATGCAAAAGACTAGTAAAAAAAAGTCATTCCAACTCTAAACACACTAATTTTTCAAGCATGTACTCATCAAGAAGGCAGAAATCCTCACACCTACAACAAGATTTTATGGCAAGCTCGACAAAACCGCGAGGAAGGTGCGACGACAAGTGGAGGCAGGTGAGAGAAAACAAGCAACAAAGTTGCAACGATAACGAAAGAAGCCTTTGTCTGATCAAAATGTCAGAGCGCTGTGATTTTCGAAAATCCCTTGTTTGATTTTTTTCGAGGACGGCCCTGATTTGAAAAGGGCCTTTTCGAGGTATAGTAAAATTTAACATTTTGCTACTAATACCACTCTTTTGCTTACAATTTGCAACTACCGACACCCCATGTGTGGGGTATCGGTCGATATTACGCTGATTCAATGCTCATTATATCCAAATACCAACACCTCAGCAAAAAAGGGAAAGTCGGTCTTCCTGAATGAATACGTTCGACATAGTCGCTAGCACTCTCCTCTAAGCAAGAGGGGGAACAAGATGCTATTTTCTCATTCAAACAGGATGCTCTATATATCCCTTTGTCGCATACTCGTTGGGAATAATTGTTCCAGGATTCCCAATAACAATAGAATGACTTGGGACATCAAAGTTAACGTAAGCATTGGGAGCTATAAGAACATCCGACCCAATCTTTATACCTCCAACAACTACAGCGTTTGTTCCAATCCAAACATCGTCACCAATAACAGGAACTCCTTGACGCTTTCCTCTATTTGTCTGTCCGATAGTAACTCCAGTATTGATTGTCAGATTTTTCCCTATAATAGTTCTAGGATTAATAATGACTCTTCCAAAATGTCCGATATACATTCCTGGGCCAATAGACGTAACCGTAGGAATCTGAAGATGAGTCCTTCGAGACAAAATGCGTTTTTTTGACTCCCAAAACAGATACAATAGAAAAAAACATTTCTTATTACGATAATATTGTGCTTTACGAAAAGCCTTTAAAAAGCGCAATTCCATCGGCAGAAACATTTCTTTGAACAGATTTCTCTTGGTATACCCATAATACCTATAATAATCCAAAGAATACAAACTTTCTTTCATTTCAATACATTTAAGTTTTAATACAGGCTTTTTTATAACTAAAAAAGAGCAAAACGCAATAAATACAAGAGCTCAAAACCGTAGTCAACAACGCCCCCTCAATATTCCAAAGCCAAACGAATAGAATGAAACCCAACACTTTAAATACGCCACAAATGTAGCTACAATTACGAATAGCACGACCTTCACCATGAGAACTCATAAAATGATTTATCATATCTCCCAATCCATGGATAGAGAACCCTATCGCCATATACGATGCATATACACCTACCATAGCATAAGATTCTGAGAAGAAAAATCTAACGACAAAGCGAATAAAAATAACAAAACAGAGACATGACACTAGCGTGACAAGAAGTGTACTTTTAAAAACTTTAGCAGGAATACGGGGTTCATTCACAAATTGCTTATAATATGCCGTACCTATAATACTAGGCAAATACGACAACGGAGTTGTCAAAGTCAAGGCTAACGAATAGTACCCAACATTTACATTATCGTCATTAAATATACCTAACGTAACTCCAGCTAAATAGTTTGTTGCAACCATCGCTAAAGATCCAAGATATAGATGTCTTCCATAAGTCCTGTTCTCAACTTGCAATTTTTCAAGCACAGACCTTAAGCCCGAAAAAGATGGTCGAGAAGACATAATCAACCCCAATAACACAACACAATACACTCCCCAATGAAGCAAAATCATCATAGAAGAAGATGTCCCATAATGAGAATAAATACTATAAGCCAATAACACATAAAGCAAACCTGGCAACACGCGAGATATTGCCAATCTACCGATGTGATTATCTCCTTGATTAATTACACTCACATAGCTTGTCAACAATGGTTGACAACAAACAGGGATACTCATAAGTAAGAGATGAGAAATCCCCACACGGTCATTATGCAAGACGCTAATCATCAAGATTGAAAAAACTTGACACAATACGCCAAGAAGAAGCATTACAGCTAATCCTCCACGAATAGAGCGGCTTTGTTGTTCCTCGGTCGAAAGAGCGAGCAAACGCCTTCCCGCATAAAAATAGCCCCAGAAAAAAAACCACGACAACAATGTTGCTATGTTTTGCACATAACGTACATCTCCGTAATCTGATTCTGACAAAAAATGAGTATTAACAATGGAGATAACAAAACCCAACAACGAGCCTAAGAGCGTCGATGCATAAAGGTAGATTACCTGTACATTGTGTTTTGAGAGCGTCACCATATCAAGCCCCTTTCCAGATAGACATCAGTTGATCCCAAACCGAAGATATAGAGTACATTCTATTCACACGCTCCTTACCAAGTTGAGCATACTCGTCTTTCTTCTTATCATCCTCCATAAGGTTTTCCACAGCAGTGACAATGGCCTCTACGCTACGAGGTTCGATCAAAGCCCCACAAGAGCCATTATCCAGCATTTCCGGTATGCCCCCTACCCGACTGGCAATAACAGGTGTTCCGCAGGCCATCGCTTCGAGTATCACATTGGGGAAACCTTCAATATAGGATGGAGCAATAAGAACATCTGCAGACAATATCTCTTGGATGGTATCTTCGCGACTAAGCCCACCTGTCATCTCGAGCCAGTCGCCCTGACGCTGCGAAGCCATGGCCAACAAACGCTGCCTAACATCATCCTCGGCATAACCGACCATACGTAGACGAACATCTGACATACGGGCACATGCCTCCACCAGTTCGTAAACACCCTTAATATCCACAATATGCCCGACAAAGAGAAGACGTCCTTTGACACGTTCAGGCAAAGGATGACAGGATGCTATGGCCTGGCTCACAAAAGAGGACAACGGATTGGGAAGATTCACTGCCGTAGCGATATGCCACTCCCCCAATGCGTCAAATGAGAATGCATCCATCACAATAGGCACATCAACCACTCTCAGCACACGTCGCAACAGACGACTCTCCCAGTTCTTACGGGACACGATCTCGCGCACCCGGCCATTGTGGAAATGCAGGAAGGTCTTCACCCCCTTGCGGTGTGCGTAACCTAAGATAAGCCAATCTTTAATTAAACTCAAAGAGGCCGTGCTACATAAATGAATCGCATCATAAGCCCCGGCATCGATCTGCTTACGCACCTTGCGAACCAACTGCACGTATTCCACGATACCTGTCCACAGGCGAACCAACATGTTGACACCACGAACATAGGTCTTACGATCCAAGGCAAAGACTTCGAGGTCTATATCTGAGTCCACACTCTGATAGTGAGCAACGATGGCTTTTGCCCAAACCGAGATACCACCGATATTATCCTTCGTTATATCTCCATAGGGAGTACAAAATAGCACCTTCATTGAGCGCAGTTTTTTGATGTTTCAAAAGAGAAATAGGTGTTTTCCAGCATCAAGGATGAGAATTCCGCATACCTAAAACCATCATTCACCTTCACATCTCTCATCAACTGCTTTAAAATATCCCATGCCGTCCGATACGAGCCCGTATAACGCTTGAAATACCTGAAACACGACGGGCAACTAAGCCAACGTATCAAAAGGAACTGAAGCGCAGGATAGTACAGGCGAGCACAAACCAAGCGATTGTGATAATACATATACGCACGGCCTAAGCCACGAGAGTCATTCGTTTTTTTCTGGGAAGAACCAACCTTATGATATATCCTCGATTGCGGTACACACATCATCTTTACCCCCTCGCTCCTCATCCTCAAAGAGAACTCATAGTCCTCCTCTCCAAAGAAGAAGCCGTCATACAGAAGTTCAGATTGCTCATTCAGCAGAGACGGACGGAAGAACAAGGCACAACCCGAAATAAAGGATATCGGGTATGGAGTGCAGCCAACAGTTCCCGCCGGCTGCTCTGCATAGAGGTTTTTGCGTGAGCCGAAGGTCAACTGTCCTCCACTAAACCACACCTTTTCCTTGTCATAATGATAGCAGATGCAAGGCGAAAGAGCCTTGACCTCTCTATTCTCTTCAGCAAAAGCAATCAGATGCTTCAAGAAATCGGGCTCCACCTCTGTATCATTGTTGAGCAGCATGCAATAATCCGGATTGCGCTGCATGGCTACAGCCACAGCCTTATTGTTACCTATAGCAAAGCCATAGTTTGCATCCAAAGGCAACAACTGATACCCCCTTACTGTCAGATTGCTCAGACTATGCTCATCAAGCCATGCTTGAATACGAAGGACAGAGTCATCCGATGAATCATTATCGGCTATCACGACAAAGTGTGGATCTTCCACACGACTCAGAGACTCCAAGCAAGCTATCGTATCATCAGCCCCATTCCAATTAACAAGTATAATAGCTGTCATCATATACTATATCGAATCTTTCTTTACCAACACCATCGATGATGCAACGTAAAGAAATATGGTTAATAAAGGTAGTTCTAAAATAATAAATCCTGAAAAAAAGAAATCAAACCACCCCATAAAGAGCAAAGCACAATAAAAGAAATATATCGTATAGCAATACATGTTTTTATAACGTAGCATTGCTATTTTTATCAGATAGACAGAAGTGCTGAGAAACAAGATATATAATGTGAATTCCACTAAATTAGAATTGATATATAAGGTTCCAAAAATGGTACGCACATTAGTGAGAGTTATACCCGTATTGTAGTACAGAGGATTTACAGGATATACCAGTTCACCATTTCCCGTGAGAGATCTAACCAAATTGACTATCTGTGCAATAATATTCTCAAAACTACCCCAGGAGGCATCTGGCAAATTATTCTCCAGATCTACGCTCCAGCCCAATGTTCCACTAGTCAGATAATGAAAAAATCCACTAAACACAAGTTCCATAAAACTTTCAGTGACCCCTCTATCATTTACGACAAGTATAGACAACGCATAAGACAAAAAAAAGACTAACATAGCCCCAAGCACTGTCCAAAGGAACAACTGAAAAGTTAGTTTCATCTTCTTCGTATACAATCTCATGAATACCGCTGCCAAAACTGGGATAATAACCCAACTCTTCACTTGGTTTAGAAGTCCAACAATGAGGAACACGATGATAATTGGCCAAAGCCACCAACGTTGTCTTGACACTGAATATAGGCACATTATCAACAAAGGGATAGTTAGTTGACGTAGATGCCCCCACAATCCTCCTCCACTAAACTCTTCTCCAAACTCTTCAGAGCCTAAGGCCAGAGAAGGGTTACCCAACATTCCTCTAAGATGCCATAGAAACAAAATTGAAAGAATTATTGACAATGCGACTAGAACCCGAGGGAATGTATCCTCAGAAACACCCATTCTCCCCTGATCTATACCTATTCCACTCTTACAGCATATATATCCTAATATCAAACTGGGAATCGCAAAAATCAACAAACTCACATTCCATAATAAGATACTAGGATAGTAGAACTCAACAAATCCCCATTTATTTCCAGCCAACATTAAAGTAATTATCAATACGGCCAAGTAGGGAAACATCAGAAAATTCAGCGGAGTATATACAGTCCTCCACGTTTTCAATTCCAAAAAGCCAAAAAACAGAATCTCCAATACAATAGAGACTACGATAAGCGTATTTTGGAATGCACCCATAAGTAAAAAAGAAATGTAACTTCAAAACTACTTCTTGGTAGCACGAGGAGAAATAATATACTCATCAATGAGTATCCAGGTTGCTGTTCCAAAGAAAGCCAAGAACACATAAAGCAACCCCATCATCATCTTCTTGGGAGAAGAAGCCTTGATAGGGACAATTGCAGGCTGCATCACCACACACACTGGAGTACTCTCAGCCACCTTAGCACGAGCCATTTCCAATTGTTGGGCTATCTGGTTGTATACATTAAATGCTAGTTCCCGTTCATTGGAAAGACGATCCTGCTCTATTTGGTACTGCATCTTCACCAGTCCCTGATGTCTATCGGCATATTCGGCATATTCTTGTTGCGCCTTATAATACTTCTCCTTCACCTCACTATAGAGTTGTTCTGTATACGCTAAATCTTTACGCGCTTTAGCTGAACGATACTGCCCAATATATTCTTGCAGATTTTCAGAAACGACTGACACGACATAGGCTGCAACCTTAGCATCTTGCATTGTTGCATTCAATGTAATGACAGAGTTTCCTTTATCAACATTAATTGCTATTCTTTCATCCAAATCACTTACAGCCAAGAACTGACGACGAGACAGTACCATATTCTCATCCAAAGAGGGAGGAGTACTATCCAAAGAATCCTTACCTAACATACGACTCAGCAATTTCCCTGGAGCTTCCAAGATCTTAACCCACCAAGGTTCTTTCTGATGATTAACTAAATAATCATAAAGAGTCGTTTGCAATTCACCATCATTGACTTCTATCTGCAGATTCAACAGTTCACAAAGGAATGGTGTAGAAGAGACTATTTGTGGATATAATTCTGGATAAATAGCGTCTTCACTTCCAGATAAGCCACCAAGGTTGATTCCTGCCATCGAAGCCAACGCACTTACCCCTCCTGGCATATTCGAGGTTGATGAAGATTCTGGAGCCAAAACGACAGTCGATGTATATTGCTTAGGTATACTAAAAGCAACGATTATAGACAACACTCCACCAATAAAGCAATTGATGATAAAACGCCTACGCTTACTCCATAACAACAGGATTATCTCTACTATATCAATATCTTTGCGCATATTCTGATTATTGTCCATGATATTACATTCTTAGTATATTTATCAACACAATTACCACCGATGCCTCTTTCAACAATGTCTGAAAGTCTTATTTAAACACATTGATTAATGCCAACACTACGGTAGCCAACGAAGCTGCGGAAGAACTTAAGCCTAGAACTTCATTCGGGCTCATTTTTCGCCTTTCCTCTTTAGTTGGCACTACAATTTCGCAACCAGGCTCCACCGCAGAGCGACTGGTCTTACGCGGTTTGCTCACCATACCGTTCATATATACGACATACACATTCTTCTTGCCTGCATTCATATTATATCCACCGGCCTGATTAAGATAGTACTTCAAGTTCTTTCCTTTCTTGTAAGCTACCGTGTTGGCATACATCACATCACCACTCACTTTTACCGTGTTTGAATATTGCGGCACAATCAGCAGGTCACCATTCCTCAACACCACATCGGCATCCGTTCCCGGTTCCTCCAATGCTTTGTCAAGTTCTATACCCACAGAGTATGTCGTTTGGTTCATCATTCTACGGCGTATAGCCACCGAGTCACTCTTATTCTCAGCCATCTGAATAGCAGCCTCAATCGTAGACTGCAACTGCAAAATCTCCTCCGCAGTCATCTTACGCTCCAAGCGTGCACCCTTGACATTTGCTTGTGGCGTCAGACCTCCAGCGTTAGCCACAAGTTCACTCAGTCGCTGGTTCTTCATGGAAAGTGCATAAGTACCACCATACAAGACCTCACCTTCAACGGTCACATTCTCCTGCTTGTAATAGCTGGGGCTCTTACGCACATACACTTCATCGAATGGCAGCAGCGTAAAGTTCGGATTCCCCTCCACCACCAGTCCATCACTGATCGAGAACGAGTAGTTATACGATATGGTATCACTCGGCGACGTAGCACTTGGATTCTTCACACGGCGTGCCACATCGACCTTAGCCGTAGATGCCGCTTCGGTCAGGCCACCAGCCTGCATGATGAAGTCCTCAATTGACATATTCTCCACATACTCGTATGTACCAGGAAAGGCCACTTCACCAAAGATTGCTACAACCTGAAGCTCCTGCATCTCTGAGATACTGGATATCAGCAGTACATCATTTTTGCGCAAAGCGATGTCTTCGCATGCACCATTCATCAGCTTCTCCAAGTTGATGGACAAGTTCTCCATCACATTGTTCACTTTGCGACGATTCAGTATGGCACGATTCATGAAGGCATCATCCTTCAATCCTCCAGCACATTCAATCAACTGTCTCACTGTGTTCACACGTCCTCCCATCTGGAACTGTCCAGGGCGGTATACCGCACCTTTTACCTCCACCATATTGGAGAAAGTGGGCATGATTGAATCCACCGATATCGAGTCACCATCAATCAGCATAAAGCTTTGCTGTTCAGTAGCATCAAGTGTATAAATCTCATGTTCACGTTTACCCTTTCGTATCAAACGGACATCCTCTTTATAAGCATTTCCCGCAAACCCTCCAGAATACTTCAATAGTTGAGCTACCGTTTCTGTACTCAACATTTCATAATACATCGGACGTTTCACATGTCCCGTCACCGCTATCAGATTCTTGTAGGCATCTACTGTCACGACATCATTATCCTCCAATCTGATACCAGTGTTAGAATTTCCATTAAGAATAAAATCGTACACATCGTAAGTCGAGACCAACTTGTCATTGCGAAATACCTTCACCTCACGTAACGTACCATATTCGCTCACGCCACCAGCTTGATACAATGCATTAAAAATCGTAGAGAACGAAGACATGGTATACGTACCGGGGGTCTCCACCTCACCCATCACATGCACCTGGATAGTACGGTTCTGTGCCAGGGTCAGACGGATATCCGAGTTGGGCACCTCACCATCCACGCCTGCAATTTTTCCAAACTGTCGTTTCAGGTAATCGTTGGCCTGGGTCACGGTGAGTCCGCTCAAGTGCACGGGACCAAGGCTCTCGATATAGATATTACCATCGGGCGAGATAACCTCCTGGATCGAATATTCCGAAGCGCCCCACACGTCAATGGCCACCTCATCGCCAGGTCCCAGCTTGTAGTTCGGAGGAGTAGGCAGATTATAGGCCGCCTCGAAAGCCACCTCCTTGTTCTGGAATATGCGATGACCGAAGATCTCCTTTCCCTCTTTTCCCACATACATCATCGTAGAGTCTGAGAAAAGGAACCCTATACCATTCATCATCGTATGCTCCATGGAGGCCACATCTTTCTTTCCTTGCAGCTCCACCGCCCCATTCTCATGAGAGGCCGTACGCATACGTGACTTTTCATCCAGCGTCCTTCCTACACCCGACTTCTCCTGGGAGTTCATCTTGCGCTTGATACGATTAATCTGGTCCATCGTCACGCCACGACGCAAGAGTTCCGCGGCTATCTGCTGCTGACTGCTACCCTTTTCTTGGGCAGTCATCACATACTCCACCACTTGGTCATCGTTCATCTGTTGGGCAAATATCCCTCCGCTGCCAAGAATAAATACAAAGAACAATAAAAATCTATTCAAATTTTTCATCTTCATTATCTTCAAAATTTCTTACCGCTAATTATTAGTAATGCTGTTTTAAGTATAATTTTAATATCCACCCAAAGTGTACGTGTTGTCAAGTACTCTAAATCCATTTCCAAACGGTTCACCATCTTCTCCATCGTATCAGTGTAACCATTGTAAAGTGTGGCATTAGAGGTTAATCCTGGACGCATCTTATAAATATGTACATACTGCGGAGCCACCTTCATTATCTCATCAATAAAGACCTTACGTTCAGGACGTGGTCCCACAAGCGACATATCGCCCACCAGCACGTTAAATAACTGAGGAAGTTCATCAAGATGATGCTCGCAGAGGAAACGTCCTAACGTTGTCATCTGACCTTTACGCTCCTCCTCCGTACGTAAAATGCCATTCTTCTCAGCATCTACATTCATTGTTCTGAATTTGTATATCTTGAAAGGTCTCCCTTTATGACCAATACGTTCCTGACTATATATCGCTCTTCCGTCAGTACACAAAATCACCACGTATACAACCAACAATATAGGAGAAAGGAAGACTATGCCAAGAAAAGACGCGATAATATCTATCACTCTTTTTATCGCCCGTTCCCAAGCGGTCATCGCGTCATTGCACTCCGCCAAATCAACAGCATTACAAGATTGCATGTTTCCTTTTTTCATAAACAATGCTAAAGTTGCACTCCAATATATTACGATAACGCAGAGTTTCTCTTATTATTATCAAAACACTCTTTTTATAATTATTTTGCAAAGATACGATATTTTACATTGACTACAATGAAAAAATATTATCTTTGCGTTCAAATCCACGTTAGCAGTGTAGAACATACAATTATCATCATTACGTAAACAACAGAAAAAGAAGAACCTAAATTATGAAAGCATTTGTTTTCCCCGGTCAGGGAGCCCAGTTCTCAGGAATGGGCAAAGACCTTTACGAGACCTCCCCTTTAGCGAAGGAACTTTTTGAGAAAGCCAACGAAATTCTCGGCTTTCGCATCACCGATATCATGTTTGCAGGCACCGACGAAGAGCTTCGCCAGACCAAGGTGACCCAGCCCGCCGTGTTCCTCCATTCAGTCATCACCGCCCTCTGCATGGGCGACGACTTCTGTCCCGACATGGTTGCCGGCCACTCCCTGGGCGAGTTCTCGGCCATGGTAGCCAGTGGCGCCCTCACCTTCGAGGATGGACTCAAGCTCGTCTATGCCCGCGCCATGGCTATGCAGAAAGCCTGCGAACTACAATCGTCCACTATGGCAGCTATCATTGGTTTACCTGACGACACTATCGAAAACATATGCAAGGAGGTTAACGATAATGGACACATTGTAGTAGCCGCCAACTATAACTGCCCGGGACAAGTTGTTATCTCAGGAAGCATCGAAGGCATCAAATTTGCTTGCGAGAAGCTAACTGAGGCCGGAGCTAAGCGTGCACTTCCCTTGAGTGTCAGCGGAGCTTTCCATTCTCCACTGATGAATCCCGCCAAGGAGGAACTCTCTGCAGCCATTGAAGCTACTGAATTCTACATTCCCAAATGTCCAATATACCAAAACGTAGATGCCCTACCCCACACTAATCCAGAAGAAATAAAAGCTAACCTCATAGCCCAACTCACCTCACCCGTCCGTTGGACTCAGAGCATACTCAATATGATTGCCAATGGTGCCAATGAGTTCACCGAATGCGGACCTGGCAACGTATTGACGGGCTTGATTCGAAAAATAAAGTAAATAGAATTATATGTCAAAAATCATCCTTTATCAGATTTTCACTCGCCTTTTTGGCAACGAGAACACTCAATGTATACCAGACGGCAGCATCGAGCAGAATGGCTGCGGTAAGCTTGCCAACTTCACCCCCGAAGCTCTCGCTGCCATCAAGAAGTTGGGTACTACCCACGTGTGGTATACTGGAGTCATCGAGCACGCCACACAAACCGACTACAGCCAGCAGGGTATCCGCCCTGACCACAAGGCTACGGTCAAGGGCAAGGCTGGCTCTCCCTATGCCATCAAGGATTATTACGATATAGATCCCGACTTAGCAACGAATATACCCAATCGCATGAAGGAGTTCACCCAATTGGTGAAGCGCACCCACGATGCGGGTCTGAAGATGATTATTGACTTCGTGCCCAACCATGTAGCACGTTGCTATCACTCTGATGCCAAGCCCAAAAGCGTCGTTGACCTCGGCGAAAAGGATGACACAAGCCTCTTCTTCTCTCCAAAGAACAATTTTTACTATCTTCCCGGTACCACGCTCAGTGGTGAGGTAGACTGGCAAGACTATACAGAAATCCCTGCCCGCGCCACAGGCAACAACCGTTTCGATGCCTATCCTTCACGCAACGACTGGTATGAGACCGTAAAGCTCAACTATGGCGTCAACTATCTTGAGGGTGAGCGTACCGATTTCTACCCCTTCCCCTCTACCTGGCTCAAGATGCGCGACATCCTGCTCTTTTGGGCCAAGAAGGGCGTCGACGGTTTCCGCTGCGACATGGCAGAGATGGTCCCCTTCCAATTTTGGGGATGGGTAATCCCTATTGTAAAGGAGAAGTTCCCTCACATCATATTTATTGCCGAGGTATACAACACATGGGAATACTACAACTACGTGAAGCATGGCAAGTTTGACTACCTCTACGACAAGGTAGGTCTTTACGACACACTCATCGGCATCATCCGCCACCAGCAATCGGCTACCGACATCACTCGTACCTGGCAGAACCTTGGCGAACTGCGCGAGCATATGCTCCACTTCATGGAGAATCACGATGAGCAGCGCCTCGCCTCCGACTTCATCGTGGGCCATGGACGCCCTGCCTTACCCGCCATGCTCGTAAGTGCCACCATCGACACTTGCCCCACCATGGTCTATTTCGGTCAAGAGTTAGGCGAACGCGGCATGGACGAAGAGGGCTTCAGCGGACGTGACGGACGCACCACCATCTTCGACTATTGGAGTGTTGACACCTTGCGTCGTTGGTATGATGGAGGAACCTTCTCTGGCAAACACCTCAACGAAGGTGAGCGCTGTCTGCAAGACTACTACAGCCGCTTGCTCCACATCGCACGAGATGAGAAAGCTATCAATGAAGGCAGTTTCTTCGACCTTATGTATGTGAATCCTCACACTGAAGATTTTAATCCCCACCGCCAGTATGCCTTCTTGCGTAAGCATGAGAATGAATTATTGTTCATTGTGGCTAACTTTGACGAATGGGATACACAGGTAGCTGTAAATATTCCTGTTGATGCTTTTAACTATTTCGAGTTGGCAACCATCGACAGCATTGAAGCTACCGAGTTGCTGAGTGGAGAGTCTCTTGAATTGTCACTTACACCCGATGCTCCTGTTCGCCTCACTCTACCCGGCCACTCAGGTGTCATTGTAAAATTCACACTCCCCGAAAGCAAGAAGTAATCCTATGGAAGAGACACCCATCCTCAACGAGCACAACAAAGCCGAGTTTCCTCCGGCTCATTCGGCGGAACACATACTCAACCAGACTATGGTACGTATGTTCGGTTGCTCGCGCTCGCGCGTGAACCATATAGAAAGGAAGAAGAGCAAGTGTAACTACGAACTCTCCACCTGCCCCACCGAAGAGCAGATACAAGAGGTTGAGGCCACTGTAAACCGTATCATTGCAGCCGACATGGAGATTACCGAGCGATATGTCAGCCGTGCAGAAGTGCCCGCAGAAATTGATCTCAGCAAACTTCCTGCCGATGCCAGCGAAACATTGCGTCTCGTCTATGTGGGCGACTACGATGTATGTCCTTGCCTCGGAGCACACGTAAAACGCACGAGCGAGATTGGCAGCTTCCGTATCAGCAGCACCAGCTACAATGAAGGTAACTTCCGCATCGTATTCCGCGTGTCTGCACAATAAATACCTATGTTTGCACAAAGGGCGAAATTTTTCTTCCCTTACAATAAACCTTTTTCACAAGAGAACGTTATATAGGTAGAGCAACAGCAAAAGCTGCTACCTTAATAACTTTTTCTTAATCATCCAATCTATCGGACTACTCCTCTTAGTGATAAGGGGAGTAGTTTTTTATTCTTAAAGAACGATAAAGCACCTCGCGTCCAATAAACAATTTGATGCCTTGATTCATTATAACTGAACTTTTTTATTTAACCCTTAAAATTACAAGAATTATGATCCCTATGAAAAGAATGTACCGTCAAGACTGGGTACCGAGCATCTTCAGTGACTTTTTCGACACCAACTGGATGGGACGCACCAAGGCAACAGCTCCAGCCATCAACGTCATCGAGAAGAAAGATGAATATAAAGTGCAAGTGGCTGCCCCGGGCATGACCAAGGATGATTTCCGCATCCACCTTGACGAAGCTGGTGACTTAGTAATCTCTATGGAGAGGTGCTGCAATTGTGACGAAAAGGACGGCAAGGAGTGCAAAGACCAGAAAGGAGAGTGCAAGGAGAAAGAGTGTAAGGACACCGAGTGCTGCGACGAAAAAGAGTGCAAGTTCCTACGCAGAGAGTTTTCCTACGCTAAGTTTGAACAAACCCTCGTGCTGCCCGACGATGTAGACAAGGCTCACATCAAGGCCAAGGTGAAGCATGGCGTACTCCACATCAAGCTTCCCCGTAAAGCAACGGAGGAGAAGCCCCAGATGCAGCAGAACATCACGATTGAGTAAACGAACATTGTAGATTCTAAATTTGTGTGCCATGTTGAGCGTAGCGAAATACTCTTCGCTGTATCTTGCGAGATTCTCCACTACGTTTAATATGACACACTTAAACTATATCTCTTATGAAAACAATCCTTCTCTCCCTTACATTCTTAGGACTTTGTACTGCGGCCATAGCCCAAAAGCCTGTAGACAATAGCACCATCACAACCTTTGAACTTGACCGATATTTAGGCAAGTGGTATGAGATCGCCCGCTATGACCACTCGTTCGAGCGTAATCTTGTGGGCTGTACCGCTGAATACACCTTGCGTGACGACGGCAAGATTAAAGTGCTCAACAGCGGACACCTCAAAACACTTGATGGGCCTTATAAAGAAAGTATCGGCAAAGCTAAAACCAGACGAAACGGCAAACCCGGACAATTAGAGGTGAGCTTCTTCGGGCCTTTCTATAACGACTACAACATCCTTGAGCTTGCCCCAGACTATTCCTACTCGGTGGTGGGCAGCAACACCCCCAAGTATTTGTGGATATTGAGTCGTACTCCCCAACTACCCCAGAAAGTGAAAAGCAACATTCTGAACGACCTACAGCAACGGGGGTACGATACAGAGAAACTGCTTTGGGTAGAACAAAGGAGATGATTCACTCGGGACGCACCTGCGAAAAAGAATTATCACACCTGCGAAAAAGGAAAGTCGCACTTGCAAAAAAAACCTTTCACACCTGCGAAAAATTATACTAACTCATTCTAAAGACAAGACTTCAAAAAGTTCCATCCTTTTCATTTCTTTTTCAAAAATCTTTTCCTACATTTGTGGCGACATCTGTCACCATACTTTAAGAATTGAAAACACCAAGAAGCCATGAAGAAGGAGATTAAATTCAGCCTTTTGTACCGCGACATGTTCCAGTCGTCGGGAAAGTACCAACCTCGTGCCGACCAACTCGCCCGCATTGCTCCCGTCATCGTAGAGATGGGTTGCTTTGCCCGTGTTGAAACCAATGGAGGAGCCTTCGAGCAAGTGAACCTGCTCTATGGAGAGAACCCCAACACGGCGGTGCGCACCTTTACCAAGACCTTCAACGATGCGGGCATACAGACCCACATGCTTGACCGCGCATTGAATGGCTTGCGCATGTTTCCCGTGCCTGCCGACGTGCGCCGCCTCATGTATAAGGTGAAGAAGGCACAGGGCACCGATATCACTCGTATCTTCTGCGGACTCACCGACCCGCGCAACATCATCCCCTCCATCCAGTATGCACTCGAGGCGGGCATGATACCGCAGGCCGCGCTCTGCATCACCCACTCGCCCGTGCACACCGTGGAGTACTATACCGACTTGGCCGACCAACTCATCGCTGCTGGCGCTACCGAGATTGCTCTCAAGGACATGGCCGGTATCGGTCGCCCCAAGATGCTGGGCCAACTGGTCAAGAACATCAAGACCCGCCACCCCGAGGTCATCATCCAGTATCATGGCCACTCAGGCCCGGGCCTCTCCATGGCCTCTATCCTCGAGGTGTGTGAGAATGGTGCCGACATCATTGATACTGCCATCGAACCCCTCTCATGGGGTAAGGTGCATCCGGATATTATCTCCGTGCAGGCCATGCTCAAGGACGCAGGCTTCCAGGTACCCGACATCAATATGAACGCCTACATGAAGGCCCGCAGCCTCACACAGGAGTTTATGGACGACTTCCTCGGTTACTTCATGGACCCCACCAACAAGCACATGTCATCGCTCCTGCTCAAGTGCGGCCTGCCTGGCGGCATGATGGGTTCGATGATGGCCGACCTCAAGGGCGTGCATTCGGGCATCAACCTCATCCTCAAGGGACAGGGCAAGGCACCGCTTAGCCTCGACGACCTCGTCATCATGCTCTTCGATGAGGTAGAGTACGTATGGCCTAAACTGGGTTATCCCCCACTCGTGACCCCCTACAGCCAATATGTAAAGAACATAGCGCTGATGAACCTCATGCAGCTCATCAAGGGCGAGGAGCGATTCACGATGATTGACAATAATGCGTGGGATATGATACTCGGCAAGTGCGGTCGCCTGCCCGGTAAGTTGGCGCCCGAGATTATAGAGTTGGCCAAGAGCCAAGGACGCGAGTTCACCGATGCCGACCCGCAGAGCTACTATCCCGATGCTCTCGATACCTACCGCAAGGAGATGAAGGAGCTGGGTTGGGACACAGGCAAGGACGACGAAGAGCTCTTCGAGTTTGCCATGCACGACCGCCAGTACCGCGACTATCGCTCCGGCGTGGCCAAGCGACGTTTCGAGACCGACCTACAGAAGGCCAAGGATGCTGCATTAGGCGGTACGGGCGTCACTCCCGAGCAATTGCAAGCGCTCAAGCACGCCAAGGCCGATGCCATCTGCGCTCCCGAGAGCGGACAGGTAGTGTGGGAAATCTCCGTCGAAGGGCCTTCATCGGCACCCAATGTGGGCCACAGCTACAAGGCGGGCGAACTCATCTGCCACATCACCACACGCTGGGGACAGATGGAGCCCGTATATGCCGGTTATGCCGGTCGTCTCGCCGAGGTGTGTGCACCGCAAGGAAGCACCGTAAACAAGGGTGATGCGGTGGTGTATATCGAAAGAGAATAAGATGTCTCATGGTTAGATAAATGGAGAGAGCGGGCTGTGTGGCTCGCTCTCTTTTTGTGGAGTTTGCACTAATTTGGTCAGTTTTGCTATCCAAAACGCCCCTGTCATCCTGAGCCTAAGCGAAGGATCTCGCGCTGGGACTTGACGACAGTTTTTCTTCGGTTTGCACTAATTTTGGCCTACTTTACATTACAAAAATCGTTCGATTTGCGCTAACTTTAGCCTGCTTCGCAGTCTGAAGATAGGCTTCGCCTCGAAAAAAATCAAATATATTTGTTTTTTCGCTCGGTTTGCACTAATTTTAATCTGCTTCGCAGCTTGAAGATAGGCTGCACCTCGGAAAATCGCAAATAAATTTGCATTTTCTCTCGGTTTGCACTATCTTTGCACCCGCTTTTCGTAGGGCACTCGTGAGAGGCTCTTACATCGTGTGATGGCGAATTGAGAGAGAACTTAATTTAGAGTAACACATTTTAAAAAGAAAACAAACATGAAATCATTTGATTTGAAAGGTACTTCAAGAACTGAAGTAGGTAAGAAGAGCACTAACGAGCTCCGTAAGAACAACGGTATTCCTTGCATCCTCTACGGAATCGAGAAGGAGGCTAAGGCTTTCGCTGTAACCACTGACGCTGTTCGCAAGCTCGTTTACACTCCCGACATTCACGTTGTAAACCTCACCATCGACGGTGTTGAGTGCAAGGCTGTATTGAAGGACATTCAGTTCCACCCCGTTAAGGACACCATCCTTCACATGGACTTCCTCCAGATTGTAGAGGACAAGGCTATCGTAATGGAGGTTCCCACTATCCTCACAGGTCTCGCAGCTGGTGTTAAGCTTGGTGGTAAGCTCCAGCAGGCTATCCGCAAGATCAAGGTGAAGGCTGTATACGCTAACATCCCCGAGAAGTTGACCGTAGACGTAACTGAGCTTGCTCTCGGTAAGTCTATCAAGGTTGGTGACCTCTCATTCGAGGGTCTCGAGCTCATTACTCCCGCTCAGACCGTTGTATGTAGCGTAGCTGCTACACGTGCTTCACGTGAGGCTGCTAACGGTAAGAAGTAATTACTGATTGGCTGAATCTTAAGGGTTGAGGGTTGTGGACTGTGTCCCGGCTTTCAACCCTTTTATTTATAAATGGATAAGAGATGAAATACTTGATTGTCGGCTTGGGCAACCCAGGCTATGAGTACGACGGCACACGTCACAACATCGGTTTCCGCGTGGTAGATGCCTTGGCCAAGGATGCGGGTGCCACATGGGAAGACAAGCGCTATGGTTTCGTGGCCAACATGCGTGTGAAGAATGCTCAGATTGTGCTGCTCAAGCCCACGACTTTTATGAACCTCAGCGGCAATGCCGTGCGCTACTGGGTGGAGAAGGAGAACATTGCTCCCGAGAACATGCTCGTGGTGGTCGACGACCTCTCACTGCCCGTGGGTACACTTCGCCTCAGGGCTAAGGGAAGCGATGGCGGACACAACGGCCTGAAGCACATCGCCCAGCTCATGGGGCAGAACTATGCCCGCCTGAAGTTTGGCATCGGCAACGACTTTCCCCGCGGTGCGCAGGCAGACTTTGTGCTGGGCAAGTTCAGCACCGAGGACGAGGCCATCATCGAGAAGCAGCTCCCCACGGCGTGCGACATCGTCAAGAGCTTCTGCCTGGCAGGTATCACCATTACGATGAATCAGTACAATAAAAAGTGAAGAATTAAAAGTGAAGAATGAAGAGCTAGGTTCTGAAATGCATGCACTCTTCACTTTTAACTCTTCCCTCTTAACTTCTAAACGCGTGGAAGCAAGAATAGATAAATGGCTATGGGCCGTGCGCCTGTATAAGACCCGCTCAATGGCGACAGATGCCTGCAAGAAGGGCCAGGTGACAATGAACGGCACCACGATGAAACCCTCAAAGAGCATCAAGGAGGGCGATGTGGTGAGTGTGCGCAAGCCTCCCATCACCTACACATTCCGTGTGCTCAAGGCCATCGAGAGCCGTGTGGGAGCCAAGCTCGTGCCCGAGATGCTCGAGAACATCACCCCGAAGGAGCAGTACGACATCCTTGAAATGAGCAAGATAAGCGGCTTTGCCAACCGTATGCGCGGCACGGGCCGCCCCACCAAGAAGGAGCGCCGCGACCTCGACGAGTTCCTTGGCGATGAAAACTTCGGTGCCGACCTCTTCTTCCTCGATGACGAGGACGATGAGGAGTAGAACTGCTATTTTTATCTATAAACAATGATGAAGAAACCATTGCGCATCATTATTCTGCTATTGACGGCAATGATATTGTGGTCGTGCAATGCCGAGTTGCCGGAGGTCCCTTACGACCCGTCAGACTCCACCGCAGTGAAGAAAGTCTCCATCATGGGAGACAGTTACTCTACCTATGAGGGATGGTCAAACAGAGACGTAGCAGGCAACCCTAATGACTACTACGTATACTATCCCCACGAAGGCAACACCGATGTGACTTCTGTAGAGAAGACCTGGTGGCACATGCTGTGCCAGAAGCCCGAGTTCGAACTTGAGGTATCCAATGCCTACTCCGGCTCCGTCGTTTCCAACACGCACTACAATGGAGTGGATGTTGCCGACACCGACCTATCCTTCATGCATCGTGTCGGTAAAAATGCCTACGGAGTCGACTACAACGGCTCCCCCGACATCATCCTCGTCTTTGGCGGCACCAATGATTGCTGGGCAGGCGTAGACTTGGGCGACTATGTGCATCACGACTGGACCGCTGCCGACCTCCGCAGTTTCCGTCCCGCCTATAGCAGACTCCTTGCAAGCCTGCAGACACTCTATCCGAATGCTACGGTATATTGCATCATCAATGGTGACGGCGGCATCCCTGAAATGACCAAGTCCTACGCTAAGTCCATACAGAAGATTTGTAAGCACTATGGCATGACCAGTA
Source organism: Bacteroidaceae bacterium (assembly GCA_045612065.1). Lineage (GTDB taxonomy): Bacteria > Bacteroidota > Bacteroidia > Bacteroidales > Bacteroidaceae > UBA1189. The sequence continues at coordinate 50,971 of JAZKYH010000022.1, forward strand.
TCGTTGTGGATGATATCGAGATGACAGACAACCATCCCACCTACGCAGGCATGCAGTCAATCTGTGAGCAGGTATACGCTGTACTGAGAGGGAAATGAACATACCACCTCACTTTCACGAGGCATTGCAAAAGTAAGGAGAGTATCCCAATTGGATGCTCGCCTTGTTTTTTGTATATATTCTATAACCCGATGAACTTCAATCATATTTCCAACTTTTATTTATTAAGATTTGGAATCTTATTTGCTTTGCACTACCTTTGCCAATGTTCGTATGGGGTGGTTAAATGTTCCCACACCCTATTTATTTTACAAAAGCCGAACCTTAGGGGACAGGGAGGCATAAGAGAAATATTATGATAAAACAAGTCCTTATAAAAAGATTGGCCGGGTTAACCATTTTAGGAAGCTCTGTACTAATGTCGTGCACGAATCCAAAAGTTTCTAATCCCGTCAGCGTAAATTCAGATACCACAGCAGCAGAAAACATTGAAGTCAACACCAACTCATTACTTCCAGACACCACAATGGTCATGTATATTGGGAACGACACCAATTTCCCATTTCTAATTGACAGAGGCAGCCAACCCTATATGACAATCTCTATCAATTTTAAGGGAGGAATAATGGCTTATTGGGGAGATGAGGAGCACCGGATATACTATTTCGACCGAAGTATTGATGAATTAAAACAAATTATTCTTGATCGTTTTGAATCTGGAGATAAGCCCAAGGAAAATGAACTATTTCATGTAGGATTTGACGTTTCTACACCCAAGAATCTGATTTCAGCACTTAAAACCATGCTACAGGAGATAGGCGTTCACCATTGTGAATTGTCGGAGATTCACAACATGCTTAATCTTAATGAGTCTAAAACTCCTCCACCACCCCCTCATGCGATAATATGCTCCGACATTACAGAAGACGAAATTAAAGTAGAGGAGGTTGCTAAAGAAGCTGAAACAGACAAAATATTCTTTACAACAGAACAACAACCTGAGTTCCCAGGAGGCATGACAGAGTTGATGAAACACTTACAGAAAAGCATCAACTACCCCACCAATTGCAAGAAAGAGGGAATCCAAGGACGTGTCATCGTACAGTTTGTAATCAATAAAGACGGAAGTATTTGCGAAGCCAATGTGGTGAAGCCTGTACATCCGCAGCTTGATGCCGAAGCTCTACGAGTTGTCAACGCTATGCCCAACTGGATTCCAGGCAAGCAAAAAGGCGAGCGCGTACGAGTACGCTTCACCCTTCCCATTTCTTTCCGTCTGTCAGAATAGGCATTGCTTTTCCAAGCTGCCATAAATTTGGTCATTCTAAACGGCAATACCAGCCAGAAAAGATATTCCACACGACGAAGTGGGTCCCAAAGTTCGGATAAAAAACTTTGGGACTCACTTCACTATAACGGAAACTCTTTTTTACACTTCTATCAAGAGCTGGCACTATTTGATTCTTACCTTACAGAAATGTTTCCTCAGTAGCTACTGCGTTGCGCCTCGGTAGCTAGCGAGGCTTATTGCGATAGCTACCGCGGTGTGGCGCGGTAGCTACCGATGAAATTTTCGTTTTATGCCAGAGAAACATTTCCTTACCACCATAAGGACAAGAAGCATGAGACACCACCCCAAAAGGCCAAGATTAAGACAGAAAACGGCACACCATAATGCATCGCCAAGCCACCCGTTGCTGTAAGATGAATAACTGATTCGACAGCAAGGCATTACATATAAAGAATGGAAATTTCGAGTGGTTTCGACAGGAGTATCTACAACACGTTTCATTACAAATGGAGCATAAGGGGACCTCCCTAAAGTCCTTCTTCACATCAAAACCATCCTCTACAAAAACTGGACAAAGAGATTCCCACGAACAAAGGAACGTTTTCTCTTCATCCGCAAACTTGCACAAACGAATTTTAGTCGTTAACTTTGGGGAGAATAACGGGAGAAAGATAGAAATAACCTTTATAGGAATCCATCACACCGGGGCAGCAGAAACTTTCCTTTTTGAGAACGATGAAAGCCACTATACCCTACGCAGAGAAGAAATTCGAGGAGTTTAACCAATTGATGTTCGATGGCAAGCTCCCCAAACTCCCCATCGAGTTGAGCGACGCAAAGACATTCCTCGGCCTGTGTGTATATAAGAAGAAAAGGACATTGTTTGGAAAAACGGTGTGCTATGACTTCAAGCTGCGCATCAACACGAGGATTGATCTTGCCGAAGCAGAGATCGAAGACATCATCATCCACGAGATGATTCACTACTACATCGGATATAACAATATCAAAGATTCATCAGCGCACGGACGAGTGTTCAAACACCTCATGAAGACGATAAACGAGAAATTCGGCAGACACATCAGAATTTCCCACAAGCCCACCCAAGCACAGAAGGAGCAACTCTATGGCACCAAGCAGCGCTGGCATATAGTGGCGTTCGTCATCTTCAAAGATGGGAGAACGGGCATCAAAGTGCTTCCCAGAATTGTACCTAAAATACTGACTTACTATAATGTGGTAGGCAAGGAAACCTACATTGAGCGCATTGAAATGTACATAACCAACAACACCTTCTTCAACCGCTACCCGAGCTCATCAGCACTGCGTGTGCACAGCATCGACAGAGTGGATGCCGAGAAACATCTCGAAGGTGCAGAAAGATTGGTGTGTGACGGGACAAGATTTATCAGAAAAGGCACACTGCAAGCCGCCAATCGACATGTCTAAGAGATAGACATCCAAAACAAACAACAAATAAGCAAGGAGCATCCTTCACTCCTCCATCACATTTTCCCATCACATCTCCCATTGGAAGTCCTATATATCGACAACATTTGCAGAGATAAGGCTTCACATCCTTTTCCGAATACGCAAACATAAAGAGACGATATCAAGAGACCATTTATCAATTACAACCTACAAGCTTGCTGAAACCTGCACAGCGAAATATTTCGCTTCTAAACTCCCAACCATCACGAGTTTCTCCGTCAATCTCCCCTTTTGGAAAACTTTTTGAGGAAAAAATCAGAAAAAATTCCTTTTTTTTGAACATTTCAGAAAAGAAAACCGACAAAATTCTTGCTTAAACGGTTCAATTCCACTAACTTTGTAGGGTAAATCGATATACAAGAGATGGCAGGATTGAATATTGGGGCACAACCATTTGTCAAATGGCCGGGAACAAAGAGTCAGCACATACACATACTGACCCAAGCATTACCCGCCGACTTTGCCGAAATTCCCAATGTCACTTACATAGAGCCTTTCGTGGGTGGCGGTGCGCTGCTCTTCCATATGTTGCAGACCTACCCTAACATCCGCCGTGCCATCATCAATGACAATAACCTCGATCTCATCCGCGCCTACAACACCGTGCGTGACCGCGCCAAGGAGTTGGTCGCCGAACTCAAGAAGATTCAAAAGGAGTTTCTCCCTCTCGATGAAGAGGAACGCCACGAGTATTTCAACGAATTGCGCAGTGAGTTTAACGCACGCCGTGCCGACGGACTACGCCACACCGCTCTGTTTATCTTCCTCAACAAGACATCGAACGCCAACTATCGCGTCAATGCCGAGGGAAAGTTTAACGGAGCGTACAATCACTTGCAGTACCCCATCATCTGCGACGAGCGCACCATCTATGCCGACAGCAAATTGTTGCAACGCGTAACCATCCTCTGTGGTGACTATGAGAAGACTTATAGTGAGGCATGTGGTAATACTTTCTTCTTTCTTGATCCTCCTTACCGCCCCACGGGAAAGAGACACCACAACACCGACTTCGGCGACAAGGAGCAGATACGTTTGAAGAAGTTCTGCGACCTGCTCTCGTATCGTCATTTCCAGTGGATGCTCACCAACAGCGACGGTAAGTGTCAGAATCCTGACGACACCTTCATGGAGCAACTCTACAACAACTACAATGTAGACCGCATCTGGTCGCGCCAAGCCATTGTGGCCAAGCCCGAAAAACGCGAGAAACTATCCGAACTTCTCGTGCGCAACTTCCAGCAGGAAATTCTTTCGCTGCGCGACGTTAACTGCCGCCAACTCTCTCTTGCTTTCTAATAAGAAAAACGACAATAAAGTCGTATTTTTCTGTTATTTACTTACATTTTATTTTGCAAGTAGGCGATTTGTTTATATTTTTGCAACCCCTAAGGTAAAAAGATTAATACACATATAAATACTATGGACAATAATAGATTATACATCTTTGACACCACATTGCGTGATGGCGAGCAGGTGCCCGGCTGTCAACTCAATACGGTGGAGAAGATTCAAGTAGCCAAGCAGTTGGAACTGCTCGGCGTTGATGTTATCGAGGCGGGATTCCCCGTATCAAGTCCTGGCGATTTTAATTCTGTCATCGAGATCAGTAAGGCTGTGACATGGCCCACCATCTGCGCGCTTACCCGTGCCGTGGAGAAGGATATTGATGCAGCCGCCGAAGCTTTGAAGTATGCCAAGCGCAAGCGTATCCATACAGGCATTGGCACCAGCCCCTCGCACATCCGCTACAAATTCAATAGTACTCCTGAGGAGATTATCGAGCGTGCCGTAGCTGCGGTGAAGTATGCCAAGCGCTATGTGGAGGACGTGGAGTTCTATGCCGAGGATGCTGGCCGCACCGACAATGAGTATCTTGCTCGTGTCATCGAGGCTGTATGTAAGGCAGGTGCTACGGTGTGTAACATCCCCGACACCACAGGCTTCCGCACTCCTTATGAGTATGGTGAGAAGATTAAATATCTCTATGAGCACGTTGATGCTTTCGCAGCAGGCCGTGCCATCCTCTCTACCCACTGCCACAACGACCTCGGTATGGCCACTGCCAACACCGTGGCTGGTGTGCTCAACGGCGCACGTCAGGTGGAGGTGACCATCAATGGTATCGGTGAACGTGCCGGTAACACTTCACTCGAGGAGGTGGCGATGATCTTCAAGACTCATCCCGACTTGGGCATCGAGACCAACATCAACACTCAGAAGATATACCCCACCAGCCGCATGGTGAGCTCATTGATGAACATGCCTGTGCAGCCCAACAAGGCTGTTGTGGGCCGCAATGCCTTTGCGCACTCAAGCGGTATCCACCAGGATGGTGTGCTGAAGAATGTGGAGACTTACGAGATTATGAACCCCAAGGATGTGGGTATCGACGACAATGCCATCGTGCTCACTGCCCGCAGTGGACGTGCAGCGTTGAAACACCGTCTCTCTGTGCTCGGTGTAGAACTGGAGCAGGATAAACTCGACAAGGTGTACGAGGAGTTCCTCAAGTTGGCCGACAAGAAGAAGGAAATCAACGACGACGATGTGTTGATGCTTGCCGGTGCTGACCGTAGCGACAACCACCACATCAAACTCGACTACTTGCAGGTGACCAGCGGTGTAGGTGTACGCTCAGTAGCAAGCCTTGGCTTGAAGATCGCAGGCGAATCATTCGAAGCTGCTGCCACAGGTAATGGTCCCGTCGATGCGGCCATCAGCGCCTTGAAGCAAATCATCAAGCGCAACATGACCCTCAAGGAGTTTACTATCCAAGCCATCAGCAAGGGTTCTGATGACGTGGGTAAGGTGCACATGCAGGTGGAGTACAACAACCAACTCTACTACGGCTTCGGTGCCAATACCGACATCATCGCTGCCAGCGTGGAGGCATATATTGACTGTATAAACAAGTTTAAGTAAGATGAAGACTTTATTCGATAAGATTTGGGATGCCCACGTAGTACAGAAGGTGGAAGATGGTCCCACACAACTTTATATCGACCGCCTCTATTGCCATGAGGTGACTACACCGCAGGCGTTCGACACACTGAGAGATAAGAACATCCGCGTATTCCGCCCCGACCATGTGGTGGCCATGCCCGACCATAACACCCCAAGCGACCAGCAGGAGCGCATTGACGATCCCGTAGGACGCAAGCAGGTAGAGACACTCGCCGCCAACTGCGCCGAGTTTGGCATCCGCCACTTTGCCATGGGTACCAAGGACAATGGCATCATCCACGTGGTAGGTCCCGAGAAGGCACTCTCACTTCCAGGCATGACCATCGTATGTGGCGACTCACACACCTCTACACATGGTGCTGTAGGCGCTATCGCCATGGGTATCGGTACCAGTGAGGTGGCCCAGGTGCTCGCCTCGCAAACCATCCTGCAGAGCAAGCCCAAGACCATGCGCATCAACATCGAAGGCGAATTGGCCGAAGGCGTTACCGCCAAGGACGTAGCGCTCTACATCATGGCGCAGCTCACCACATCTGGTGCTACGGGCTACGCTGTGGAGTATGCCGGTTCTACCGTTCGCAATATGTCTATGGAGGGTCGTCTGACACTCTCGAACCTCTCTATCGAGATGGGCTCACGTGCAGGTCTTATTGCTCCCGACGAGACAACTTTCGCCTACCTCAAGGGTCGCGAATATGCACCCAAGGGTGAAGCGTGGGACAAGGCTGTAGAGGAGTGGAAACAACTTTACTCTGACGCTGACGCCGTGTTCGACAAGGAGGTTACCTACCGTGCTGAGGACATTGCTCCCCGCATCACCTATGGCACTAACCCCGGTGCAGGTATCGCTATCGACGAGTGTATTCCTACACTTGAAGAGGTAGCCGCAGAGGACCATGCACAATTCCTCGCTATGCTCGACTACATGCAGTTCGAGCCTGGACAGAAACTCGAGGGCACTCCCGTCGACTACTGCTTCCTTGGCGCTTGCACCAATGGCCGTATTGAGGACTTCCGCGCCTTCGCCTCTGTGGTTAAAGGCAAGAAGAAAGCCGAGAACGTGGTGGCATGGCTCGTGCCTGGCTCATGGCTCGTGCGCCAGCAGATTATCGATGAGGGTATCGATAAGATTCTCGAAGAGGCAGGCTTTGAACTTCGCCTCCCCTCATGCTCATCATGCTTGGCAATGAACCCCGACAAGGTGCCTGCAGGCAAGCTCTCCATCTCAACCAGCAACCGCAACTTCGTAGGCCGTCAAGGACCCGGTGCACGCACCATCCTCGCATCGCCCCTCGTAGTGGCAGCCTCAGCAATCACAGGAGTAGTAACCGATCCTCGTAAAATGTAATTATTATGGCAAAACAGAAATTTGACATCATACAGTCAACCTGTCTCCCTATACAGATTGACAACTGCAACACCGACCTCATCATCCCTGCCCGTTACTTGGCCAGCACCACACGCGACCCCAAGTTCTTCGGCGATGCCTTCATGCACGACCTCCGTTATGATGGCGAGGGCAAGCCCGTGGCAGACTTTGTAATGAACCGTCCCGAGTATAGCGAGGCTCCTCGCGAGGGCGTACATGAGATTATTATCGGTGGACAAAACTGGGGTTCAGGTTCAAGCCGTGAACACGCTGCTTGGGCTATCGCTGGCTATGGCGCACGCGTAGTCATCAGCAGTTCATTTGCCGACATTCATCGCAACAACTTGCTCAACTGCTTCGTGCTTCCCGTTATCGTTAGCCGCGAGTTCCAGCAGGAGTTGTTCGATACCGTAGAGGCTAACCCTCAAGCCGAGGTGCGTGTTGATGTGCCCAACCAAACCGTCACCAACCTTACTACAGGTCACAGCGAGACATTCGACATCAATGGCTATAAGAAGTATTGCTTGATGAATGCCCTTGACGATATCGACTTCCTTTTGGAGAACACCGCCAAGATTGAGGAGTTCGAAAACGCAAAGTAAGAGAGGTTTTCAGTTTCGATAAAAGAAAAATTGCATAGGGCTTACGCCTTATGCAATTTCTTTTTTGTGAGGATTCTCTTAAATCAAGAAAACCAACAGCCAATAGCTAAATGCTAACAGCCAACAGTTAAGATATCAACTCCTTGAAAGCAGCAAGGAACACATCGGCATGCGCTTTTGTGATGCCCAATGCAGGGAGTAGACGCACGGTTGACACACCTGCACCACCTGTGAAGATGTGTTTCTCGAAGAGCAAGCGCTTGCGGAACTCTGAAGCCGAGCCTTCAATCTCGATGCCAATCATCAGACCGCGACCACGCACCTCCTTGATTTGTGGAATTTTCTTGAGTTCTTCGATGAGGTAAGCACCTACCTCGGCAGCATTCTCAATGAGGCTCTCCTGCTCAAACACGTCGAGCACGGCAATGGCTGCGGCGCATGCCAAGTGGTTGCCGCCGAAAGTTGTGCCGAGCATACTGGGCCAGGGCTTGTAGTGAGGAGCAATGAGTACACCACCGATGGGGAAACCATTACCCATACCCTTGGCTATGGTGATGAGGTCGGGGCGGATGTCGGCAATCTGGTGGGCGAAGAACTTGCCTGTACGGCCATAACCCGACTGTATCTCGTCAAGAATGAGCGAAACGCCATACTTGGTAGTCATCTCACGCAATTGGCAGAGGAACTCTGCCGAGGGACAATGAATGCCAGCCACACCCTGTATGCCCTCGATGATAACGGCACAGAACTCGCCCGTCTGCAACTTTTCCTCCACAGCAACAATATCACCGAGAGGCACGAACTCAACATTCGGAGTGCGATTGAAGGGGGCGTTAATCTTGGGATTATCCGTGGCTGCTACAGCACCTGAAGTGCGGCCGTGGAAAGCCTTACTGAAAGCCAACACCTTGGCTTTGTCGTTATGGAATGAAGCGAGCTTGATAGCATTTTCATTCGCCTCAGCACCAGAGTTGCAGAGGAAGAGGCTATAGTCATTGTAGCCCGAGAGGCGACCGAGTTTTTCGGCCAATTGCTGTTGCAAACTGTTCTCTACAGAGTTAGAATAGAAGCCGAGTTTAGCCACCTGCTCACTAATCATCTGCACATAGTGCGGGTGGGCATGACCAATAGAGATTACGGCATGACCTCCATAGAGGTCGAGATATTCGGTGCCAGCGGCATCGTATACATAGTTTCCCTTGCCGCGCACGGGCTCTATGGGATAGAGGGGATATACGTCAAAAAGATTCATATGCTAATTGAATTAGAATGCGTTCGCCTTCAAACCAAGTCCGGATTTCTCGTCAATGCCGAACATTAGGTTCATATTCTGCACTGCCTGACCTACGGCACCCTTCAGGAGGTTGTCGATGATGCAGGTGATGACAGCCTTGTTGCCAAATTTGTCGATGTGTACGAACGCTTTATTGGTGTTAACCACCTGTTTTAAGTCGAGCGCCTTATCAATATAGTGGGTAAAGGCTGCATCGGCATAGAACGCGCGATACATATCTGCCAATTGCTCGGCTGTGGGATTGGCAGGTGTGCCCTCCTCGCCGTCGAACTTCACCACTTCGGTGCAGAAGATGCCGCGAGCAAAGTCGCCACGATAAGGAATAAAGTCAACATCCACCTCAAGCGAACCTTGTAGCTCGGTGAGCGACTGACGTATCTCGTGCAGGTGCTGATGGGTGAATACCTTATAGATGCTCATGTTGTCGGAGCGCCAACTGAAATGAGTAGTAGACACAGGTTTCTGACCTGCACCAGTAGAACCAGTAATAGCATTCACCGCCACGTCATGAGTGAGCAATCCGGCCTTTGCTAAAGGCAGCAAACCGAGCTGTATGCAGGTGGCAAAGCAACCGGGGTTGGCCAAACGCTGACACTTGCAGATTTGCTCCTTATGTATTTCGGGGAGTCCATACACGTAGTCGTGCGTGGGAGCCGCGATGCGGAAGTCTTGCGCCAAGTCGATAATCTTCACATGCGCAGGAATGGCATGCTTTTTGAGGAACTCTTCGCTCTTACCGTGACCAAAGCAGAAGAACACCACGTCCACTTCATCGAAGGGCATGGAATCAGTAAAACGAAGGTCTGTATCACCTAATAATCCCTCATGTACATCAGCCACGAAGTTACCGGCATTACTCTCACTGTTGGCAAAGACAATCTCTGCCTCGGGGTGATGCACTAGCAAACGGATAAGTTCTCCACCTGTATAACCCGCAGCACCAAGTATTCCAACTTTTATCATCTTTTTATGTTAAATTGGCTCTTTTCCTCAGGGACAAGTAATGCCATGATAAAATATACGATAACTCCACAGAATGCTGTAAATATGGTTGCCAACGTGTAGATGACACGTACTACGGTAACATCAATATTTGCATAGTTGGCAATAGCTGCACATACACCTGCCAACAATCGTCCAGTACGAGGACGTTCCATTTTTTTAGGTTCTGACATAATTCCTTAAAACTAAGTTTGTACGACAAAGATAATGCAAGACAAGAAAAATACAAAATTATTTTGAATATTTACTATTCCTACGACAGCAATCTAAACCGAGCTTTCACCTATCTTCAGACTGCAAAGCTGCCATAGTTGTGCTATCCACGACCCAATACGACAAAAAGAAAAGACGAGCAATACATGACTCAGAAAAAAAGACTACTTTTGTCCTATGAAAGAACAACATGCCTATTCACACTCCGAAGAAATCGTCAACACCACGACACACGCTACTGGCCTTGTCATGGCACTTGTCGTATGCACATATTTTCTTGTACAGAGCAACAGTACAAGTTCTTGGATAGTTCCCTTCAGCCTTACACTATATCTATTCGGTGTAGTCAGTTCATACGCGGCTTCCACCCTCTACCATGCCATCCCGGCAAGTGGGACATATGCCAAGGCTCTCACCCGCAAATTTGACCATGCAGCCATCTACTGGCACATTGCCGGAAGCTATACCCCACTCACTCTCATAGCCATGCGAGACGGAGGTGAGCCCGTTTGGGGCTTGGTTATTTTTGCTTTCGTATGGCTTTGCGCTATAGTGGGCACAGCACTCAGTTTTAGAAAGATGAAGGTACAGAACTACCTCGAGACCACCTGCTATGTACTCATGGGACTAACCATTCTGATAGCCTTCAAACCCTTTTACGACACTTGCAGCCTCCCCATCGTACTATGGGTGGTAGGTGAAGGCATAGCTTACATCATTGGCGCAGTACTTTACAGTTTCAAGAAAATCCCCTACGCACATTCCGCATTCCACATCCTCGTTATCTTAGGTGACATCTGTCATATGATTGCCACGTGGATGATGTTGCGCATGTTCAGCATCATACCCAACTAATACACTGATGACGAACAAAGCACAATATTCATAATTTTACTTAAACTATTCGTTTGTATCCATTCTTTTTTTGTACCTTTACATGATAAAATGGGTGAGTAGGCATAAATGGTTGCAACTCGCCGTTGAGGCTCTCTTTTGAGCCGCTTGATAAGACAACAAAAAAAGAACATACATAATGAGTTACAAATGGAATTATCAACCTCCCACCCAACAGGACTGCGTAGATGCTGAGACGCTATCCGAGGAGATAGGCATCAGTCCTGTGCTATGCCGTCTGCTACAGGAGAGAGGCATACGGACGGTTTCCGAGGCGAAAAAGTTTTTTCGTCCCAGCCTACTCGACTTGCATGACCCCTTTCTGATGGACGGGATGGATGCTGCTGTGGCGCGCATCAATAAAGCCCTCGGACGCAAGGAACGCATACTCGTCTATGGTGATTATGACGTAGATGGCACAACGGCTGTCGCTCTGGTGTACCGTTTCTTGCAACAGTTTACCACCAACATCGACTACTACATCCCCGACCGCGACAATGACGGGTATGGCGTATCGTTCCAAGGTGTAGACTATGCCAAAGCCTCGGGCGTAACACTGGTCATAGTACTCGACTGCGGCGTGAAAGCAGTAGACGAAATTGCCTATGCCAAGACTTTGGGCATAGATTTCATCGTGTGCGACCATCACGTACAAGATGAAGTTTTGCCCCCGGCAGTAGCCATACTCAACCCCAAACTACGCGAGTCAAGCTACCCCTACCCTCACCTGTCGGGTTGTGGTGTAGGCTTCAAGCTCATGCAAGCTTTTGCCAAGGACAATGGCATCGAGTTCAGTCAACTCATCCCCTATCTTGATTTGGTGGCGGTGAGCATCGCCTCAGACATTGTCCCCATCATGGGAGAGAACCGCATCCTTGCCTACCATGGATTACGCCAGATAAACAACAACCCCAGTACGGGACTCAAAGCCATCATAGAAGTGTGCGGACTAAAGGACAAAGAGATCAAGCTCAACGACATCATCTTTAAGATTGGGCCACGCATCAATGCTTCGGGACGCATACAAACCGGACGTGAGGCTGTAGACCTACTCACCGAAAAGAATTATCGCAAGGCATTGGACATGAGCAACCAGATAAACGAATATAACGAAGCACGCAAAGATCTGGACAAGAGTATGACCGAAGAGGCCAACCGCATCGTGGACAACCTCGAGGGACTGGCTGACAAACGAAGCATCGTGCTATATAATGAAGACTGGCACCGAGGAGTCATTGGTATCGTAGCATCGCGATTGACCGAACTTTTTTACCGTCCATCAGTAGTGCTCACCAAGACTAACAATATCGCTACAGGGTCAGCACGTTCAGTGGCAGACTTCGATGTGTACAAAGCCATTGACAGTTGTCGCGACCTGTTGGAGAACTTTGGCGGACACCCCTATGCTGCAGGCCTTTCACTCAAGGTTGAGAATGTCGAGGAATTTACCCGCCGCTTCGAGGAGTATGTGGCCGAAAACATACAACCTACACAAACCGAAGCCAATATCTATATTGACGAAGAGTTGACCTTCAGCGACTGCACCATGAAACTCTATAACGACTTGAAGCGATTCGAGCCCTTCGGCCCCGACAATCCCAAGCCCATATTCTGCACACGCCACGTCTATGACTTCGGCACCAGCCGCGTAGTGGGACGCAACCAAGAGCATATCAAGCTGGAGTTGGTGGACAACAAGAGCAATAACGTCATAAATGGCATTGCTTTCGGACAGAGTTCGCAAGCGCGCTACATCAAATCTAAACAAGCTTTTGACATCTGTTACACTGTGGAGGAGAACTCACACAAACGTGGTGAAATACAGCTATTTATCGAGAGCATCAGGCCAAACACACACGAGGAGTGAACTACGTAGAGGTACTTCGCGAGCACTTCGGCTACGATTCGTTTCGCAGCATACAGGAAGATATCATCCGCAGCATAGGAAGCGGACGAGACACACTTGGCCTGATGCCTACGGGAGGCGGTAAAAGTATCACCTTTCAAGTACCTGCCCTGGCCATGCCAGGCGTGTGCGTTGTGGTCACTCCACTCATTGCCTTGATGAAAGACCAAGTGAGCAAGTTACGCGAGCGCGGCATCAAGGCCACAGCCATCTACTCGGGCATGAGCCGCGACAACATCGTGACAGCGCTCGACAACTGTATCCTCGGCGGGTACAAGTTTCTCTACGTCTCGCCCGAGCGACTCTCCTCGGACATCTTTCTCAACAAACTACGCCGTATGGAGGTGAGTTTCATTACCATCGATGAGAGCCACTGCATATCGCAATGGGGCTACGACTTCCGCCCCTCATACCTCGCCATTGCAGAGATACGCAAGCAACTGCCCGAGGTGCCCATCCTTGCCCTTACCGCTACGGCCACACCTGAGGTGGTCGAAGACATACAGGAGAAACTCCTGTTCCGCACCAAGAACGTGTTCCGCATGAGTTTCGAGCGCAAGAACCTTAACTACATCGTGCGCTCCACCGAAAACAAGGATGCCGAGTTGCTGCACATCCTTACCCGCGTAGAGGGCTCGGCCATCGTCTACGTACGCAACCGCGACAAGACACGCGAGATTGCCAAGATGCTCGTGGAGCATGGCATCAGCGCCTCGTTCTACCATGCAGGCCTCGACACCCGCGACAAGGACAAGCGTCAACAGCAATGGACCGAGGGGAGTATACGTGTCATTGTTGCCACCAATGCCTTCGGCATGGGAATTGATAAGGCAAACGTACGCCTCGTTATCCACTACGAGATGCCGGACTCCCCCGAGGCCTACTACCAAGAAGCCGGACGTGCCGGACGCGATGGCCTCACCGCCTATGCCGTACTGCTCTATGCCCCCGACGACAAACGCAAACTCTCTCGCCGCATATCGGACAACTTCCCCGAAAAGGAGTTCATCCGCAACGTCTACGAGCGACTCGGCTACTACTATCAAATGGCCGTAGGCGATGGCATAGGTTGCCGATACGATTTCGACCTAAATGAGTTCTGCCGTGCCTACCACCTTCCCATCGTACAAACAGACAGTGCCCTACGCCTACTCACACAGGCTGGTTACATCCATTATCAAGAAGAGGAGGAGCACACTTCGCGCCTGCGTTTCATCATCCCCCGCGACGAGCTATACCGTCGTTACGATATCAGCGACACATCGGACCAAGTCATCCGCACCCTCCTGCGCCTCTACAGCGGTGTGTTCAGTGACTACGTGTTTATCGATGAGAAATACATCAGCGAGATGAGCGGCATCGAACTCGAGCCCCTCTACGAATCGCTGCTCGGACTGGGTCGCGCGCGCGTGATACAATATATTCCTCGCCGCACCTGCCCCTCGGTGACCTTCACGCAGAAGCGCATCGACACTTCCCGAGTTCTTATCCCCCACACAGTTTACGAGGAGCGTAAAGAGAAATATGCCCTCCGGATAGAAGCCATGAAGGAGTACGCCCTATCCGACAAGCAATGCCGTAGCCGTATGCTGCTCCGCTACTTCGGCGAGCACACAGCCCTACCCTGCCAGCAATGCGACAACTGCCGTGCCCAGCGCAACGCTACATTTCCCGAAACTGCATACCAAGCCTACCTCGACATGGTCATCGACCTACTATCAGACAACAGGACTCATTCCATAGAGGAGTTACACACACTACCCATCCCCTCCGAACATCTACGCCCCTTCCTTAATCGCATTGTGAGCGAAGAGGAATTCGCGGTATGCGATGGGATGATAATGAGAAAATAGTTCTGCAAAAACGCCCCTTATTATTTATAAATAATAAAAATTAAGGGAGAACACTAAGTGTCCTCCCTTTTTTTATAAGTTCTCGAGACTCAATTACTTCTTGAGAGCCTTGGCAATCATCTTCTCAGCCTTTACGACAGCCTTGTCGTAAGCCTTCTTAGCCTTTGCCTTGGCAGCTGCATCGGGAGCAGCCTTTACAGCGTCGTAGAGAGCCCAGAGGTTGCAAGCTACGGTAGCCTCCTTCTGTGCGGCGGTGTATGCATCGGCCTTAGCCTCAGCGATAGCCTCCTCCTCAGCGGGAGCGTAAGCGTGCTTGTAGCCCTGCTGGTCGTTCCAGTGACCACGTGTGAAGTCGGGGAAGGTCACAGCAGCGCAGTTGTTGTCCATAGAGATGGCGCCGAGCTCAGCGAGTGAGCACCACTCAGCGAGGTCATATACGTCCATATCGAGGGGAAGACCATTCTGGAGACAGTATACGAGACGTGCGTCCATGATGTAGTCCATACCGCCGTGACCCATCTGACGGCCCTTCTCGCCATACTTGGTGAGGATGGGGTGGTAGTACTTCTTCTCGAGGGCCTGCTTCTGCTCGGCGTTGATGAAGCCGTGAGCGTTGAGGTTGTCCATCTGAGGAGCGTCGGTACCCTTGAGAGCCTCGCCTGAGAGTGCATACTCGGGTGTGGGGTACTTGGTAGCGTAACCCTTTGTACCGGTGAGCTTGAACAAGCGGTTGTAGGGCTGGGGAGTCATCACGTTGTGCTGGATCTCAACCACCTTACCGTTAGCGGTACGCATGAGGGTTGTGGTGTGGTCACCATTGCGGAACTCCTTGCACTCCTTGCCGGTCTTGTTCTCAACCCACTCCTTACCTACGAAGCTCTCGGTGTCCATAGCGATAAGGGTTGTGAAGCGGTCACCACGGTGAATGTTGAGGCACTGTGCTACGGGGCCAAGGCCGTGAGTAGCGTACACGTCGCCACGGTTCTCCATGTTGTACTTCATACGCCAGTGGAGGTTGTCCACGTCGTTGTCAGCGGGGTCTTTCCAGTATGAATCCCAGAACCACTCGAGGCCGTGGATGTAGGCACCCTCAGCGCGGATAATCTCACCGAAGATACCGTCCTGTGCCATAGCGAGGGCGTTCATCTCATAGTAGTCGTAGCAGCAGTTCTCGAGGATGAAACAGTGGAGACGGGTCTGCTCAGAGAGGTCGATGAGCTCCCAGCACTGCTCGAGGTTCATTGCTGAAGGCACCTCGATAGCGGTGTGCTTGCCGTTCTCCATGGCAAACTTAGCCACGGGGAAGTGGTGGTTCCAGTCGGTAGCAACGTATACGAGGTCAATATCGTCGCGCTTGCAGAGCTCCTCATAGCCCTTCTCGCCGTAGTAGATGTCGGCGGGGATCAAGTTTGCATCGCGGAGGTACTTCTGGCAAGCCTCTGCGCGGCCTTCTTCATAGTCACAAAGTGCAACAATCTCAACACCGGGGATGTGAGCGAAACGCATTACAGCCCAGGGACCACGCATACCGAGACCTACGAAACCTACGCGTACGGTCTCGAGCTTGGGAGCGGTGAGGCCGAGCACGTGCTCCTGACCAGCGGGACGCTCGGGAGTTTCAACGACGAGTGTACCCTTGTCCCAATGTGTCTTGGTAGAGGGCGAAAGCGACTGAGCATTGAGGCCACCTGCGGTCATCAAGGCTGCCAATGCAAGAGAAAGAATGTGTTTTACTTTCATAATGATTAATAATAAAATTAGTATTAAGATTATTAGTTAAACTTAAAATTCCACTATTTCGCACAAAGATACAGCCTTTTTTACAAAGGACAAAGTTTTCAACACTAAAATCCAAATCCTCACCAAATTGCCATGCCCCTTTATACGATTTCGCCCTATTTGCCGTTTACACTCTTATAAGACTATAAATTTATGGAATGGTTTAATCGCACCCGAACGATAAAGTTCTCACTCATCCTCATCGCCGTGCTGCTGGGCGTGGCATCGCTGATCTTCTCAAGCCACCTCGTGAGCGACCTCGCCGAGGAGGAGAGCACCCGCATGGAGATATGGACCGAGGCCATGCGCACCTTCAACGCTGCCGACGAGGGCACCGACCTGAGCCTCGTGCTCACCGTCATCCGTGGCAACCACACGATACCGGTCATCGTGCTCGACGGCAAGGGCAGCATCGAGAGTTACAGCAACGTGCGCATCCAGTCGGCCGATACGCTGGGCTACCTCATGCAGCGGGCTGCCTCCATGCGCGAGGCGGGCCACATCATCCGCATGGACCTCACCGACCCGGGCGAATACTATGAGGTGTGCTACGACGACTCGCTCATGCTCAAGCGCCTCGAGGTGTACCCCTACGTGCAGTTCGGTGTCTTCATCATCTTCCTCGCCGTAGCCCTCTTCGCACTGCTCAGCATGAAGCGCTCCGAGCAGAACCGCGTGTGGGTGGGACTGTCCAAGGAGACGGCCCACCAGTTGGGCACGCCCATCTCGTCGCTCATGGCATGGACCGAGATCCTGCGCACCACCTACCCCGACGACGACCTCATCCCCGAGATGAGCAAGGACGTCCACCGGCTCGAGATCATCGCCGAGCGCTTCTCCAAGATAGGCTCACTGCCCGAGACCACGCCCGAGGACCTGGGCGAGGCGCTGCAGCGCGTGGTCGACTACATCGGCCGCCGCACGTCGGAGCACATCGCCATCACCCTCCATCGGAGCGAGCGCCCCGTCATCGTGCGCATGTGCAGCCCCCTCTTCGAGTGGGTCATCGAGAACCTCTGCAAGAACGCCATCGACGCCATGGACGGCGAGGGCAGCATCAACATCCACATGGCGCAGACCGACGAGCGCGTCTACATCGACATCGAGGACACCGGCAAGGGCATCCACAAGGGCCACTTCAGCACCGTCTTCTCCCCCGGCTTCACCACCAAGAAGCGCGGTTGGGGCCTCGGCCTCTCACTGGCCAAGCGCATCATCGAGAGCTACCACAAGGGGCGCATCTACGTCAAGCACTCCGAACTGGGCAAAGGCACCACCTTCCGCATCGAACTGAGGAGGTGACGCAAGGTCTAAAAGGAGTCAACCCTTTTCAGGAAAAAAGACACTCAGTACTCAGTACTCAATTAATCTGCTCTCCCCCCCGATGGAGCAAAATAGTTGTAATAAAAATTCATATTTAGTAATTAGATATACATAGTATATATAATTACTAAATATGCCCATAATAATACCTGTACAAAAAGACAGTGCACAAATTAATTGAGGGTGAGTACTGAGTGCTTTCGAGGGGATATGAGCGCACGCACGCGTGGCGGCCGCGCATTATGCGCATATGTGTTGAGTTAGGGGGTTAGGAGTTTTCGGGTTATAGGTGATGGGCCATCCGGATGGTAAGGTTCACTTCTCAAAAGCCAACAGCCCCTCCATAACCCCATAACCTATCCAAGCGATTTGCCGCACCTGCGGCAGCGGATTTTCGCACCTGTAGCGTGGCGTCATCACACCTACGGAAAATCATTATCTCACTGCAAATAAACGGATTGCAAAAAGTTATTTGAAGTTATTTGAAGTCTTTTGAACTAAGTCGGAGAGGCAAAAATAAAAGTCGCACCTTCGCACACAGAAAATAAAGACCTTTTTTTGCTTTTTCACCCGTTTTACACTAATTTCGCACCACAAATCTATGAACACCCTCATGCCCCACAACTACGACGAAGAGAACCTCATCCTACAATTGCGCGATACGAAGACGCGCAACGCTGCCTTCTCCCTGCTGGTGAAGGCCCATAGCGAGACACTCTACTGGCACATCCGCCGCATGGTAGGCTCGCACGACGATGCCAACGACATCCTACAGAGTACCTTCATGAAGGCCTGGACAGGGCTCGACGGATTCCTCGGCCAGTCGAAAGTGCTCACCTGGCTCTACCGCATAGCCACCAACGAGACCTACACCTTCGTCAGCAAGAACAGCCACGTCCAGTTTGACGACATCGACGAGGCCGCCAAGGGCATCGAAGCCGACGAGTGGTTCGACGGCGACCACCTGCAAGCCCGTCTGCAAGCCGCCATACAGACCCTCCCGCCCAAGCAGCGCATGGTGTTCAACATGAAATACTACGACGAGATGAAGTACGAGGAGATGTCGGCCATCCTCGGCACCAGCACAGGAGCCCTGAAGGCATCGTACCACATCGCCGTGAAAAAAATTAGCGAATATTTGGAGCGGGACAATTAAACCCTCGCCAAGGAACAGAGTCAAAGAAACACAAAACGAAGGAGAAAAGATATGAACACCGATAGCGAACTGAAGGCCCGATACGGCACCAAGTCCCCCTACAAGGTACCCGAAGGATACTTCGAGCAGTTCCACGAGCAGCTGATGAGCCGCCTGCCCGAGGCCACCCCCGAGGCCGCACCCGAGGCGAGGATCACCCTCATGACACGCATCAAGCCACTGCTCTACCTGGCAGCCATGTTCGTGGGCATCGTCTTCCTCATGCAGGGCATCGCCTACGTACAGCACAGTCAGGTGACCCGCAACGAGCAGATAGCCCTCGAGGAGCTCTACGACGACGAGGCCGACCACTTCATGTCCTCATCGCTCTACGACGAGTATGTGCTCTACTCCTACCTCACCACCGCCGATTACGAATAATTATTCATACATAAAAAGAAGAACAATATGAGACGATACCTCACCACCCTACTCATCGGGTTCGTATGCCTCGCCGCAGCAGCCCAGCAACCCCAAGGACAACGCCCACGCATGACTCCCGAGGAGTATCAGGCCAAGCAGAAGGAGTTTATCACCCGCCATGCCGAACTCACCGACGAGGAGAGCGTAGCCTTCTTCCCCCTCTACTTCGAGTTGCAGGGCAAGAAGCACGAGGCCAACCGCCGTGTGTGGAAGCAGGTGCGCGCCGTGTCGCCTCATGAGCGCACCGAGGAGGACTGCGTGAAGATGATTGACGCCATGGCCGACGTCAAGATCGAGTGCGCCACACTGGAGAAGGAGTACCTCGCCAAGTTCAAGGAGATACTCCCCGCCAAGAAACTCATGCGCGTACAGATGGCCGAGGAGCGCTACCAGCGCGAGCTCCTGCGCGGCATGCAGCAGAGCGGCCACAAACACCAAGGAGCACCCCAGCAATGAGAGGCAGCACACTCCACTTTGCCGATGCGCAAAAACTCACACGCCCCACGGCCTTTACCACGATGATAAAGCCCGTGGGCTCGCTCTGTAACCTCGACTGCGACTACTGCTACTACCTGGGCAAGGCCGACCTCTACGGAGGCCATCAGCCCAAGATGAGTGACGAACTGCTCGAACGCTACATCAGCCAGTATATCGAGGCCGTACAGGTACCCACCGTCACCTTCTGCTGGCACGGAGGAGAGCCCC
The DNA here is from genome assembly GCA_045612065.1 of Bacteroidaceae bacterium. Lineage (GTDB taxonomy): Bacteria > Bacteroidota > Bacteroidia > Bacteroidales > Bacteroidaceae > UBA1189. The sequence goes on from JAZKYH010000022.1 coordinate 71,278, forward strand.
TCCTGGCAGGCATCGACTTCTACGAGAAGGCCGTAGCACTGCAAAATAGATATCGCGGCAACAAGCAAATTGAGAACTCGCTGCAGACCAACGGACTGCTCATCAACCCCGACTGGTGCGACTTCTTCCGCCAGAACAACTTCCTCATCGGACTCTCCATCGACGGACCCAAGGAGATCCACGACGCCTACCGCCACGACCGAGGCGGGCACCCCACCTTCGACCGCGTGATGCGAGGTCTCGAGATGATGGCCATGAGCGGCGTAGAGTACAACACGCTGAGCACCATCAACGACCGCTGTGCCGGACAAGGCAAGCGCGTATACCAGTTCATGCGCTCCATCAGCAAGTACATGCAGTTCCTACCCGTTGTGGAGCACACACTTGCCACCCCATCGGGTCGCGCAGCCATCGTACCCCCCAGCACGGAAGGCTCAAAGGTAGCCCCCTGGAGCATCACCCCGAAAGCCTTCGGCAAGTTCATGTGCGACGTGTTCGACGAGTGGGTCATCAACGACGTGGGCGAACGCTTCGTGCAGCTCTTCGACATCACCCTCGCCCAGTGGTATGGCGTGCAGCCCTCGCTCTGCGCCTTCTGCCCCACCTGCGGCGACGGCCTCGTGGTAGAGCACAACGGCGACGTATACATGTGCGACCACTTCGTATACCCCGAGTACCGCCTCGGCAACATCGGCACCGAGCACCTTGCCGACCTGCAGCGCAAGCCCGAACTCTTCCGCTTCGGCATCGAGAAGCGTAACAGCCTCCCCACCGACTGCCGCAAGTGCGAATACCTCTTCGCCTGCCGTGGCGAATGCCCCAAGCACCGCTTTGCCACCACACGCCGTGGCGAGAAGGGACTCAACGCCCTGTGCGAGGGATACAAGCACTTCTTCGAGTACACCGCCCCCTACATGCAGCAGATGCGCCACCTCCTCGAACAAGGCATCGAAGCCAAGCACATCATCCCCTGGGCACGCCAGCGACGCGGATTTGCAGGGTAAAACATACATTCATAGGATATGACGATAAACTTATTGAACCAGTCTATCGTTAAAAAAAGGAAAAAGTTAAGGATATTCCAATACCTTTCCCTAACTTTGAACCGGAAAAAGGAAACAACCTTAAATATCATACACCTATGAAAAGTAAATACGCATTACCCAAAGACGGTGGACTCATCACCGCAGGCGTTCCCAGCGACATCTATCGCCGCTACGAGAAACTCCCGACCGAAATCTTCGAAACCGAATACGATGGCGTGCAGCACATTGCCGACCAAATCGTTGAAGCCATCAACAACCACGAAGGCACAGAACCCTTCCTCCTGGGACTCACCACCGGTAAGACTCCCCTCGGACTCTACCGCGAACTGGTGGCACGCCACGAGGCAGGCAAGGTGAGCTTCAAGAACGTAGCCGTGGTGACCCTCGACGAGTTCTACCCTATCGCTCCCGACCATAAGCAGAGCCGCAACTACCGCATCCGCGAAGAGCTCCTCAGCCATATCGACATCGAAGAGAGCAACGTACACGTCATCGACGGCACTGCCTCCGTGGAAGAAGTATCGGCCTACTGCAAAGCCTATGACAAGATAGCCAGCAAGGTAGACTTCATGGTCATCGGTATGGGTGAGAAGGGACAGCTCGGTTTCAACGAGCCCGGCTCATACGAGAAGTCACGCACCCGCCTTGTACAATTGAGCCTCAACTCACGCAAAGTACAGGCTGGTTCATTTTCAAAGAACGAAATCCCGACCATGGCTATTACTATGGGTATCGAGACCATACTCAAAGCCAAGAGAATTGTACTTATGGCATGGGGTGAGAATAAGGCCGAGGTTATCAAGAAAGTAGTAGAAGGCGAAGATACCGAAATGGTACCCGCAAGCCTCCTGCAGCAGCACGAGAACATCGAGGTTGTCATCGACGAGATTGCCGGTGAGAAACTCACCCGAGTAGAGGCACCTTGGGTGGTAGGACAATGCGAGTGGACCAAAAAGCTCGTGCGCAAGGCCGTCATCTGGCTCTGCGGCAAGGTGGAGAAACCCATCCTCAAACTCACCTATCAAGACTATATGAAGAATTCTTTGGCTGATATGCTTGATAGTTTGGGTAAGGCATACGACCTGGTAAACATCGAGGTATTCAACGACATGCAGCACACCATCTCTGGATGGCCTGGCGGTAAGCCCAACTGCGACGACACCACCCGACCCGTACCCTCTAACCCCTTTCCCAAACGAGTAATCATCTTCTCTCCGCATCCTGACGATGATGTCATCTCGATGGGAGGAACCTTTATCCGACTCGTAGAGCAGGGACACGATGTACACGTAGCCTATCAGACCTCGGGCAATGTGGCAGTATATGATGACGTCGTGGTACAGCACATGGATACCGCACGCGAAATCGGACTCGAAGACCGCTACGATGAGGTGCGACAAATCATTGCCAATAAGGTAGAGGGCGAACCCGAGCCACGCGCTTTACTCAACCTCAAGGGGGCTATTCGCCGTGCTGAAGCGAAGGCTGCAGTACGTTCATTCGGACTGAACGACGAGACCAATGCGCACTTCCTCAACCTTCCGTTCTATGAGACTGGAGGCATCAAGAAGGGCGAACTAGGAGAGGCAGATATCGATATCGTAGTGAACCTCCTCCGCGAAGTCAAGCCCCATCAGATATATGCCGCAGGTGACCTCACCGATCCTCATGGTACACACCGCGTATGCATCGAGGCCGTGCTCGGAGCATGGGATGTGGTGAAAGACGACGACTGGGCCAAGGAGTGCCACATATGGCTCTACCGTGGCGCATGGCAGGAGTGGGACCTCGGCATGGTAGACATGGCCGTACCCCTCAGCCCCGATGAACTCATCAAGAAGCGCCATGCCATCTTCCGCCATCTCTCACAGAAGGATATTGTCCCCTTCCCCGGTGAAGACCATCGTGAGTTCTGGCAGCGTGCCGAAGACCGCACACAGAACACCGCACGCCAGTACGACAAACTCGGCATGGCCGAATACCAAGCCATCGAAGTCTTCGTGCGCATGATCTAACTGCTCACACACATAGCATCTCAGAGAAATAGGGCGTTCCGTTTTGGAACGCCCTATTTCCCTTTTGACAAATTTCACAGAATCTTATCCCCTCATTGTCAAACATTTGCATAGCACACAAAACAAACTGCCATTTTTTTAAGGCAGTTTTCCACTAAAACTGCTGTTTTTTTGAGGCAGTTTTACTACCTTTGCTTGTATAATCCCATTGCCGCGAACATGACACACATGATAACATACCCTTCTGGCCGTTGTACTGAGGGTGCTTTGTGTGCTCGCCGCGGCGATACCCCCCCCCATATAAATCATTTGTTTACAGCACGTTGCGCAAAGACCCTCCCCAACCCCTCCCTCTATGGAGGGGCTTTACGGCATCGCGGAAAGACTATCATAAAGCACTGTCCCTCTTTAAGGGGGACGAGCGAAGAGAGGCTTTGTCCGAACGAAGCGGAGGGGTCTCTCACGTGGGTGCTGGGCATCTCATGCAGAAAACGCAGAAATTCTTGCGTCGTGGGGTTTTGTCTCACACGGATTGCACGGATTTCACGGATTGGCGCGTTGCTTCGCTCGCGCTGTCGGCTTTGCCGAGTGCTTGCGTCCCGGAGGCACACGCAAGAGAATCGATGCGTGTATCCGTGCAATCCGTGAGATCTGCGTGAGAAATAAAAATCAGTGAGAAGAAAAAAATTCTCTGCGAAAGTCTGCGGAGTCTGCGTGAAATAAGAAATCAGCGAGAAACTAAAACCGAAATCAATAACAACAAAATACTAACAACTAAACAAACAACAATTATGAAACAGAGAACAAAATTCTTTGCCCTGCTGGCGGGCTTCTTCATGCTGCTGACAGGCAATGCCATGGCGCAGGCCAATGGTGACGTTAACGAAGATGGCATAGTGAACGAACCTGTATGTACCAACTATATTAAGTTCCTTAAATCTATCGATGTAAACCTTAAAGACTTTGAGGAACGCATGGAGATACGTCCTATAGCCTCAAATGGTGAGGTAAAGTTGGAATTTGCTGTGGGTAAGGCTACACTTGATCCTCGTGATGCCACCAATACTCGTATCCTCGAGGGCGCTCGTCGTGAATTGAGCGATGCTTTCCGTCAGAGTTCATCAAAGTTGCTGCTCATGCAGATGTTCGGTTACTCATCACCGGAAGGTAATCCGCAGTCTAACCTCGACCTTGCTCGTCGCCGTGCCGACTTCGTATTGAGTGAGATTAAGAAAGTTATCCCCGATCAGTATCACAAAGCAATTCGTCCTAGTGAGTCTATGATTTTGGGTTGGGATGTAGTGGCCGATAGCTTGCAGCGTGACGGGCTCATCACCGAGGCGCAAGCGGTGCGCGAGATAGTTGCCAAGTATCCTAACAACTTGGTAAGCCAAGGTCATGCTATCGCCCAGCTTCCCTATTACAGAACAGTCATCAAAGATGTGTATCTGCCCAAGTTGCGTACCGTACGATATACCTATACTAAGGTCGAGGACCGTACGCTTAACCCACAGGAGCTGGTTCGGTTGTTCGATGCCGGGCGTGACAACGAGTTCAACCGTGCGCACTATTATCACCTCATCCAGTACTATTGGGATGACCGCAAAGAGCCTGAGACACGTGCTCGTCTCGAGGAAATCGCTAAACGTGCCTTGGTAAATACTCGTCTTACAAAGGATGACCTTGAGCAGGGTGACTCACTTTATAATGAGGGTTATTGGGCTTTGGCTGCCAACATATTGGCA
>JAZKYH010000023.1:0-39684 GCA_045612065.1 Bacteroidaceae bacterium
CTGTAGCGAAGGGTTGCGTGTAGTCGCGCGCAAAGAATGTCAAAGTTGCGCCATTTTGGTGGAAGGCCATCCAGAAGAAGAGGACTACGATGTAAACAAGCACAAGAGCAACGAGGCGATCCTTTGTCTGCTTCGGAGTAAGTTCCTCAACAGCTACATCACCGGTTTTGGGTTGTGTCTTGGCGTTGTAGTCAGCATGTTTGAATGTAGGACGGAAGCTGTAGTAGATAGCGATAGAGGCAATCAACGAGATACAAGCAACAGCGAAGCCGTAGTGGTATGCCTGTGAGAGTTGGTCGAGATAGGTTTGACAGAATACGCCCGTCTCACCAACAAAGCCCTGTTCTGCTTGCAAGCGGCCAAGAGCTGCGAGGTTATCAGCGCTTATAGTACCATCGAGGAATTGGTGAGCCAACTCAGGGATACGTGCATGGTAGCTCATGTTGGCCTTGCCGAGAATCCAGTTGGTAACGGCAGTAGCTGCGGTGGGAGCAAACATGGCACCGATATTGATGGCCATATAGAACAATGAAAAACCAGAATCGCGACGTGAAGAGAACTTGGCTTCGTCGTAGAGGTTACCTACCATCACTTGGAGGTTGCCTTTAAACAAACCTGTACCCAATGCGATAAGGGCAAGGGCTCCAATCATCATGGCCAAGCCCATAGTGTCGGCGCCAGTAGGAATAGCTAAGAGGGCATAGCCGAAGAACATGATGAAAATTCCGATGGTAACCATCTTGCCATAGCCAAACTTGTCGGCGAGGATACCACCTACCATCGGTAAGAAGTATACGCCAGCCAAGAAAATAGAATAAAACTGTCCAGCCTCAGCAGCTGAAAAACCAAACTTAGCTTGCAAAAAGAGGGTGAAAATCGCAAGCATGGTGTAGTAGCCAAAGCGCTCACCTGTGTTCGCCAAAGCTAATGCATAAAGTCCTTTCGGTTGTCCTTCAAACATAGAATTAGTTGTTATTAATTAGTAAATATTTTTCCAAATTCGTACAAAGGTACATATTTACAACGACATATCCAAATTTCATCACCCAGCAGAGCGCAACGGCAGTGCAAAAAGAAAATAAAAAAACAAAACATTGCATCTTCAAGCAAAAATCAGTAGCTTTGTCACAGAAATGAGAGGCCTCACCCCCCGCCCTCTCCCAAGGAGAGGGAGCTTGCAGACATCGCGCGAACTGCTTGCTTCCATTCCAAGGAAAGTCGCAAAATGAGACCAGTGCGCACACCAGAGATTATTAACCTAAGCTAAACTTGAAAAATCCTCCCATATGCCCGAGTCACCCCTCCTTGGGAGGGGAAGGGGGAGGCCCTTAAACACTAAACAATAAACTCTAAACAAGAATAACCAGTATGGCAAAGTTCAACAGAATCCTTCTCAAGCTCAGTGGCGAGAGCCTCATGGGCGAGCAGCGCTACGGCATCGACGAAAAGCGCTTGGGCGAATATGCAGCTCAGATTAAGGAAATCCACGACATGGGCGTGCAGATTGGTATCGTTATCGGCGGTGGCAACATCTTCCGCGGCCTCACGGGTGCCGGCAAGGGCTTCGACCGCGTCAAGGGCGACCAGATGGGTATGCTTGCTACTGTTATCAACAGCCTCGCATTGAGTTCGGCGCTCACTGCCATCGGCGTTAAAGCTCGCGTGCTTACCGCCATCCGCATGGAGCCTATTGGCGAGTTCTACACCAAGTGGAAGGCTATCGACTGCATGGAGGCTGGCGAGGTAGTTATCCTCAGCGGCGGCACCGGCAACCCCTACTTTACTACCGACACCGGCTCATCGCTCCGCGGTATCGAGATTGAGGCCGACGTGATGCTCAAGGGTACCCGCGTCGACGGCATCTACACTGCCGACCCCGAGAAGGACCCCACTGCCACCAAGTTCAGCGAGATTACCTACGATGAGATTTACACCCGTGGCCTTAAGGTAATGGACCTCACTGCTACCACCATGTGCAAGCAGAACAATCTCCCCATCTACGTATTCAATATGGATGTCGTAGGTAACCTCAAGAAGGTGATGGAGGGCGAGAATATCGGTACTTACGTGCACAATTGATGTAGCCGTACGGCCCCAAAGGACCGATAAAACGCGTTTTTTTAGAAAAAAATCCGATAACTGCTTGTAGAATCAGAAAAAAGCACTACCTTTGCAGCGTCTTTCAGAAGAAGACGCCCAGATGGCGGAATCGGTAGACGCGCTGGTCTCAAACACCAGTGGGGCAACCCATCCCGGTTCGACCCCGGGTCTGGGTACGACATCAAAATCAGAAAACCTGTAAGAGATTTCTTGCAGGTTTTTTCTTTTTATGGTCGGCTCGACGAGCAAAGATAATAGGCTCGATGGTGAAAAATGATAAGCTCAATAAAAACTTGGTGATGATATAGCAATTGCTCAAGAATATAAATTATGGCAATAATATAGATATAACGGTGACCTAAAGGTTAACTATCTTCAGGACGACAATTACGCTGAAATGTGGGCAATTGGACAATAGCTATATTGTCGCCTAAATTATAATAACGAAGGTTTTATCCCTGGATTAAATGAGTATACTCAATTCTCCGAAGGTGAAGATAAAGTCTGATTTTATTGAGTAAACGATCTTTATTTTTGGCTTGGTAGGGGTTTTGTCTATTCTGAATAAGCATCTCTCTTGCCAGGGTAAAAATGAAAATATTTTATTCTCCCGTAATATTGCCTATAGGGATGTGGAGAAAAGCCTTTGTCTGATTAAAATGTCAGAGCTGTGCAATTTCCCAAAAGCCTTTGTCTGATTTTTCTAATGGACGGCTCTGATTCGGAAAGGGCCTTTTTCGGGGTATCAGAATTTGACATTTCGCTGTAAATATCGCTTTTGCAACAATGCAATAGCCTCAAGTATGCGGTCATAGAACGAGGGTATGCCAACATGTTGACATACCCTCGATGCCGGTGATTTCCACCGATGAAATCGGTGATTTTATTACTTCAGACCTTCGAGAAGCTCTACCAATCCACGGCCTTGGCTGGGACGCGGAGCACCATGCATGTAGAGGTTGCCATCGGGGTCGTAGATTACGAAGAAGGGGATACCCTTCACGTTGAGGGCCTTACCCAAAGTGCCGTCGGGGTTCCAGTACTGATAGCCATGCATATCTTTCTCCTCCATCTTCTTCTTCCAAGCCTCTTCGGAAGCGTCAATAGAGATAGACACAAAGGCTACCTTCTTGTTCTTCAAGGTCTTCTCAAGCTTCTGTAGCTCGGGAACCTCGCGCAAGCAGGGTACGCACCAGCTGGCCCACATGTCGATGTAGACATACTTGCCACGGAATTTGTTGAACTCTATCACATTGCCCTTAGCATCTTTGAGGACAACACCCTCGGGGAAAGGTTGGCCGGGGATGGTGGCGCGATGATTCTCGAAATCGGCAACATGGCGCGGGTTGAGCCCATAATGCTCGGTAGCGGCCTTCAAACGCTCGAGGCCCTTGTCGAACTCCTTGCTATAGTCGTAGCGGCTCACATAGCGGCTGGCAATGTTGTCGTTCACTCGCTTTATCAAGGTAGTGTCTGAATAGTGCTGCTCTACGAAGATGAGGGCACTGTCGAGGTTATTCTTGTTGGGAATAGAGGTGTATACGATGTAGGGAGTGTTAGAGAAAAGGGCTGCAATGGGAGCATCAAGTATGGTGTGGGGCTCGGGGAGCAGCTCCTCACGGGTGAAGGGAAGATTCTTGGAAGACATCTTCAGGATGCGGGGCAGTGAGGTGTAGCTGTCGTAGGCAATGGTATAGGCCCATACCTTGAGGTACTCGGCTACAGGCTTAGAGCACTTGTAGACACCGATGATAGAGTCGGCCTTGGTAATGAAAGCCTCGATGAGATGACGGGCTGCCTCAGTATCTCCCTGCTGCAGTCTCCACAGCGTACGGCTGTTGGCTGCATAGGCATTGGTGTAGGCTGTCAAGGCACGGTTGTCCTTGCTGCCCTCAAGGCGCATTGCACCACGCTCACCAAAGGCGAGATGTGAGGTCGACTCCTTCTTTGTTACAGGAACATAGTAGGGCATAATGATTTGCATATCTGCCTTAACGGCCACCAACTCATAAAATCCGGTGGAGCTCGTGGTTACGGTACCACTATACGTGCCATCCTCTTCGGTCAGCACTACAGAGCCTTCTCTGCCACCACCCACGGGCACAAGGCTGATCTTGCGGCTGTCGGCATCCTCGGTGGTGATGGTGATGTTCTGGGTTTCTTGTCTCTCGGGAGTACAACATATTAGGCTGAAAGCTAATATGGGAAAGAGCGTTTTCTTCATGTTCTATCTGTGTTTTTGACTTGTTTTTTTGCAAAAGTACGTATTTTGTGGAGAATGTACAACGAATGCCACCAAAAATGGCACTCTAAGACGTGAATTAAAGCTAATTAAAAGACAGATTGGCTGATAATTCAATTTTTTGCACTAACTTCGCGCTTTATTTAGAGGATATACGTCATTGCAATGAAAAAATACAAATTGATTAACAACCTGATGGGTTGGTTAGTATTTGCCGTGGCAGCGGTGGTCTACTGCATGACCATCGAGTCTACGGCAAGCTTTTGGGATTGTCCCGAGTTTATCACCACGGGCTATAAGCTCGAAGTGGGTCACCCGCCCGGCGCACCCTTCTTCATGCTCACAGCCAACTTGTTCTCACAATTTGCGAGCGACCCCTCACAGGTGGCCTACATGGTGAACGTGATGTCGGCACTGCTCAGTGCTGGATGTATACTCTTCCTTTTCTGGAGCATCACCCACCTCACACGCCGCCTTATCTGTGGCAATAGCCTGACCATCACGACTGGACAGACAATAACCATTATCGGATCGGGACTGGTGGGAGCACTGGCCTATACCTTCAGCGACACCTTCTGGTACAGTGCCGTGGAGAGTGAGGTGTATGCCTATAGCTCATTCTTCACTGCGGTGGTATTCTGGTTTATCCTCAAGTGGGAGGAAGAGGCCAACAGCGTGCACAGCGACCGCTGGCTCATACTCATCGCCTATATGATGGGACTCTCGGTAGGCGTGCATCTGCTCAACCTGCTGTGTATCCCTGCCATCGTGCTTATATACTACTACAAGAAGCGCCCCAATGCTGGCGTGAAAGGCTCGTTCATGGCACTCATCGTGTCGGCAGTGCTCATCGCCGCTATCCTGTACGGTATCGTACCGGGCATCGTGAAGGTGGGCGGATGGTTCGAGCTACTGTTTGTCAACAGCCTCTCCATGCCGTTCAACACGGGCCTCATCATCTACATCGTAGTGCTGATAGGCGCACTCGTATGGAGCATCTGGGAGACACATCGCGGAGCTTCAAAGGCACGTGCCAACATTGCCTTCATCGCGGTGGTGGCACTCACGGGATTGCCCTTCTACGGACATGGAACGACTTGCGTACTACTCGGCATCATCGTGCTTGGCGCATTGGCAATCTACCTGTTCAACCTTGACAAGCTGAAGGAGCAATGGTGCCTCAGCGCCCGTGCCATGAGCACAGCACTCGTGTCAATCCTCATGATAGTCATCGGATACTCTTCGTATGCCGTTATCGTGGTGCGCTCGGCTGCCAACACACCTATGGACCAGAACTCACCCGAAGACATCTTCACCCTCGGCAGCTACCTCAACCGCGAGCAATACGGAGATACACCTCTCTTCCATGGCGGCTCATACGCTTCGAAGGTGAAACGCACCGTAAAGGGACAATACCTGGTTCCCGTAGTAAAGGAGGGCGCCAAAGTGTACATGCCCAAAGAGAAGGCAAAGGCCGATGAAAAGGACCAATATTTCGTAGTTCGCACCAAGATGGACTATATAATGGAGCCCTCAATGCTCTTCCCCCGTATGCACAGCGCAGATCATGCCAAGTGGCCCAACGGAGGCGGAGGAACCATAAACCTCTACGATGGATGGGTAGGCGGCATCAAGGGACGCGAAGCTATTGTCGACACTGGAGGTGGACAGAAGCAGAAAATCAAAGTCCCCACACAGCTCGACAACATGAAGTTCTTTATCAACTATCAGGTGAACTTCATGTATTGGCGCTACTTCATGTGGAACTTTGTGGGACGTCAGAACGACATCCAAGGACACGGTGAGATAGAACATGGAAACTGGATTACAGGTATCAACTTCATCGACCGGATTCTCGTGGGAGACCAAGCTTTCTTGCCCTCAGAACTGCGCGACAACAAAGGCCGCAACGTTTTCTACGGGCTGCCCTTGATACTCGGACTCATCGGACTCTTCTGGCAGGCCAATCGCGGCAAGCGTGGCGCACGCCAGTTCTGGGTAGTGTTCATGCTCTTCTTCATGACGGGATTGGCTATCGTGCTCTACCTCAACCAAACACCCATGCAACCCCGTGAACGCGACTATGCCTACGCGGCTTCGTTCTATGCCTTTGCCATCTGGATTGGTATGGGTGTGGCAGGTATCGCACATTGGATTCAGAAACTCACAAAGAATCAAAACGTAGCAGGTATCATCGCCACGTTGGTATGTGTGCTCGTTCCCTTGCAGATGGTAAGCCAGACTTGGGATGACCATGACCGCAGCAACCGCTATATGGCACGCGATTTCGGAGCCAACTACCTCTATTCATTACCCGAGAAGGGATCTCCCATCATCTTCACTAATGGTGACAACGATACCTTCCCCTTGTGGTACAATCAGGAGGTAGAGGGCGTACGCACCGACAGCCGTGTATGTAACCTCTCGTACCTGCAGACCGACTGGTACATCGACCAGATGCGTCGTCCGGCATACGACTCGCCCTCGGTACCCATCCAATGGGAGCGTCTCGACTACGTGGAGGGAACCAATGACTACGTAGAAATACGCCCCGAAGCAAAGGAGGCCGTAATTGACATCTACAAAAGACAACCTGCAGCTGCTCGCCAGAAGTTCGGAGACGAACCTTTCGAACTGCGTAACATACTCGACTATTGGGTAAAGAACAAGGACGAGAACTTGCACTACATCCCTACCGATACGGTGTATATCACCCTCGACAAGGCTGCCGTATTGCGCTCAGGCATGTTCATCCCCGAGCAGTACCGTGGAGCTACCGACGAGGAGACCATGGCCAAGATGCCCGACCGCATGGTCATCTCACTCAAGGGACGCAACATGCTCACTAAGAATCACATCATGTTGCTCGAGATGTTGGCCAATACCAATTGGGAGCGTCCGCTATATATGTCCACAACCGTGGGTAGTGACAACTACGTGGGGCTCGAGCCCTTCTTCATCCAAGAAGGCTTGGCTTACCGCATCACACCGTTCAACTTCCGCAAGTTGGGACTTGCACAGAATGGATTTGCAGTAGATAGCGAGACGATGTACAATAACTTGATGAATCGTTTTGCCTTCGGTGGAATGAACACCCCGGGCATCTATATTGACGAGACTATCACCCGCATGGGTTACACCCATCGTCGCCTCTACACTATGCTGGCCAACCAGCTCATCCGTGAGGGTAAGAAAGACAAGGCTCTCGCCGTACTCAACAAGTGCGATGAAGAATTCCCCGCATCAATCCTTCCGCACAACTATTGGCAAAGCCAGTCGCACCTGATTGGTCAAGCCTACCTCTTGTTGGGCGAAACTGAGAAGGGTATGGAGATTCTCTCTCAAGTGGCAGACAATGACATTGAATATCTCGTTTGGTATCTTAGTCTCGATGACACTCATTTTGACAACTCGTTCGGTGAAGTACGCGACCACCTGAGCACATTGGTCAAGACGATGCAGATTATGGAGCGTTCTAACGACAAAGAGACACTAAACCACTACTCTGCACTCTTTGACAGACTCTATAGCGAGCTGGAGTCAAGAGTAAAGTAACATGTTTATCGAACAACCACCACAATTCATCCGCCAACTGTACCCCGGTGCATGTTGGCGGATGAATTCATCTGAGCGGACTGTATATCTCACCTTTGACGATGGACCCATACCTGAGGTGACTCCTTGGGTACTTGATGTCCTGGACAAATACAATATCAAAGCGACGTTCTTCATGGTAGGGGATAATGTGCGCAAACATCTCGACGAATACCAAATGGTTGTCGAACGGGGCCACCGCATAGGCAACCACACCCACAACCACTTCCAAGGCCTTAAGGTGGGTACTGAACAGTATGTGGCTAACACGGATAAAGCAAACTGTTACCTCAATACTGACCTCTTCCGCCCTCCCCATGGATTCATGCGTCTCAACCAATATCGCGCACTAAGCAAACGATATCGCATCATCATGTGGGATTTGGTAACACGTGACTATAACCCCAAACTCACAGGCGAGCAAGTCCTCATCAATGTAAAGAAGTTTGTCCGCCCTGGCTCCATCATCACCTTTCACGATTCGCTCCGCTCCATCCACAACCTGCGCTATGCCCTACCCCGTGCAATAGAATGGCTACAGAGTGAGGGTTATGAATTCAGGACATTTGATTAAAGCTTTAGGTCGCTGTTAGGCAATCTCGCAAATGTCTCTCGCAAAGTCAACCCTATACGTATAAGCTGTCAACTTTTTCAGTACGAAACAACGATGTAAGACACGCTATTTATTGAGGTTTCAGTTTCGGTCTCAGTTAATGCACACACCCACCAAAGCAAAAAATGTTTATATGAAAAATCCCTTATTTAATATTATATATACCAGCATGACCAGGTGTGGAAGTTAACTGAAACCGAAACTGAGACCATGCATTGCGATTGGCAGCGGAGTTTAGGACTGCGGGCAAAGCCTCCGCGGGAGACAGTTCGCCCTATCGTGCTCATCATAGGGTCGATGCGGCAAAATCACAGGCCCGGTGCACTGCGAACGAAGGGGTGTTGGCGAAAAATCGAAGGTTGCATTATCCGCCTAATTACCAGCATTTGAAAAAAGAACTTTGCATTTAACCGAAACGACAAAAAAAGATGTAGTACTTTTGCGGAGTAAAAAGACAACGGACAAAGTTGCATAGAAACTTCAACGAAGTTAGCAGACATCAACCCGAGGCAGTCCTTTGACCGTAGACCGTTGTCAAAGAAACTAACCCTAAAAACCCTACACAACCATGAAGAACGTCAATTGGAGCAAGTTGCTCAAAGTGCTAAAACCGAACCCCGCTCATAGTTCATGGCTCGCTGCTCAGAAGCATTGGCCTCGTGATGCCCGCGCTGGTGTTAATGTAGTGTGGCCGTGATGATAAAAGAATAATCCCTCGCAAATCATAGATTTACAAGAGATTAGCCAAGTACTCGAAGCGGGACTTGAACCCGCACAGCCATCACTGGCCAAAGGATTTTAAGTCCTTCGTGTCTACCGATTCCACCATTCGAGCAACCTACAGTATGACACCGAATTCCTTCAATGCGGTGCAAAGGTATAAAATAATAAACAATGTTGCAACAAATACTCAGAAATTTGCAGTAAATTTGCATTCTCATGAATATCACACGCAAAGACATAGCCTTATTCATTCTCCGCCTTATTCCATTGGTAGGAGTTCTCTTTCTAATCACAGACATGATAGGTGCACTATTTGTGGGTGACGATTATACTATACGCGCTTGGTTTCGCTGGAAAGTTTGGTTGTTCCTTACGGCCTTCGCCACCGCTTTTCTCATCGGAAACGATGTGTTGAAGTGGCCCATCCGACAGTTGAGCTATATAGGATACCCTATATATCTGATTGTGATGGCCTTGTGTGGCGTTTTTTCTGCACCACACGACTTCTTGGGATATAAGATTGGACTTGCCGTAGCACCTATCGTAGCACAGATATTCAACAGGTATGGCATAGGATGGTTGCGCAGATATTTGCGGATGGTATCGAAATTCACGGAGGGGCATGTTACAGGCAAAAAAGGACTTGTGATAATAGCGAGTACGATGGTCATTATTGTACTGACCATTATCGGTGTGTATAACATGCGAGGCATCTTCCACTTTCATCTGCGACAATACATCGTTGAAAACATTCCTGTAGTGACAAAAGTGATAGAAAAGCCTAACCGCAACCCTAATAACAAAGACAGACGTGACCCCTACCGAAACTACCCTCAGATATTCAATGATCTGAATGACACACAGCTTGTAGCTGCCCGTGCAAATGGTACTCCACACACGCTCACCATAGAGGAACTCGAGGTAGGAAAATATGGCTTGCTACGTATTGAGAGCAATAAACTATATAAGGTGGACCCCCTCATCCATTCGGCTCCCTATCTTGTACCTAAGGCAAAGAATTTCCTTGATGACTTGGGCGAAGCGTTCCAAGACTCACTCTACAACCGTGGATATGACCGCCGTCACCGTTTCATTGTAACCAGTGTATACCGCACAGAGAACCACATCAAGCGTCTGCGCCGTAGCGGAAACGTCAATGCCTCGCAAAACTCGTGCCATCAATACGGAACAACCATTGACATCACTTATGTGAGATTTGATAAGCCTGAGGAATATCGGGCCAATGACCCCAAACTGCTACAGCTACTGATGCAGACCGTATACGACATGCACCGAGCAGGGCGTTGCTATGTCAAGTATGAGCGTAAACAAAGCTGCTTACATATAACGGTAAGGTAGTGAGTTATCTGCTATATCCTATCTTCTCATTCGCGCCACGGGAATATGCAACTGGTCACGATACTTGGCAATCGTGCGACGAGCAATCTTAAAACCACGTTGAGCAAGCTCATCAACAAGCTGTTCGTCGGTAAGAGGAGCAGTCTTGTCCTCTGCATCCACCAGTTCCTTGATGATGTTGTGCACCTCTTTCACTGAGACTTCCTCACCCTCTGCATTGGTAATGCCGTCGCTAAAGAAATAGCGCAGAGGGAAAATTCCAAAAGGAGTCTGCACGTACTTACCAGTGGTAGCACGGGATATGGTGGAAATATCATATCCAGTATACTCGGCAACATCCTTGAGGATGAGAGGACGTAGCAGTGATTCATCTCCTTCGAGAAAGAATGGACGTTGCAGAGCCATTATAGCCTCCATGGTACGGGTAAGAGTCTGCTCACGTTGCTGAATTGCATCGATGAAGTCGCGAGCCGATTCTATCTTCTGGCGAAGGAACTGTGCCGCATTGCGGCTATCGGCATGAGACGAAGCAGCCTGTTCATCGAGCATTTGCATAAACTCTCCGCTTACGCGTAACCGAGGGACATTCTGGTTGTTGAGGCTCAAATTGACTTCATCATCAAAAGTCTCAATAGAAAAATCGGGAACTATTTGAGTAGTACTGCGTTCCATGCTATCGCTCAAAGATGTTCCTGGACGCGGATTCAGTTTCACCAATTCTCCGATGACCGCACTTATATCCTCAGAAGTCCAACCGAGTCGTTCTTCTATCTTGTTCCACCTCTTATGGGTAAACTCATCATAGCACTGAGTCAGTAGCATGCGCTGCTGCTCCACTAATGGAGTCGACTCCTTGCGCTCAAGCTGCAATAGCAAGCACTCTTGCAGACCACGCGCTCCAATACCTGCCGGGTCGAACTGCTGAATGAGCTTCAGTACCTCGAAGACATCATCTTCACTTGCATCAAGACCATGATAGATGGCCAATTCGTCAGCAATGGCAAGCAACGATTTATGCAACAATCCGTCCTCATCAAGCGACCCTATAAGATATTCGCCAATAGTTGTCTGATCCTCGGTCAGAACCTGCTCATGAAGCTGCCCCAATAGATAATCATAGAACGAGAGCGTATCTGCATATTGGAATGCCTGTTGCTCGGGAGTTTGAGGCAGGCCGTTGAGTTTATAGTCAGGAATGTCATCCTCGCTGCGATAGTCGCCTGCAATGAGTGCCTCATCCGTGTCGGTGTATTCATCATTGCTGTTCTCGCTGCTGATGTCAGCAACTTCATCATGAGCCGAAGCCTCAAGAGCAGGATTGTCTATCACCTCACCACGCACTCGTTCCTCCATCTCTATGGTGGTGAGGCTGAGCAGACGGGCAGTCAACACCTGCAGAGGCGACAGACCCTGCATCTGCTGCATCTGCTGCCCTTGTATTTGTATTTGTGCTGTGCTTCCTTTCATCATTAATACTCAAAACTGCTTCCACCAAGGAACTCACGCAACAGCGAGGTGGGTGGTAGGTCATTGTCGGGGATAGATTCAAAATATTGCAGGAACTTACGCAAACGATAAGCCTCACTATGCTCCGGACGGTTTTCCTTGACTTGCTCAAGGATGGGAATGAGATGACTCTTCAGTACAGCCAACTCATAGAGCAGAGCTGAGTTGAACATCGCATCGGCATTCTCTTGATAGGGGAATATCCACTTGTCTTCTCCTCTGCGAACACTGGGCCAACGGGCAATAGTGGCTTCGGCCGAATAATTGCGATACTTATAGTCACGCAAAATACGGCGTAGCAAGCGATTATCGGTAGTAGGTATGTAGTTGTGATTATCAAGCATGATGCTAGTCAGAGCCGATACATACACCTTATATTTGTCTGCTTCGGGGATATGACGCGTAAGTTCAGGATTAAGAGCATGTATACCCTCAATAATTAGTACTGTATGTTCATTGACACGCAGCTTGCGCTCGGTGAGAACGCGCCTACCTGTGGTAAAATCGAACTTGGTAAGTTGTACCTCTTCGCCACGCAATAGTGCACTGAGTTGCTCGTTGAAGAAAGGAAGATCTACAGCATAGAGCGACTCGAAATCATAGTTACCCTCAGCATCAAGCGGAGTATGCTCACGATCTACAAAATAATCATCAAGTGACAATGCTACAGGACGAAGTCCATTTGCCATAAGTTGTACCGACAAACGCTTGCTGAAGGTGGTCTTACCCGATGAAGAGGGCCCCGAGATAAGCACAATACGTGAACGACGAGAATGAATCTCGTCAGCCATACCTACAATACGCTTTTCTTGCAGTGCCTCGGCCACATTGATAAGGTCAGTCGCGTGTCCTTTGCGACAAGCGATATTGAGGTCTCCCACAGTAGTCACTCCCAGAATCTCCTGCCAATGATGGTGCTCGCTGAATACGCCAAGCATCTTGTCCTGTCTTACGATTTCCTCCAAGGTATCAGGATTTTCTCGATTGGGCACACGCAAGAGCAGCCCATCATGGAACAGCTGCAAGGCAAAGAGGTGAATCTTTCCTGTTGAGGGCAGCAAACTACCATAATAGTAATCTATCTTATCACCCAATTGATAGTAGTTGCTATAGAGTCTGCCCGTCGTCTCAAGCAAGGTTGCTACATCGCCACGACCTTGGCTACGGAACAATTCAATGGCATCGGTCGTAGGACATTGGATTGACAATATAGGTAGATCATCTGCGATGATTCTCTCCATACGTTGTCTGATAGACTCCACATCCTCGGGTTCCACTTTACGTCCTATACGCAGATTGCAGAAGTAGCCTTTCGATATGGGATGCTCGATAATAATCTCTCCTTCAGGATAAAGTTCGCTTATCGCCTTAGTCAAAATAAAGAAAAGTGTACGTACATACGTACGGATACCCGACGAAGAGGTGATATCAAGAAATTCCACCTCTTTGGGGTTGTATAAACGAAAGACCAAGTTCTCTACCTTGTTATTCACTCGGGCACTTACTGCACCATACGGCATATTGAGAGAGAACCCCTCATATACCTCTTGCAGTGTGATACCTGGTTCAAAATCTTTAGATTCACCATTGTTGATACAGCGCACTCGAATCATAGAAGTAGCCTTTTATATATGGTTTATTTTGTAAAGGTAGGCATTTGTCGCGAGCTATTCCCGGATTTATCAATCTTTAACGTATGCCCAGCTCATTTAGTTCTTTCTGTCCTTGATGGATGAGGGAGGGGAAATTGTCCGTATACTGGCTGTTAAAGTTGAGCTTCTCCAATAGTGCATCCAGTTCTGCAAGTTTAACCGAATCATTTGCTTTCGTAAACTCCTCACGTAAAATCCGTGATTTTTCATAAGCTTGTATTCCCTCAATGAGTTTCTCAAAACGTACAGAACTTCGTCCATAAGGATATATCATATAGGTATCACCCGCAGGCCATTGGCGGAAACGAGTGTCGTGAAGCGGGTCTTTCACCCAACTATTGTAAGCCCAACGTAGGTAACCATCATATTTGGTCCCCGCTACGTAGAATCCATACCAAGCACCTTCAGCAGGTACGGAGAAGGTGAAAGTGTTGGGTTTGTGGGTAGAGCAGCAGGTATATATCGTGGTCTTCTTACCCTCGGCTTTACGGCGAGCAAACACCTCTTGGGGGAGCAATTCTGCTTGGCTAAGGGCAATGCAGTAATCGTAGAGGTCAGCTTCAATCTCGGGATGCCAATTGCCGGCAAGTGAAACCCTGAATTCAGGGTCAGCCTTGCGGATAACTGCCATTGCCTTCTGCATGGCATGCATAGGGCGCTCATCCATGGCGATAGTGGTGATAGAGAACCAACCTTTCTCCTTCAAATGCTGTGAGAAGGCCTTGAGCATAGCTACCCACATCTCTTCATAGGCAGCATCGCCAGGAGCTGCACGGAGTACCTGCATACGATTGGTGGCGACATCATAATAGGGGAAGCTGAGAGCCCAGGGTATCATGGAGAAACAATTAATCTGTTCTTTGATACCACAACTCATCATAAATTCAATCCAACGGTCGAACACATCGAAACCAAACTCCCAAGTACCATCAAGTTTCTTGGTCCATGTCACCATGGAGTCGAAGTGGTCCTCAGTCTGTCCATTCCACGGCTTGTGCATGATGCTGGCAGTAATGACCTTCTGTCCCGCAGCAGCAAGCATCTCCATTGAGGGACGCATAGCGGCAAGGTGTTCATCACTCCAGAGGGGTGTGCCGTAGTAACGTGCCTCTGCAAAGGGATTCTGCCAAAGGTCCAAGTGGAATTGCCAATCTTGAGGAGAAGGCAAAGTACGGTCCATTACCTTTATGGTTAGAGGAAGTCTCGCCACGGTACGTTTGCCCGCCTTGATACACAATGTACCGCTGTAAGTTCCAGCCACGGCATCCGCAGGTACTTGACAGTTCACCCACACTGAACGTACGCTCATGGCATCCATACCGATAGATTTGATATGTGGGTCTATTATGTCTGCTACCATAGCTGAATCGTATATCGTGTGGTCTGTACGGTAACCACAACCAGCTCCACGTCCTTCAGGAGTAGCCCAAGCATCTGTCTTCACATAGCGAACGAATGCTGCTTTCACAGCCTCGGAAGGAAGTGTATGTCTCCCATTCTTAAAGGCAGAAAGCTGCAACGTAAGTGGCGAGAGGCTATCAGTAGCAGCACTCGTATAAACTACCGCTTGACTGCTCACACGCTCACCACGCCATGCGGTGAGCGTCTCAGAATGCTTCAAGTCCTTTACATTGGGCAGCGAGTGCCACGCATAACGCAAATCGCTTGTTCCCCATGCGGCATGTATTCCCTTCACTGCTTTCCATTCCTCCGAAGTTGGAACTCTGTGGTCAGGAAGTTCAGTAAAAACATCTTGCGCTTGTGTAAAACTGATGCAAGCCATCCAAGCGACGAACAGCAAAATCTTTTTCATGATAATATATATATATTTATGTTATTATCCCTTATTTCATTGCAAATATACGAATAAGCGAGCGAGAAATATGAAGCTTGCTTCAATATTTTTCACCAAGAGCGCAAAGTATCTTCGAGGTTTATCTCAAATATACGAGTAAGCGGGCGAGAAATATCAAGTTTGTCTGAATATTTTAGCGGTAATATAAGAGTTTAGAGCAGCACAGATGCCTCCACCTCTTTTCAATCTACTCTTATATCAACGAGAAGAGGGGGCTACCTAAGCAGCCCCCTCTTCTACAGAGAGAATTGATTGTTCCACTAATCAAGCTCTTATGCCTTAGCAACAGCCTTCTTATCCTTTCTGTACATCACACGGTATGCCAAAGGAGCGGCAAGGAAGAGTGATGAGCAGGTGCCGTATACTACACCGAGAATCATAGCGAATGAGAAGCTACGGATGCTCTCACCACCAAGGAAGAAGATACAGAGAAGTACTACGAGGGTACTTACTGAGGTGTTGATGGTACGAGCAAGTGTGGTGTTCAAAGAATCGTTGAAGAGCTGGCTCTTATCACGCTTGGGATAGAGACCGAAGAACTCACGGATACGGTCGAAGATAACCACCTTATCGTTGATAGAGTAACCGATAGCGGTGAGGATAGCACCGATAAAGGTCTGGTCAACGTCCATGGAGAAGGGGAGCACACCGCTGAGGATTGAGTAGGTACCCATGATGAGCACTACGTCAACCACGAGGGCAATAACTGAACCTACGCTATATGCTACGTTGCGGAAACGGATAAGGATGTAGATGAAGATAGCAGCCCATGCGAGGATCACTGACCAGATGGCACCGCGGAGGATGTCTGAAGCCATGCTCGGACCTACCTTCTGTGATGAGATGATAGAACCACCAGTGTGGTTATCGCGGTCGATGAATACCTCATAGGTGAGGTCGCTGCTGAGCAACTTAGCACCCATGAATGCCTCATAGAGGAACATTTCGATTTCAGCATCGATGTCTTGAGCATCATCCTCGATGCGGTAGTTGGTGCTGATACGTACGGTCTGACCATCGTTACCGAGGGCGATGACTGATACTGAAGCGTCTTCGCCAATCTTCTCAGCAAGGATAGCCTCAACCTCCTCGGGCACTACCTGATTCTCGAACTTAACGGTGAAGTTGCGTCCACCAGTGAAATCGATACTCTCGCTCAAGCCCTTAGTAGCAAGCATAGCTACACTGAGTACAACAGCTGTACCAAATACCGCGAATGTTACCTTAGCAGAACCCATGAAGTTGATCTTAGAGTTGCGCATGAGGTTCTTTGAGAGACCTGTAGTGAAGGTGAGGTTTGTCCACTTCTCCTTAGCCAAACGCCACTCGTAAACAAGACGTGTCATGAACACAGCGGTGAAGAATGAGCAAACGATACCAATGATCAAGGTCGTAGCGAAGCCACGGATAGGACCTGTACCGAAGTTGAAGAGGATGATACCAGTAATAATAGAAGTAATGTTAGAGTCAAAGATTGCAGAGAATGCGTTCTTATAACCATCGGTGAGAGCTTGCTTCACTGTCTTACCAGCGCGAAGCTCTTCCTTGGTGCGCTCGTAGATAAGCACGTTAGCATCCACCGCCATACCGAGAGTCAATACCATACCGGCAATACCAGACATGGTCAAGGCAGCTTGGAATGATGCAAGGATACCGAGTGTGAAGAAGAAGTTGAGGATAAGAGCACCATTAGCTACCATACCAGGGATTAAGCCGTACATAGCGCACAT
Source organism: Bacteroidaceae bacterium (assembly GCA_045612065.1). Lineage (GTDB taxonomy): Bacteria > Bacteroidota > Bacteroidia > Bacteroidales > Bacteroidaceae > UBA1189. Next base: position 17,375 of record JAZKYH010000023.1, read on the forward strand.
GTAAATCATCAATACAACGAATGCTACGATGAATGAAAGGATACCCTGCTCGATAGACTTCTGACCGAGTGAGGGACCTACAATGTCTTCCTGTACAATCTTGGCAGGAGCGGGCATCTTACCTGACTTGAGCACGTTAGCCAAGTCCTTGGTATCCTCCTGAGTGAACTGACCGGTGATCTGTGACTGACCGCCAGTAATCTCGTTCTGTACGTTAGGAGCACTGTAGATATAACCGTCGAGTGCGATAGCTATGGGCTTACCAATGTTCTGCTTGGTGAGCTGTGCCCAACGACGTGCACCGTCAGAGTTCATAGTCATAGATACGCTGGGACGGCCATAGTTGTCATAGTCGTCGTTAGCCGATACGATAACGTCACCCTCGAGCGGAGCGCGACCGTTGCGCTGGGTTGACTTGATGGCATAGAGTTCGAAGATCTTTCCGTCCTCGTCGATAGCCTTCACACCCCACATGAGCTTGAGGTCGCGGGGAAGCATTGCCTTCACCTCTTCGCGAGCGAGGTACTCATCAATCTGCTTTGTATCGCGGCTGTGGGCGTAACCAACTACACAACCTTGATTCTGTACGAGCTGAAGGAGCGAGAGCAAGGGATTTTCCTTCTGAGCCTTTGCAATAGCAGCAGCGTCAGCGGCACTTTCGGCATTATTGCCAGTAAGAGAAGAGAGGTCTACAGACTCCTCGGTAGCCTCCTCAGCAGCGGGTGCTTCAGTAGCCTCTGTAGTTTCTGCAGTCTCGGGGTTCTCAACAGCGATGATGTCGCGCAACTTAGCGTCGGCAGCAGCGAGGAAGGGAGCAACCTCTGCAGAGGTGTAGGTCTCCCAGAACTCGAGGTTAGCCGAACCTTGGAGAAGCTTTCTCACACGCTCGGGCTCCTTCACACCAGGGAGCTCTACCATGATACGACCCATGCTACCTTCGAGCTCTTGGATGTTGGGCTGAGCCACACCGAAGCGGTCGATACGGGTACGGAGCACGTTGAATGAGTTTGCGATAGCTGCGTTAACCTCGGCACGTACAACAGCCTCAACTTCAGCATCGGTGCTCTTTGTGTTCACCTTATCCTTGAGCTGCTGTGTAGCGAAGAGCTCAGCAAGTGTGCCTTCGGGCTTTAGGTTCTTGTATTCCTTAATAAATAAGGTAATGAAGTCACTGTTGCTGCTTGCAGCCTGCTTAGTAGCTGTAGCTACAGCGTTTACGAACGCTTCGTCAGTCTTGTGGTCGGCAAGTGCCTTCACAACATCGGGTACAGATACCTCGAGGATAACGTTCATACCACCCTTAAGGTCGAGGCCGAGGCCGATACCCATTTCGCGGGTTTGTTTGAAGGTATACACACCAAGGTAAACCTTCTTGTTCATGATTGAATCGATATACACCGATCCGCCTCCAGCATATTGCGCAGCCTTCTTCTCATGATGGCTGGTCACAAAGGTGAAGGAGAGGTAGAATGCACACACTACTGTGAGCAACACCGCAATTGCTTTTACAAATCCTTTGTTTTGCATTTTGTTAGTTATTTTATTTTGTTATTGTATTTATACCTTGTCAAATACTATGCGTTGACTCCAGAGAACCAGGCACAATTTCCAACAAAGGTGCAAATATAGGACTTTTTTTCTCAACTAACGATTTCTTAAGCAATTATTTGCATTTTTGATGCGATTTTGCCCCCTTGTAGAGACATTTTGACGAAAAACGGCTTTTCTTCTTCCGTTTTTTTAGAAGTTAGAAACAATATGTCCTTTTACGCTACACCTAAGGGCGTACAACGAACTATAAGTTATCTTTACAATCAAGAGACAACCTATGTTGCGTGCGGACCTAAGCTGAGGCGTCCACACCACCTTTTGAATAAAATACTACGCTTGTGCGTGCTTTGCCTTGTAAGCGAGGGCGTAGAGGCGCATCTGCTTCACCATGGCTACGAGGCCATTGCTACGGGTGGGTGAGAGATGCTCTTTGAGGCCTATCTCCTCGATGAAGTAGAGGTCGGCATCGGCAATCTCCTCAGCAGTGTGGCCCGAGAGCACCTTTACCAAGAGGCTCACGATACCTTTCACGATGAGGGCATCGCTCTCGGCTTGGAAGATGAGGCGGCCATCCTTTTCGTCGGCTTGTAGCCATACACGGCTTTGGCATCCTTCGATGAGGTTGCTGTCGGTCTTGTACTCTTCGGCCAAAGGCTCCTGCTCGCTACCGAGGTCGATGAGGAGTTGGTACTTGTCCATCCAATCGTCCAGTTCGCTGAACTCTTCGATGATTTGGTCTTGTATTTCGTTGATGGTCATTTTTGTTTAGAGTTTAGTGTTTAGCGTAAATTATCAATCTCTTGCTGAATAATACCAAGGAACCGGGCAGCATGGGCGCCATCCATCTGCGTGTGGTGAAACTGGAATGAGATGGTCAATGTCGTCTTCAACAACTGTCGCCTATACTTTCCCCAAATGAGGAAGGGATTATTGAAGATGCCGCTATACATACCCACGGCGCCATCAATTTCATATTGCGCTAAAGCCGATGTGCCTATGACCATACTGCCCTCTGACAAGTCGTGGTCGATGCAACTTTCAGCAACTTGCCTCGTAAGACGCAAATAGTCGCGATTGAACTGCTCCAAATCTTCCGTGAAGGGAATGTCACACGAACTCACTTCCCCCTTACAATTGGCTACGATGGTATTCACTGCGATGTCATCGTACTGCATCAACTTATCGCCTACGGGGAGTAAGTAGAACTCCTTCACCTGACTTGCGGCCTTGCCGATGCAGTAGCACATGAGCATGTTGAACTTCAATCCTCTGCGCTTGCTCACCTTCACGAGACGAGACACGTCGAGTGTCTTGAAGAATGTCACCATAGGCATGGGGGCATTCATCCACATCTCAAAGGCATAAGCCCTGGTCGTATTTTGGGGATTGACTTCGTGTTTCATTTACTTCTCATTATAGATTACCTGCAATACCGTCTGTCCTACAGCACGGAGCACGGCGGGGTCGATGTTGTCCATCGTGTCATCCATCGTGTGCCATGTGGGGGCAAAGCCTGTCTCGGGGTAGTGTCCTATGATGTCAATACAGGGTATGCGGGCAATTTGGTTAATGGGCAGATGGTCATCAGTGATTACTCCGCCATCGGCATGAGCAAACCACTGGCCATTGCCACCGGCATGAGCGGCAGCCCACACCTTGTCCACAATGTGCTTGGCGAAATAGTCCGAGTAGCCCTCACGATGGAAGCGGGCATCCTTGCCGCCCACCATATCGAGCAATATGCCAAAGCGAGCCATATAGCCTGCCGTGTGGGGTACACGAGCCCAATACTGCGAGCCAAGACACCAGGTGATGCCTTCGGTGGGTTCATCATCATCGGCATGAGTACCGTAGTCCTCGGCATCGAAGAGGATGATATCGATGCCAATTTCTGCGGGCTGTGCTTGCAACTGGCGAGCCACCTCAAGGAGTACGCCTACACCGCTGGCACCATCATTGGCCCCAAGGATGGGAGTGCGGTGGTTCTTGGGGTCGGGGTCGGCATCGGCCCAAGGGCGACTGTCCCAATGGGCGCACAGGAGCACACGCTTCTTCTGTTCAGGTTTGTAAGAACCGATGATGTTACGTGCATAGAGTGGAGTGCCGTCATAGGCACGCAGAGTGACGCGCTGTGCCGTCACCTGTGCTCCGAAACGTGCAAGTTCGGCCTCCAGCCAGTCGCCACAGGCATGGTGCGCCTCGCTATTAGGCACACGAGGTCCAAAGGCCACCTGCTCTGCCGTGTAGCGATAGGCACTATCGGCATTGAAGGTAGGCACCACGACGGGAGTCTGAGGCTGCTCCACTGATTTTGGCGCCTGTTTGCCTCCACAGGCAACAAGCGCCAAAGCCATAAATAATATCGAAAATATACGCATAATCTCTTCCTATTTGGAATATCCGGAAAACCCGGAAAGTCCAGTTTTCTTCGCGATGTTCGGTCGCCCCTCTTCAGAGGTGGGGGGAGGCGTTACTTGTTCAACTTCCAGGTGCAACCGTCCTTGGTATCCTTGATCTCGAAGCCGAGGGCAGCAAGTTCGTTGCGAATCTTGTCGCTCGTAGCCCAATCCTTGTTGGCCTTGGCAACGGCACGCTGCTCGAGGAGCATATCCACTACCTTGCCGAATGCCTCTTCACGGCCGCTGTTGTTGCCACCCTGCTCAGCCTTGATACCGAGGATATCGAAGAGGAACAGCGCGAACACCTCCTTCAACTCTGCGAGGTCGGCAGCACTCAGTGTAGCCTTCTTGTCGACGGTTTGGTTGATGATGCGTGCAGCATCGAAGAGGTGACTGATGACGATGGGCGTGTTGAGGTCGTCGTTCATCGCATCGTAGCACTTGGTACGGATGCCGCTCACGTCAACTGATGAGGTTTCCGAAGCGGTGATGCGGCCGAGGTTCTCCCATGCTTCGAGCAAGCGACTGAGACCCTTCTCTGATGCCTGCAAAGCCTCGTTGCCGAAGTCCACTGTACTGCGATAATGTGCCTGCAAGATGAAGAAGCGGATGGTCATGGGGCTATAAGGCTGCTCCAACAAGGGGTGCGAACCGGCAAAGAACTCGCTCAGGTTGATGAAGTTGTTGTATGACTTACCCATCTTCTGTCCGTTGATGGTAATCATATTGTTGTGCATCCAGTAGTGCACCATGTCGTCGCCCTGGCTGGCCACGCTCTGTGCAATCTCACACTCGTGGTGAGGGAACACGAGGTCCATGCCACCACCGTGGATGTCGAAGTGCTCGCCCAGGTATTTCTTACCCATCGCGGTGCACTCGCAGTGCCATCCGGGGAAGCCGTCGCTCCAGGGTGAGGGCCAGCGCATGATGTGCTCGGGCTGTGCCTTCTTCCACAGGGCAAAGTCTACGGGGTTGCGCTTCTCGCTCTGTCCGTCGAGGTTGTCGCGGCTGGTGTTGAGCACATCGTCGAGGTTGCGGCCCGAGAGTTTGCCATAGCGGTGGTCGCGGTTGTACTTCTCCACATCGAAGTATACCGAACCCTCGCTCTCGTAGGCATAGCCATTGTCGAGAATTTCCTTCACCAAAGCAATCTGCTCGATGATGTGGCCCGAGGCATGAGGCTCGATGCTGGGGGGCAACACGTTGAGTGCCTCCATGGCCTTGTGATAGCGGTTCAAGTAGTACTGCACCACCTCCATGGGCTCCAACTGCTCAAGGCGAGCCTTCTTCGCCACCTTGTCCTCACCCTCGTCGGCATCGTGCTCGAGGTGACCCACGTCGGTGATGTTACGCACATAGCGCACCTTGTAGCCCAAGTGCTGCAAGTAGCGGAAGAGGATGTCGAAGGTGATGGCGGGACGGGCGTGACCCAAGTGGGCATCGCCATATACCGTAGGACCGCAAACGTACATTCCCACACGGCCTTCGTGCAGGGGCTTGAAGAGCTCCTTGCAGCGTGTGAGTGTATTGTATACTAATAACTGTTGTTCCATAACTAATTCTCCTTATTACTAATTGAAATACAAAAGTAGTGCAAGCCGAGAGAAAATGCAAGTTTACTTGCGATTTTCCGAGGCGCCGCCTACTTTAAAGCTATGCGAGCATGGATTAAAAGTAGTGCAAATTTCCGACTTGCGAAAATTTGCACCCTAAATTACATATCGTATTCCAATCCGTCGCCAGCGCCATACTCGGGCTGCATGCCTCCGTTGTCCATCTTGCGAGGTTTCTTGGCACGCATGTTACCGAAGCTATAGGTGAGCGTGCCGCTAATCTGTCGGCCTCCACGGAAGTTGCTGCTATCCTGGTAGAAGTCGTCTCCCCACTTCTTCGAGTGGAAACGGCGCGAGTTGAGCAGGTCGCGGCCATTGAGCGAGAAACTCCACTTGCCACCGGCAAACTGCTTGCGCACACCCGCGTCAAGTCCGTAGTTGGGCGCACGGTAGCCCTGTGCGATGACGCTCTTGGCATTGTACATACCCGTCACCTGCAGCGACCAAGCCTTGGGCAAGCCAATGGTACCCATCATGCGGAGGTTCCATGAGAAATCCTCACTGGCATCGCCATGCAGGTTTGCCCCATTGGGCAGGATGAAATTGAATTCATCGAGCTTGTAGTAGAACATGTTGAGCGTAGTGGTGAGGTCGAGCTTGCCGAAGAGGCGGTTCTTGCCCACAATCTCCACACCCGAGGAGAGCGACTGCGCCACGTTGTCCGAGGTGCTGTACATGATGCCGTTCTCCATATACGAGATGCGCTGTATGATGTCGTCGGTGGTGCGGTAGTAGGCCGATACCGACAGCATGTGGTTCTCCCACGACTTGAGGTAGTTGAGTTCGAAGGCGTTCGAGTACTCGGGCTTCAGCAAGGGGTTACCGAACGAGATGTTGGTAGAGTCGCTGATGTTGTGGAACGAGTTGAGCTGACCTCCCCAGGGACGGCGCACACGCTTGGTGTAGTTGACCTGCAGCTCATTGTCGCCCGGCAACTGGTACGACAAGAACACGCTGGGGAAGAGCTGGAACACGGGGTCTAACTTCTCGGGATGGGTGCTGATGACGCCATCCTTCTTGTGGTGCGAGTCGGTAGTCACGGCATAGTATTCACCGCGCAAGCCCACCTGGTAGCCAAAGTTCTGCCACAGCTTGCCCGAGTAGGTGGCATAGAGGGCATGCAGGTCGCGGTTATAGATGAATCGGTTATAGAGGCTCTCAATCTCCTGCTGCTTGTCGGGGTCGGCAAAGGTGCTCACGGGGCTGTTCTCGCGGGTAAACTTGCCGTTATAGCCCGCCTGCAACTTATGGTTCTCGTTGAAGGCATTCTCATAGTCGAGCTGCACCTCATAGTCGATGTTGCTACCCGCATTCTCCTGCAACTGGTAAGAGGTGATGGTGGGGTGATGCACCGATGATGCGCTGGGCGACATCTCAGTTATCTGTGTATATTCGCTGCTGTTGTTGTTGCCCCAGTGGTGGCGCGAAGCCGTGAAGTCAAGCCAGTGTGTGGTGCTCCACTCGTGCTTGTAGCCCAGGCTGAGGTTATACATGAGCATCTCTCCCGTGCTGGCTGTGGTGCGGCTGCGTGTATAGTTCTGTTGGCGCTCGCCCCCCACGACCTGTCCGCCCGTGTAGTCAATGACGTTGGTGCGGTGAGGGCTGCCCATCATGCCCATGAGGTCGAGCGAGAGGTGGTCCTTCGCAGTGGCGTGCCAGGTGAGTCCCGCGCGGGTAAACACGTTGCGCCCATTCATATTGCCATAGCCCAACTGGTCCAGGTAGGTCGTGTCGGAGCCTATGTAGTTCTCGCGGTAGCTGGTGTTCTCGTTGCGGTGGTGGCGCTCACGGTAGCTGATGTTGGCATAGGCATCCATCTTGCCGCTGCTGTAGTTGATGTTGGCACTCGCGTTGTAGCCCCCAAAGTCGAGGTCATACATGCTTGCGCCAGCCTGCGCACTGCCATAGTAGCCCGCCTTGCGGTCGCGCTTGAGCACGATGTTGATGATGCCCACCGTACCTTCGGGGCTATACTTTGCCGAAGGGTTGGTGATGACCTCGATGCGCTCGATGCTCTCGGCAGGCATCTGCTCCAGAATATCGCCCTGGTTGTCGGCCGTGAGGCCCTGTGCCTTACCATTGATCCACACCGTCACACTCTCAGAACCACGTAGCGACACTGTGCCCTCCGTGTCGACCTCCACCGAAGGGATGTTCTGCAACACCTCCGAGGCCGAGCCACCCGTAGCGGCAATGGCTTGGTCTACGTTGAACACCTTCTTGTCAATCTCAAACTTCATCTGCGAGCGTATGCCCGTCACCTCGACCTCCTTCAGCATCTGGTTGTCTTCGCCGATGGCAATCTGCTTGAAGTGCGCATTCTTGGCCGTAGCCGATAGGGTAAACTCGCGTGTGGTGTTCTGATATCCGATATACGACACCGTGAGCACGTAGCTGCCATAGGCCAGCTCATCGATGCGGAAGGCTCCCGTCTCATCGGTAATGGTACCTCCAGCAAGGTGAGTGCTACCCTTGGGGGTGACTACGACGTTGACAAACTCCACAGGCTCCCCTGTTGCTTTATCCACGATTTTACCTCTCACGGTTCCCTGCGCCATCGCAGCCAGCGGAGCCAACACTCCCATCACGAGGAGCCATAAAATTTTCTTCATTGAATCGGTTTCTGTTTTTGTGTGTACATCTGTATAAAGACTACAATCTGCAGGAAAGGTTTAATCGCATGCACTAAAATAACATTACTATACATATCCTCCCGCCCGAACCTTTGTTCGGGCGGGAGTCGTTTATGGGGTTCTGCTCTTTGAGGTACTGACTCTTTATTGTTCGTTTGGTGTGAGGTGCTACCTATTCGCCTCGCGGTATTCTCCCGGTGTGCAGCCCATATAATGCTTGAAATAGCGGCCGAACGTGGAGGGGTCGGGAAAGTTGAGGGTGGCGGCAATCTCCTTGACGCTCATGTCGGTGTCTACGAGATAGTGCTTGCTGAAGTTGATGGTGAAGAGATTGATCCATTGCAGGGCGGTCTTGCCCGTCTCTTCCTTGATGATGGTGGAGAGGTAGTAGGGCGACGTATGCAACTGCTCGGCATAGTATGCCACGGTACGCTCCTTGTGGCTGTCGCGCAACATGAGCATGAGGAAGTTGCTCACGGTGTTTTCGTGCTTGCTCTGCTGCGGTGGCGCGTCGGGCTTGTGGGTCAGGAAGGTGGCGGCCACCTCGGTGAGCAGGGCACTGCGCAGGAAACGGTAGCGGTGTGTGGCGAGGTTGCCCACGACGCTGTGGGGCGCGGCATCCTCGGCATGGAGGGCATGGGGGTCGCCGATGAGGTCGCACAGGCGGTGCAGGTAGTCGGCACGTTCCTCGCTGATGTCGATGCAGCGCAGGTCGCGTATGACTATTCGGCTGCGTGGGTCTAAGGCTTCAAGCGTGGGATAATAGTTTTCCACATAGTCGGCCTCGATGCGCCCCTCCCAATCATCGGAGTAGTGCAGCACGTGTATGTGAGTGTTGGGGAAGAGCATCAGCAGGGTATTGCGCCTCATCTCGCAGATTCTGTGGTCTACGAGCAATGAAGCCTCGCCCTCCGTGCAGAGCAGGAAACCCACTTTGAAGGAGGAGACGCCATCGGGGATGGTGGTTTGCGTATGCAGGTAAGCGGTGATTTCCTTTGCTTTCATTTTCTTTACTATCTACGTTTTCTTTAAGATTGCACACTAATCGCTGCAAAGAAACAAAAAATCGGGTCGAAAAACAATGTTTATTGTAGAAATTGCACATTTATTTGATGAAATTGTCATTTCCTTGTAGATGAACTATGTCTACCTTTGCATCGCTAACTTGGGGGAGAATGGGGTTTCCCGTTTCATCCTTCGTAATGTACACTACAATGAAGAAGACTTTTCGTATAGGATTGGATATTGGCTCCACCACACTCAAAGCCGTGGTAATAGACGATGAGGGCAAACCGCTGTTCACCTACTATGAACGACACAACGCTGATGTCGAGGGGCGCATGGCCGAGTGCTTCGGACAGCTGCGCGAAGTGGTGGGCGATGCCGAGTGCCGCATCTGCCTCACGGGCTCTGTGGCTATGGGCGTGGCCGAACGCTATGGTTATGACTTCGTGCAAGAGGTGGTAGCTGCAGCCGAATACGTGAAGCATTGTCATCCCGAGGTGGCCACGCTCATCGACATAGGCGGCGAGGATGCCAAGATCGTGCTCTTCAAGCAGGGGCGCACCACCGACCTACGCATGAACGGCAACTGTGCCGGTGGCACGGGTGCCTTCATCGACCAGATGGCCGTATTGCTCGGTGTGGAGGTGACGGAGCTCGACGCTTTGGCACACGAGGCCACGCAGACCTATCCTATCGCGTCGCGTTGCGGAGTGTTCAGTAAGACCGACATACAGAACCTCATTGCCAGGAATGCGTTAAGGCACGACATCGCGGCCTCCATCTTCCGCGCCGTGACGGTGCAGACCATCTCGACCTTGGCACACGGCTGCGAACTGCGCAGCCCGATGATGTTTATCGGTGGCCCGCTGACCTTTATCCCCTCGCTGCGCAAGGCTTTCGTCGACTATCTGCATTTGAATGAATCAGATATCATTTTGCCCGATGAGGGAGCACTTATCCCTGCTTGGGGTGCGGCGTTGAGGGCGAAGGGGGAGACCCACCTTAACCCTCCCTGTAAGGGAGGGGATTCTGTCATCGCGGGGTTTCAAGTCCTCCCTCACAGGGAGGATTTAGGTGGGTCTTCCCTCCCACCCATCTTCACCTCCCAAGCCGACTACGAGGCATGGCGCAAAGAGATTGACAGCTGTTCGCTGCGCAAGGCCGAGTGGCCACACGACTGTGAGCAGTCTCTATATATAGGTATCGACTCGGGCAGCACCACGACGAAGATTGTGGCGATGACTCCCGAGCACGAACTGCTCTACACCTACTATCGCGTAAACCGTGGCAATCCGATAGCCACAGTGGTCGAAGGGCTCAAACGACTTGACGGTGAGGCACAGGCTCGCAGCGTGAGACTGCGCGTGATGGGCTGTTGCACCACCGGCTATGGCGAAGACCTCGTCCGTGCGGCGATGAAGGCCGAGCATGGCATCATCGAGACCATGGCACACTATATGGCCGCCACCTACCTCACCCCCGACGTGTCGTTCATTCTCGACATCGGCGGACAGGACATGAAGGCCATCTTCGTGGACAAGGGCGTCATCAACCGCATCGAAATCAACGAGGCCTGCTCATCAGGGTGCGGCTCGTTCATCGAGGCGTTTGCCAAGTCATTGGGCTACTCGCTCGAACACTTTGCCCACGAGGCTTGCATTGCCCAGAACCCCTGCGACTTAGGTACACGCTGCACGGTGTTCATGAACTCGAAGGTGAAGCAGACCCTCCGCGAGGGAGCCACCGTGGCCGACATCTCGGCAGGCCTGTCCTACTCGGTGGTGAAGAACTGTCTGTTCAAGGTGTTGCGCCTCACCGATACGGCCATACTAGGTGACCACATCGTGGTACAGGGCGGCACGATGAAGAACGACTCCATAGTACGGGCATTCGAACTTCTCACCGGTCGCTGCGTGATGCGCAGCAACACGCCCGAGTTGATGGGTGCCGTGGGCTGTGCCATCTATGCCGCAGCTCACACTACGGGCGACGGAAGATGGCTCGACGAGATGCTCGGCCACTGTACCTACACCTCACGCCAGTCCCAATGCCACGGCTGCGAGAACCAATGCCTTATACAACGCTACACCTTTGCCAACGGCGCACGCTACGTGTCGGGCAACCGCTGTGAGCGTATCTATACCAATCAGGGAACAGCAACCGAAAAGGGACTCAATGCGTATGAGGAGAAGGGGAGGTTGCTGTTTGGTGAGTCAGGTATGAGGAATGAGAAGGTTGGCGTTGATTGTCAATTTTCAATTGTCAATTCTCAATTGAAGATAGGCCTTCCCCGCTGCCTCAATCTCTTCGAGGAATACCCCTTTTGGCATACGCTACTTACGCAATGCGGCTTTGAGGTGGTGCTCTCGTCTGAGTCCGACTACGGACGCTACGAGAAGACAGTGCATCAGGTCATGTCCGACAACATCTGCTTCCCAGCCAAGTTGGCCCACGCCCATGTGCAGGAGCTCATCGACAGCGGTGTTGACCGCGTATTCATGCCCTTTGTGGTGTACGAGCGTTCGCGTGGCGAACAGAACAGCTACAACTGCCCTGTGGTGACAGGCTACTCGCAAGTCATCAAGAGCGTGCAGACTACAGATACGCCCATCGACTCGCCCTCGTTCACCTTCAAGGACGAAAAGGCGCTCTACCGCCAGTGCCGCACCTACCTCATGGGATTGGGCGTTGAAGAGAAGCGCATCAAGCGAGCTTTCGTGGAGGCACTGATGGCGCTCGACACCTACGAGCACGAAGTGGTGGCGGTGAATCGCCGCATCTACGAGGATGCCATCCGTCGCGGCCGTCCCGTCATCCTGCTTGCCGGTCGTCCCTACCACAGCGACCCGCTCATACAGCACCGCCTCTCCGATGTCGCGGCATCGTTGGGTGCCAATGTCATCACCGAGGACATAGCCCGTGACCTCGATGTGCCAATGGGAGAGACACATATCCTCGCCCAATGGTCGTTCCCCAACCGTATCGTGCGTGCCGCCAAGTGGGCCGTGGAGCAGCCCGTGAACGTGCTGTTCATGCAAATCACCTCGTTTGGCTGTGGCCCTGATGCTTTCTTCCTCGATGAGATTGGCCGTTTCCTCTCCCGTCACGGCAAGGCGCTCACACTCATCAAGGTGGACGATGTCAACAATGTGGGGTCACTGAAACTGCGCATACGCTCGGCGTTGCAGAGTTCCCATCAGTACCCCCTCCGCCCTTCGGATTCGTCCCCCTTAAAGAGGGACAGTACACTCATCGCGGAGAATGACGTAATGAACGAACTGACTAAAGAGAACTGTCCCAACGTCCGCCCCTTCATCACCTCCAAACGCTTCGACCACCCCGACCGTCGGCGCAAGGTGCTGATACCCTTCTTCACCCCCTTCCTCTCGCCCCTGCTCCCATCGCTCTTCGGGCTGGCAGGATACGATGTAGAGGTACTCCCCATGAGCGACAGCGCGAGCGACGAGTGGGGCATCAAGTATGCCAACAATGAGGTGTGCTACCCCGCCACACTCGTCATCGGCGACGTCGTAAAGGCATTCAAGGAGAATGGCCACAGCCCCAGTGAAACCGCAGTCGCGATGACACAGACGGGCGGACAGTGCCGTGCCAGCAACTACGTATCGCTCATCAAGAGCACCCTCGTGCAGATGGGATTGAGCGAGGTGCCAGTCATCTCCTTCGACCTGTCGGGCGCACTGAAGAACGACCAGCCGGGCTTCACCATCCCTTGGGCCAAGGTCATCCGTGTGGCTGTGGCCACGGTGCTCTGTAGCGATGCCATTGCCAAGATGTATTACTCTACGGTGGTGCGTGAGACCACACAGGGAGAGGCCGCCCGACTGCGCGATTACTACCTGCATCTGCTCAACGAGGCAATAGCACAAAACCGCCCCGACCACCTATACGAACTCACTGGCAAGGCGGCTCACGACTTCAACGCCGTGTGCACCACGAAAGAGTGTCACGCGGTGGGCATCGTAGGCGAGATACTGCTCAAGTTTCACCCTTATGCACAGCGCGGCGTCACCGACTGGCTCGTGGGGCGAGGCTTCGAGGTGCTGCCCCCGCTGATGACCGACTTCTTCCTTGAGAGCTTCGTCAACCGCAAGGCACGCCGCGATGCGCAGTTCGCAAAGGCTGGCGTAGGCGACCTGCTACGTCATTGGGCATACGGCTACATCAAGCAACAGATGGCGCGTGTCGACACACTGTGCGCCCCGTTCCGCTACTACCGCCCCTTCCACGACATCTTTGCCATGGCCGACGAGGCAGCCCATGTCATCAACCTCAACACGCAGTTTGGCGAAGGTTGGCTGCTCCCAGCCGAGGTCATCGCAGCAGTGCGCAGCGGTGCTACTCATGTAGTGAGCCTGCAACCCTTCGGCTGCATAGCCAACCACATTGTCTGTCGAGGTGTGGAGAACAAACTGAAACGCTACCTCCCCCAGCTCAACCTGCTCTCGCTCGACTTTGACAACAGCGTCAGCGAAGTCAACGTGACAAACCGCCTGCTGCTGTTTGTCGAGGATTTGGAGAAGAAATGAACTGATTTCATTATACGACTATGGAAACAATTGAATGGTGGACAATGCTCCCTTTGGGTCTGATGCTGCTGAGTATCGCTGTGCTTCCACTATGTGTACCACATTGGTGGGAGAAGAATTTGAACAAACTCCTTGTATCGGGCGTGCTGGCCACGCTCACTGCCATATACCTCCTTGCTGCAGGACTGGGCGGGACACTTGTTCATCAAGTGGTGTTCGACTACATCCCCTTCATCATCCTGATGCAGGCACTCTTTATCGTTACGGGCGGTATCCATGTGAGCGGCGACCTTCCGGCACGCCCTCACGTCATCACAGCCTTCCTTGCCGTGGGCTATGTGCTCGCTTCCATCATGGGCACCACGGGAGCCGCTATGCTACTCATACGGCCGCTCATCAACACCATCCGTGAACGACATTTCAAGACCCACACCATTCTCTTCTTCATCGCTGCCGTGGCCAACTGTGGCGGACTGCTCACCCCCTTGGGCGACCCACCCCTGTTCATGCTCTATCTGCGCGGTGCCGAGTTCATCTGGTTCCTCGAACTGTTCCCCGTGTGGCTGTTTACCGGAACGATACTCCTTGTTATCTACTTCTGTGTAGACCTCTTCTTCTATCATCGCGAGCGACAGACGGTAATCGATGCCGATGAGGACCACGTGGAGCCACTGCGTCTTCACGGTAAGGTCAACCTCCTATACCTCGTGCTCATCGTGCTTGCCGTAGCCTTCCTCAACGAGCACTTCATCCCTGCTATGGGCAAAGGTGGTTCTATCGCTGTAAAGTTCCTGCGCGAGTATGCCCTTGTCATCATCATCTACCTGTCGCTGGCTACTACCAAACATACCGTGCGCAGGCACAACCACTTCGCATGGCATCCCATCAATGAGGTTACCGTGCTCTTCTTCGGCATCTTTGTCACCATGACTCCCGCACTGCTCTTCCTCAATGCCCATGCCACAGAATTGGGACTACACTCGTCCACGCAGTTCTTTTTTGCTACGGGCACGCTCAGTTCAGTACTCGACAACACCCCCACCGCACTTGCCTTCCATACTGTAGCCATGGGACTTTCCGAACTGCCTCCTATTGTAGCCGGAGTTCCCGAGCACCTGCTCAAAGCCATTGCCACAGCAGCCGTCTTCTTCGGTGCCATGACCTATATCGGCAACGGCCCCAACCTCATGGTCAAGGCCATCGCCGAGAAGCACCGTATCAAAATGCCCAGTTTCTTCAGTTACATCTTCAAGTTCTCTCTCGTCGTACTACTACCCATATATATCGTTGTGCAATGGCTGTTCTTCTAAATCACAATCCATACATGAGGCTGATCGGTAACAGATACCTCAAGCAGGGTTTTGCCCATAAGTAACCTCACACAGAGCATATATAGGGAACTCCCGTCCGGACCTTGTCGTTCGGGCGTGAGTCGTTTATGGGATTATTCTCCGAATCGCCACTCATGACCATTCGTTTGGTGTGGGGGATTGCTTGTTTACCTCTATTATTTATTGGGAATTGGTTTCAGCTCTTTCCGTTTAAATTAACCAACGTCAACTAAAAAACAACTAAAAGGGTTGCTTTTCAATAAAATCTTTATACCTTTGCGTTAACAATCTTGTTAAACCGAATTGTTTGCAGCAATAAGATAGGAGAAAGGCAATGAGTGAAAACACTGCACAAAGCAAAGAATTGCAGATACTTGAAGCGGCAGAGCGAGAGTTTTTAGAAAAGGGATACGATGGTGCGAGAACGACATCGATAGCAAAGACGGCAGGGGTAACCCATGCTATGCTGCACTACTATTTCCGCACCAAAGAGCAGCTGTTCGAGCGTATCATTGATAAAAAGATGAAGGAGATAGTACCGTTGATGACTCATCTCTTCGGCAACGGAGACCTCCCATTGGTCAAGCGCATCGAGGAAGCGGTATCTGCCCACTTCGATTTTGTCGTGGCCAACCCTGACCTACCACGTTTTTTGATTAACGAGGTGTTGCCACACCAGCAGCGCTGTGAGAGGTTCAAGGCCAAGGTGGATGATGCATACCACCTCTTTGGGAATCTACAGACAGAGGTCGATGAAGCAGCCCGACGTGGCGAGGTGGAGCAATTCCAAGTAGAACTTCTCTTTCAGTCTATACTCACGCTCAACATATTGGCCGTGGCGATGACTCATTTTGCCGAGCATATGATAGGCAGTGATGCATCACAATTTGAGTCGCTGCTGGCTGCTCGTAAGGCAGAGAACATAAAGACTATCATGCGAAGAATTAAGAAAATACATTAGACATGAAACGATTAGCATTATTTTCGTTGGCCATAGTAATGGCATGGGGTGTCAAGGCGCAGTCGCTCGATGAATGTCGCAGATTGGCACGCGAGCACTATCCCGAGATCAGACAATATGACCTGATATCAGCGACGGAGCAGTATGACCTGTCCAACGCTGCACGTGCGTGGATACCCCAAGTGGTGTTGTCGGGTCAGGCCACATACCAGTCGGCGACACCCACCTACCCTGAGGCTTTTGATGCAATGCTCGCTGCTAATGGGGTGGATATGTCGGGTATCCGCAAAGACCAATACAAGGTGGCTGTTGACATCACGCAAAACATCTGGGATGGCGGACAATCGAAAGCCACACGGGCTATCGCGCAAGCAGAAGCTGCCGAACAGCGCAGCCGAGTAGACGTGTCGCTCTATGATTTACAGACGAGGGTCGACAATCTCTACTTTGGCATCCTACTGCTCGATGAGCGTGTGGCTCAGACGGAGGCTCTCATCGAGGTCTTGGAAAGCAATCTGAGCCGTATGCGCGTGTACTATAATAATGGTGTTGCCATGCAGGCCGATGTGGATGCCGTGGAGGCCGAGCTGCTCACGACGCGCCAGACACTGGGGCAGATAGAGGCCTCTCGCACAAGTTATCGCAGAATGTTGGAGGTGTTCATCGGCAAACCATTGACAGACACTGCCCTCTCACGCCCTGCCATGACGGATGTAGCAAGCCGTATCCCTGCCCGCCTGGAGCTCTCTCTATTTGATGCACAGAGCAATAAGCTGGCTGCTCAGCGACAGGCGATCACCGCTTCGCTGATGCCGCGGTTCAATGCCTTTGCGCAAGGCTACTACGGCTATCCGGGCTTGGACATGTTTAAGAGCATGGTGTCGTCGGAGTGGACGCTGAATGCCATTGTCGGTGTTCGCATGTCGTGGAATATCGGAGCATTCTATACGAAGAATAATAACCTGAACAGATTGAGCGCCGTAGAGCGCCAGCTGGCCATTCAGCGTGATGTGTTCCTGTTCAACACACAGCTGCAGACAGCTCAGGACGATGGTGAGATAGTCCGCTTGAGTAGCGCTGTGGAGGACGACAACCGCATCGTCGAGTTGCGCCGCTCGGTACGCATGGCTGCAGAGTCAAAGCTGGAGCATGGCATTATCGACCCAACCGACCTGCTGCGCAAGATTGCCGACGAGACCCATGCCGCGCTCAATCGTAGCACCCATGAGATAGAATTACTACAAGCTATATATAGACTAAAAACTACATTAAATCAATAAACGATGAGAAAGATTTTATATCTCGCCGCAGCGATGCTCGCCGTATCGTGTGGCAAGGAAGCGGAGTATGATGCACAAGGCATCTTTGAAGCGACAGAGGTTACCCTATCGGCCGAGGCATCTGGACGAATCTTATGCTTTGATGCCGCCGAGGGAGAGATGCTGGAGGCGGGTGCAGTGGTGGGTGCCATCGATAGCCTGCAGTTGCATCTGCAACGCAAGCAGCTGATAGCCCAGCAGTCGGCCCTCTTGAGCAGCCGCCCCGACAAGGAGAAGCAGGTGGCCTCGCTACGCCAACAGATAGCCACCCAGCGCAAAGAGCTACAGCGTGTCGAGAATATGCTGCGCGATGGAGCTGCCACACAAAAGCAGCACGATGACCTCGCCGCACAGATAAGTATCCTAACCAACCAGCTGGAGGCAACACTATCTACGCTCGACATCAACACCGCTACCATCAATGAAAATGTAGCAGCACTCGAGGCGCAGATTGCCGCCATCGATGACCGCATCGCCAAGTGCAACATCGTCTCTCACGTGGGTGGCACCGTGCTTGTCAAATATGCCGAAGCGGGCGAGCTCACTGCCGCAGGCAAGCCCCTGATGAAGGTGGCCGACCTCAACAATATTTATCTACGAGCATACTTCACATCAGACCAGCTGGCCCGATTGAACCTGGGCGATGAGGTCACCGTGACTGCCGACTTCGGTGGCGACAAGCGTTACGACTACACTGGCCGTGTGGCCTGGATCTCTGCAGAGAGCGAGTTCACCCCCAAGAGCATTCAGACTCGCGACTCGCGTGCTAATCTGGTATATGCCGTGAAGATTGCAGTCAAGAATGACGGCCGCCTAAAGATTGGCCTTACTGGAGAGGTGAAGTTTTAATTTACTATTTACAAATTTACGATTTACTATTGATTTACCATTTGATTATTTGACCATTTGGGCATCGTGATTGTAAATCATTAAAATTCTAAATTGTACATAAATCGCAAATTGTAAATAAACCAGTTCATGTCAGCAATAAAAGTAGAAAATATATCGAAGAGCTTCGGCAAGGTCAAGGCGCTCGACAAGGTATCGTTCGAGGTCAAGCACGGTGAGTTGTTTGGCCTGATTGGTCCTGATGGCGCAGGCAAAACCACCCTTTTCCGCCTGCTGACAACGCTCCTCACTCCCGACGAAGGGCATGCCGAGGTCGATGGCCTCGACACCATCGCCGACTACCACGCCATCCGCGAGCGTGTGGGGTATATGCCGGGACGATTCTCGCTCTATCAGGACTTGACGGTGGAGGAGAACCTAAGCTTCTTTGCTGCCCTGTTTGGGGTGAAGGTCGAGGAGTCTTATGACCTTGTAGCCCCCATCTATCGCCAAATAGAGCCATTCAGCAAACGCCGCGCAGGGAAACTGTCGGGAGGCATGAAGCAGAAGCTGGCCCTCTCGTGTGCCCTCATCCATCGCCCCAGCGTGCTCTTCCTGGACGAGCCCACGACGGGTGTCGATGCCGTATCGCGCAGCGAGTTTTGGGACATGCTATCGACGCTCAAGGAGAGAGGCATCACCCTCCTCGTCTCCACCCCCTATATGGACGAGGCATCCCGCTGCGACCGCATAGCGCTCTGCAACGAAGGAACCATCCTTGGCATTGACACGCCCACCGACATCGTGAAGGAGTTCGACGCTCCACTATATAGCATCAAGGCCGCCAACATGTATCGCCTGCTCGAGGCTGCGCGCCAGGCGACGGGTGTGGTGCAATGCTACCCCTTTGGCGAGACCCACCACCTGATTGCCGACGACAAGTTTGACGCAGCGCTATTCGAGCGGGAGCTCGCCCATGTCGAGGGACTGCACATAGCGGCCACGAAGCCCACGATTGAGGATATGTTTATCAAACTGATGAAACGATGAGCAACACGATAATATCTGTCAACGAACTGACCAAGAGCTTTGGTGACTTCACCGCCGTCAATCGCATCACCTTCGATGTCGAGCGCGGTGAGATATTCGGCTTCCTCGGAGCCAATGGCGCAGGCAAGACCACTGCGATGCGTATGCTATGCGGGTTGAGCTACCCCACATCGGGCAGCGGCACCATTGCCGGCTACGACATACTGCACGAGAGCGAGCACATAAAGCGCCACATAGGCTACATGAGCCAGCGCTTCTCACTCTACAATGACCTCACCGTGTGGGAGAATATCCGACTCTTTGCAGGCATCTATGGCTTGTCGAAAGCGGAGACCGAAAAGCGTGCTACGGAGCTGCTCGAAAGACTCAACTTCACCTTCGAGCGCAACACCCTTGTGGGCTCATTGCCCCTCGGCTGGAAACAGAAGCTGTCGTTTGCAGTAGCCACCATCCATCGCCCCGAGGTGGTCTTCCTCGATGAGCCTACAGGCGGTGTAGACCCCATCACCCGCCGTCAGTTCTGGGAGATGATCTACGAAGCCGCAGATAGTGGCACCACCATATTCGTCACCACGCACTATATGGACGAGGCCGAGTACTGCACACGCGTATCCATCATGGTCGATGGGGAGGTGCGTGCCCTTGACACCCCGTCGCGCCTGAAAGAACAATTTGCCGCAGAGTCAATGGATGAGGTCTTCCGCATCCTGGCCCGTGGCGCTAAACGAGGAGAGTAAGAAGCATGAGAAATAATTCAACAAGGAGCAACTTCCTGTCATTCGTAAAGAAAGAGACCCTGCACATCCTGCGCGATGTGCGCACGATGATGCTCGTGCTGCTCATCCCCGTGGTGCTCATGGTGCTCTTTGGCTTTGCCATCTCTACCGAGGTCAACAACCTGAACGTTGCCGTCGTCGCACCCCACCGTACGGAGGGTGTGCGTCGGATGATAGATAAGCTCGCCAGCAACCCCTATTTCACCCTTGTAGACGTGGTGGACAATGCCGATATAGATCCCATGCTACGCAGCGGCAGAACCGATGCCGTGGTGGTATTTGACAAAGACTACGATTACCTGCTGGCACAGCGTGCCGAGGGTATCGATACCCGCCCTGCAGTGCAGTTCGTCTTCGACGCCTCTAACACCAATGTGGCGCAGACGGGTGCCGCCTACCTGCAAAATGTGATGGCAGCAGACCTCTCGCAGCAGTCATTGCTCAACCTGCACCTGCTCTACAATCCCCAGATGAAGTCGGCCTACAACTTCGTGCCCGGCATCATGGGTCTCATCTTCATCCTCATCTGCGCCATGATGACCTCCGTGTCTATCGTCCGCGAAAAGGAGGTAGGCACCATGGAGGTGCTGCTCGTCTCTCCCGTGCGGCCCATCAAGATTATCTTTGCCAAGATGATACCCTACTTCGTCATCTCGTGCATCAACCTTGCCTCCATCCTGCTCATTGCCCGCTACCTGCTCGACATCCCCATGAGTGGCGGCCTGACGGGCATCATCATCCTCTCGCTCATCTACCTGGTGCTCTCCTTGGGCATGGGGCTCCTCATCTCCACCATCTCTTCCTCACAGGTGGTAGCGCTGCTCGTGTCGGCCATGCTCCTGCTGATGCCCATGATGATGCTCTCGGGCATGGTGTTCCCCATAGAGAATATGCCTGTCGTGCTGCAACCCATATCCTGCATCATCCCTGCCCGCTGGTACATCGACGCCATCCGCAAGATGATGATCATGGGCCTCCCCTTGTCGACCGTCACGAAGGAACTGGCCATATTGGTCTTTATGACCGTGGCACTGTTGGTCGTATCGTTCAAGAATTTCAAAGACAAACTCGAGTAATCCTATGCGACGACTATTCATCCTCATCCAGAAAGAGTTCATACAGATTTTTCGCAATCCGTTGATACCCAAACTCATCTTCGCCTTCCCCGTGCTGGTGATGCTGGTGATGCCATGGGTCACCTCGATGGAGGTCCGCAACGTAGCGGTCACCATCATCGACGAAGATGGCTCCACGCTCTCACACCGTATAGCAAGTGACATCCGCGCCGCCGAGTACTTCACCATCAACGATGCAGCCACCACTCACGACCAGGCCCAGGCCCTGTTGGAGGATTGTCAGACCGACATCATCCTGCACATCCCCGCCCACTTCGAGCGCGACCTCACCAGCATCGAGCCACAGATGCTGGACATATCGGCCAATGCCGTGAATGCCACGAAGGGCTCGCTCGGCAGCCAATACCTGTTGCAGACCGTAGGCTCCACCCTCACGAAATACATGAGCGGGCAAGGCATGCCCCAACTTTCAGACTTCTCCGTCGTGCAGCACCGCTACAATCCCACGCTCAACTATCAATACCTGATGATTCCCGCCCTGATGATTATCCTGCTGATCATGATATGCGGGTTCCTGTCGGCCATCAATATCGTTTCAGAGAAGGAGAACGGCACCATCGAGCAGATCAATGTCACCCCCATCGGCAAGTTCACCTTCATCCTCGCCAAGCTCATCCCCTTCTGGCTGATAGGCCTCTTTGTCATCTCCATCGCCATCGTCGTGACGCGCATCATCTATGGATTGTCTCCCGTAGGCTCCATAGGCAATATCTACTTGGCCTCCGTACTCTTCATCCTCGCCTTCTCTGGCTTTGGCGTGCTGGTGGCCAACCTCTCCGACAACGTACAGCAGACGATGTTCGTGATGTTCTTCTTCATCCTGGTGTTTATGCTGCTGAGCGGCCTGCTCACCCCCATCAGCTCCATGCCCGAGTGGGCACAGAAGTTCACCACCATCCTTCCGCCCCGCTACTACATCGACATCATGCGTGCAGTCTACCTGAAGGGGACCACCTTTGTAGAACTGTGGCACCACTTCACCGCCCTCGGCATTTTCGTCATCCTCTTCAACCTCCTCGCAGTCATCACCTATAGGAAACAATCGTAATATGAATGGCTATACTCATACTCACAAATTGTTAGAACGTATGTTCACATATAGTTTTCATACATCACTCCTCTCATGAGCATATCAAGGTATTGATACCTGAACTCACGCGC
>JAZKYH010000024.1:0-11551 GCA_045612065.1 Bacteroidaceae bacterium
CTGTCAAAAGTTTATCTATTGTAAACGAATTATAGGAATAAGTTTTTAACCAGTCAACCCAATATAGGAATAAGACAAAATCATGTAAACCTGTTATAGGAATAAACTTCAAAACTGACAACCTAAATCAGGAAACTACAACCAGAGCTGTCTGGCAGAAAAATCAGAGCTGTCCGTTTTGAAAATTGGAGCTGTCTGATGGAAAAATCGGAGCCGTCCGTTTTTGAAGAAGCCTTTGTTCAATTTAGACCATCAATAGCTTGACCAATTTAGACCAATAGCTTCTTTTTCTGTAAATTTTGATTCTCTGAGAGAAACTCGCATACTGCATTATAAGGACTTTTCATGCGTGGTGTTATGGGAGGTCGTAAAACAAAAGTGGGAGGAAAACGAACTGTTTTTCTCCCACTCATGCTTATTGTGAGGGATGAAGTTTACTTCAATTTCTCTTCCCAGAAGTTAAACATCTTGGTGAAGATGTGGTAACGGGTGTTGCCGCCATAGATGCTGTGGTTGCGGTTAGTGTAGTAGTGCATGTCGAACTGCTTGTCGGCCTGTACCAATGCTTCAGAATATTCCATGCTGTTGCGCACGTGCACGTTATCATCGGCCATGCCGTGCATGAGGAGCAGACTACCATTGAGGTTTCTGGCACGAGTGATAGCTGAGGTCCTGTCGTAGTTGTCACCATTCTCCTGAGGAGTACGCATGAAACGCTCAGTGTATACCGAGTCATAGAAACGCCAGTCGGTAGGAGGTGCAACGGCAATACCTGCCTTGAAGACGGGCTCGCCAGTAGACATTGACATCAAGGTGTTATAGCCGCCGAAGCTCCAGCCCCAGATACCGATGCGACTACCGTCTACATAGGGTAGGGTGGCGAGGTATTTGGCTGTCTCTACCTGGTCGGTGCTCTCGCGCAAACCGAGCTCCATGTAGGTGCAGTTCTTGAACTCTGCTCCACGGCTTCCTGTGCCGCGTCCATCGACGCAAACTACTATATAACCCTGTTGTGCAAGGAATGACTCCCACACCAAACCGCCGTAGAAGCCTGAACGCCAGCTGTCGAGTACCTCCTGTGAGCCAGGACCGCTGTACTGGTACATGATGACGGGAAGCTTTGCATTCTGAGTTCTGAATTCTGAGTTCTCGGCAGGCTTAACCATCCAGCCGTTCAATACATCACCATTTGAGGTGGTAAACTGGAAGAACTCCTTGGTGGGCATGCCCGGTTGGTTGAGTTTCTCAGCCAACGCCTTGTTGTCAACGAGGGTCTTCAGCACCTTACCCTTCACGTTCTCGATAGTGATTACGTTGGGAGTGTGCAGATCTGAATGGGTATGTACGAAATTCTTCAAGTTCTTGCTGAAGGTAGCGCTACTGGTACCTGTCTCGGGAGTAAGGCGAGTCTTCTTGCCTTTCTTGTTGATGTGGTATATGGCACGGCGGAGGGGGCTGGTTTCGTTGCTCTGATAGTAGAGGTCACCTGTCTTGGCATCCCATCCGTAGAAGTCAGTAACCTCGTACTGGCCGTCAGTGAATTGGCGCAAGAGCTGGCCGTTGAGGTTATATTGGTACAGATGATTATATCCGCTGCGTTGGCTCTGCATGATGAATCCACCCTCGTAGAAGTGCAGTGCCTGATATGTCGCCTCATTGATATAGGTAGGCGACTCCTCGCGCAATACAAGCTTGCATACGGTAGAGCGTGGGTTAGCCATGTACATGTCCATACGGCTTTGGTGACGGTTGAGTGTCACGATAGCCAGCTTTTCAGGGTCAGAGGTGAAGTGTATGCGTGGGATGTAGTCCTCCTCGTCGATTTGCAGGTCAATCTTGCGTGTTACTCTCTCCTTGATGTCGAAGGTGTGTACGCTCACTTTTGAGTTGTCTACACCAGGCATCGGATACTTATAGGTATAAGCACCGGGGTAGAGGCCGTTCTCGGCAAAGCTGGGAGCCATACCCTTGTACATGGCGAAAGAGAATGAGGGCACATGGCTCTCCACGCTCTTCACGTAGGCAATCATCTTGCTGTCGGCACTGAACTCATAGCATTTGCTCATGGTGAACTCCTCCTCGTACACCCAGTCGGGGATACCGTTAAGCACCTCATTGAATTTGCCATCCGTGGTCACCTGTGACTCGCTGTTGTTGAACATCAGCTTCACCAGATGTATGTTGTTGTCTCGCACGAAAGCAATCATCTTACCGTCGGGTGAGAATGAGGGCACCTGTTGTGCACCACCAGTGGAGAGTGGCACCATCTTCTTGTTCTTCACATCGTAGATGTAATACTCTGCCGTGAACGAGTGTCTGTAGATGTAGTTGGTCTTTGTTTGGATGAGGATGCGGTCCTCAGCTGGCGACATGATATAACCGTCGAAGCGCTTGAAGTTGCAGCCACGAGCATCGTTGACAGAGAAGAGTGTGTCTACCACCTCTCCCGTGTTGAAAGCATAGCGCACGAGGCAAGTGCCACCGCCACCAATCATCATGTAGTGTTCACCATCGTTCATCGAACGCATGCCGCCCACTCCGTGAGCGCTGTACTCACCATTCGTCATCTTGCGGATGGTAATCTCCTCGGTTGCCGAAGCCCCGAGTACAAGCAGCACGCCGGCTGCAAGAGTCATAAGGAATCGCTTTGTCATATCTTAATCAGTGAATTATCTTGCAAAGATACGAAAAACGAGCGAAAAAAGCAAAGTTCAACAAGCACAGGTAAGTACAAAAACTAAAAATGCCCTGTCTTAGAAAATGTCAACACCTTTGTGTCGACCCTTTCTAAGGCAGGACATACCTTACGTCTCTTACTCTCGTTTATGCCATCAAGTCACGATACTTGAGCAAGGGGTTCTTGGCTGCAGTAGTCTCATCGAGACGGCGCACGGGAGTGGTGTGCGGAGCGCTCTTCACCATGTCGGGGTCGGCAAGTGCCTCCTCGGCTACGCGGTGCATGATGCCGATGAAGTCGTCGAGTGTCTCCTTCGACTCGGTTTCCGTAGGCTCAATCATGATACTCTGATGGAACAGCAACGGGAAGTAGATGGTGGGCGCATGGTAGCCATAGTCGAGCAGGCGCTTGGCGATGTCGAGCGTGGTGACACCGGTGCTCTTGTCGGCCAGGCCGTCGAAGACAAACTCGTGCTTGCACACCGTATCGATGGGCAGGTAGTAGGCATCGCGCAGGCTCTCCTTCACGTAGTTGGCGTTGAGCGTAGCGATAGGACCTACGTGTTTGATATCCTTGCCGAGGCTGAGGATATAGGTGTAGGCACGCATCACGACACCAAAGTTGCCCATGAAGGTTGCGACACGGCCACATCCTAACTCTGAATTCTGAATTATGAATTCTCCATTCTCGCTCTTCACCACTCTTGGGTTGGGGAGGCAGTCGACGAGGTGTGCTGCTACGCCTACGGGGCCACTACCGGGTCCGCCACCACCGTGAGGTGTCGAGAAGGTCTTGTGCAAGTTGATGTGCATGATGTCGAAGCCCATGTCGCCGGGGCGTGAGGCACCGAGCATGGGGTTGAGGTTGGCTCCATCGTAGTAGAGCAAGCCACCTGCCTCATGCACGAGGCGGGCAATCTCTACCACCTGTGTCTCATAGATACCGAGGGTGTTGGGGTTGGTCATCATGATACCTGCAATCGTGTCGTCGAGCAGACCCTTGAGGTCGTTGGTGTCAACGGTTCCATCAGCGGTGGACTTCACCTCCACGATTTCGAGTCCGCACACGGCAGCACTGGCAGGGTTGGTGCCATGGGCACTGTCGGGCACGATGACACGGGTGCGCTGGGTGTCGCCACGCATGAGGTGGTATTGGCGCATCACCATGAGTCCTGTGAGCTCGCCATGTGCTCCTGCATAGGGGGTGAGGGTAAAGTCGGCCAAACCGGTGAGTTCGCTCAATGCACGTGCCGTATGGTAGTAGATGGCAAGAGCGCCCTGCACGGTGTTCTCACTTTGCAGAGGATGCAAACCTTTGAAGGCAGCATGAGCAGCCATCTCCTCATTGATCTTGGGATTGTACTTCATGGTGCAGCTACCCAAGGGATAGAAGCCCGTCTCCACGCCGAAGTTCTTGTTCGACACGTTGGTGTAGTGGCGCACCACGTCGAGTTCGCTCACCTCAGGAAGTTCCGCAGGAGTGTCGCGAAGCAGATTCGTGGGTATGCCCAATTCTGAATTCTGATTTTTGAATTCTGATTTAGGAAGACTATATCCTACGCGTCCGGGGCGTGAAATCTCGAATATCAGTTTATCGTAGTACTTCATAATAAAGAAACTGTTTTGATTTATTCAACTAATTAATTCATCTCGAAGAAACTTTTCTTTTCGGCTTCTTTGAGTTTCTTTTTGGCTTCTTTATATCCTGATTCTTTGCAAATAGAGACTATTCGCTGCAGAATGAGAATCTAAATCTGCTCAAAAATAAATCTCAAATAATCACGAAATAAATTTAAAACAGTTTCTTTGCCTCCTTTACCAATTTAACAAGTTCGTCAATCTGCTCTTTGGTGCGGCGCTCGGTAGCGCAGAAGAGTATGCAGTCGTCCATGCCCTCACGATAGTCGCCCAAGGCGATGCCAGCCATATAGCCCTGCTCGGCAAGGTGTGCCTGAAGAGCTTTGACGGGTAGGGTAGTGCGTAGGGCAAACTCCTTGAGGAAGGGCGCATTGGGGAAGGCAGGTGCAAAGAGCCCCGTCTTCACCAACTCGTCGTGCAGGTAGTGGGCAGCGGCATAGCTCTGCTCGTTCACTTCGCGCAAGCCCTGCTTGCCCATCAGCGCAAGGTAGATGGTAATGTGCAGTGCCATGAGCGATTGGTTGGAGCAGATGTTACTGTTGGCCTTCTCGCGACGGATATGTTGCTCACGAGCCTGTAGGGTAAGCACGAAGGCGCGCTTGCCGTCGACATCCTTGGTGGCACCCACGATGCGTCCGGGGAGTTTGCGCACCAGCTCCTTCTTGCAGGCGAGGAAACCCACGTAAGGACCTCCGAAACTGAGAGGTATGCCCAAGGGCTGGCCATCGCCACAAGCGATATCGGCGCCCCATGCGGCAGGAGTTTTCAGCACGGCAAGTGCCGAGGGGTCGCACTGCATGATGAGCAGTGCTTTGGCGGCATGCACATCGTCGGCAAAGCCCGTGTAGTCCTCGATGATGCCATAGTGGTTGGGCGAAGCCACGAGCACGCCAGCCACGTCGCCCTCGGCAAGCATGGCCTGCATGGCGGTGCGGTCGGTGCATCCGTTCACCTCGGGGATGAGGCTCACGGTGATGCCTTTATACTTGGCGTAGGTGTCGATGACGCTCAGCACGGCAGGGTTCAAGGTTGACGACACGAGCACGCGAGTCTTCTTCTTGGCTTGTGCCACGGCCATGAAGATGGCCTCGACAGCAGCCGTAGCACCATCATACATCGAAGCATTGGTGCAATCCATACCGGTGAGCTCGCAGATGTGGCTCTGATACTCGAAGATATATTGCAGTGTGCCCTGCGAGATTTCGGGTTGGTAGGGCGTGTAGGCGGTGAGGAACTCACTGCGCGAGGTGATGGCACCGATAGCCGATGGGGTATAGTGGTCATAGGCACCACCACCGGCAAAGATGATTTGTTGCTTGTTCTTGGCGCCGAGGGCGTCGAAGTGCGCACGTATCTCTTCTTCTGACATGGCCTCGGGGAGGTCATAGTCACGCTGCAAGCGAACGCTCGCAGGGATGTCGGCAAAGAGGTCGTCAATGCTGTTGACGCCAATCTTGTCGAGCATCTGACGGATATCGTCAGGTGTGTGGGGAATGTATTTGTTCATGGCTTTTTCGAAAAGGACAACAGACAACGGACAACGGTCAACGGACAAGGTTTGTGCAAACCGAACGCAGAATCAAACTTGCTTGGTTCTATGCTGAGGTACAGCCAAAGTTCAACAACAAAGTTGTTAACGGACAATTCCCATCCGGAGGCGACTGTTGTCTGTCGTCTGTTGTCTGTTGTCTATTCAAGTGAATTACTCACAAATCTTCTCGTAGTCAGCGGCGTCGAGGAGGCTGTCGAGTTCTGCGGGGTCAGCAAGTTCAACCTTGATGATCCAGTTCTCGTAAGCGTCCTGGTTGATGAGCTCGGGCTCACTCTCGAGTGCGCTGTTGATTTCGAGGATGGTACCGCTGACGGGTGAATAGAGGTCGCTGGCAGCCTTTACGCTCTCCACGGCGCCAAACTCTTCGCCCTTGCCAATCTCCTCACCCTCTGAGGGGAGGTCTACATACACGATATCGCCCAATGAGTGCTGTGCATAGTCACTGATACCGATGAAACCGATGTTACCTTCTACTTTGACCCATTCGTGTGAGTCGGCATACTTGATGCCTTCGATTACTTTGCTCATAAAAAACAAGATTTTGGCCTCCCCCTTGCCCCTCCTAAGGAGGGGTGACTCGGAGTTTCTGAGGCTATTGGTTAAATACTATTATTTGTTCGATTTGAAATTTCCCTCCCCTTGGGGAGGGATAGCTCCCTTTACTTTTTATAGTTTTTCTGATAGAACTTCTTCTTCACCACCTTGCCGGCGAAGGTTTTCTTGCGGATGCGCACTTCAACGGGAGTCTCCAAGGCGCTGTAGCGGGCGTCGATGAGTGCCATGCACACGCTCTTGTCCACCGAGAGGCAGTGGTATCCTGTGGTGACGGTACCAATCTCTTCGCCCTCCACCTCGATGGGATATCCCGCACGAGGGATGGCGCGGTCGAGGAGCTCGATGCCCACAATCTTCTTCTTCAGCCCGACGGCTTTCTGCTCGGCGAGTGCATTCTTTCCGATGAACTCCTCCTTGTCGAGTTTCACGAAAATGCCCAAGCCCGCCTCAAGCGGAGTGATCTCGTCGCTCAGCTCATGGCCGTAGAGGGGCAGTGCCACCTCGAAGCGCAAGGTGTCGCGGCAACCGAGTCCGCAAGGCAGAGCCTCACCTGAAGCGATGAGTGCATCCCATACCTTATTAATATAGGCGTGCGAACCATAAATCTCGAATCCATCCTCACCCGTATATCCTGTGCGGCTGGCGATGATGGTCTCACCCTCTACGTCAATCTCCTTGAAGGTGTAGAAAGCAAGGTCGCTCACCGCGAGGCCGAGCAGTCGCTCCACAATCTCCTCGCTCTTGGGCCCTTGCACGGCCACCTGGCCGTAGTAGTCCGACTGGTTGTCGATGACAACATCATATCCCTTGCTCTGCTCTACAATCCAGGCATGGTCCTTGTCGATGTTCGATGCGTTCACCACCAGGAGGTACTTGCCTTCGCCCATGGCATACACGAGCAGGTCATCTACGCTACCTCCGTGTGGATAGCACATGATGCCGTAATAGATTTTTCCATACGGAGCATTGGTGATGTCGTTGGTGAAGATGTGGTTGACAAATTTCTCTGCATCGGGGCCGCTGACGAAGATTTCGCCCATGTGCGACACGTCGAACACGCCGCAGGCTTCGCGTACGGCATTATGTTCCTCCTTGATGCTTGAGTATTCGATGGGCATATCAAATCCGCCGAAAGGGCTCATCTTAGCCCCGAGAGCCACGTGCTTGTCGTGCAGACAGGTCAGTTTCAATTCTTCCATGGTAATGTGTTTTTTGGTATATTGCTCTGCAAAAATAGTGCAAGGCGAGCGAAATGCCAAATTTATTTGAGCATTTCCGAGCCGCCGCCTATTTAAAAACTGCGAAGCAGGTTAAAAATAGTGATTATAAAACAAACAACAAATATTTTGCTCGAATTTATTCGCTACCCACAAACACTGCCCAGCTCTGCACGAGAACTGGGGAGTGGGGGGTACTTGTAGGATACTTGTCCTTTCTCCTTTTATTTGGCAAGTGGACTTGCTGAATTGGGGGACGGACTCATAACCCATAACCATTAACCCATAATCCAATTAAAGGTGTCTGCTTTTTAGTTCATTGTACAGTGCCAAGCCCTTCACTGTGAGCAGATACTTCTGGCGAGGATGACGAGGAGAGTCGGGATAAAGCATACGGATATAGCCTTCGGTGATGGCGGGCAGTAAATAGAGATTCAAAACATTCTTCCTATCTTTTAGTTCCAAACCGTCCATTATTTCTTTCACTGACAGCTCTTTTTCACCTACCACAAGAATTAGCTTCGTGATGTTAGGATTCGCAGTATGTAACTTGTCCTGAACTTGTGGGGGACTTGTTCGGTGTACTTGTGGGGTGCCCGTCTCATCACTCCACTCCGAAGGAGCATTTACAAGCATATATCGGTTTTTCAACTCATGATTTTCTCCCATCAGCAGGTTGCGGAAGAATTTGTGCAAGAAACTGTAGTCCTGTCCGATTCCTTTGGCTACATTCTTATAGTTGGCACGCACGAGAGCGTTATGAAGCCGCTTGCAGACCTATAGCCACACGCCAAGCCTCGGCACGCTCACGCTTGTGAGGCTCGCTGGCCTTTATATATTCATCGAAATTGAGGTATGGTTGTTCTTCGTTCATTACCTAACTTTTTATGAATAAGTAGTGTTAAGCATATGCCATACCACCATACCGATGGCTCACATAGTTATATACTGCATCACGATAGTGGGCAATGCTCTCGTCGGAATAGCTTTCGGGGAGTTGGCTCCACAACGTATCGCGGATGAGTATGATGATGTTTGCCTTTGCCGTAGGATTATCAAACGGAGTGCTCATCGAGTTCAGCATCTCTTTGATACTTGCCAACAGGTCTTTGGCCACCACCTTCAGCTTTTTGATATCCTCTTTGGAGAGGTTATCTTTCATCAGTACGTCATACATCGACAACTGCTCGTCATTATCGAAGCCCTCGCGTATGTATCGCTTTGTCTCTTCGTCGAGTTGTTTTGACAACTGCATCAGTTCCTCGAAGGTACGTTCTATGGTTGCTCTGTCCTGCTCTTGATTATACTCCTTGATGATGTCTTGGTATTTCTCATAGAAGTTTATACGCGATGGATTCTCACCCAGCATACTTGTTATGCGTTCTTGTAGTAGTTCCTGTATATCCTTTAGTATAAGATTCTTCTCTCGGCTCTTGGCAAACTCGCGACGCAGTACATCAAAGTTGATGCTACTGATATCGAACCGTTTTACCCCACCATCATCAGCCACCTTTGTCTCGTATATTTCCAGATGCTCATTTACGATGGCATTGATAGCCACGCTAAGGTCAGTGATATCAGCATGTTTGCGTTTCTTCTGCAACTCCTTGTATATTGCCTCTATGCCATCCTTCTGTTGCTTCATCTCTGGGGTGATATCTTCACGGTCGAGATATTTCCACAACTTTAGCAATGTGGTAGCAAAGGTGCAATAGCTCTTTCTCACCTCCAGTGATGCACACATGGCATTGGCCGCCGTCTTCAGCAACGATAGCTTCATGAAGTTCTCGGCCGCAATCAGTTCGTCCAGGTCAAAGTCGTGCTCCTTCAAGAAAGCCGTTGCTGCCGCTATAGTCTCGTGAACATGATGGATAAGTTCCTGCTTGTCCACCGTGGGGTCATTGCCTCCGTCTCCTCCTTCGGGGTTGGCAGTGTAGTCGGCAAGGGCTTGGCGCAATGCCTTGACAATGCCTATGTAGTCGATGATGAGTCCGTTGGTCTTACCTTCGTTCACGCGGTTGGCACGTGCAATGGTCTGCATCAGTGTGTGAGCCTTCATGGGCTTGTCTATGTAGAGACAGGTGAGCGACTTCACATCAAATCCCGTGAGCCACATGGCACACACAAATACTACGCGCAGCTTGTTGTCCGACTCCTTGAATTCCTTGTCCAGTTCACGCTCCTCCATCTTCTTGCGATGGGGAAAGATGTCGAGTCCCCATTTCTGGAAGGTCTGTATCTCGTTCTGCTCTTGCGACACCACTACCGCCATCTCCGTCTCGCGCATCCACTCCAGTTTGCGCTGCATCTCCTGCGCCTCCTGTTGCGATGTGCTGCTGGCAATCTGCTTCTCCAATGCCTTGATTTCTTGCTCCCAATACTCCTGTACATAGTTGTACATGCGCACACAAGTCACCTTGTTGTAGCTCACCACCATGGCCTTTCCCGATGTCCACAGGTCGCTATAGTGGCGCACAAAGTCCTGTGCCACGATGCGCAGTCGCTTCTCGGCAGTGAGCACATGTACCTCCTTGGCAAACTCACGCTCTAGCTTAGCCTGTTGCGAAACATCCATGTCGCCCGCCTGCTCCAAGGCTTCGGCTATCTGTTCATTGATTTCGGGGTTTTGCAAACCCTGCAATCGCTCGCCACGATTCTCATAGTAGAGTGGCACGGTAGCCTTATCCTCTACCGCACGCTTGAAGTCGTAGATACTCACATAGCCACCAAAGGTGCGAGCCGTGATGTTGTCATTGGCAAGCAAGGGTGTGCCCGTGAAACCTATACGACTGGCCGTGGGCAACAGGTGCATCAGGTTATCGGCAAAAACGCCATTCTGTGTGCGGTGTGCCTCGTCGCTTATCACGATGATGTCGTGGTCAGGATAGATGGGTGTGGCCGTGGGGTCGTTGAACTTCTGTATCAGCGAGAAGATGAACGATGGGTTACCCTTCAGCTTTGTTTTCAGGTCTTCGCCACTCTGTGCGATAAACTCCTTGGCCTTGGTCTTACCCATCATGCCACAGTTCTCGAAGGTGCTGCTTATCTGCTTGTTCAGTTCTTCGCGGTCGGTGAGCACCACGATGGTGGGCGACCCGTCGAACTTGCGGCGTATCTTCTGTGCCAGGAACAGCATCGAGTAGCTCTTGCCCGAGCCCTGCGTGTGCCAGAACACACCCAACTTACCACCCACATACTCACGGTTGCGATACATCTCCACCGCCTGGTTCACTCCCAGATACTGATGGTTGCGGGCAAGGATCTTGGCCGTGCGTCCATCGGAGTGGTCATAGAGGAGAAAGTTTTCCAACAGGTCGAGGAAGTTCTCCTTCTTACATATACCACGCAACATTGTGGGCAGCTCCACATTGCCTGCCTCCATCTCGGTGAGGCGCTTCCACTCTTGGAAAAACTCCCACTTAGAATCAATTGTACCTATTCTTGCTTCCAGTCCATTGCTAAACATTATGAAAGCATTGTAGTGAAACAATTGGGGTATGGTGTCAAGGTAATCGCGATAGTTTTGGTTGAACGCATCCACTACCTCCACATCGTGGTTCTTCAGCTCCATAAAGAGCAGAGGGATACCGTTTACGAAGCCCACAATGTCGGCACGGCGACGATAGAGCGAGCCATACACCCAAAGTTCGCGTACACAGAGAAATTCATTCTTCCTTGGCGAAGCGAAGTCGATGACCTTAGCCTTTACCTCCTCCATCTCTCCGTTTGGCTTCACTCGGGTTACAGGTATGCCATCCTTGATGTACTGATACTTCTGTTCGTTTATCTGCATCAGTGTCTGGCTGCTCATGCGTTCTGTCATTCGCTCTACCGCTTCGGCCAACTGCTTCTCCGTCATCCACGGATTCAGAGCTTTCAGTGCTTTGCAGAAATGACGCACAAGCAACACTTC
>JAZKYH010000025.1:0-7046 GCA_045612065.1 Bacteroidaceae bacterium
GTCAGCTTGTTACCGTTGGCATAAAGTTCGGTAAGTTCGGTTGCCTTGCTTACATCAAGTGTGGTGATACCAGGTCCGCCAACTGTTGACACGCAGTCAAAGTAACAAATGTCACCTGTAGCATAGATCTTGATTTCTCCGGTTCCCTTGGGAGTGCCAGTAACGGGAGTTGTGGTCCATCCGTCATAAACGGCTGTGATGGTAGCACCCTCTACAATTGTGCCATCGCCCCAATCGATGCTGATTTTGTTCTCGCCTTCAATGGCGCTACCGAACTCGAATGTTCTCTCTGTACCGTCAACATCGGCTGTCAATGTGATGACGGGTGTTTGTGCATTTGCAAACCATGCAAACATGCACGACATCAATGTGAGTAAAGTTTTCTTCATACTATTTTATTAATAATGTATTAATTTGTAATATTACGATTGCAAATTTACAGCATTTTTTGTGAAAATAGGAAAATAATCAAGCATTATTTTCTGTTTATATCCTTATTTGCGTACTTTACGAAATGATTGTACAATTAGGGATTGTGTCTGAGTGTTACTCTTAAGATAGCTTGTGATTAATCGATAATTTAGGTTATATCTTGATTTTTTCCCCAGATTATGCTTACTTTTGTAGCACGTATGTAAAAAGATCCCTTGACCATGCCTTGCTTTGTCGATGTCATATTGCCCCTTCCATTGGCCGGTAGCTTTACCTATCGGTTGGGTGAGGCACATGCCGCGGTGGTGCAGACGGGAAGTAGGGTGGTGGTACAGTTTGGTGCCAAGCGATACTATACGGCCATCGTGGTGCGCAAGCACGATGAGGCTCCCCAAGGAGACTATGAGGTAAAAGAGGTGGCTGAGGTGCTTGACGCTGCACCCATTGTGCAACCCGAGCAGTTGCGTCTATGGCAATGGATTGCCGACTACTACATGTGCTCTGTGGGCGATGTGTATAAGGCTGCACTCCCCTCGGGATTGAAGATGGAGAGTGAGACGATGGTGGAGCTCAACCCCGCATTCATTGCCGAGGCTCCCTTGAAGGAGAAGGAGCAAGCTCTGCTCGATGCCCTCGCACTCAACTCCAAGCAGCGCGTGCAGCAGCTCCTGAACAGTTGTAAGCTGAAGAGTGGCATGCACCTCATCAAGTCACTGCTCGATATGGGAGCAGTCACCATAGATGAGGCCATGAGGCAGAGCTATAAGCCCAAGAGTGAGGTGCACGTACGTATAGCCCCGGCTTATCGCTCCGAAGGGGCATTGAATGAGGTATTGCTGTCGCTACGCCGGGCAGCCAAGCAGCAACAGCTGTTGCTCAGGCTTATAGACCTGACTGAGTGTGAGGCCCCAGACTATATGCCTCGCAAGGAACTCTCGCGAGCTACACTCCTCAAGGAATGTAGCATGACATCTGCTGTGCTGAATGGACTTATCGCTAAAGGAGTGGTAGAGACCTACATCGTGGAGATAGGACGACTCGACAGTACGCCAGATGCAGCTAATCCCAGCATATCACCGCTCAGCGAGCATCAGCAGCGTGCCTTTGACGAGATCACCAAGAGTTGGGAAACACACGATGTGTGCCTGCTACATGGAGTCACTTCGAGCGGTAAGACGGAGGTATATATACACCTTATCAACGAACAGCTGAAGCAGGGACGCCAGGCTCTATTCCTGCTACCTGAGATCGCGTTAACCCAACAGATGACCGAACGCCTGCGTCGTGCTTTCGGTGCACGACTTGGTGTATATCATTCGAAATTCTCTGATGCCGAGCGTGTGGAGATATGGAACCGCCAACTCTCCGATACCCCCTACGATGTAATCCTCGGGGTACGCTC
The DNA here is from genome assembly GCA_045612065.1 of Bacteroidaceae bacterium. GTDB lineage: Bacteria > Bacteroidota > Bacteroidia > Bacteroidales > Bacteroidaceae > UBA1189. The sequence goes on from JAZKYH010000025.1 coordinate 1,835, forward strand.
ATCGGTATTCCTCCCTTTCAAGAACCTCGGTCTGGTCATTGTGGATGAGGAGCACGAAACGACATACAAGCAGCAAGACCCCGCACCGCGATACCATGCACGCAGCGTGGCAGTCATGATGGCTGCCTACCATAAGGGAAAAACCTTGTTGGGAACGGCCACGCCTTCGGTGGAGAGCTACTACAATGCCCAGTGCGGCAAGTATGGACTGGTGCAGATGACCGAGCGCTTCAGTCAGGTGCAGCTACCCCGAATAGAGATTGTAGACCTCAAGGAAGAGTATCATAAGAAGCGTATGTATGGGCCTTTCTCTACCTTACTGCACGATGCCATGCGCGATGCATTGAATGAGGGCAAGCAGGTCATCCTCTTCCAAAATCGTCGTGGATATGCCCCTATGCTCGAGTGTGCAGCTTGCGGATGGGTGCCCAAGTGTGACCGATGCGATGTGAGCCTTACCTACCATCGGGGAGCACAGCAGCTGGTGTGTCATTACTGTGGCAATATATATAACGTCCCTGTCAAATGCCCCTCATGTGGAGCTCATGCACTGAGCAAGCGCGGTATGGGTACCGAGCGCATAGAGGAGGAGGTGCAGCATCATTTCCCCACAGCACGGGTGGCACGACTTGACCTTGATACTACACGTTCGAAAACGGCATACGATAAGATTCTTACTGACTTCCAGGAGGGGCGTACCGATGTGCTCATTGGTACGCAGATGATATCCAAGGGGCTCGACTTCGACAATGTGCACGTTGTGGGCATCATGAATGCCGACACGATGCTCAACTTCCCCGACTTCCGTTCTTATGAGCGCTCGTTCCAGTTGATGGCACAGGTGGCAGGTCGTGCCGGACGGCGCGGACAACAGGGGCAGGTGATACTACAGACGAAGGGAGTGGAGCTGCCTGTAATACATCAGGTGGTCGCAAATGATTATATGGGACTCTATGCCGACCAGATGGCCGAGCGTCAGCTCTTCCGTTATCCGCCTTTCTGCCGACTTATATACATATATGTAAAGGGACGTGATGAAGCTGATGTGACTCACGCGGCCGAGGCTATGACTGCTGCTATGCGCACCTATTTTGCAGACCGTGTATTAGGGCCTGAGGCACCTGCCGTGGCTCGAGTGCATGCCTTACACATACGTAAGATAATGCTCAAGGCCGAACCAACCTTGGGAGTGGCCCGAGTGCGTCAATGCCTCACAGAGATACAGCAGTCACTTGCTGGGCAAGGACTGCTGCAAAAGGTGATGCTCTACTATGACGTAGATCCCTATTGATGTTTGATTAGAAGAATTTCACCTCTTCGCCAATGATGTCACTCAGCAAGAGATTGGCCAAGCGGCTGGTGCCGATGCGGAATAGGGTGTTGTTGAGCCACTCCTTGCCGAGCACCTCCTTCACGATGGTGTAGTATACAAGTACATCATTAACACTGTTGATGCCACCTGCGGGCTTGAAGCCAACCTTGCGTCCTGTCTTTTCATGGTATGCTTTGATTGCCTGGCACATTACATAGGCTGCTTCAGGAGTAGCGGCAGGCTCTTGCTTGCCTGTAGAGGTCTTAATAAAGTCTGCGCCACTATACATAGCGAGGATAGAGGCTTTCCAGATATTGTCGGCAGACTTCAATGCGCCTGTCTCGAGAATTACCTTCAAATGGCGGTCACCACATATAGATTTGATTTCCTCGATTTCATCGCACATACCCTCATAGTCACCACTAAGGAACTTGCCCATGGGAATGACAATGTCAATCTCGGTAGCACCGTCGGCCAAGGCAAGGGCAGTCTCGGCAACTTTTACCTCAGTGAAGGTCTGTGATGAGGGGAATCCGCCTGATACGCAAGCTACATTTACTGACTCTACCTCGAGAGACTGGCTTACAATCTTGGCAAAGTTGGGGTACACGCAGATTGCAGCCACATTCTTAAGGTCGGGGTATTCGTTGTCGAGTTCGTTGACACGCTCGGTAAACTTCAATACGCTCTCCTCACTGTCTTCGGTCTTGAGCGTGGTAAGGTCAATGCAGTTGAAGATTTGCTTCTTCACCTCGGGGGTGTTGTTCTCTGCTACATATTTCTCGATGATGGTAGCAGTACGTGTCTTTGCCTGCTCATCGGTGAGGGGAGTAGGATAGAGGGCAAGTGCATCGTTATACTTGCTGGTCTCTTCAGTGTCGTGATAGTGTTCCATATTGTGCTATGTTTTTTGATGATTCTTATCTTCTCAGCTTGTAGATGCTTCCTGCAAGTGGACGCACTATGTCGCGTAGTTCCAATTCGAACAGTATAGCGCTGAGCCTATGTACAGGGAAATTGGTCTCAGCCACAAGGGTATTGATGGCTGCTCCCTCTGTATATTTCTCCAGAGTTCGTACGATGCATCTCTCCTCCTCATTAAGTTCGGGAAAGAGAGACTGCTGCATGGTTTGAGTCTTCTGCATGGCATCCCACATCATAGCCTCTATAAGGTCATCAGCAGAGGTGATGAGCGCTGCTTGGTTATGACGTATGAGTCGGTGACAACCGGCCGAAGAGAGGTCAGTGGTACGACCCGGGAAGGTGAAGCAGTCGCGTCCATAGCTGTTGGCAATATTGGCAGTGACAAGCGATCCTCCTTTAGCTGCAGACTCTACAATGATAGTTGCATCGGCTATGCCGGCAACAATACGATTACGTTGGAGGAAGTTGCTTCGCTCAGGTTCTGTATGACTAAGATACTCGGTGAGCAACCCTCCACAATTGACCATCTGAGCTGCTGTGTTGCGATGTACCGAGGGGTATATACGGTCGAGGCCATGCGCCAACACTCCTACTGTGGGGAGTCCGTACTTAATTGCTGCGCGGTGGGCACATACGTCAATTCCGTAGGCCAGGCCACTTACGATAAGTACATCGGGACATTGCACCGCGAGATCGCGTACAAACCCTTCGCAGAGATCTCGGCCATAGTCAGTACACTTACGGGTGCCTACGATACTTACTACGCGGCGAGGATTGAGCGGAGTATTGCCACGGTAGAAGAGTAGTATAGGGGCATCATCACATTCGCGTAGCCGAGAAGGGTAGGCTTCGTCATGAAAACCGAGGCAGGTGATGTGGTGCTTGTCGATAAACTCGAGTTCTCTTTCGGCACGTTGGTGGGCTGCTGGGCAGTCGAGGGCTTTGACGAGTGAAGGTTGGATATTGGGAATTATCGTAGGTAGTTCAGTGCGATGCTCAAAGACTTGTGCAGCGCTACCTATGCCTTCAACTAAGCGTTTGGCTGTGATACTTCCCACGCCAGGGATATGTTGCAGGGCAATGAGACTAAGTAACTCCTTTTTATCCATAGTCGCAGATGCTTATTTGTTGATTAGGTGTCCTTCAAGGAGACTATCGTAAGGGGTGCTACGCACGAGTTTGCCATTGTGTATGCACACACTCTCTACAGTTCCTTTGAGGCATACTTTTTCATCTGATACACGTATGATTTCTTGGTGGAATACGCATTTGATACCCTCCTTTGTGACGTAGAGCTGTGAGCGGAACTCGTCACGGCTGCGGAGTGGAGACTTGTAGTTGAGCGTCACTTTGGACACAACAAAGTCGTAGCCCGCAGCACTCATCTCTGCAAAACTGAGTCCAATGGAGAGTAAGAACTCGTGGCGTGTATGCTCCAGATAGTGCTGGTAGTTGGCGTTATTTACAATGCCCTGGAGGTCGCACTCATAGTCGCGTACCTTCATGAGCAGTTCGTAGGTGTATTCTTTCATTGCAGAATGGTAAAAAGGGTGGAATCCGTTAAAATTCCACCCTTTTGTTTTCTTATTAGAATTTTATATTAGAGGTTCAGGAGTGCAGCAGCAAACTTCTTGAACTCCATATCCTTCTTAGCCTTCTCAACGAGACTTGCATCGAGCTTAACAGCCTTTACCAAGTTCTCAGCAACTGCAGTAGCCTTGTTGGTACGAGCAGCTACGATAGCCTTGAGGTAGTAAGTGTATGCATCAGCATTTTCTACTGCATCAAGTGTCTTGTTAGCAGCGGTATACTGCTCAGCCATGATCTGTGCGAGAGCAGCAGCATTGCTCTTTGTCTCACCGAATGCGCTTACAGCACGGTCATACTGACCCTGTGCAACGTAGAGGTTACCAAGTGCAGCAGCGTTAGCCTCAGAATCTGTACCCTTTACGAGGTAGTTCTCTGCATCAGCAACGTTACCCTCGATAAGTGCAATCATACCCAAGTTGGTGTTTACCTCAGCAGAGTTAGCGTTCAACTTAGCAGCACGGCTCAAGTAGTTCTTAGCGTCAGCGTAGTTGGCAGCCTCAATAGCGAGCTCAGCGAGGTTGTTGTATGCACGATAGTCATCAGCGAAGAGCTCAGTGGTCTTCTTGTAGATGGCAGCCTTCTCATCAGCGTTGTTCACCAAAGTAGCAGCATAGAGGAGCTCCTCAACGCTGAGTACAGTAGCGTCAGTCTTCACAGCAGCGAGAATCTCTTCGTCTGAACGACCAATGAGCTGGTAGTTCAAAGTAAGACGTGCACGACGCAATTGGGGGAGAATCTCATCAGCCAACTCACCATATACAGAAGAGATGTTCTTGATTTCGCGCTCTCTTGCCTCGGGATCGTTGTACATAGAGAGTACGCGGAGGATGAGCTCCTTGTCAGCGATGTTAGAACCAGCAACCAACTCTTGGAAGCCTTCCCAGTCCTCAGCAGTGTACTTAGAGTCTACCTTAGCCTCAACCTTGTTCTTCTTGAGCAACTGGTTAACGTGCTTCTCAGCGTTCTTCTCACGCTGTGTAGCCAAACGGTCGTTGAGGTCTACAGCACCATCAGGTGAAGCGTAAGCTGATACTTCGATGTTCTCGATAGCCATGTTCATGGTGTCAGCATATACTTCCTTTACGGTAGCTGTGAAATCCTTCATCTTGTCAGAGTTGGTCTCGCTCCAACGGAGGTTAGCCTGCTGGATAAGGAACATAATGTTAGCCTGCTGAGCCTGCTTGATTACACGCTGGAAAGCATCCTCACCGATTGCGATGTTTGACTTCTTGATTGTAGAACGGTAGAGTTCTGATGTTGCGATACATCCGTCAGCAACCTTAACCTCGGGGAGAGTGTAAGATTTTTTGCCTGTTGAAACTGTAAATGCAAGATAGAGTGCCGATTTTGCCATTTCGGGAGCATAATCGAACTTTGTCTTCATTG
>JAZKYH010000026.1:0-21132 GCA_045612065.1 Bacteroidaceae bacterium
CTGTTGCTGGCAGATTTGTTTGCTTGGGTAGAGCTTTGACGGGCAGTGCGCACAGTGGTCGTGCTACTTTTTTCGCTCTTCTCTTGCTTCACTTGAGTCGCTCTTGGTGTTCGCGTGGAGGTGCGGCTTACGGTTGCTTTCTTCTCTACCTCCTTTTCGGGTTCCACAGTAGTGGGAACGGGTTCCTCAATGCCCCAAAGTTTGTTTTCAAAAGTAACCAGTTCCTTCTCGATACGCTGCTGCTCGGCCTTCATGGCACTGTCGTTGGGGCAGTATTGCGCGAGGAGTTTGTTCTGCAGGTTGGCAGTCTTATAGATATCTCCCTCATAGAGGCTGCGCACAAAGTAGTCATCGATGCTCATGTTTGACACGTTGTTGTAGCTACTGGTCATGAGCGGTGTCATGCCGAGATAGGGACTAATCTCATCATAGTTAAGCCAGAACATGGGATACTTGGTTGTTTCGCTTCCAAAGTCACCACTGCGGTGCAGCACGGGACAGATGGCTGTGACACGTGTGGCGTAGGTGGCTGTGCGCTGGTCATAGAACGAACTCTCCTTTATGAAGTAGCTGAGCACCTCTCCTGATGGGATGTCGCTGTCAGCTATGGTGAGCTTGCCTCCCTTGTCCTCGTAGTAGATGTAGAACTTGTCAAGCATGTCAGTCACCTTGTACTTATTGTCCTCGGTGAAGAGCTCATTGCCATCAGAGCGGTATTCATAGGCAGGCACCTTGCCATCGGCCACGAGGCGGATGATGAGGGTGAAGAGGTTGACGCGGTCACCCAACGGCTCTACGGGATAGTAGAGGGCGGCATTCTTCTCCTTGGTCATGTCAAGGGTGCGGTAGATGTCGCGTTTCCACACCACGTCGGTGGGAGCAGGCATCTGTGCGGTATACTGCGCCTTGGCGCGCTCGCTGAGTGAGGTCTCGGCCTTCTTCTCGGCTTCGGCCTGTGCCTGGATACGCGACTTGGGCTGTGCCATTGCACCTTGTGCGCAGAGCGCTAAGGTAGCTATTGCGATGAGGGATCTGAATTTCATATCGTTATAGTTTTTGGTGGCTCGGAGGTCTCGGAGATCTCGGAGTACTCGGATGATTATTCTTAGTTAATGATTACTTCCAATGTCGAGGGTAGCTGGCGCTCTATGCCGTCGGGACCTATGGCCTTCACACTCGAGATGTAGAAGCGCTTGCCACGGGTGAGGCGGCGGAAAGTGTTCTTCTGTCGCTCTGAGAACTTGGCACCATTAGATATCTCTGGCATGGCATTACCCATGTTGTCAAAAGTCACGGTCTCGAAACTGATGACACGGAAGCCGATGTTGAGCAGTCCATCGTCAATGGCTGCGATGATGCCATCGGCACTCATCAGTGCCTGCTTGCTCAGCTTGGTACCACCACCACGGTAACGCTGGGTCACACCCTTATCGTCAACATACTCGATGAACGGTGTGGGGTCGGGCAATTGGCGCACACGGAAAGTGTACTCACCCATACTCACCTGTCGGCCACTCTGCTCGGCATTTACGGCAATCACCACATCGGATCCTACCTTAGTGGGATGGGCAATGAATCCACCTGCTGTGGGGCGCAAGGTACCGTTGCCGTTGGCGATGCGGGCCGACACCTTGTTGTTGGGCACACCAGGCACGGAGATGGCGATGGGGTTGTCATATCCGGCATAGAGTACGTTCATCATCGAAGCCGATACAGTGGCAATAGGGTCTACTACGGTATACTTCTGTGAGAACTCGCGGCGCACGATCTCACCCGAGCCGTCAGCAAGTTCCATGTAGCCGCTGAGAGTGAAGTCGCCCGTGCTGTTACAAGGCACCTCATACCAGCCGTTCTCGGTCTCCACCAACTTGTCGTTGATGTAGATATTGGGACGCTGGGTAGTATCTACTGCCGCCATGATGATGCGGGCTCCGAAACGGTTGCCACGGACTACGTTCTGCGAAGTGGGGATAACGTAGGCACTCAGTTCGTTCACGCGAACGTCGGTAGCATCGATGTTCACGATGAGGTCGTGCAGAATTTCACCCTCGGCATAGCGCACATCGTTTTGGAACTTGGTGAGCAGGGCTACGGCAGCCACCACGGGCATGTTCTCGAAGTTATATTGCTGCCAGTTCTTGCCGGTATAAACCTCGCTCTCGGGCACCGAAGTGTCGAAGTTATCACTGATGATGCGCTGCTGCGCGGTGTCTGAAATCATCGTTACCACTTGATTGCGGTAATTGTTGATAAGGTCATAGAGTTTCTGTCCCTCGCCAGTTACGGGTGACAGCATGATGTAGTTGGCAGCCTCGAGGTCCTCCTTGTTCTTGATGTTACGCACATCGGCATGCTTGCCATCGGCTTCGCGTACCATGCGCATCTTCAACTCTTGTGCATAGTTATAAGCCGAGTCGGAGAGTTCCTTCACGCGCTTGGCCTTGGCATACCAATCGCCCACCTTCTCGGGGTTCTTGAGCATCTGTGCCTCGAAGTCCTGGAAGATTTCTGCGTTCTGCTTGGTTGCATTGTCGGTACTGCGTGTGAGACCCGAGTCCACAATGGTGAAGCCATTGAGCACGTCGGACGATACGTTGAGGGCGAGCATCGCCATCAGCACGACGTACATCAAGTTGATCATTCGCTGACGGGGTGTCAGCTTTTTGTTTCCTGCGCTCATGGTGCGTGTGTGTTAGGCTTCCTTATTCTGTGTGTTTGCAGTGCGGCTCACATTCATGTTCACGGTCATCGACTGTAGCATGCGATCATATACGCGGTTGAGTTCCTCAATCTGCTCGGCCATGCGGCGTGTCTGGTCGTTCACCTGGTCAATGTTGCCAATCTGCGAGCCGAGGCTCTTGAGATGCATCTCATAGATGGTGTTGATGGATGTGAGGTTGCGGCTGAGACGTTCTACTTCGTCGGCGCTGGCCTCGAGTTGGGCCGACTGGTCGGCAATGTGCTGGAACGATTCGGTGAGCGAGCGCAACTGCTCGATGTAGTCTTGTGTCACCTGCTGCAACTCAGGAACATCGACCTTGCCATCGATGACGGGTACGACAGCGCCTGTTGCCGCAGGTGCTGTTGCCGCACTTGCAGCGGCGGCTACGTTAGCCATGGCAGCGAGTGCCTCGGTATCAATCTGCGGTGCATTTGCAGCGGCCACTGCGGCATTGGCGGCAGCAATGTTGGCCATGGCGGTGAGGGCCTCAGCATCGAGTTGGGGAGCAGCGCCGGCACTTGTAGCTGTTGCGGGTGCTACGTTTACTACGGGAGCACTTACTACGGTGCCTGCGGCTACGGGAGCACCACCACCAATGATGACGGGACCTCCAGCCGCTGCGGAAGCCTCGGTCTCCTTGGCGCTTGACTGGCGCTCAAAGCCGTTGACGATAAAGGTGAGCACCTCGGTACCCATACCGAGGAAGAGCATGAGGTCAGCACCGTTGATGTGGGTGAGCTTAAAAAGCGCACCCAAGATAACGATGGCAGCACCCCAGCTGTAGAGATAGTTCAATATAGTTTGTCCTTTCTGGGTCTCCAAAAAATCCTGAAAGCGGCTGATTGCACTTGTGTTCTGTTTCATGTCTTTATAATTTGAGGCCTCCCCCGGCCCCTCCCACGGAGGGGTGACTCGGAAATCGCGGAGAGGATTGTTTATATATATCTTTATTCTATTTTAAAGGCCTCTGTGGTCCCCCTCCTCGGGAGGGGTTAGGGGAGGCCCCTTCTTCCTTATTATTTTCTCAGTGTCCCCACATAGGAGCGTACGCAGCGGAAGCCGATGTACGAGCGGGTCTCGTTCTGGTATTCATAGGTGCGTGATACCGATTGGATGAACTTCTCGGGGTCTTTCCATGAACCGCCACGCACGGTTTTCTTCTTCATGTAATAGGGGTCTTCCTTGGCGGCGTTGTAATAGAGCTCGGGGTTCATGTCGCTCATCTGCAACACTCCCGCCTCGGTGTATACGGTCGAGGTCCATTCGGCCACGTTACCCGCCATGTCGAAGAGACCATGGCTGTTGGCCGAATACATGCCTACCTTGGTGGTGATAAGGCTGCCATCCTTAGTGTAGTTACCGCGCTCGGGCTTGAAGTTGGCATAGAAGCAGCCCTCGTCGCTCTTCGTGCCGTCCTGCATCCAGGGGAAGAGTGTGCCCTCCTTGCCGCGTGCAGCATACTCCCATTCGGCCTCTGTGGGCAGGCGGTAGCGCTGTACGTAGCGAGCCTGAGGTCCGAGACCACGCAAGAGGAACTCGGTGCGCCAAGCGCAGAAGGCATTGGCCTGCTCCCAGCTCACGCCCACCACAGGATAGTCGTTGTAGTTGGGATGGTTGAAATAGAGTTGCATGTACATCTCGTTGTTGGCATTGGGGAAGTCGTTCACCCAACAGGTGGTATCGGGGAAGATGTTTACGATGTAGGTGTTCACGAAGTCAGAAGGCCCCGAAAGCGGACGGTTGATTGTCTCGCGCACGATTTGGCCGTCTTCGTTGATGTAGGCCGTATCCTTTGATATCATGATGACCTCGTCGGGGTTTACCTTCACGTCGGTGTTTCGCACACGCTTTGCTGCATCTAACTGATTCTTACGCAAGGCAGCCTGAGTGTAGTCCACCACCTCGTAGCGGTAGTTCATCTGCGTAGGGTCGAGTTCCATGGCACCAGTGTATGGGTTGCGTCTGAACACACTTTGTATGGCAATCTGCTGGTCCTCGGTAGCCTTTCTCCAGGGGATGGGCTTTTTCCAATTGAGGTACGGAGTGATGGGTTCGCCATATTGGTCCTCCTCAATTTTAAAAGTCTCGTCGCCACCATAAGCAGGGTCGGCCAAACGTTCGCGAATTATGGAGTCGCGTACCCAATGCACAAACTGACGATACTCGGCATTGGTAATCTCTGTGTCGTCCATCCAGAACGACTCTACCGAAATCTCCTTGTAGGGAGCATTTGAGCCCCACAGGCTGTCGATTTCCTCCTCGCCCAACTTGAGTGATCCGCGTGGAACGAGCACCATGCCGAAAGGAGCCGGCTCGTTAAATGCAGATGAACGAGAGCCCGTCAGCTCACCGCCCACAGCCATAGCAGCATTGCTTGCACCCATGCATGAGGTCAGCAATATCGCAACCACGGCCAAAACTATAATCATGCTCTTTTTCATACGACTTTATAATATACGTATACTTTTATGTTTGTTTCTTCCTTTCTTGAACAGATCCAAGTCCATCACATACCCCACATAGAGGTCATGGCTTCCATGGATGAGCCCCACTCCCGAGGTGAAGACTTCGTAGGCATAGCCAAACGATACTCCATTGATTTCACCGCCAAGAAGGATGGCTACCGAGGTCATGGGACTGTAGGTGAGACCTGCATAGTAGCGTTTCTCGTCGTAGGTGTAGGCACCCCGTACGGTGAGGTCGGCACGCCAAGCCCGCAGGTCAGTCATCACTTGCAGAGAGGGCTGTACCGATAATAACGGATTCTTTAGTTGAATATTGCCTCCACCGCTTAAATAATACGTAGGAGTAATCTTTATCTCGTGCGTCTCGCCCAGTTCGATGGTAGGTGACGTAAGGTGCATCACTGACATCCCCGCATAGAAGAAACGGTGCGCATAGTGCACACCCGCTGTGAGGTCAAGCCCCATACCATCAACCTCCGATGAGGGGAAGGCGGCATCAGTCGACTCCTCGGCTTCCACCTTCGAACCGTCAAACTTCTGTTCCAGTGAACCCGCATTGACGCCCACCGCCATACGTCCGCCCCACACGTTGAAACGATAGGCATAGCCAGCAAAGAGGCGCTGATTAGTAAAAAGTCCGATGGACTCGTTGTAAAGATTAGCACTCACCGCATGATTCTTCTTCTCGGTGGGGATTACCATATCGGCACCTATGAGCATCGTTGCTGGTGCATTGGTATACCCTGCCATCTGCATAGCATAGGTGCCATAGAGATTGAGTCGACCACTCAGTCCTGCCACAGCCGGGTTATAATAACCTTGCAGTGCCCAGTAGTGTGTAAAGTGCGTGTCAAACTGTGCCCGCGCCATCACAGCGAAGAGCAGAGTCATTAACATAAATATGTATCGTTTGATGTACATCATAGATGATAACGTAGAGCGATGCTGTTTAGTATATGGTGAATCAATATATGGCAATAATGTGCTTTTACACAAAAATGCAAATGTGCCGGTCCCAAAGAGGGCCGACACATTTAATATATTCCAAAATACTTTTTCTGCTATTATAAAGAGTAGACTTATTCCTCTCCCATGAACATAGGATCCCAGCAAGGGAGTTGGATGGGCTTCTGCTTAGCAGCCTTGAGGACCTCGGGAGTAGCATATTTTTTGTTCACTACAAGACGGAACATGTATTCATTGAACCACTCATCAGTCATAATGAGGTGACCATTGTGCCCTGATGCAGCACCCCAACTGTTCTCAACCTTCCACATGGTAGGCTTGCCTTCAGCATCAACATCAACGGCCATCATGGTCATAGCATGCGACGAACCGCTATCAAACACGCGAATACGCTGCGCTTTGTCCATACCGAACTTGATGCCCAAGAGCGATTCATAGTCATAGTTGTCCATGTCGAGCAGACCACGCTTGCTGTCGAGTTCCTTGGCTACATCACATGAGAAGTACATCATCGTAGAGTCTTTGATGGAGGCGATAGCCATCTGCTTGATTTCATCAAGAGGGAGATTGAGGTAGAGCCAGTTGTGTCCGTCATAGGTGTGTCGGTCGTACTGAATCTCATAAGTCTTCCAATAATCACGAGTGGGGTCGTTCATGAGCATGATGTAATCGTTCTGGTAGTCCTCGCCCACAAACTCGGCATAGAATGACTGAGGGGTATACTCCTTAGGCTCCCACAAGTATTTGCCCTGTCCATCCTTGGGTGCCCACTTGAAGGTGGTCACAGGCTCGCCAAAGCCCAATACAAGCATACGATACACCTCGCTCAGCATCTCAGACTTGAGGGCTTGCACCTCCTTGGCCTTGGCGCCAGCAGCAATCTTGTCGCGCAAGATGAGTCCATCCTCACGCAGTTTGCGTGCAATAAGTGAGGTAAAACGGTTGGTGTTGTTGCTCGCATAGGTTTCAGGCATCACACCTGAAGGCACGATACCATATTTAGCCACGAGGTCGGCCACACCAGTAAAGGTACCTCCATCACTCAAGGGGTGTTTGAAGAGCCATTCCACGGTTTTGTCTTCCATGGGTTTATCGCCCGTGTCAATTACTGCCTGTAAGAAGAGGTTTGACTTCTCCAACTGGTCATAGAAGAAGTTGTAAACGTGCGAGAAGGTGAGTCCGGGCAGATTATGCTCGTTAATGACCTTGCTACGCATCACGTTGAGTCCTGTAAAGAGCCAGCAGCGACCCGATGACTTTTGGTCGGTGATACCCTTTGAAGGTACGCTGTAGGTAAAGTAGGTGTCCATCTCCGTTTGGTTGGCTTGGTTCACTGCCAAATTACGCACATCGTTGGCTGCCATAGCATTGTGTATGGCGCGATCCGTAGCGGTAAGTGCATTATCGGCCTTGAACTTCTCCAACATCTGCGGAGTGATGTTTTGTGCTGCAGCGCCGAGGCTCATGGCCGTCAAAGCCGCTGCGAAGAGTGCTTTTTTCATTGTTCTATTGAGTTTTTGTTTGCTTCCACATTATCTTATTGACAGCGCCTTGTTCTCGGCCACCTCCATAATCTCCCGTTCACTAGGACCCTTATCGTTGATTCCGCAGAGGTGCAGTATACCGTGGATGATGGTGCGGTGCAGCTCCTCATCATATTCGGTGGCAAACTGCTCACTATTGGTCTTCACCGTATCGAGGCTAATGAAGAGGTCGCCACTAATGGTATCGCCCTCGGTGTAATCGAAGGTAATGATGTCAGTATAGTAATCGTGCTGCAGATATTCGCGATTCACCTCAAGAATGCGCTCATCATTGCAAAAGATATAATTCACGTCTCCCACCTTCTTGCCATAGGTGGCAGCCACAGAGCGTATCCACGCCGTGGTAATGCGCTTCTTGATGTCAGGCATCCTTGTGCCGTCGGTCTGATAGGTAATCATTGGTTTTAGATATTATTGTTTTGTTGCCGTACTATACTGCAAAGATACTTAAAACGGAATACTTCACAAAAGTATAGTCTTTTTTTGAATGGCAAAACTTTTATCGGGATTCTTTTTCACTTCGTCTACCATTTAACGTATCTGACTCTACAGCAGCACAGAGAGCAATTCTTCATTTCCCAAACAATTATTTGCTCATCTCGAAAGATGTGAATAATTTTGCAATACAATATCCACTCGTTATTCTCTATGAAAGACAAGATTATCATCCTCGTAGCATGCCTATTCCTTGCTACAGTTAACCTATCGGCCAAAAGTTTGGTATTAACTCTTAAGAATGGGACCCTCGTATACTACCTGCTCGGCGAAAAATCCAATCCAATGCTTCGATTCGTTGATAGCGGCATCCTTATCGACACAGACAGGTATGAGTTCAGCAACGTAAAGAACTTCTGTATATCATCCACCGATGATCCCAGCAGCATAGAACACTCTATGAAAAAGAATATTCAACATGATCACAACATTGTAGTTGTTGACACCGACAAGCCTTTGTCTATTAAGATTTACACCTATGATGGACGGGAAACAAAGGCTTGTTTACAGCAAATCAACGACAAGATTCTCATCGACCTGAATCCACTCCCCAAAGGTGCTTACATAGTAAACATAGGAAAGTCTTCGCTAAAAGTCTTCAAAAAATAATACTATGAAATATATACTGCTCACCATCAGCATTATAGCATATTGCTATAACATCATCGCTCAAGAAAAGCCTGACACGATGTGGGTGCAATTCGACGACCGCTTCGTGGAGAATGAAATCATCAGTTTGAACCAAATTGACTCGATAGAGTTTCTGTCAGGGAGTTACAAGATGTACAAGTACAGTCCATCAACGGATAGAGTATCTCCTCGTACGAAGAGCTACCGCACCGATGCCGTATACCGTTTCGACGACATTGAAAGGTATCTTGTGAAGCCTTCGACCTACTCGTCCAATGACTTCACCAACGAGAACTCCACATTCTGCTTTCAGCGTAGTGCCGAAAGTGAGCATTTCGTCATATTCTGGGCTAAGGGGTTAAAGAAGCAAAGCAATGGGAATCTCACTGGCGGAGCATCAGGTTCCGTATGCAATGTAAATACCTTACTGAACAATGCAGAGAAAATCTGGGATGTCTATGTCAATGATTTAGGATTCCTTATTCCAGGGAAGTCTTCCACCGATAAGGTCAAGATAGAGATGTTCGTCGTCAATCAGTCTGAGTGGCGCGCCGACGGAAGCGGTGTGGATGGCACGGTATGGACAGCGGGCACAGGCACTACGAAAACCCCTAAATCTCAGAAGGTTGGACTCTTTCACTGCAATGCATGGGCGGCCAGCAACAATGTTACCGTAGCACACGAGATAGGACATACATTCCAATACCTTGTAAGTGCTGACTTAGGCATGACACACGGACTCAATTACGTGTTAGGCGAGAACTCCAAAGGCAATGAATGGTGGGAAGATTGTGCCAACTGGCAAGCACACAAGGTATATCCCGTCGAACAATTTGCCTCAAACTGGAGCAATAATCAGAGCATGCACCACTTGAACATCATCCACGAGGATGCCCGTTACAACAACTGCTACTACCAGGACTGGTGGTGCCAACAACATGGCCTCAACACAATAGGTCGCGTATGGCGCGAGTCAATCAAACCAGAGGACCCAATACAAGCCTACATGCGTATATTCGGACTCGATGAAGCCTCCTTTGCCGACGAGCAGTTTGAAGGATATGCCCACATAGCAGCCATGGACATCGATTCGTGGAAGACCTATGGGCAGAGCCTCATCGGTAGTGAGCAGCAACGCCTGACCGATGTCCCTAACGACATTGTGCAGTCACACCTTAGAGGAGAAGAAGGATGGTGGATAGTGCAACCCGAATTTTGTCCGCAAAATTATGGTTATAACGCTAACCCTCTCAAAGTTCCCACGGCAGGTACAGTCGTGAAAGCAACCTTTAAGGGGCTCGTCAATGCAACAGGCTACCGCTCCATATACCCAGAACGTGCTGGATGGCGTTACGGTTTTGTAGCCTACTCCTCGGACGGTACACGCTCATATAGTTCCATAGGTCGCGATGCTGAAGGAGAAGTGAGCATCACCATCCCTGAGAAGTGTACATACCTTTGGTTTGTCGTGATGGGCGCCCCGACCAAATGGTGGACACACTCGTGGAACGAGGATGCCAACGATGACGAACAATGGCCCTATGCCGTAAAGTTCACGGGCAGCGATCCCTATGGAGCCAACCGCATCTACGAAGAGTATCCAGAAGACTATACCCGACATGACACTACGGTGGTTATCAATGCTACGCTCGCCTACAGCAGTTCGAGCTATTCGTCTATACGCGTACAATACGACATGGATGCTATTAGCCAAGCACTGGGTCTCAGCACGAAACAGCTACAATCTGTCAAAGTGGGCAAATCCAATGCCATACGTTTTGTAGGTATAAGCACTAATGGGACACAGAAGGAAAGCACTACCACCAGCACCAGTTCATCGACCTGCTATGGCCATTGGTTTAACAAATCGGGGAACGTCTGCGGATACGACACCAATGCCCACGTTTTCGCCGAGTTCTATCCTGAGAAATATGGCTGCTACGTAGGTCAGTACCCAGGTCGCCTCACACGAGGTAAGACCTATACCATACGCCAAGCTATCATCTACAAACATACCGACGGCAAGGAATACAAAGCCACCATGCAAGTAAACCTAACCATCAATTGACTATACTATGAACGCATTGCTCTCATCGGCCTATCTGGCACCGATACAATACTATAGCAAACTATGCCGTTTGGGCGTGGCATATATCGAGGCATACGACAACTATACCAAGCAGACCTATCGCAATCGCTGTATAATTGCTGATGCTAATGGGCCTTTGGCACTCACTATTCCCACCGAAAAGACTGCTGAGGGTAAATGTCTGATGCGAGACATACGTATAAGTGACCACGGCAATTGGCGTCATCAACATTGGAATGCTTTGGAAGCAGCCTACCGCCACACCCCTTTCTTCCAATACTACGAAGATGACTTCCATCCGTTCTATGAAAAAAAAATAGAATTTCTTTACGATTTCAATATGCAGTTGACAGAGTTAGTATGCAGCCTCATCGGCTTGGACGTAGAACTAACACCGACTAATGAATATCAAAGAAACACCGATGGTATGGAAGACTTCCGCAGTTTGATTACGCCCAAAATTTCGTATGAGAAAGACAAAACGTTTCACTCCTCCACATATTACCAAGTATTTAAGGAGAAACACGGCTTCATTCCCAACTTGAGCATTGCCGATTTATTGTTCAACATGGGACCCGAGAGCATATTGATACTTAACGAAACAAACAACATTCCACGATGAAAGTAATCGTAGATGATAAGATACCCTATATCCGCGAAGCTTTAAGCGAGATGGGAGTAGAGGCCCAATACGTAGAGGGGAACAAGATTACCCACGAGATAGTAAAAGATGCCGATGCCCTCATCGTACGCACCCGAACTCAGTGTAATGCCGAGCTACTCGAAGAAAGTAGCGTGCAATTCATTGCGACTGCAACCATTGGCTATGACCACATTGATACAGAATATTGCAAGGCACACAACATTTATTGGACCAATGCCCCAGGTTGCAATGCGGCCTCGGTGTGCCAATACATACAATCGGTACTTCTGCTTTTACAACAAGAACACAGCTTGACACTCTCTGACACTACGCTAGGCGTCGTAGGTGTAGGTCATGTAGGTACTCTCGTTGCCGAGATGGCTCGTTCATGGGGTATGCGTATTCTCTGCTGTGACCCACCTCGAGCTAATCGTGGCGAGCAGGGATTCGTCTCATTAGAAACCATTGCCCGTGAAGCTGACGTCATCACACTGCACACACCACTCACCCAAGAGGGTCCCCACCCCACCTATCATCTGGCCGACGAAGCCTTCTTCGCCTCACTACAACGTAAGCCCTACTTCATCAATACCTCACGTGGAGAGACTACCGACACCACAGCTCTCCTGCAAGCACTTGAAGAAGGGAAGATTATGCAATGCATTATCGACGTATGGGAACATGAGCCCCGCATCAACCTCGAACTTCTCAATCGATGCTACATAGGCACTCCCCACATTGCGGGCTACTCGGCCGATGGTAAGGCCAATGCCACTCGTATGTCGTTAGAAGCGATGTCACACTACTTCGGATTGGGTGATATCCCTAAGATTCTTCCTCCACTACCCCTACAAACGACAATCCAAGCCAATAATCGGGGCGAGGCACTGCTCAGCATTTATAATCCACATACAGATAGTGCTACATTGAAAACCTCTCCATCACTTTTCGAGCATTTACGCGGACATTACCCCCTACGCCGAGAAGAACAAGCATATACTTTCTTATTAAAAACCCATAAAGCGGATAACAACCACGAAGGATAGACGGGAAAGTACCAATAAGCCCATAATGAAAAATATCACGGACTGGACAAAACTTTAAAAAGCTGTTTCAATATGTTTAATCTCCCCCTATAAATTCTAAACCGCTATGAAAAGAATTATCAATCCCTATTCAAAAATGAGCCGTGAGGAGGGTTACCACTGCTTTGCTTGTGCGCCAAACAACGAATATGGCTTACACATGGAGTTTTACGAGGATGGCGATGATGTTGTGTGCTTCTGGAGCCCTGCAGAGCACTTCCAAGGCTGGACAAACACATTACATGGTGGCATACAAGCCACCCTCATTGACGAGACGGCAGGCTGGACTATCGCCCGCAAGCTACAGACCTCAGGTATGACAACCAATCTCAACATCAAGTATAAGCGCCCCATACCCACCACCGAAGGAACGAAGTTAGAAATACGCGCTCGCATCAATGAAATGAAACGAAACTTTGCCATTATGGAAGCCTCTATTACTTGCAATGGTGAGCTGTGCTCTACGGCTGAACTCACCTTCTATTGCTTCCCTCAAGATAAAGCAAAGGAGGAGTTTCACTTCCTGCCCTACGAAGTGGAGGAGTGATATTAGTTATGCACCATTAACGTACTTCCACTGAGCGAAGTGCGATAGCGGTATAGTGGGCGGCTATCGCTCATTTGGGCAATACCACCATTATTGAGGTCATACGAAGTATTGCATTTAGAACAGGTGGCTATTCCTTTTGGAGTCACACTTAATTGAATCGAGGCTCTATCGCACTGAGGACAGCCCAAATCGTAAGCATAGAACTCTTCATTACCAAAATAGGGCTTGCCGACGATGAGTCCAGCAAGTCCAAAGCGAAAGGTACGCAACTCACGCTCAGTAAGAGGAATCGGAGGCTCCTCTTTCCCCTCAGGGAGTCTTACCTTGTATCCGTCCTTCATAGGAGTAAGACGAACGGCAAGAAAGTAACCCGATGTCTGCACCTTATTGAAGGGCGGCCTGCTGATGTCGCATGAGAAGGTCACAGTATCTCTAGTGTGATACAACTCATAGGAGCGACTGCATGCCGTTCCCATGAGTATTAGTAGGAGTATGAGGAGTCTTGTCTTCATCGGTTGCACTCGGCCTCAATCTCCTCGGTGGTGCAGGGCTTGTTCTTGCCCAGGTGACGTGAGCCGTCGGCGGTGATGAGGTAGTCCTCTTCGTTGCGGATGCCACCGAAGTCTTTCCATGCGTCGAGCTTGTCGTAGCAGATGAAGTCGGTGAACTGCTTCTCGGCTCGCCACTTGTCGATGAGCTCGGGGATGAAATAGATACCCGGCTCGATGGTGAAGACGAAGCCTGACTCGAGCTTACGTGCAAGGCGCAATGACTTGAAACCAAACTGGGTGCTCTTGGGCTGACCGTCGTAGCCTACGTATACCTCGCCGAGGTTCTCCATGTCGTGCACGTCGAGACCCATCATGTGTCCCAGGCCGTGGGGCATGAAGAGGGCATAGGCGCCTATGTTGGCTGCCTCCACGGGGTCGCCCTTGAGGAGGCCGAGCTCCTTCATGCCCTTGCAGATTTCGGTAACAGCTATCATGTGCACCTCGCGGTAAGTGATACCGGGGCGCAAGGCGGCTACAGCAGTGCGGTAGGCGCGGAGGTTGATATCATAGACCGTCTTCTGACGCTCGGTGAAGCGACCCGATACGGGCATCGTAGAGGTGAGATCACCGGCATAGTGCATGGTGTTCTCGGCACCGGCGTCGAGAAGGAAAAGTTGTCCCTCCTTCAGTACGTTGCTGTGGCAGTGGTTGTGGAGGGTCTGTCCGTTGATGGTGGCAATGACGGGGAATGAGAGGTTGCCTCCTTGGCGCATGGCCACCTCGGTCACGGCAGCGGCAATCTCGCTCTCTTTGATGCCGGGGCGCACCATACTCATGGCGGTCTTGTGCATCTCCACGCTGGTATTGATGGCCTCTTCAATCTGTGCAATCTCCTCATCGCTCTTGTAGTTGCGCTGGTTTACCACAGCGCGGATGAAGGGCACCGACGAACCTGCAGCGAGTTCGGCAGGTTGTTTGCCGAGGAGTTCGGCGAGCCATAACTTGTGATCTCCACGATAGGGGGGCAGGTAGTGTATGGGCTGACCCTTGGCAGCAGCGCGGTCGAGGTAGTTCTTGAGTTCGCTCATGGGGAGAGTCTCGCGGATACCCACGCGCTCGCTCTTCTCGCGGATAGTGGGCTGGATACCCATCCAGATGATGCTGTCGATGGTGAGCTCATCGCCAAAGATAATCTCGCGGTCCTCGTCAATGTCGATGATGGCGGCAAGGCCGGCATAATCGGATCCGAAGAAGTAGAGGAAGGTTGAGTCCTGACGATAATGATAGGTGTTGTCGGCATAGTTCATGCCACACTCGTCGTTGCCGAGGAAAAGCAACAGGCCGCTCTTCAGCGTATCCTTCAACTGCTGGCGGCGACGGATATAAGTTTCTCTTGCAAACATAATGTCTCTATATCTTTTAAAGGTTCATATTATTCGTTCTTTCCGGTCATTCGGTTGTATATGCCGATATACTTCATTGCAACACTGCTCTCGCCATAGGTGTTCGCTGCCTTGCGTGCTGCCTCGCGGCTCAGTATGTCGTACTCGCCCTCGGTGAGGAGCCAGTGTATGCCATTCGCCAGGTCGCCCACATTCTTGTATTCGGCGATGTAGCCATTGTGCAGATGGTCTATCATCTCGGGGATGCCACCCACGTTGAATCCTATGCAGGGCACGCCGCATGCCATGGCTTCCACTACGGTATTGGGCAGGTTGTCCTGCAGTGAAGGGATGGCATAAAGGTCTACAGCATTGTAGACGTCGACCATCACCTTTTCATCGGCAATGTAGTTGAGGGGGTACACGTCGAGGGGTATGTCGTGGCACATCGCGGGGTCCATATCCTTTCCCACGATGACGACACCGAGCTTGCCCACCCACTCGGGGTGCTCTGACTTGAAGCGTATAGCGGCCTCCTTCAGATAGTGGAATCCCTTGCGCTCGTCGCTGAGCATGTGTGAGCTGAAGAGCACCAGACGCTTGTCGGCGGGCAAGCCGAGTGCCTCGCGAGCCTGCTGCTTGTTACGCGGGCGGAAGAGGTTGATGTTTATCGCATTGGGGATGCACTCAATCTTCTTGCCCTGTAGCAGACGGCTGTTGCTTGCCATATTGCCGAGCCATCTGCTGCAGGCGACAAAGCGGATGTGCACTCCCTGGAGGAGCTGGGCCTTGCGCTCGAAGGTATGGAATGCCACGTCGTGATGCTTGCGGCTGTTCAGTTGCGGGCAGTCGTGGCAGTGCTCGGTGTAGTGGTCGCAGTCGTGGGCATAGTGGCACACTCCCGTGAAAGGCCACATATCGTGTAGTGTCCACACTATGGGCTTGCCCGAAGCGATAATCTTCTCTATGGATGAGAGTGACAACATGCCATCGTTGACCCAATGCAGGTGGATGACGTCGGCCTGCTTGAACTCGGGCAGTTCGGTGATGTCGCCACCCGAGTGGCCGAGGTCGATGGCATAGATGCGGTTGCGGCGGAAATGGGTGTGCAGTGTCACCGAAAGTCGCTCCCACAACACAGACAAGCGGTTCACGATGCTGCGTTCAGCCAATACCGTGGTCAGCTGGTCGGTGCTCTTGCGGCGCACGAGCATCTTGGCCTTGATGCCGTTGTTCTTCAAGGCTTCGGTAAGGCGGTAGGCTGCAATGGCGGGTCCGCCCTGACGCTCAGTGGTATTTATGATGAGTACGCGCATTCAGAGTCTATTTTGATTTTTCGGCTACCTCAAACAACTTTGCGGTCATATTGCTCCAAGCATATTTGGCCTTCTCTTCGAGGATGCCCTTGCGGTAGTCCTCCTCGGTGCGGTTGTCCACAAAGTCAACTAGGGCTTCGGCAATCTCCTGTGCATCGGGAGCCACCACGTAACCCACCTTGCCGTGTGGAACGATTTCGGCCAAGCCGCCCACATTGGTCACTAGCATGGGGCGCTCAAAGTGGTAGGCTATCTGCGTGATGCCACTCTGTGTGGCCGTTTTGTAGGGCTGTGCCACGAGGTCGGCAGCAGCGAAGAGGTAGCGCACCTTGTCGGCGGGTACAAACTCCTTGAACCACACGATGTGTTCGGCCAGTTGTAACTCAGCCTCCAACTGCTCATATTTATCGGCATTGCTATAGAACTCTCCCGCCACGATGAGTTTCACCTTCTTGCCGCGCAAGCGCTCATCGGCAAAGGCGCGGAGCAAGAGGTCGAGGCCCTTATAGTCGCGGATGAGGCCAAAGAAAAGGATATGTCGTGTATCGGCATCGAGACTGAGTTTCTTCATTGCCTCCTCTCGCGACACCTTGTCGCCAAAGTTGTCGTAGAGTGGGTGCGGAGTGAGTCCGCAAGGTCGGGTGTCGTCGAAGTCGCGCGCATCCTTCAATACGCTCTCCGACATCGCCACATAGCCCTCCAACGACTTAATCATGTAGCGTGCAAAGAGGCGGTCGCCAATGCGGTGCTCGTGTGGGATGACATTGTCGAGCAAGCCCACCACGCGGATATGCTTGTCGCGGCGTATCACACGGGCTATCGTGCCCAAGCACGGAGCCAAGAATGGCAACCAGAAGCGTATCATCACCATGTCGGGGCGTTGGCGACGAATCTCACGTCCCACCTTCATCCAGTTGAACGGGTTAATGGAGTTTACCTTACGCACGATGTTCAAGTCCGTCGGCGCAGGACTAGTAGAGTACTGTGTTGTACCAGGGAAAAGAAAACTCGGGTATTGTAGTGTGAAGGTATAGGTCAGCACCTCATGCCCCTCGCGTTGAAACTCGCGTGCCAATCGTTCATTAAAATCAGCAATACCTCCTCGATACGGGTAGGCCGGTCCGACAATGATTATACGTTTCTTCTCCATACACTATTCATTAACTGCGACAAAAATACAAAAAAACTGCGATAGTACCGTAATTTGACACTTAATTAACGTAATATTAAATATTTCTTGTAACTTTGCTTTACAGACCGTAAAGCTAAATGTTACACTAATCATAAAAATTGAACCTATGAAGACGAATTACGAAGTGCGCTATGCCGCACATCCCGAAGATGCAAAGAGTTACGACACCAAACGTATCCGTCGCGACTTTCTCATTGAGAAGGTATTTGCTGCCGACGAGGTAAATATGGTGTATTCTATGTACGACCGCATGGTTGTGGGTGGTGCCATGCCTGTGAACGAGGCTTTGAAACTCGAAGCCATCGACCCCTTGAAAGCCCCCTACTTCACC
The DNA here is from genome assembly GCA_045612065.1 of Bacteroidaceae bacterium. Taxonomy (GTDB): domain Bacteria; phylum Bacteroidota; class Bacteroidia; order Bacteroidales; family Bacteroidaceae; genus UBA1189. Next base: position 17,902 of record JAZKYH010000026.1, read on the forward strand.
ACCCGACGCGAGATTGGTATGTTCAACGTAGGCGGCCCCGGCATCGTGAAGGTAGGCGATGACACCTACGAACTCGACTATAAGGAGGCACTCTACATCGGTTCGGGCGACCGCGATGTCATCTTCGAGAGCAAAGATCCGCAGATCCCTGCCAAGTTCTACTTCAACTCATGCACTGCACACCGCAACTATCCTAACAAGAAGGTCACCAAGGCCGATGCCGTGGTAGCTCACATGGGTTCGCTCGAAGGCTCTAACGACCGTAACATCAATAAGATGCTCGTCAATCAAGTACTCCCCACCTGTCAAATTCAGATGGGCATGACCGAACTTGCACCCGGTAGCGTGTGGAACACGATGCCCGCCCATGTACACAGTCGCCGCATGGAGGCCTACTTCTACTTCGAAGTACCCGAAGAGCATGCCGTATGTCACTTTATGGGCGAGGTCGACGAGACACGTCACATCTGGATGAAGGGCGACCAAGCCGTACTCTCCCCCGAATGGTCAATCCATAGTGCTGCTGCAACACACAACTACACCTTCATCTGGGGTATGGGCGGTGAGAACCTCGACTACGGTGATCAGGATTTCTCATTGATTACCGACTTGAAATAACTTTAAGCATATAATTATAACTCATAACGATATGAACATGTTTTCATTAGAAGGTAAGAACGCTTGGATTACCGGCGCTTCTTACGGTATCGGATTCAACATTGCCAAGGCATTTGTGGGTGCAGGCATCAAGAACATCATCTTCAACGACATTAACGAAGAGGCTCTTGCCAGAGGTTTGGCCAATTATAAGGAGGCAGGCATCGAAAATGTGCACGGCTACGTATGCGACGTTACCGATGAGGTAGCTGTAAAGGAACTCGTGGACAAGATTCATGCCGAAGTAGGACAGATTGATATCCTTGTCAACAATGCAGGAATCATCAAGCGCATTCCCATGCACGAGATGAAGCGCTCAGAATTCCAACAGGTCATTGATATCGACCTCGTAGGTCCGTTCATTTGTGCCAGTGCCGTCATTCCCGAGATGATGGAGCGTCGTGAAGGCAAGATTATTAACATCTGCTCTATGATGTCAGAACTGGGTCGCGAAACCGTATCGGCCTATGCAGCTGCCAAGGGCGGACTCAAGATGCTCACTCGCAACATCTGCTCTGAGTATGGTGAGTACAACATCCAATGCAATGGCATTGGCCCGGGCTATATTGCCACTCCCCAAACTGCTCCCCTTCGCGAGCGTCAAGCCGATGGTTCACGCCATCCGTTCGACTCGTTCATTTGTGCCAAGACTCCTGCAGGACGTTGGCTCAATCCTGAGGAGCTTGCTGGCCCTGCCGTATTCCTTGCCTCTAGGGCTTCAGATGCTGTGAATGGCCACATCCTCTATGTTGACGGAGGTATCTTGGCTTATATTGGTAAGCAACCTTAATCCTTGGCAAGATGAAGAAACTTTCGTTCCTCACTCTCCTCGCTTTGCTTGCCGCTTGTGCACCCAAGCAAAGTTCCGACTTTACCGTTACCGTAAGTAATGACCAGGCTTTCGACCGCAAAGAGCTGGTCGAGGTATCCATCTGCGACATTGCCAAGAAAGTAAAGCTCATCGATGAGGAGCAGTATGTCATCCTCGATGCTGAGGGTAGTCAGGTACCCTATCAGATAACTTACGATGACAAGCTCCTGTTCCCTGCCACCGTGAAGGCCAATGGCGAAGCCACCTATACCATTGCCGTAGGCGAGCCCATCGAGGCTAAGCAGGCTGTATATGGTCGCCATTTCCCTGAGCGTTTCGATGATATTGCTTGGGAAAATGATCGTGTGGCCTATCGCGCCTATGGTTCTGCCCTCCAAGCCCGAGGTGAGCGTGCCTTTGGCTACGATGTTTGGGTGAAACGCGTGTCTGAACTCGTAGTCGAGGAGCGCTATGCCAATGAACTCAACCCCGACACACAAGCCGAGATTGCCCGCCTGCGCAAAGCCCGCAAGCACAACGAAGCCAACGAGCTGTACCAGTCCGTGTCATACCACGTAGACCATGGCAATGGCCTTGACTGCTACAAGGTAGGCCCTACACTTGGCTGTGGAACCTCTGCGCTCATGCAGGGAAGCAACATCATCTACCCCTATTGCTGGAGCGAATATGAGATTATGGAAGATGGTCCTTTGCGCTTTACTGCAAAGCTTACCTACAAGCCTTTTGTCGTAGGCAAGGATAGTGTCGTGGAGACTCGTATCATCTCACTTGAACAAGGCTCTCAACTCAACAAGACTATAGTCACTTATGCTGGACTGACTAAGACGATGCCTGTAGCCACGGGTCTCGTTATTCACCCAGAAAACACAACAGACTACGCTCTTGAGGGAGAGAAAGGGTATATCGCTTATGCAGACCTCACCGACAATGTGAACAACGATAACGGTATCATTTACGTGGGTGCTGTAATGCCCAATAAGGTCAAAGAGGCCAAGGCTGTGATGTTCTCCGATAAGGAAGCTAAGGAGCGTGGCGCATCGGGACACGTGATGACCATTAGTAACTATAAGCCCGAGTCTGAGTATATCTACTATTGGGGTTCAGGATGGAGCAAATATGGCTTCGAGTCTATGGAGGCTTGGACCGACTATCTTAACCGCTATGCCCAGATTGTACGCAATCCTTTGGTTGTAGCTTATTAATAAGTTGAGATAGTTTGAACAGACAAAGGCTGCAACTCGCGGAGTTGCAGCCTTTGTTTATCATATTATCATCCTGCACGTATCAAGAGGCTAACTACGCCTCTTTCTCACACGATAATCATTACTCCATCCATCAGACTCATCGTACCACAAGTTTACCCATCCGACTTCCATGGCACTCACAACTGAGCTGCAACTTTATTCCCGCTCAATTAATTATACCATCCATCTTTTCCACTCCAACCAATATACGAGAAATCTCTACCCATTTTCCCCTTCGAAGCCAAACAAAATATATTCTCCTCGCGAGGAGAATACTTTATCCTTGCGAAGAGAATACTTTACCCTCGCGAGGATAAATGTTTCTCCTCGCGAGGGTAATAAATAACAAAGCTTATAACAGGGCAGACGCATCAGAAATTCCATAAAATCTTGTTCTTGAAAATCTTGTTTATTCATTTGATATACATGTTGTTATATTTGATTATGTCGTAGTTTTTTAGTAACTTTACACCTGTAAAGTTTTACAAATTTTGACAT
>JAZKYH010000027.1:0-36024 GCA_045612065.1 Bacteroidaceae bacterium
CAGTTAGATGTCAATAACTGGTCTACTTCCAATGGTGGCGGCATTATTCTGTATTCAGGAAGCAAAGGAGCTAACGAGCAATGGTATTTCCAATATGCCGGCGATGGCTACTACTATATCTTTAGCCGCCATTCGGGAAAATGTCTGGAAGTGTCAAGCGGAAGCAGTGTTGATGGAGCTGCCATTCAGCAGAATGCATTTACAGGCGATGACCGCCAACAATGGCGCCTGCTCCCAACAAACGCCACTTGTGAGAAAAATGCCCCCGAGGCACCTCTGGGCTTGTCTGCCGAGGCTACAGCCGCCACCATTAACCTTTCGTGGAATGCCGCAAAAGAATCGGACGTGACGGGTTATGCCATCTTGCGTGCCGATGCTTCGCAGGGCGTACCTTATGAGTGGAACACTATAGCCCGCAATATTACTGACACAGCCTTTATTGACAATACTGTTGCTGAAGGGTCCAGCTATATTTATAAGATAAAGGCTATTGACCGTGCAATGAACCGTTCCGAGGCTTCTGACTCCGTAATAGCCGCTTTACTCGACGAGCAGACACTCGTGGCATCATACCAGTTTGAGAATACGTTGACTGATACCACATCGCACAAGATGAATGCGGCACACTATGGTGAAGCCGCTTATTTGACTGCCAAGAAGGGTAACCTACGCGATTTGTCCCTCGTACTGGATGGTAGTCTTGACTATCTACAGCTCCCCACGGCAATTGCCGACCGTCGTGAAATGACCATTGCCCTTTGGGTGCGTTGGAAGGGGAGCGGTAGCTGGCAACGTATCTTCGACTTTGGTAATGGGGAAGACCAATATATGTTCCTTACCACCAATGCTGCCAACAATAAAATGCGTTTTGCTATCAAGAACGGTGGTGACGAGCAGTATATGGATATCAGTAGACTGGGGACATATACATGGAAACATATCACCCTTACTATCTGCGATGATAGTATTGCGGCCTATATTGATGGAGAACTGAAAGCCTCCACTTCAGATATCACCTTGCGTCCTATTGATTTCTGTCCCATATTCAATTATATAGGGCGCAGCCAATTCAAGGGAGATGCGATGTTCAAGGGTGATATTGACGACCTGCGCATATACAATTATGCTCTGTCGGCCGATGAGGTCGAAGCTCTCTTTGCCAATGCCAGTGATATAGAAGAGGTCGTAGCGTCGGGCACTATCGTCAAAACAAGCTATTACACCTTGAATGGTGTATGTTACGATACTCCGCAGAAAGGCATAAACATCGTACGGACACAATATGCTGATGGTAGTGTCTCCGTAGAGAAAATAATTGTCACACAGGATTGAAAATAAAGAGAATATACACGTGTCACAAATCAACTATCATAATGTAGAGATTCGCCAGCAGGAGAATATCGTACTTGAGGAGGTAAATCTGCAAGTGCAGGAAGGCGAATTCGTATACCTCATCGGAAAAGTGGGTTCGGGCAAATCGAGTCTGCTCAAGACGATGTATGGCGAACTTGATATCCATAGCGGCAATGCTGATGTGTTGGGCTACGATATGGCCCGTATCCGTCGTAAGCAGATACCAGCACTACGCAAACGTATCGGTATCGTATTTCAGGACTTCCAATTGCTTATCGACCGCAATGTGAGGGACAACCTCGACTTTGTGCTCAAAGCCACAGGTTGGAACGACAAGGGCAAACGAGTCCGTCGCATCGAAGAGGTTTTGGAGCAGGTCGGTATGAGCACCAAAGGGTATAAAATGCCCCACGAACTATCGGGCGGTGAGCAACAACGTATCGTCATTGCCCGTGCCATCCTCAATACACCCGAGATTATCCTTGCCGATGAGCCTACCGGGAATCTCGACCCTGACACGGGACGCCAGATTGTGGAGTTGTTACGCAATATCTGCACCCAAGGCTCTACAGTCATTATGACTACTCATAACCTACAGCTGATAGAGGAATATCCTGGCAGAGTGTTCCGTTGTGAGGGGCATAAATTGGTAGAAAGTCAATTGCAATCTTCAGAGAGTTCTGAGAACTCGGAATCCTCAGAGCGCTCCGAGAACCAAGAACCCCAAGAGAATAAATAATCATAGATATTAGAAAATGAAAGTAATGAAATTTGGCGGCACCTCAGTTGGTTCCGCACAACGTATGCAAGGCGTAGCTTCGCTCATCAACGACGGCGAAGATAAAATAGTGGTACTCTCGGCTATGTCGGGTACCACCAACTCACTGGTAGAGATTTGTGGCTATCTGGCCAACAATAACCCCGACAGCGCCAATGAGGTGATCAACAAACTTGAAAGCCTCTACCGCAAACATATCAGTGAGTTGTATGGCACCGAAGAGTACAAACAGAAAACCACGGAGCTTGTGCGCGACGTGTTCAACTACCTCCGCTCATTTACTAAGCAATTGTTTACCTCCGTTGAGGAACGCATCATCTTGGCGCAGGGCGAGATAATCTCTACCAATATGGTGACTAACTACCTCAAGGAGCAGGGCGTGAGCGTGCACCTCATCCCTGCCCTCGACTTTATGCGCACCGACAAGAATGGCGAGCCCGATGCAGCCTATATCAAGGAGAAGCTCACCGAGGTGTTGGCCGCCAGTCCCAAGGCACAAATCTATATCACCCAGGGATTCATCTGCCGCAATATCAACGGAGAGATTGACAACCTCCAGCGTGGTGGTAGCGACTACACTGCTTCGCTCATCGGAGCAGCCATCGGAGCACGCGAGATACAGATTTGGACAGACATTGACGGTATGCACAACAATGATCCCCGTATCGTGGACAAGACCACTGCGGTGCGACATCTTCACTTCGAAGAGGCTGCCGAGCTAGGCTACTTCGGAGCTAAGATACTGCACCCAACCTGCATACAGCCAGCCAAGTTTGCTAACATTCCTGTCAAGTTGCTCAACACGATGCAACCCGATGCCCCTGGCACGACTATCAACAACAAACCCGACCCAGGCACCATCAAGGCTGTGGCAGCCAAGGAGAATATCACCGCCATTAAGATTAAATCGAGCCGCATGCTCCTTGCTCATGGTTTCTTGCGTAAAGTGTTCGAAATCTTCGAGAGCTATCAAACTCCCATCGATATGATTTGTACCTCCGAGGTGGGCGTATCCATGAGTATCGACAATACCAAGCATCTTAACGAGATTGTCCACGATCTGAAGAAGTACGGTACCGTGACCATCGACCACAACATGTGCATAATCTGCGTGGTAGGCGATATGGACTGGGAGAACATTGGTTTCGAAGCCCGTGCTATGGATGCCATGCGCGACATCCCCGTACGTATGATTTCGTTCGGTGGAAGCAACTATAATATCTCTTTCCTTATCAAGGAGAGTGACAAGAAGCGTGCTTTGCAGGCATTGAGCGACAAGTTGTTCAACAGTTAAGAGTGAAGAGGGAAGAGTTACGTCCATTGTCCCAACTCTTCCCTCTTGTTTTTCTCTCTTAATTTTTTCTCTTAACTTTTCCCTCTTATGATTAAAGGAACCTTTCCCATACAGCGTTTCCATGACATAGAAACGCCTTTCTACTATTATGACACCCCAATATTGCGCGAGACTCTCGAAACCATCCGTGAAGAACTTCGTCGCAATCCAGAATACGAGATGCACTACGCTGTCAAGGCCAATGCCAATCCCAAGATTCTGCGCATCATCAGTGCGGCAGGCTTCGGAGCCGATTGCGTCAGTGGCGGCGAGGTACGCGCAGCTATTGAAGCTGGCTTCCCTGCCCATAAAGTGGTGTATGCCGGGGTGGGCAAGAGTGACCGTGAGATAAACCTCGCTCTCGACTACGATATCCACTGCTTCAATGTGGAGTCTGAGGCAGAGCTACTCATCATCAATGAGTTGGCGGCACAGAAGGACAAGGTAGCACGTATCGCTCTCCGTATTAATCCTAATGTTGGGGCACACACACACAGCAACATTACCACAGGTTTGGCCGAGAATAAGTTCGGTATAAACCTCGAACAGATAGAGGCTGTCATCGAGCAGGCCATCGCCCTGCCTCATATCGACTTTGTGGGCATACATTTTCACATAGGCTCGCAGATATTGGACATGATTGACTTCGTGGCACTGTGTAATCGCATCAACGAACTCACCACTCTCTTCGAACGTCGCAAGTATCCTATCCGAAGCATCAATGTGGGTGGAGGGCTCGGTGTTGACTACGGGCACCCCAACCACAAGTACATCCCTGACTTCCATAACTACTTCGAGGTGTTCCGTAAGCATCTACGCCTTACGGCTGGGCAGACCGTCCATTTTGAACTCGGTCGTAGCATCGTAGCCCAGTGTGGCAGTCTCATCACGCGCGTCCTCTATATTAAGGAGGGAACCTGTAAACGTTTCGCTATCGTCGATGCTGGTATGACCGACCTTATCCGTCCCGCCTTGTATCAGGCATACCACCGTATCGAGAACATCTCGTCCGACGAACCCGAACTCACTTACGACGTTGTAGGTCCCGTATGCGAGAGCTCTGATGTGTTCGGCAAGTCGGTCGACCTCAACGCTACCCATCGTGGCGACTTCATTGCCATCCGCTCGGCGGGTGCCTATGGTGAGATAATGGCTTCGCAATACAATTGCCGTCAGCTACCCAAGGGGTACTTGAGCGAAGAACTGTAATTCTGTTTCTTGTGACCGATATGGTTGGTTACGGGGAGGATGCAGTACCTTAGAAATGCTTAAATAAATTTGGCGTTTCATCCATTATTCACTAATTTTGCAAGATAATTCGTTTGATAGGAGATTTTTATATAAAAAAGATATAGGCAATATGAATATTTCGTACAATTGGCTTAAAGAATATGTTGATTTCACCCTCACTCCCGATGAGGTGGCCGCTGCGCTCACTTCGATAGGCTTGGAGACAGGCAGCGTGGAGGAGGTACAAACTATCAAGGGTGGCCTCGAAGGTATCGTTATTGGTGAGGTGCTCACCTGCGAACCGCATCCCAACTCAGACCACATGCACGTGACAACGGTTAACCTCGGCGAGGGCGACCCCGTACAGATTGTGTGTGGCGCAGCCAACGTGGCTGCTGGTCAGAAGGTGGTAGTGGCTACATTGGGCACCAAGCTCTACGACGGCGATGAGTGTTTCACCATCAAGAAGTCGAAGCTGCGCGGTGTAGAGTCCAACGGCATGATCTGTGCCGAGGATGAAATCGGTATTGGCACCAGTCACGAAGGCATCATCGTGCTTCCTGCCGATGCGGTGCCCGGAACCCCTGCCAAGGATTATTATAATATCAAGAGCGACTACGTGCTCGAGGTAGATATCACCCCCAACCGTTCCGATGCCTGCTCGCACTATGGTGTGGCTCGCGACGTTTATGCTTACCTGTTGCAGAATGGCTATGAGACCGCTCTACACCGCCCCTCAGTGGAGGCTTTTGCTGTGGACAATAACGAACTGCCCATCGCCATCGAGGTGGTGAGTGAAGCTGCTTGTCCGCGCTATGCCGGCGTGAGTGTCAAGGGCGTTACAGTAAAGGAGAGTCCCGAATGGTTGAAGAACCGACTGACGACCATCGGTCTCCGTCCTATCAACAACATCGTGGATATCACCAACTATATCCTCCATGCCTATGGTCAGCCCCTCCACTGCTTCGATGCAGACAAGATAAAAGGGGGCAGGGTAGTGGTGAAGACCATGCCCGAGGGTACTCCCTTCGTGACACTCGATGGAGTAGAGCGCAAACTCTCTGAGAACGACCTTATGATATGCAATGCCGAGGAGCCTATGTGTATCGCTGGCGTCTTTGGAGGCTTGGAGTCGGGTACTACCGAGGAGTCTGTAAACATCTTCCTTGAGAGCGCTTACTTCAATCCCACTTCGGTGCGCAAGACCGCCCGTCGTCACGGTTTGAATACTGACTCATCGTTCCGCTTCGAACGCGGTATAGACCCCAATGGCACTATCTATGCTTTGAAACAGGCTGCCCTCCTCGTTAAGGAGTTGGCCGGTGGTACCATCTCTATGGAGATTTGCGACGTATATCCTGCACCCATCGAGGACTTCAAGGTAGACCTCAAGTATGACTTCGTCAACTCGCTCATCGGCAAGGAAATCCCTGCAGAGACAGTGAAGAGCATCGTGCGTAGCCTTGAGATGACCATCGAGAACGAGTCTGCCGAGGGTCTTGCCCTCAGCATTCCTCCCTACCGCGTAGATGTGCAGCGTCCCTGCGATGTAGTCGAGGATATCCTCCGTATCTATGGTTACAACAATGTGGAGATTCCCTTGGCGCTGAAGTCGAGTCTCACCACCAAGAATAAGGAAGACCGCTCGCACCGTCTCCAGCAGCTCGTGGCCGAGCAGCTTGTTGGTTGCGGCTTCAATGAGATTCTCAACAACTCACTCACCAAGGCTGCCTACTATGATGGCAACGAGACCTTCCGTCCCGAGAACTTGGTGAACCTTATGAACCCCCTGAGCAATGACCTCAACGTGATGCGTCAGACTCTCCTCTTCGGTGGTCTCGAGAGCATTGCCCACAATGCCAATCGTAAGAGTGCCGACCTCCGATTTTTCGAGTATGGCAACTGCTACTACTATAATAAGGAGAAGAAAGATGCCGAGAAGGTGCTTGCTTGCTACAGCGAGGACTATCATCTTGGTCTCTGGCTCACTGGTAAGCGCGTGAGTGGTTCGTGGGCACATGCCGATGAGGAATCTTCGGTATATGAGCTCAAGGCTTATGTGGAGAATATCTTCGCCCGCCTCGGCCTCAATATGCGCAATGTAGTGGTGGGTAACCTCACTGATGGTATCTACTCAGCTGCTCTCAGCTACCATACCCGTGGTGGCAAGTTGTTGGCTACCGTAGGTATCGTGAGCAAGAAGATTACCAAAGCGTTTGATATCGACAATGAGGTATACTATGCCGACATCAACTGGAAGAATATGCTCCAGGCTATCAAGTCGGTGAAGGTGAGTTACACCGAACTCTCTAAGTTCCCCTCTGTGAAGCGTGACCTCGCCCTCTTGCTCGACAAGAACGTGCAGTTTGCCGACATTGAGCGCATTGCCTACGAGTGTGAGCGCAAGCTGCTCAAGGCTGTAGAGTTGTTCGACGTGTACGAAGGCAAGAACCTTGAGCCCGGCAAGAAGAGCTACGCTATCAGCTTCATCCTCCAGGATGAGGAGAAGACCCTCAACGATAAGCAGATTGACAAGATTATGAGCAAGCTCATCGCTTCGTATGAGAAGCAGTTGGGAGCGAAGTTGAGATAAAAGAAAAGCCTCCCCCAACCTCCTCCCGAAGAGGGGGCTTGCGGGTATCGCTGACAACTCCGGACTTTCCGGGATATCCAAAATAAAGAAATAACAAATAATTAAAAATAAATCAAAATGGGAAGAGCGTTTGAATTTCGCAAAGCGAGAAAAATGAAGAGATGGGGCAACATGGCCCGTACATTTACACGTATCGGTAAGCAGATTGCTATTGCTGTAAAGGCTGGTGGTCCCGACCCCGACAACAACTCAGCACTCCGTGCTATCATCGCCACAGCGCGTCACGAGAACATGCCGAAGGATAACATCGAGCGTGCCATCAAGAATGCTTGTGGTAAGGATCAGAAGGACTATAAGGAGATGAACTACGAAGGCTACGGCCCTCATGGTATTGCCATCTACGTAGAGACCTTGACCGATAACACCACACGTACCGTAGCTAACGTACGCAGCGTATTCACCAAGTTCGGTGGTACACTCGGTACTTCTGGTTCACTCGACTTCATCTTCACACACAAGTCAACCTTCACCTTCGCTAAGAAGGACGATGTGGATATGGACGAGCTTATCCTCGAACTCATCGACTTCGGTGTAGAAGACGAGTATGATGAGGAAGAGAAGGAAGAGGGCGGCTCTGAGATTACCATCTACGGTGATCCCAAGTCATTCTCACAGATTCAGAAGCACCTTGAGGAGTGCGGTTTCGAGGTACGTAGTGCCGAGTTCACCCGTATCCCCAACGACTTGAAGGACGTAACCGAGGAGCAACGTGCTACTATCGATAAGATTGTAGAGCGTCTTGAGGAGGATGAGGATGTACAGAATGTGTACACCAACATGAAGCCTGAGGAGTAATCCTTTCTCCGCAATACGGGACAGACAAGCGATAGACGCGTGAGGCTTGAGCCCGCGCGTCTTTTTTCTTACATATAACAATGGAGGTATGAGTATGGATATTTATGTACCGAATGCTGAACGGTATGAGGCAATGACGTATCGTCGTGCAGGAAAGAGTGGGGTGCTATTGCCTGAGATTTCATTGGGTTTCTGGCACAACTTTGGTGAACATCACGACGAGGCGCGAGGTCTTGATATTGTGCACTATGCTTTTGACCATGGCATTTGTCATTTTGATTTGGCCAACAATTACGGTCCACCCAATGGTGCTGCCGAAGAACGCTTCGGACGCTACATGAAGCAATCGCTCCACACGCACCGCGATGAGATGTTCATTGCCACTAAGGCCGGACACCTGATGTGGTCTGGCCCTTATGGCGACTGGGGATCGCGCAAGAGCCTCGTGGCAAGCCTTGACCAGAGTTTGCGTCGTATGAATCTGGACTATGTTGATGTCTACTACTCGCATCGCTATGACCCCAATACACCGCTTGAGGAGACTATGCAGACATTGGTCGATATTGTTCGCTCGGGCAAGGCGCTTTATGTGGGCTTATCAAAATATCCTGAAGATGTGGCACGCAAGGCCTATGCATACCTTGAAGCACATGATGTACACTGTATACTCTATCAGGGACGTTATAACATGCTTACCCGTGAGCCCGAGGATACGGTCATTCCTCAGGCACATGAGAATGGAACAGGCTTTGTTGCCTTCTCGCCCTTGGCGCAAGGATTGCTCACCGATCGCTATCTGCAAGGCATCCCCGAAGATTCGCGTATGGCTGTGGGACATTTCCTCCGTCCCGAAATGCTTACCAATGCGTTGGTTGGTAAGTTGCAGGCATTGAATGAAGTGGCTGCGCGACGTGGACAAACTTTGGCAGAAATGGCATTGGCATGGCTCCTGCGTGATGAACGTGTGACTTCGGTTATCGTTGGTGCCAGTTCGGTGGAGCAACTGAAGAAGAACCTCCGTGCTCGCGAGAACCAGCGATTTGTATCTGAAGAATTGGCACAGATAGATGAGATATTAAGCAGGTAACAGGAGTCAAAGCGATTATTTGTTTCCGTTGTTCTGAAAAGTACGTGTTTATCCACTTGAAATCCACGGAATTTGTTACCTTTGTATCATTCGTGAATGATGGATGGTGTAGACTCACATTAAAAATGAACGTATGTATAATGTTATCATAGTAGAAGACGTCAAGCTTGAACTTAAAGGTACTGAGGAAATCTTCCGTAACGAGATTCCCGAGGCGCAGGTCATCGGTACAGCCATGACCGAAGAGGAGTTTTGGCCACTTATGGAGCAACAGCTGCCCGATATGGTGCTGCTCGACCTTGGCCTGGGAGGTTCCACCACGATTGGTGTGTCCATCTGTCGCACCATCAAACAGCGTTATCCTGCGGTAAAGGTGCTGATCTTCACAGGTGAGATTCTCAACGAAAAGCTGTGGGTCGACGTGCTTGATGCCGGAGCTTGTGGTATTGTGCTCAAGACGGGCGAATTGCTTACACGTACCGAGATACAAGGTGTCATGGAGGGTAAGCAATTGGTCTTCAATCAGCCCATCTTGGAGAAGATTGTGACGAGGTTCCGTCAGGCAGTCAATGCCGAGGTAATGCGTCAGCGTGCCGTCATAGCTTATGATATCGATGAATATGATGAGCGTTTCCTCAGACACCTCGCTCTTGGCTATACCAAGGATATGATAGCCTCATTGCGCACCATGCCCTTCAGCCCCAAGTCGCTCGAGAAGCGTCAAGCCGACCTCATTACTCGTCTCTTCCCCGAGGGTGAGCAGCGTGGAGTTAATGTAACAAGACTTGTTGTACGTGCTATCGAACTACATATTATCGATCCCGAAAATCTTGTTGCCGATGAGTAGTATTTATCTCTTGCTCTTCATAGTTCTTGTACTCTTCTCTTGGATAGGGAGTGTATACGGACTAACGCTGCCCGACGGCACTTTGATGCCCAGTCTGCTGAGCGAGGAGAGCGTGAGGTGGTTTGTACGTCATAGTATGGATAACATCTCGGCGGCCCCATTTGCAGAGGTGTTGCTTGGACTGTTGACGGTAGGGGCACTCCGTGATTCTGGTTTGTGGCATGCCCTGTGGCATCGGTCGCAACTTGCGCAGCGCCAGCGTCATGCCCTGCTTATTTCGTTGGTAGTTATGGCGGTGGGTATGTCTGTCGTATTGTTTGGCATTATCCCTGGAGGTAATCTCTTGAGTGTGACAGGGCATCTTTCTGGTGGCCCTTTCGCTTCGGGATGGCCCTTCTTGTTGATGTTGGTGGTGGTCACTCCCTGTATCGTATTTGGTAAGATGAGTGGGCAGTGGCGTAATATGGTGGAATTATATGCAGGGCTTGTTTCGGCTATAACCTCCTATGCCAGTTACTTCATTACACTTATTGTGGCTTCACAACTCGTGGCGGCCGTGCACTATGTACGTTTGTTTTACCTTATAGGATTCTCGTCTACCATGCAAGACCTTTGTATTGGCTTGATATATGCAATTCCTTTAATAATATTGTTTGCAACTAATAAACTTAGATATGACACATCTTCAACTGAATGAACATCAACGTCAAGCATTAGAAAGGCTATCCATAGAGGCTTTGACTCCTATGCAAGAGGCGGCCTTACAGACTGCTCGTGAGAAGAATAATATTATACTCCTCTCACCTACAGGAACGGGTAAGACCTTGGCTTATTTGTTGCCTCTCATTGAACGATTGGGACAGGTCGTATCAGGTGTACAAGCTATGGTGATAGTTCCTTCCCGTGAGTTAGCCCTACAGATAGAAAGCGTGCTGAAGGCTATGAATCTTCCGTGGAAGGCCATGAGCGTTTATGGAGGTCGTGCAGCCATGGATGAACATCGTACTATGAAAGGTTTGCAACCTACTGTTATCATAGGTACCCCCGGTCGACTCAACGACCACTTGGAGAAGGGCAACATCAATGCCTCAACGATATCGACGCTTGTTATTGATGAATTCGACAAATGCTTGGAGTTAGGTTTTCAGGGCGAGATGCAACAGGTGGTAGAGAAGCTTCCTGCTGTTAGAAATCGCTACCTCACCTCGGCAACGGATATGGAGGAATTGCCAGCTTTCACCGGAATGCTTCGTGCGGAGAAACTCAATTATCTCTCTGACAATGATAATGACGATAAAGTACATACATACGTTGTGCATTCGGAAAGTAAAGATAAACTGCATACCCTATATAAATTGCTCTGTACGTTTGAAGGTGGACAGTCTATCGTATTCTGCAATCATAGAGAGTCGGTGGATAGAGTAGGAGGCTACCTTCGTGAACAGAAACTCTACTTTGAAGCCTATCATGGCGGCATGGAGCAGGAGGTGCGCGAACGTGCTCTCTATAAGTTCCGTTGTGGAAGTAGTAATGTACTTATTAGTACGGATTTGGCAGCTCGCGGTCTTGATATTCCCGAAGTACGTCATATCATCCACTATCATCTGCCAAGTAGTGAAGAGGGGTATATCCATCGTACGGGACGTACTGCCCGATGGAATGCCGATGGTAGTTCTTACCTTATACTGCATAGCGAGGAACGGGTACCTGAGTATATTCCCGAAGATGTCACAGACTATCTGTTGCCTGAGCGTGTAGGACGTCCATTGCCTCCGGTATGGTCTACACTTTACATTGGTAAGGGTAAGAAAGACAAGATTAACAAGGTTGATATTGCGGGATTCCTCTATAAGAAAGGCGGCCTCACACGTGAAGATGTAGGTCCCATTGACGTTCATGACTATTACGCTTATGTGTCTGTGGCTCGTAGTAAGGTACGCCAATTGCTTACGCTTATTTCAGGCGAGAAAATCAAAGGGATGAAGACCCGCATTGAAGTTGCCAAGTAGGTGTAGAAATGAAAAAAGAACTTGTTTCCGTCGCGAACAAGTTCTTTTTTTTATTTTGCCAAAACCTTTTGACTGATGTCGTGTTATATCTATGCAATTCAGAAAGCAATAGCCAATAAAGATTGCATAGTAGTTTTGTCGTGTTTTATTTTGTGTTTGTGTTATTGGGATACTCCTCGATGTGAATCGGGGAGTATCTGTTATTGTGCTTATAGCTGTTGTTGCTCGCAGAAACAGCCGGGAAAGTGCTGCTCCACATCGTTGATGGGCGCTTCGAACAATCCGAAGAGTGCTGAGCCAGAGCCACTCATTGCAGCATATGTAGCCCCTAAGGTATAGAGCTTAGTTTTGATGTCATCCAGCTCGGGGTGTAGAGCAAAGATGCCCTTCTCAAAATCGTTGCTGATGTTTTCTTTCCACTCTGTAATGGGACGGATAATCTTCTTGTCGAGTGTCACTTCAGGCTTTTGTGGGCATACCATAGAGTAGGCCTCCTTAGTCGAAACGAACACATCGGGTTTTACCACTACCAAATACCATCCGCTGAGGTCGAGGTTGATGGGATGGAATTCGTTGCCAATGCCCGTAGCATATACAGGGCGCCCAGTAATAAAGAAAGGGCAGTCGGCACCAAGCAGTGTTGCATAGCTCTCAAGCTTCTCGGTGGTGATTCCCAATTCAAACATCTCGTTGAGGAGACGCAGCATGTATGAGGCGTCTGCAGAACCACCGCCTAAGCCTGCTCCTGTGGGGATGTGCTTGTGTAGGTAGATGTCTACTGAGGGTAAAGGGTAGTCTGCGGCAAGCAGACGGTAGGCACGTACTACGAGATTGTTATCGCTGTCGCCCTCTATGTTGATGCCGCTGATATGTAGGTGGCAGTCATAGTCAGCACCTTCGGCTACAATAACTTCAAGGGCATCGTTGATGGGGATAGGGTAGAACACGGTGTCGAGGTTGTGATACCCATCGGGACGACGCTCAGTTACCTGAAGTCCGATGTTTATTTTGGCGGTGGGAAAAGTGATCATTTGAAGAGGAATTTAGTTAGGAGTTTGGAAGTGGGAGTTTTTTATTTGCAATCTAAACTCTTAACACTTCTATTACTGTCAGTTTACTATCGGCAACACGAAATCGTATATCATACCCTTCGTAGGGCATGCCGTATATCTTCTCGGAGTTGTCTTGATACTGTGGACGTGGGTCGAGGGCAAGCACTCGGGTGAGTGCTGCAAGACTCTCGGGTGAGAAATGTTCCTGCAGTTGTTCGGGGAAGATTACCTCCAATTCTTGCCAACGACGTTCGTCGACAAATCCACTACGTGCTTCAGGATGACTGTCGGCATAGGTCACATAAGGCTTGATGTCGTAGATGGGAGTGCCATCCATAAGATCACCACCGAGCACGTGGATGACGGGGCCTTCCTTCGTGGTGAACTCTATACGTTCTATGCGTACTGATGACAAACCTAATGGGTTGGGACGATAGGGTGAGCGGGTGGCAAAGACTCCCATCTGTGTATTCCCCCCAAGCAATGGAGGACGAACGGTAGGTTGCCACGATGAAGCACCACGCTCTTCCTTGGTCTTGTTGGCCGAGAACTCCCATATAATCCACAAGTAGTCGAACCCCTCGAGACCACGCAAGGCATCGGCATTGCGGTAGGTGGGCTCAAAGACGATACATCCCCTCAATTCATCGATGATGCCACTCTGACGGGGCACACCGAACTTTGTAGGGAAGGCACTATGAAAGTGGGCTATGGGGGTAATGGTCATTTGCTTCTCTTTTTGTAAGCAGTCAACAGACAACGGTCTATAGTCTTGATTAACTATTTCCCGTTGTCTATTGTCCGTTATCTATTTACTTGATGTTCGGCAACTCCAGTCCGTAGCCCTTGCGCTTATCCTCCTTCTTGAGAGAGAAGGCGAGGAGTAGAGCTACGATGCCAAAGCAAGCGAATACACACATCGGCAGGGTATAGTCATATTGCTTGAATACCTGTCCGTCGACTACGCGCTCACCTACAATACAATATTCATTGAGCAACCAACCGATGAGCAAGGGCACGAACCCGAGACCGATATTTTGCACCCAGAAGATGAGGGCATATGCCGAGCCGAGTAATTTCTCGGGAATAATCTTTGGCACTGAGGGCCACATAGCCGAAGGTACGAGCGAGAAGGCAACACCGAGCACGATGGCGATGAAGGCAGCAAACCACCAGTAGTTGAGTACAGGGAGGGCAAACAATACGTGTACACCGATGAGCATAGCCGAACCGATAATCATAATTGTTGCACCCTTACCCTTACGGTCGTAGATACCACCGAAGAGTGGTGTCATGATAAGGTTACCCATGGGGATAAGAGCAGGAATCCAACCAGCCCATACATTTGACATGCCATACTTGTTCTCCATGAGAGAAGTAGCATATTTCATGAAGGGGAACACTGCAGAGTAGAACATTAGGCACAAAAGGGCAATCAACCAGAACCCTTTGTTCGTGATGATGAGCTTGAGGTCTGATACGTGGAAGGTGTCGTCCTCTGTATCGTTCTGCTCGGCTACGAGTTGTTTGTCGAGGCGGGCATCCATCACGCAGAATACGCAGTATGCCAAGAGACCAATACCGATGAGAACAAGAGCGAAAAGCAGGGGGGTAGACATGCTGAAGTTCTTAACAATAAGAGGGCTCACAATCATGGCCATTGCTGTACCCAAACGGGCTACAGCAACCTGTGTGCCCATGGCGAGTGCCATCTCCTTACCCTTGAACCATTTGGCAATGACCTTGGTTACGGTAATACCGCAGTTCTCGGTGCCGACGGCAAAGATTGCATATCCAAGACTCGCTACCATTACTTGAGTACGGATGCCTAAGATGTAACCAGCGTCTGGACCTGGAGATATGAATTCCACAGCATAGTACTTGATGAATGCACCTATTACCATTAAGGCACAAGTTGCGATACCGGTGATACGTACACCGAGCTTGTCGAGAATCATGCCACCGAAAATGAGCATGAAAAGGAATACGTTGAACCAACAGTAAGCCCAGTTGAAGATACCGAAGTCCGAACTTGACCAATCCATCTCCACCTCAAGCATGGTCATCAGAGGAGACATGGCATCTGTGAGGAAGTATCCCCACATCATGGTGAACGAAACGATTACGAGTGCAGCCCAACGGGCAGCTTTCGAGTCGCGCAAAGTTTGTTGCAGTTGTTTTGTCATTTTCTTTTTATTATCAGTTATACAAATCTTCTTGATATAGTGAGTTTGTCTCTCTTGTTATTTTTCTTCCAGAAGGTCTGGTCTCAGGCGTAGGGTACGCTCCATCGACTGCTGAAATTCCCATTCGCGAATCTTTGCTTCATGTCCCGAAAGCAATACATCAGGTACGCGCCAACCCTTGTATTCGGCAGGACGGGTATACACGGGTGGAGCCAATAGGTTGTCTTGGAACGAGTCTGATAATGCTGATTGCTCATCGCTGATGACACCGGGGATGATACGTACCAAACTGTCGGCCATGACGGCAGCTGCCAACTCTCCTCCTGTCAGCACGTAGTCACCGATGCTCACCTCCTTAGTGATGAGGTGCTCGCGTATGCGGTAGTCGATGCCCTTGAAATGTCCGCAGAGGATGATGATGTTCTCATACATCGACATGGTGTTGGCCATTTTTTGATCCCACTGCTCGCCATCGGGTGTGGTGAAGATAACCTCGTCGTAGTGGCGTTCGCTCTTGAGCTTAGTGATGAGGTTGTCGATAGGTTCAATTTTCATTACCATTCCGGCACATCCGCCAAAGGGGTAGTCGTCGGTACGGCGGTGCTTATCTGTTGTATAGTCACGTATGTTGTGGATGACGATGTCGGCCAGTCCTTTCTTCTTAGCACGCGCCATAATGGAGCAGTCGAAGAATCCTTCAATCATCTCGGGAAGTACGGTGAGTATGTCAATACGCATAGGTCTTTATGTTTAGTATTTAGAATTTAGCGTTTGGATGAAATTGCTCTATACTTTACGTCGCATGTGCATTTCCTTAGAGGTGAGGCGCATACGGATGTTATAATAGAGTTCCCATAAAGGGTGTAGAATGTCAAACAGCGGTATTGATACGTTGTATCTGCGTTCGTCCAGTTCGCGTGCCATGCGGTGGAACACAAAGATACGACAGCCGAGGTAGATGAACCAGAGTAGGGTAGTGATTCCTATGAGATACCACCAATGCTCGATGCATCCTATGGTAATACTACCAGCTATGGCTATGTAGAGCAATGTGCGGGTCCAGGTATCGAAAGAGAACATGCAAGGGCGCAAGCCATGCATCTTGGTGCGGATGAAAAGACGGCTCAACTTGTCATTCTTCCATATAGTACTCCCCGAACTGCAGCGCACCGCTGAGTCGATATTGATATCTGCGGTAATACGTTTGGCTGGTACGTGCTCATAGATGAAGAGGTCGTCCTCGCCGCGCTCAAGGTCAAGGTGACGGCTGTATCCTTTGTGAGTAAAGAAGAGTTCTCGACGATAGGCCATGTTGCGTCCTATGCCCATGTATCCTCCTTTCAGTAAGGTGAGGCCGAGCAGTCGCACCTGTTGCAACAAAGTGTCGTACATGTAGCACAAGTTGGCAAAGCCTGGCTTGCGTTCATAGTTGCTATATGCCAAAATCACATCGACCGAGTCGCTACAGTGGCATGCCAGACGGGCGAGCCACTGTTGTGAAGTGGGGTAGCAGTTCGGTTCGGAAAACACGACCCATTCCTTTTTGGCGGCCTTGATGCCGAGCGTAAGTGCCAACTTCTTGTGGCTGACGTAGCGTATGCTGTCCGAAGTATGTGTCATATAAAGGTTGGGGTACTGCCTGACAAGACGTTCGAGCAGTTCCTTGGTGCCGTCTTTCGAATTGTCATCTACCACGATAACTTCGAAATCGGGATAGTCCTGTTCGAGGATGAGGGGAAGATGTTTGGCCAGCATCTCTTCTTGGTCCGATGCGGTGATGATAACCGACATGCCAGGCTGTTTGTCTGATAGTTTCAACGTTCCTTTCTGCTCTGCAATATAGCGTCGATGTATGGCACCATATACAATGAATAGGTATAGCAACTGTACTAAGGTGAGTGCTCCTATGACACCTCCGATGATGTATTCTGTTGTCGTAAACTCCATCTTGCTTATCCTCACATTTCTTTTTCAGCACAAAGTTACAATTTTATTTTCTATCAGCGAGAAGTTTGTCGAGATAATCTGTTCTTTTATTGTTATTAATTCCTATATTTGCAATCCAATAAAAAAATAAGAGTCGTAATGCAGATTATATTACTCTCCGGAGGTTCGGGCAAGCGCCTTTGGCCCCTTTCCAATAATACACGTTCCAAGCAATTCTTGCAGTTACTGTTGGATCCTGATGGCAATCGGGAGTCGATGGTGCAGCGTGTGGTTCGCCAGATTGGTGAGTCTGCACTCTCTGCTTCGGTAACTATAGCTACCAGTGCATCTCAGCGCGATTTCATAGAGACTCAGTTGGGGGCGAAGGTAGATGTGGTGACCGAGCCCGAGCGTCGCGATACCTTCCCTGCCATCTCCCTTGCAGCGCAGTATTTGTCCTCATTGAAGGGCTGCTCGCGCGATGAGATTGTGGTGGTTATGCCTTGTGACACATATACAGAGGCTCGTTATTTTGATGTCGTGTCCCAGATGGTCGCGCTTGTTGAGCAGCGTGTGGCCAACCTCGTGCTGATGGGTATCTCTTCAACGCATGCCTCGGCCGACTTTGGCTATGTACTTCCGGTCAAAGCAGAGACGGGGACGTCGTATATGAAGGTAGGACGATTTATCGAAAAGCCTACGGAGAAGAGAGCACAAGAACTTTTGGGCCAAGGAGCCTACTGGAATGGTGGAGTGTATGCTTTTCGTTTGGGTTATATGCTTGACATTGTGGCCCGTTACATCGCTGTTGACGGATACACTGAATTGTTGGAACGCTACGGAGAATTGCCTAAGATTAGCTTCGACTACGAAGTGGCCGAGAAATCTAATTCTATGATTATGGTGCCGTACGATGGCCATTGGAAGGATCTTGGCGACTGGAATGCTCTTGTCAAGGAGTTGCCCATGGCAGCTATGGGTAATGTCGTTTTAGGAAATGATGTAGAGCGTTCTACCGTCATCAATGAGTTAAGCTTACCTGTTGTGTGCGACGGTGTGAGTAATATCGTGGTGGCGGCAGGACACGACGGTATCCTTGTCTGTAGTAAAAAGTCGTCAGAGTACATTAGACAGTATGTCGACCCTATCCACATGCGTCCCATGTTTGAGGAGCGCCGTTGGGGAACTTATCGTGTGCTTGATGATAGTCGCTATGCTGATGGTTCTCACTCACTCACCAAGAGCATTACGCTTCATCCGGGCAAGTACATCTCCTATCAAATACATCACTACCGTACCGAGGTGTGGACCTTTGTTGAAGGTGAGGGACTTTTTGTGCTCGATGGTGAAGTGCGTCGGGTTAAAGCAGGTGATACGGTCATCATTCCCGTAGAACATTATCACTCCATCCGGGCAATCACTGAGCTCACCTTTATCGAGGTACAGATGGGTAACCCGCTTATCGAGGAAGATATCGAGCGCTTCGACTGGGATTGGGGAATGTAAAGCGGAAAAAGTAAAAGAATAAGAATAGTAAGCTCTTTGTCTGATAGTGATATTGGACAAAGAGTTTCTTTTTTCAATTTTTTCTTGGGCAACCTTTTGTATGGACGATTTGTTTTGGAATGGTAATCCTAAATTTCGACCATTATGAAGAAAATCTTTTATCTAATCGTTTTTGTCTGTCTGTTGCCTGTAATATCTTCTTTTGCCCAGTCGGGTAGGACCGAACGCGAAAAAGCGTGGCGCATCGAACGCCAACATCAGCGTGCCAAAGCCCGTGCTGTGGAGATGCATCAAGATTCCGTGGCTTACAATGCTGCGCTTTCGGCACTGAAAGCGGGTAGCTGGGTGCTCGAAACTAACAATATCAACTTTTCCAATGGTATCATGCGCTTTGTCTCGTCAGATACGAATTACATAAGCAACAATGATGGGGAGGGCACGATACAGACCGCATACTCCAACTTTAGCTACAGTCCAAACGGTTTGGGAGGTGTAACCGTGCAAGGTGATATCTATGATGTACGTATGTCGACAGACAAGGACGGCAATGTATATTATAATTTCAGTATTCAAGGTGGCAGATTGTCGGCTACGGTGAATTTGGCACTGACCAGTGGAACCAATCAAGCCAGCGCTACGGTGTATCCCAACTTTGGTGGTGGGTCCATTACTTTTGATGGTTATCTAGTGCCTTATGCTCAGTCTACCATATTTCAGGGCATGCCTCAGTGGTAAAAGGCTGGGAATCTGTTTAGGTGATTCCGATACATCCCAATCGCTTTATATTGGCGATGTACAAAAAAGAAGAGACTCAATATGTTGAGTCTCTTTAGTTGCGGAGAAAGGATTCGAACCAATGACCTTTGGGTTATGAGCCCAACGAGCTACCCCTGCTCCACTCCGCGATGTTTTGATGATGCAAAGATAGTGCTTTTTCTTTACACTGCAAACTTTTCTGTGACTTTTTTATGTTTTTCGGCATTTTTTTTCGTCGAGTGATTAAATTTCGTACTTTTGTATCTGTTTTGGATGGATTATGCCATCTGGACGAAGCAAAAGTGGACATAAAATAAGATAGAAGACGATGACTGTACTCTACGAAGATAATCACATTATCATTGTCAACAAGGCTGCCTCGGAGATTGTGCAGGGCGATAAGACGGGTGATACACCACTATCTGAGTTGGTGAAGGCATATATTAAGGAAAAGTACAACAAGCCTGGTGCGGTATTTCTCGGGGTGGTGCATCGGCTTGATCGTCCTGTGAGTGGGGTGGTAGTGTTTGCCCGCACCAGCAAGGCGCTTGAACGACTCAATGCGATGTTCCGTGAAGGCGGACAAATCAAGAAAACCTATTGGGCACTTGTGAAGAACCGCCCCGCTGAGCCTGAAACCGAGTTGGTACATTACCTCGTACGTAACGAGCAGCAGAATAAGTCGTATGCCTATTCCTCAGAGCGCAGTGGCGCCAAACGCTCGGTGTTGAGCTACCGATTACTGGGTAGCATGGATAACTATCATTTGCTCGAAGTTGCTTTGCAAACTGGTCGTCATCACCAGATACGGTGTCAGCTCTCCAAGATGGGGTCGCCCATCAAGGGAGACCTCAAGTATGGTGCCGAACGCAGCAATCCCGATGGAAGCATCTCCTTGCATGCACGTCGCATCCAATTCGAGCACCCCGTGTCGAAGGTGATGATTGATGTGGTGGCACCTGTACCTGATGAGCGCTTGTGGAAGAGTGCCGAGCGTATGATGGAGTAACCCTATTATCCCCTTATTATGTATATTCGTCTTCGCTACACTCTCGTTTGGTTGTGCTCGGTGTTGCTCATGGGCTGCTCGTTGCGTGCTAATCATAGTGTGGGGGAGCACCCGACGGATATTCTCAACCGCAAGGCCCGTGTGTGGCAATACCGTGATTTGGACTCAACGGCTCACTATGCCCGTAAGGCGTATGATGAGGCAGGGCATTATATCCATGGACGCTCGGTAGCATGCAATATGTTGGGCTTCGTGGCGTTCATGCGGATGGACTATGACGGAGCTCTCTATTGGTACGACCAGGTGGAGCAACAGTCGGGATGCGAGCTTGAGCGGCTTGTGGCTGACATTGGGCGAATGAACACGTATCAGCGTGTAGCCGATAACTTGGCCTTCTATGATTGTCGTGTGCGTGCCATGAAGCGTTTGGCACATATCAATGAGGAGTCGGCCACCTTTTCTGCGGCCGAGCAGCACCGTTTGCGATCTGCTGTGAACGACCTACACATGGTGAGCGCGCTGCATCATTACATGATAGGACAGCGCCCCGAGGCCTATGCCGAGATGCGTTTAGTAACCGATGATGAGGCCTTGCGTGCCGACTCGGCGCAGTGGCTCATATATACCTATATAAAAGGATTTGGACTTGATGTCGAGGGTGACACGCGCGAACAGCGTCAGCTGCGTCGTTACACCTACCTAAACAACTGTTTGCGCACGAGCCGTGCCAAGGGATACCGCTATTTCGAGGGATTGGCCTCGTCGGGGCTTTCTGAACTGCTCTCCGACTCGGTGCGCATGGCTTACATCGCTCAGCAACGTCCTGGTTCCTTTTCTCAATTGGTCGGTTCGCCTTCGGCTTCACTTGGTGTGTCATTCGCGCAGGACGCGTTGCAATGTCTCACAGACTATGGCGATGAGTATGGAGTGCTCAATGCCTCTATTCAGATGGCTTCCTTATACAATAGGATAGGAGAATATGATGCTGCGTTGGCGATACTCGATACGCTTGATGCAGCTCCCATTCCCGATGCACAGGCACGTCAGCACGAGGAGATGAGTGTGGCCTATGCTGGACTGGGCAACAAGGCTGCTTCGGACGATCACCGTAACCAATATCTCGATCTTCTGGAGACGACTCGTCAGGACAAAGAAGTGGAGAGTCGTTATCTCTCGTTGCAGCGGCGCAGCCGAACAGCTAAGCTGTTGCTCTATGTGGTCGTGGCAGGTGTTGTGCTCTTCGTCTTTTTGCTGACTTTCCTGGCCAAGCGGCAGAGCCGTAGGGGATATGAGTCTCGTTTGCGCGAGCTCCTGCAAGAGACCGAGAAACGTGTGTTCCTGCATCAACGAGCCATTGATAAGGGCAAGCGCGACAATATCGTGCGCAAAGCTTCCTTCTCGATGGTGACAGATATGCTTCCCTATATCAACCGTATGGTACACGAGATAGAGCAACTGCAGACGGATGAGGTCTGGGACGACAAGTCACAGCGCACCCGTAGGCTGGAGTATATCTCCGAACTGGCCGAAGAGATAAACATTCTCAACGAACTGCTGTCACGCTGGGTCAAGACTACCCAAGGTATGGTGCGCCTTGCCATAGAGCCGTTCTCCCTGGCCGAGGTGTTCGATATGATAGAACGCGGTGCCTCTGCCTATGCGATGAAGGGCATCACGTTGGAGGTTTCTCCCACCGATGCTGTTGTCAAGGCCGATAAGGCACTCACATTCTTCATGCTCAATACCCTGGCTGACAATGCTCGCAAGTTTACTCCCGAAGGCGGAAGGGTAATGCTCTCCGCTACGGTGTGCGATGAATATGTGGAACTCTCGGTGACAGACACTGGCATCGGTATGAGCAGCGAGGATATTGCTCGCATACTCCACGAAAAGGTCTACGATGCTGCAACTATAGGACAGGGCTTGTCTTCGGATTGGCGTGGCAGGAAGGGAAGTGGGTTTGGACTGCTCAACTGCAAGGGTATCATTGAGAAATACCGCAAGACCGACCCGCTCTTCGAGGTATGCAGCTTTGGCATTGATAGCAGGGTGGGAGAGGGTAGCCGTTTCTGGTTCCGCTTACCCAAGGGAGTGCGCCGCATGCTCTTGCTGATTGTTGGCTTTTTGCCTTTGATTGTCGGCTCACCGCTCATGGCTCAAAGTTTGCAGTCTGCTGTCATCGATTCTGAAAATATTCAACCTTTAGAATTATCGATTGCTTCTGCTTATGCCGATAGCGTGTACTATGCCAATGTCGATGGTCGTTATGGAGATGCGCTCATCTTTGCCGACTCGGCTTTGCGCTACCTCAATGCTCACCATCGGCAGTATGCAGCAGAGTATATTGACACTCTGTCGGTAGCGGGTGGAGAGATTGACGTGGAGACCCGCTGGTGGCTTAGCGATTATGCAACGGGCTATCACACGATTCTCGATGTGCGCAACGAACTTGCTGTCGCTTATCTCGCCCAGCGTCGTTTGGCAGAGTATCGCTACAACAACCGTATATACAATGATCTCTATAAGCTCGTCAGCGAAGACCGTTCGCTCATCGACTACTGCAATCGTATGCAACGCTATTATAGCAACACGTCGGTAGCTGTGCTCATCTGTTTGCTACTCGTGGTTGGATACCTCGTCATTATAGCCTATGCCTATATGGGGCGTGTGGCCAGCGCCTACCGCAACATCGAGTCGATGGAGGATGACGAGCGTCGGGCTCGGCACGAGGAGAGCCGACTGCACGTGCAGAATATGGTGCTCGACAACAGCCTTTCTACCCTCAAACATGAGACCATCTATTATCCCAACCGCATCAAGCAACTTGTAGGGCGTCTCGACAGTGTTGATGACCGTCGTCAGATGCATGAACTCGTGGCCTACTACCGTGTAGCCTTTTCCACGCTTGCGGGCTGTGCTTCGCGTCAGTTGGAGGAGGTGACCTTCAGACGTACTGCCGTGAAGGTAGACGCACTGCTCGGTCGGGCTGTCAGCTACCATGCCAAGCGTTATGGTCGCAACCCTGAAGTGTTGCCACTTGCTATTGCCTCGTGTGGAGCTACGGTGTTGTGTGATGAAGCTTTGGTGGATTTTCTCATGGAGCAGCTTGTGGATGCATCGCTCTCGCTGTCATCGACCGATACGTTGTATCTTGCGGCGGAACTTGATGGTGACTTTGTTCGTTTTAGTCTCACTAATCGTTCGCGTACCTTTGATGCCGATACCTTGCATCGTCTCTTCTCACCCTCTCGCGTCGTGGAAGGTGGTGAGCATTTGCCGGGCACGGAATACCTCGTGTGCCGACAGATTATACGTGAGCACGACACCCATTTTAATCACGTAGGATGTCGCATCAAAGCCGAGGCGGCCGACGGAGGCTATGTCGTGTGGTTCACCCTTCCTCTGGGCAGAGGGTGAATGGCGTTGTGCTATCTTTAATCTTTGCTTTTAATTAGACTGTGTAATTAGGCTGCGGTTCGGAAAACTGCAAATTAATTTGCGTTTTCTCTCGCCTTGCACTATCTTTGCACCTAATTTTGAAAAAACAACATCAACTATGATAAGCAAGATAGAAGCACTGATGGCTGAGGTCGAGAACCTCACCGCCAATAGCGCAGAGGAACTCGAGGCCCTGCGCATCAAGTACCTCAGTAAGAAGGGCGCTATCAATGACCTGATGGCCGATTTCCGCAACGTGCCTGCCGACCAGAAGAAAGAGGTGGGCATGCGCCTCAATGCACTCAAGACTCGCGCTACCGAGCGCATTGCCGAGCTCAAGGAGGCCTTTGAGACCAATGATAGCGGTGCTGCTGAGATGGACCTCACTCGCACGGCCTATCCCGTGGAGTTGGGTTCACGCCATCCGCTCTCAATCGTAAAGAATGAGATTATCGATATTTTCGCCCGCATGGGCTTTGTGCTCGCCGATGGTCCCGAGGTGGAGGACGACTGGCACGTATTCTCTTCAATGAATTTTGCCGAAGACCACCCTGCACGCGATATGCAGGACACCTTCTTCATTGAGGCACATCCCGATATCATTCTTCGTACCCACACCTCATCGGTGCAGAGTCGTGTGATGGAGAATGCACAGCCTCCCATCCGCATCATCTGTCCCGGTCGTGTGTACCGTAACGAGGCTATCAGCTATCGTGCACACTGCTTCTTCCACCAAGTAGAAGCACTCTACGTAGACAAGAATGTATCGTTCACCGACCTCAAGCAGGCTCTCTTGCTCTTTGCTAAGGAGATGTTCGGTGAGGAGACCAAGATACGTCTGCGCCCCTCATACTTCCCTTTCACTGAGCCTTCGGCCGAGATGGATATCAGTTGTAACATCTGTGGCGGTAAGGGTTGTCCCTTCTGCAAGGGAACCGGTTGGGTTGAGATTCTCGGTTGCGGTATGGTAGATCCCAATGTGCTTGAGCTCAACGGCATCGACAGCAAGGTATACTCGGGTTATGCCCTCGGTATGGGTATCGAGCGTATTACCAACCTCAAGTATCAGGTAAAAGACCTTCGCATGTTCTCCGAAAATGACGTGCGTTTCCTCAAGGAGTTCGAGGCAGCAAACTAACCTTTTACACCGATAAACAAAACCTTTGTACATTTCTAAAAAAGCCTTTGTCTGTTAAAAATCAGACAAAGGCTTTTTTCAAAACAGACAGCTCCAATTTTCTTATCGGACAGCTACAATAAAAGCTATTTACCCATAGTCGTTTTCTTGACTTCTCACAAGAATAAAGGTAAGGAAAGGCAAGTTGGACTGCGGTTCGGAAATATTGCATGGAGGAGTGTTTTGAGGGGAAAAATCTGCGAAAAAGTCAAAAGCCGTTAAAAAGCGGTAAGTAAGTTTGCTATGTCGTAAAAAATGTGTAATTTTACACGTTTTTACGTTTAAGGTAGAATTACTATTAAGATATGAACTTAGATCAAGACAGAATTATTAAGGTCGATATTGAGCAGGAAATGCGCAAATCGTATATCGACTACTCTATGTCGGTAATCGTGGAGCGTGCACTCCCCGATGTACGTGACGGCTTGAAGCCCGTACACCGAAGAATCTTGTATAGCATGATGGAACAGGGTAACACCTCGGATAAGGGTTACCGCAAGAGTGCCCGCACGGTGGGTGACGTGATGGGTAAATATCACCCTCATGGTGACTCCTCGATTTATGGTTCGCTCGTACGTATGGCTCAGGAATGGGCTATGCGCTATACACTCATCGATGGACAGGGTAACTTCGGCTCTATTGACGGTGATAGCCCCGCTGCTATGCGTTATACCGAGGCTCGTCTGCGTAAGATTGGTGAGGACATGATGCAGGATATCTATAAGAAGACGGTGAATTTCCAACCTAACTATGACGGTAAGGATGAAGAGCCTTGTGTGCTCTCAACCCGCATCCCCAACCTCCTCGTAAATGGTGCTACGGGTATTGCCGTAGGTATGGCTACCAATATGCCTACTCACAACTTGCGCGAGGTGATTGATGCTTGCGTGGCATTCATCGACAATCCTGAGCTCACTACAGAAGACCTGATGGAGTATGTGAAGGCTCCTGACTTCCCTACCGGAGGTTATATATATGGTATGGCTGGCGTAAAGGAAGCTTACGAGACTGGTCGTGGACGTGTGGTAATGCGTGCCAAGACCGATATCGAGACCGATGCCAATCATGACAAGATTGTCGTAACTGAGATTCCTTACGGTGTAAACAAGGCCGAACTCATCAAGTACATCGCAGGTCTTGTGAGCGACAAGAAGATTGATGGTATCAGCAATGTGAACGATGAGTCAGATAAGGATGGTATGCGCATCGTTATCGACGTGAAGCGCGATGCTAATGCCAGCGTAGTGCTGAACAAACTCTTCAAGATGACACAGCTGCAGACTGCTTTCAGCGTAAACAGTGTGGCTCTCGTACCTTGTGGTGAGCACAACGACAAGCTCCGTCCCATGGTGCTCTCGTTGCGTGACTGCGTGAAGTACTTTGTACAGCATCGTCATGAGGTGGTAATTCGTCGTACACAATTTGAATTGGGAGAGGCTGAGGAACATGCACATATCCTTATGGGACTTATCATCGCCTCTGATAATATTGATGAGGTAATCCGCATCATCAAGGCTGCTCAGACACCTGCTGATGCTATCAATGATTTGATGCAACGCTTCACATTAAGTGAAAGACAGGCTCGTGCTATCGTAGAGATGCGCTTGCGTCAGCTCACAGGTCTGCAACAAGAGAAACTTCGCTCTGATTACGACGAAACCATGAAGCTTATCGCTTACTTGAAGGAAATCCTCGTGAACGACGAGTTGTGCCGACAGGTAATGAAGGACGAGCTCACTGAGGTGGCCGAGAAGTATGGTGACGATCGTAAGACTGAGATTGTATACTCTTCAGAGGAGTTCAACCCCGAAGACTTCTATGCCGATGACGAAATGGTGATTACCATCTCGCATCTCGGATACATCAAGCGTACTCCGCTCAGCGAGTTCCGTACGCAGAACCGTGGTGGCGTAGGTTCAAAGGGTAGCGATACTCGCGAGGCCGACTTCGTAGAGTATATCTACATGGCAACCATGCATAACACGATGATATTCTTCACTCAGAAGGGACGCTGTTACTGGCTCAAGGTGTACGAGATTCCTGAGGGTACGAAGAACTCAAAGGGACGTGCTATCCAGAATATGCTCAACATCGAGCCCGACGATAAGGTGAACGCATTCGTACATGTGAAGAACCTTGCTGATAAGGACTTCGTGAACTCACACTACCTCATGTTCTGTACAAAGAATGGTGTGGTGAAGAAGACTTGCCTGGAGGCTTACTCACGTCCTCGTACCAATGGCGTGAACGCTATCACCATCCGTGAAGACGACCGAGTTATCGAGGTGGTAATGACTAATGGTGACAACGAAATCGTATTGGCTAATAAGAATGGTCGAGCCATCCGATTCCATGAGGGAGTGGTTCGCGAGATGGGTCGTACGGCAACTGGTGTGCGTGGTATGACACTCGATGAGGATGGACAAGACGAAGTTGTAGGCATGATTGTAATTAATGACACAGAAAGTGAGAATATCATGGTTGTGTCAGAACAGGGTTACGGAAAGCGTAGCGATGTGGAGGAATATCGCATCACCAACCGCGGTGGTAAGGGTGTGAAGACATTGGATATCACCGAGAAGACCGGCAAGCTCGTGGCCATTAAGATTGTGACCGACGAGAATGACTTGATGATTATCAACAAGTCAGGTGTGGTAATCCGCCTCAAAGTGGCAGATGTGCGTATCCAGGGTCGTGCTACGCAGGGTGTGCGTCTCATCAACCTCGGCAAACGCAACGACCAAATCAGCTCAGTATGTAAGGTGACCACAGAAACTGAGGAACCCGAGGTACAGGATGCTGAAATTATTGCTGAGGGCGAAGCTCCTATTGCAGAGGCTCCCGAGACCACTGAGACTACAGAACAAAATGACGAACAATAAAGTTAAATAAACATTAATAAATAATCACTAAATCATTAGACGTATGAAAAAGGTATTATTATTTATGGCTGCAGCAGTGATGTCGGCATCGGTGTCATTTGCGCAAGTTGATGACAAGGCTGCGGCGAAGGAGGCTGCAAAGGCAGCAAAGGCAGCAGCAAAGGCGCTCAAGGCTGAAATTAAGGAGGCTAAAAATGTGCTCAGAGAGGCACAAGGCATTCTCAATGCACCCGAAGGTGGTGATTTGAATGCTGCAAACAACCTTATACAACAGGCTATGGTGAATGTTCATACCAAGGACAATCCTGATACTTGGAATGTGGCCGGACAGATTCAGCAGAAGTTCTACATGAAGGAGGCTGAGAAACACTATCTTGGTCAGGCTTATGATACTGTAGCTTTCTATAGAAGCCTTTCTAACATGTGTGACTATTTCATTGAGTGCGATGAGTTGGAGCAGCAGCTCGTTGATGCTGGCAAGGGTACGGTAAAGTATCGTCCGGCAAACAAGGAACAGGTGTATATAAATCGCCCTAACCTTCTCAATGGCGGTATCTTCTATTACAATAAGAACCAGTTTAAGGAGGCTTGCAACCTTTTCTCACAGTACATCTCTACAGCGTCAGCTCCCTTGTTAGCAGAGTATAGCATTACTCCTGCTACCGATGAGTATATGACGGACATTGCTGCTTACTATTCAGTGCGTGCAGGTTTGCAAGCTGAGGACTATGAGTTGGCGTTGACCAATATTGACCTCGCTAAGCAGACAAAAGATGCATCAATGGTTGAGAGCGTTCATCGTATGGAGGCTCAGGCTTACTTGAGCATGGGTGATTCTGCAAAGTGGATTGAAATCCTTAAGGCTGGTGTCGAAAGAGCCCCCGAGGAGCAGTATTACTACCAGAACCTTCTTTCATACTATGTAAACAAGAACAACTTGGATGAGTTGATGGCGTTTGCTGAAGATATGTTGGCAAAGAACCCTCTTCCCCAGTTCCGTTATGTTAAGGGCTATATCTACCAGAACAACAATGAACTTGAAAAAGCTGTTGAAGAGTACAAGATGGTGATTGAACAGGATCCTACTTATGCAAGCGCTTATAATAATCTCGGTAAGTGCTATATGGATATGGCTCAGAAAGTAAGTGATGCTTCTAACAGTCTGAACTTCCGTAGTAAGGCTTATAAGGAATCTCAGGAGAAGATGAAGGAGTTCTATCGTTTGGCTTTGCCTATGTATGAGAAGCTGAGAATGCTGGATGACGGTACCGATCCCGAAAGAAAGACTGCGTGGACTGCAGGTCTCTACAACTGCTATTATATCTTGAATATGGGTAAGGAGTTGGCTGAGATTGAAAAGATTATGAATCAGTAATTCTCATTCGCGGAATGCGTTGAAATAAGATAGGGGATGGTGCAAACCATCTCCTATCTTTTGTTTATGCACATCGAATTATTAGTGAAGAGGTTGGGTATTGTAGATTATTCTACGTACATTTGTAACATGTTTTCAAATGGGGTCAATATATGGATTTAGTCATTATCATCTTATTGATTGGAGTTGCAATATGCAGTATTGCCATCTTGGTACTACTTGTCAAACTGAATCGTGAGGTTCAATCAAACAATATTGAGGAGGTGTTGCGTCGTTTACTCTCGGAATATACTTCCGATACCACGCGGCAAGTACAGATGGTGCGTGAGGAACTGGCACGTACTGTGCGTGAACAGTTTGCCGAGAACCGAATGGAACTGAGTGGAAGAGTGGAGGAGTTGCGTAAAGAAATTGCTGGTAATCAGGCTCTGCAACTGCAACAATTACAGGAAACGCTCAATAGGAATCTGCTTACGACCAATGAACTTCAACGCGAGAAGTTGGAGGCCATGACGCGTCAGCAAGAACAGCTGGTGAAGTCAACGGAGAAACGTTTGGATGATATGCGTCTCATGGTGGAGGAAAAATTGCAAAAAACACTGAACGAACGCATAGGTCAATCATTCGAATTGGTGCGCACCCAATTGGAGAATGTACAGCAGGGATTGGGTGAAATGAAGAGTTTGGCACAAGATGTGGGCGGACTCAAACGCGTGCTAACCAATGTGAAAACTCGTGGTACGTTTGGTGAGGTGCAGCTAGCTGCCTTGCTGGAGCAGATGCTCAGTCCTGAGCAGTATGAGGCTAATGTGAAAACCAAGCAGAAAGGAACAGAGTTTGTGGAGTTTGCCGTTAAACTTCCTGGTAAGGAAAAGGAACTTGAATGTGTATATTTGCCCATTGATGCCAAGTTTCCCAAGGATGCTTATGAACAATACCTTGATGCTTACGAATCAGGTAATGTAGAACAGATTAATCTTACCTCGCGGCAGCTTGAACTGATTGTGAAGAAGATGGCGCGTGATATACGTGACAAGTATCTCGACCCTCCCTATACCACGGATTTTGGAATCATGTTCCTTCCATTCGAGAATATCTATGCCGAGGTCATTCGTCGTACAGCTTTGGTAGAGCAGTTACAGCGTGAGTACCGTGTTATTGTAACAGGCCCCACAACCTTGGGAGCTATTCTTAATAGTTTACAGATGGGATTCCGAACTTTGGCTATCGAGAAACGTTCGAGTGAGGTGTGGACGGTGCTAGCAGCCGTGAAAACAGAATTTGGTAAGTTTGGCGGTATGCTTGAGAAGGTTCAGAAGAATCTTGAAACTGCAGGGTCTCAGTTGGATGAGGTGATTGGCAAACGTACACGAGCTATCGAACGTAAGCTCCGTAGTGTGCAAGAGCTACCAGCAGAGCAGTCGGCTGATATACTGGCTATAGGTGATGCTTTGCAGGATGATGAAGTGTAGGCCGTTGGGCCGTGTGTGCGAACTTTAGGGTGGTGGAGATTATGGCAGTGTTACCTCTCCAGCAATGGATTGGTTCATGCAATGTCCTATTTCCTCGGTACTAAATCCACGGCCTAAGAGATACATGAGTTTTGTCAATGCCGCTTCTACAGTAGAGTCGTATCCGCTGATGATGCCCGATTCGAGCAGTTGGCGTCCTGTCTCGTAGAGGTTCATTTTTACGCTACCCGTGCTGCATTGGGTAATGTTTACTATGGTTTTTCCCGATTGGGTCGCTTGAGTGAGCGCTTTTACCAACCACTCTTGTTGTGGTGCATTGCCACTTCCGAAGGTTCTGAATATCACTCCTCTGAGCTTTCTGTCTCGCATAATCTTTTTCACGATGTCGGGCTGTATGCCAGGGAATAGTGAAAAGATGATGATGTTAGGGCTCATCTCATAGTGAGGTGTCAGCACTGCGTCGGGATCATAAGGTCTGATATTCTGATTAAAGAACTGCAATTCGATGCCCGAATGAGCTAAGAGAGGGTAGTTGTTTGATTCGAACGCGTCGAAGTTCTCGGCACTTACCTTAGTCGTACGGTTTCCGCGCATCAGCTTCTCGTGGAAGAACACACACACTTCAGGTACGATAGGGGTGCCATCTTCGTGCTTAGCAGCTGCTATCTCTATGGCTGTGAGTAGATTCTCCTTGCCGTCGGTGCGCAGTGCACCTATCGGTAGTTGACTTCCTGTGAGGATGACTGGCTTCATCAACCCTTCAAGCATGAAACTCAGCGCCGATGCCGTGAAGGCCATCGTGTCAGTACCGTGAAGTATCACAAAACCATCATACTGCTCATAGTTGGAATAGATGATTTTTACCAATTGGCTCCATGATTCGGGGGAGATGTCCGATGAATCTATCGGAGGTTCAAAGGCGATAGAGTAAATGTTGAGATTGAATCCCTTTATCTCAGGGACATACTCGAGCAGTTGGTCAAAGTTGAAGTTCTCCAGAGCGCCCGTAACAGGGTTCTTCATCATACCAATCGTGCCGCCTGTATATATCAATAATACAGAGTTCTTTTCAGTAGTATGTTCCATATCAAAAGGGATGTGTGTAAGTTGGTGCGAAGTTACGAAAAAAATGCAAAATTCCAAAATGTCCTTCTGTAGTAGTTGGTTTATTACCTTTATTTATATGAGAATTACTTATGTTCTGTATGTTAAGTTTGCTGCATACGATTATTGGGAATGTAATAAAAATATAGGGAAAGATGATATTTGGAAAACAATTGCTGTTAGAGTGAATTTAATTAATTAACTTTGTAACATGTTTAGGTCTGTTTATAGGCTTAGGAACATTTAACTTTTGGTTGACATGGAGAAATTATATAAAGGCTTAACAGAAGCCGAAGCTCTCAAAAGTAGAGAGAAGTATGGTCGCAATCTTATAACTCCTCCCGAGGATACTCCATGGTGGAAGTTGTATTTGGAGAAGTTTCAAGATCCCATCATCGCAATTCTTCTTGTTGCTACTGGAATATCATTGATATTTGGATTTGTTCATAGGGATTTTACCGAGTCAATAGGTATTATCTTTGCTGTATTGATTGCAACCGGTGTTGGATTTTGGCAGGAATATGATGCGAAGAAGAAGTTCGATGCCATGAAGTCTGATAAGGACTTTGAACCAGTAAAACTTCGTCGTAATGGAGTCGTAGTCGAAATCCCGAAGGATGAAGTCGTGGTAGGTGACGTCGTGCTCCTCTCTGCGGGTGATGAGATACCTGCCGATATCAGATTGCTTCAGTCAACAGATATGAAGGTGGCTGAAGCTTGCATGACTGGTGAATCTGTAGCTGTAAGCAAATATCCGATGGATGAGGAGTATCGGGGTTCGGGATTTGCTCCCAATCTGTTGTTACGTGGTACAACCATAGAGCAAGGTATGGGTGAAGGTGTTGTAGTGAAGGTCGGTGATGAAACCGAAATAGGTAAGACAACAAGACAAGCTTCAGAAGAAACAGAAAACAAGACTCCGCTTGAAGAAAAACTTCATGAACTTGCGGGAAAGATTAATATCGCAGCTTTCACCGTTGCTACTTTGATGTTCATCATATTGAACTTGGTGCACTGGGATTTTGCCTTCGGTGATAATGCTTTCACCTGGTCATGGGCGACGGCTCTTCAAGAAGTGCAGTTCTTAATGGGCGCGGTGGTAGTTATCATCGTAGCCGTACCAGAAGGTCTTCCTTTGTCTGTGACGCTTGCCTTGGCCTTTTCCATGAAGACTATGGCCAAGGAGAATAACCTTGTCAAGAAGATGCATGCTTGCGAAACCATCGGTGCCGTTAATGTAATCTTTTCTGATAAAACTGGCACCTTGACCCAGAACTCAATGTCTGTAGTAGATACCGATGTGACGGAAAAGAATAAAGAGATGCTCGATATAATCGGTGCATTAAACTCTACGGCAAACTGGTCTAATGGGAACCAAGTATTGGGTAATCCTACTGAGGGTGCTATCCTAAAGTCAATCGGTCAAAGTGAGACAGACAAACTTCGCGCTGAGTATCGAGTGATGAATTGTATCCCTTTCTCAAGCGCAAAGAAATATATGGTCAGCCATATAAAAGACAATAATACGAATGTCGAATACTTTGTCATCAAGGGTGCCCCTGAAGTGGTTTCACGCATTATCAATTACGAAAAGTATCTGAATGAGGTGTCAAAACAGCAGGCACGTGGTCGTAGGGCCATTTCGGCAGCCATCTTGAAGGATAAGAACTTTGATGTCATTCAAGAGAAGTTGGAAAGCAATGTAGCAATCAAGGATGCTGAATATATCGGAACTTGGTTCATCGAGGATCCTGTACGCGTAGATGTCCCCATAGCTGTAGAGAAATGCTATACGGCGGGTGTTGACGTAGTGATGATGACTGGTGACAACTTGAAAACTGGTACCGAGATTGCTCGTCAGGCCGGATTTCAAAATATATGGGCTATCGAAGCCAAGGACTTTAGTGAAGCGGTTAAGAATTCTGTTGGCGGCAGAGAATTTCCAAATGTAATAGCTCGCTGTACTCCTGATGACAAGTTGAGTATCTTGAAGTGGGCACAAGAGAAGAGATATGTTTGCGCTATGACTGGTGATGGTGTAAATGATTCTCCCTCTTTGAATCATGCTGATGTAGGTATTGCTATGGGCTCAGGGACATCTGTTGCCAAGGAAGCCGCTGATATTGTACTTTTGGACGATGCCTTCCCCTCAATTGTAACAGGTATCAAATGGGGACGCTCATTGTTCAAGAATATTAAGAATTTCTTATTTCTACAGCTTTCAATCAATGTCTCCGCCTGTGCTGTTGCTGTATTTGGTCCGCTTGTAGGTGTGGAGATGCCTTTCACTGTAACACAGTTTTTGTGGATTAATCTGGTGATGGATGCATTGGCTGCTATTGCACTTGCTTCTGAACCTGCTGATGAGAAGGTGCTGTTGGATAAGCCTCGTAATCGTGAGGAATTCATCATCAATGGGCCGTTGGCAAAGGCAATTTTCGGCTTTGGTGGCTTTGTGTGGATTTTGTGTACCTTGGTGCTCTGGGGTATGAACAATGCTGAGATGATAAATGGCTGGGGTGTACCTTGCTTGAGCAACTTCTTCTCAGTGATGAACTTGACCATCTTCTTTGCCGCCTATATGGTGTTGAACTGGTGGAATATGTTTAATGCTCGTGTTATAGGTAAGAACAAGTCTTTGTTTGATGGATTGGGCAAGAATACTAAGTTCACTGGCATAATGGCGCTTATTCTCATCGTAACCATTATCATGGTACAGATTGGTGGTGAAGTATTCAGGACCGAGCCTCTTTCTTGGCAGACATGGGGCTGGATTCTTCTTGTAACCTCTCCTGTTGTTATCGTTCGGGAATTGTATTTCCAACTGAAAAGGAAGGTGAGAAAGTGTGCAGGAGTGAAAGATGGATGTTATGAATGCTAATCTTAAATAGCAAACTTAGGGGGAATTTGTAAGGATTTTGATTTTTTAGGGGCTGCAAGGTGATTTTGTTATTGTTTTCGTTCGAAATGTAAAAAGAAAATCTTAAATTTGCGCAGAAATAGAAGAGTGTGATATGAAAAGACGCTGGTATATTCTCGTTTCGCTGCTATTGATGCTGCTTGTTGTAGCTTGTAGTACGGTGGAGAGATGTAACTGCGGATGATATACATACTGATAGAGATAGACGAGATTTTTTTTAATTATAAACGTTTTAATTAAATTTTTAAGAAAATGATTAAACTTGGTATTAACGGTTTCGGTCGTATCGGCCGTATGGTTTTCCGCGCTGCAGTGAAGAACTTCGGTAACGACATTCAGGTAGTAGGTATCAACGACCTTCTCGATGCTGATTACTTGGCTTACATGTTGCGTTACGACTCAGTACACGGTCAGTTCGACGGTACAATCGAGGTAGAGGGTAACAACCTCGTTGTAAACGGCAACAAGATCCGCCTCACAGCTGAGATGGACCCCGCTAACTTGAAGTGGGATGAGGTAGGCGCTGAGGTTGTTGTTGAGTCTACTGGTTTCTTCTTGACAGACGAGACTGCTCGCAAGCACATCACCGCTGGTGCAAAGAAGGTTATCATGTCAGCTCCTTCTAAGGACGCTACTCCTATGTTCGTATACGGCGTTAACCACGAGACATACGCTGGTCAGGACATCATCTCTAACGCATCTTGCACAACCAACTGCTTGGCTCCCATCGCTAAGGTATTGAACGACAAGTTCGGTATCGTTAAGGGCTTGATGACTACTGTACACGCTGCTACAGCTACTCAGAAGACTGTAGACGGTCCCTCTAAGAAGGACTGGCGCGGTGGTCGCGGTATCCTCGAGAACATCATCCCCTCTTCAACAGGTGCTGCTAAGGCTGTAGGTAAGGTTCTTCCCGTTCTCAATGGTAAGCTCACCGGTATGGCATTCCGCGTTCCCACATCTGACGTATCAGTTGTTGACCTCACTGTAGTATTGGAGAAGGAAGCTTCTATGGCTGACATCTGCGCTGCAATGAAGGAGGCTTCTGAGGGCGAGTTGAAGGGTATCCTCGGCTACACAGAGGACGCTGTAGTTTCTACAGACTTCCGTGGCTGCGCTAACACTTCAATCTTCGA
>JAZKYH010000028.1:0-14466 GCA_045612065.1 Bacteroidaceae bacterium
GTATACGATTCGGTGGATTCAGCGATTATTGCATCTCCTTCGCGGATGAGGGTAGTGGTAACATCTCCGAAGCGGAGGTTCTCGATGCCGTGGCGTGAGGTGGTGTTGGTGCGCCAAACGATGCGGTTGGTGCTGCCATCGGCACGGATGCCGATGATGTTCTCGATAAACATGGAGATGGGGATGAGTCCTGTCCAACCCACGAAGTTGGGCTTCACGAGATGGATGCCTGTCTCATTGGTGGCGGGGACGTTCATATCGGGTGAGTAGAGTTCCCAGATGGTGCCGGTAGACTGATACAGTTCGTGCACCACCTCCATATTCCTTCGTGCGATGGATTCGGCCAATGCTTCATGTCCGCGACGTTCAAGACCCTTCACCGTCATATAGGTAGTGGGAGCCCACACACCACCACGCCAGTAGCGGCCACGAGGGTCATAGTAGGGCTGGTTGGCGGCAAGCGAGGGTAGGGGAAGGCGACGCCAAAAGAGGGTCGTGTCCTCTATCGCTTCGGTCATGCGACTCACCTGCCTTGGCGAAGCGATGTCGGCCAGGATAGGCCAGAAGGTAGCGGTGGTAATCCATGGAGTTTGCTCACCATCGGGAGTCACATCGTGGTACAAACCCGTGCTGTCGCTCCACATGTAGCAGTTGATTTGCTTGGCCAGCGCTTTGGCTCGCTTACTATATGTCTTTGCTTTCTTTTTATCTCCGAGTATACGGCATATCTCGGCCAAGTTATCGTAGCACATCTTGATCTGCGACGACATATCTACCCATCCCATCGGGCTCGTTGAAGAGTGTATATCTCCATTGGGTGAGGGGCGGCCCATGTCGCGCGGTGTGTTGTCCATGCCGCTGGCCTGTCCGTTCGACCAGTAGAGCCCGTGCTCCGTGCCCTCGGCTCTGCGGTGCTGTTCCACCCACGCAACGTACTTCTCTATGGGAAGCAATATCTGCTCAAGGCGCACGGTGTCGCCCGAGAACTTGAAATACTCCATCTCGGCCCAACTGAAAAGAGGCGGATTGATGGTGCGTGCATAGTTGTCGCCCAATCCCCAATGGTGGTCGGCACCATCGGCTTCGTTGATGACACGGCATATCATGCCATCCTCGTGCTGGCGGGCGTAGAAGTTATCGTGCGACTCAATGAAGGGGAACACATGGTGTGCGTAACGGCCAAACATTGCCATGAAATGTGTGTCCCATTGGAATATCTGCGGCGACAAACCCTCGTCAATCCAATTGGCTACAAGGGGCGAGCCTTCGGGAGGTGTTTGCAGGTTAGAGAACGCAATCTCCCACGCCTTCCAATACAGCTCCACCCACTCGGGATTCTCCTCCCAAACAGGGGAGGGGAGCACCTCTCTTGCCTCCTCGAAACGCGGCAGTTCGCTCGGTGTATAGGTGTTCTTATAGAAGTATACCCCACGCGCTTCATCGCTCTGTGCAGAGAGATTGGCGGTTGGAAATAGCAAGAGTGCTGACAGTAGGCAGTGGGTAAGTTTCATAGTAATATTTATACTTTTGATTACTCCCCTTCGAGGCAAAGCAGCGAAGAAACCTCTACGCTTTCGGGGAAGATGGCGCGACCTTTGAGGTCGATGAGCTCGATGATGAAGTTTATATAGGTAGCTTTCGGAGCAAACTTCTGCACCAAGTTATAGGCGGCAAGCATCGTACCTCCAGTAGCCAGAAGATCGTCGTGAAGGAGCACTACATCACCCGCAGAAATAGCATCTTTGTGTATCTCGATAGTGTCGGTGCCGTACTCTTTTTGGTAACTTTCTTGGATGGTTTCGGCAGGAAGTTTTCCAGGTTTGCGTGCCAAAACGAAGCCTGCACCCAAGCGAATTGCCAAACTTGCACCCATAATAAAGCCGCGTGACTCAATGCCTACCACCTTGGTGATGCCTTTATCCTTATATATTTCGTAGAGTGTATCCTCCAACTCCTTCATACATTCGGGACTCTTGAATAGGGTAGTAACATCACGGAAAAGTATGCCTGGAATAGGGAAATCAGGAATACTACGCAGGTTGGCTAATAG
The DNA here is from genome assembly GCA_045612065.1 of Bacteroidaceae bacterium. Lineage (GTDB taxonomy): Bacteria > Bacteroidota > Bacteroidia > Bacteroidales > Bacteroidaceae > UBA1189. The sequence goes on from JAZKYH010000028.1 coordinate 2,051, forward strand.
CAGTTCTGTGTTCATATCTTTGTGTCTCAATTTTCAATTTTCAATTCGTTTTGTTCCACGTGAAACATTAGCGGCCCAAAAGCACTAAAAGTACATTAATATCACTGGGCGAAACACCAGGGATGCGGCTTGCTTGTGCCAAGGTTTCGGGGTCTATTTTGGTGAGTTTTTGGCGTGCTTCTGTAGAGAGCGACTGCAAGGAATTGTAGTCAAATCGACCACGAATCTTGATGCTCTCGAGGCGTTGCATCTTGTCGGCAATCATGCGCTCGCGCTCAATGTAACCTTGATACTTTATCTTGATTTCGGCGGCCTCGATAATCTCCTCCTTGCGCTCGGTGATGCCATCGAGCAATGTGCCCAATGCGCGTATCTCTGTGCTCATATTATCGAGCGTAATCTGCGGACGGTTGATGAGGTCGATGAGTTTGCAGCCATGGGCGAGTGGGGTAGTGCCGAGACGCTCTAAAGTGCCGTTGATAAGTGCGGGCTTAATAGAGAATCCCTTGGCGAAATTGATAATCTCATCCACTTTTTCACGCTTGCGACGCAAGTGCTCGTAGCGCTCGAGTGAGGCAAGGCCGAGGTTATAAGAGCGCTCGGTGAGGCGCATGTCGGCATCGTCCTGGCGCAAGAGAATGCGGTATTCGGCACGAGAGGTAAACATGCGGTAAGGCTCGTCCACTCCCTTTGTTACGAGGTCATCGATGAGCACGCCGATATAGGCTTCGTCGCGACCCAGCGTGAAAGGCTCGCCACCGTGGCAAGCGATGTGGGCATTGATACCCGCGATGAGTCCCTGTCCTGCGGCCTCTTCGTAGCCCGTAGTGCCGTTGACTTGGCCTGCAAGGAAGAGTCCTTTCAGTATCTTTGACTCGAGCGTATGGCGCAGTTGTGTGGGGTCGAAATAGTCGTATTCGATAGCATAGCCAGGACGATAAACCTCAATATCGCGGAAGGCAGGCACGCGGCGCAAAGCCTCAATCTGTATCTCCATCGGGAGCGATGAGGAGAAACCGTTAAGGTAAAGTTCATTGGTAGTTTCACCCTCAGGCTCGAGGAAAAGTTGGTGCTGCTCCTTATCGGGGAAGGTAACAATCTTGGTCTCAATGCTGGGGCAGTAGCGCGGACCTATGCTCTGGATTTGTCCGTTGTAAAGGGGCGATTCGGCCAATCCATCGCGAAGGATGCGGTGCACTTCGGGATTAGTGTAGCAGGTCCAACAGCAGAGTTGTTTCAATTTACGCGGCTCGCTCATATAGGAGAAACTGTGGAAGTCGCTCTCACCCTCTTGAATCTCCATTTCATCGATGTGTACGCTGCGTTTGTCGATGCGCACGGGCGTACCTGTCTTCATACGACCTACGGTGATGCCGTGGCGTGCGATGGATTCGGTCAATCCGTACGATGCAGGCTCTGCCATGCGTCCACCAGGAAGTTGCACACGACCTACATGGAGCAAACCATTGAGGAAGGTACCTGCGGTGACTACGACACATTTGGCATGGAAGGTGACGCCCCACACGGTGCGTACACCGGTGACTTCGCCATTTTCTACGAGCAGCTCGCTCACCGTGTCTTGCCAGATGCGGAGGTTGGGAGTGTTGTCAAGAACCTCGCGCCAAGCCCAGATAAACTTCTCTCGGTCGCACTGCGCACGGGGACTCCACATGGCAGGACCCTTCGAGCGATTGAGCATACGGAACTGAATGGCGGTGCGGTCGGTCACAATTCCCGTGAATCCACCGAGTGCATCAATCTCTCGCACTATCTGTCCCTTGGCAATACCACCAATGGCGGGGTTGCAACTCATCTGTCCAATCTTGTTCATGTCCATTGTGATGAGGCAAGTCTTCGAACCCATATTAGCCGCCGCTGCCGCCGCCTCGCATCCCGCGTGTCCGGCACCAATCACAATGACGTCGTAGAAAAATTCCATTGTACCTATTGTTTTATCGAAAAGGCAAAGTTACACAATTATCAACAATATTCGTTGCCAATTCCTCAAAAATCTCAATTTCTACCGCCTCATCCTTGCGTTTTTCCGCCCCGAGGGACAGGACGAGCGAAAAGACGCGATTCTCAGAGCCTTATTTTTGATATAAATAGTTTATTTACACCTGTTTAACATTGAATTTTATTGTTCGGATTTTTTCTCGTCTCGTGAAAAGTTTAACAAGATGAACGTCTCTTTCCTATTTCCGTCGTTTTTTATTGATTTTTGCACTAAAAGAACAATGTCCAAGCTCGTCTCAACTATTGGCAACTAAATTACCTTTATTGACTATTAACCTTCCCAAAATCCTTTGTCTGATGAAAATGTTGCAGCCTTGCAATTTTGAAAAACTCTTTGTTCAATTTCCCTAACAGACGGCTCTAATTGGAGAGGAGCTTTGATGAGGTGGATTTTGATATTTTGTCGTAAATTAATTCATGGATTGTGACTCACAACCCATAGCGCTATTTCAGCTTTTCGTTGTTCTTGTGGCGTGTGTGATCGCGATGGGTCTTCTTTTCGATGGTTTGGTGCCAAGCTTCGGTGAGGTCTATGCCCGTCTGATTGGCCATGCACACGAGCACCCACAGCACATCTGCCATCTCTTCAGCAAGGTTGGGCTTCTCGCCCTCCTTGAATGACTGCTCTCCATAGGTGCGGGCCATTACACGAGCCAGCTCACCCACCTCTTCGGTGAGGATGGCCATATTGGTCAGTTCGTTGAAGTAGCGTACGCCGTAAGTCTTTATCCACTCATCAGCCTGCTGCTGTGCCTCTTTTAGGGTAATATCGTAGCTCATTTTTTTGTTGTTTGATTGCCAAAGTTAGGGATTTTTTTGCATATCCGCTCGCCTTGAATAAATTTCTCACGCTTATCAATAGAAATAAATTTTTATTGCCTTCGCTTAACCGAAATTTTGCACTGATTTTAATCTACTACGCAGTTTGAAATTAGGCTGCACTTCGGAAAACTGCAAGTAAACTTAATTTTTATTGAATCTCTGCCTCGCTCAGCAATAAAAAGTAAACTTTCCCATTACCTTCGCTCGTTGAGATTTGCGTTTTCTCTCAGTTTGCACTAATTTTGTACCATATTTAGTATACTGCATATGCAAGACATCAGAAACATTGCCATTATTGCGCACGTTGACCATGGTAAGACAACCTTGGTAGACAAGATGATGCTCGCCGGAAATCTGTTTCGTGAGAACCAGAACGGTGGGGAGTTGGTACTCGACAACAATGACTTGGAGCGTGAACGAGGAATAACCATCCTCTCGAAGAACGTGTCCATCAATTATAAGGGTACGAAAATCAATGTCATCGATACCCCGGGCCACTCGGATTTCGGTGGTGAGGTGGAGCGCGTGCTCAACATGGCTGACGGATGTATCTTGCTGGTCGATGCCTTTGAGGGTCCCATGCCGCAGACACGCTTCGTGTTGCAGAAGGCTCTTCAGATAGGTCTGAAACCCGTGGTGGTGGTAAACAAGGTGGATAAGCCCAACTGCCGCCCCGAGGAGGTGTATGAGATGGTGTTTGACCTCATGTTTGCCCTCGAGGCTACTGAGGACCAGCTCGACTTCCCCGTTGTATATGGTTCGGCCAAGAACAATTGGATGGGTGCCGACTGGAAAACCCCGACCGACAATATTAACTATCTCCTTGATGTTATCCTTGAGCACATTCCTGCTCCCAAGCGCTTGGAGGGTACACCGCAGATGCTCATTACCTCGCTTGACTTCTCGTCATACACGGGACGTATTGCTGTGGGCCGTGTACATCGTGGCACACTTACCGAGGGTATGACCATCACACTCGCTCACCGCAATGGCGAGATGGAGAAGGCTAAGATCAAGGAACTGCACACCTTCGAGGGATTGGGTCGCAAGCGCACCGAATCGGTGAGTTCGGGTGATATCTGTGCTATCGTAGGTCTGGAGAACTTTGAGATTGGTGACACCGTGTGCGATGCCGAGGATCCCGAGCCCATGCCTACTATCGCCATCGACGAACCTACAATGAGTATGCTCTTTGCCATCAACGACTCGCCTTTCTTCGGTAAGGAAGGTAAGTTTGTGACCTCACGCCATATCCACGACCGCCTCATGAAGGAACTCGACAAGAACCTCGCTCTGCGTGTGGTGAAGGATGAGGAGAGCGATAAGTGGAGTGTCTTCGGTCGTGGTGTATTGCACCTCTCGGTGCTCATCGAGACCATGCGTCGCGAGGGTTACGAGTTGCAGGTGGGCCAGCCTCAGGTAATCTATAAGACCATCGATGGCGTCAAGTGTGAGCCTATTGAGGAGCTCACCATCAGCGTCCCCGAGGAGTACTCAAGCAAGATGATTGACATGGTGACCCGTCGTAAGGGTGAGCTCACCTCAATGGAGACACAGGGCGACCGTGTGAACATCGCATTCAATATTCCCTCGCGTGGTATCATCGGTTTGCGCACCAACGTGCTCACCGCATCGGCAGGTGAGGCCATCATGGCACACCGCTTCAAGGGCTATGAGCCTTACAAGGGCGACATTGACCGCCGCTCAAACGGTTCGATGATTGCCATGGAGTCGGGTACGGCCTTTGCCTACGCTATCGACAAGCTGCAGGACCGCGGCAAGTTCTTCATCTTCCCGCAGGATGAGGTGTATGCCGGACAGGTTGTGGGCGAGCACGTGCATGACAACGATCTTGTCATCAACGTCACCAAGAGCAAGAAGCTCACCAATATGCGTGCCAGTGGCTCTGACGAGAAGGCGCGTATCGTACCGCCCATCATCTTCTCTCTGGAGGAGGCACTCGAGTACATCAAGGAGGATGAGTATGTGGAGGTTACGCCCAAGTCGATGCGTATGCGCAAGATTATCCTTGACGAGTTGGAGCGTAAGCGTGCAAATCGCTCTTAAATTGAAAGTTAAGAATTGATAATTGAAAGTTGGATGAGACGATTGTTCTCTATACTGATAGTTTTGCTTTGCCTTTGTTCGTGCAAGGACAAGGCAAATGTCTTTGTGCTTGAGGGCAATGTAGGTCGTCTCACACACGATACCATCTATATATATGGTGGCGATGCCCTGTATGAGCAAATGGATACGATTATTGCCACAAACGGAGCGTTCCATCATACGATGGATGTAGATACTGTGGTGCCTCTGTGGGTGCTATTCCCCAACAATCATCGCGAAATGCTTTTTGCTGATAAGGGGGTGTCTGTTGTAATGCACGGAGATACTGCGGCAATGGGGCATATACGTATTGTTGGAGGCGAGCAGAATGCATTGTTGCAGAGCTTCTATCAGCATACTGACAGCATTGGGGATATTGAAGAAATAACACAAATCGCAGATTCATTCATCCGTGCCAATCCCTATGCGGAGGCAAGCATACATCTGTTGCGTGAGTATTTTGTAAATCAGCTTCATCCCGATCCTGTCAAAATAAAGGAACTTATAGGCTCGCTGAGTGGTAATCTGCAGGACAACAACTATATTAGCCAGCTGCAGAAGGTGCTCGGTGCGTATAAGCCGCTCGTGAAGAATAGTGTAGTGACAAACTATAATGTACGTGACTCGGTAGGGCAGAATGTTAGTACGGCTGATTATAAGGATACTTATCTTCTTATCACCTTCTGGGCTTCGTGGGATAAGGAGAGCCGCATGCGTCAGCGCGAACTTATAGAGATAAAGGAGAAGTACAAGAAGCATAACTTCGATATCCTCAGCGTTTCGCTTGATACTGATCGCGAAGCATGGTTACGAGCTATAGCTGAGGACTCTGTGACGTGGCGGCAAGCTTGCGATTTGGAAGGATGGAATACCGGTATCGTACAGCGGATGCAGATAAATCATCTGCCAACCAATATGTTGCTTAATCCTCAGCGACGTATACAAGCTATAGACCTTTATGGTGAGGATTTGGATAAGAAGATTGATGAACTCACTGAGTTGAAAAAACCTGAAAAGGGAAATAAGAAGAAGACTCCCACCAACATTAAAGCACTCAAACTAAATAAAAGGTAGGCTATGCTGGTCAAAGTATATGGTGCCGCAGTGCAAGGCGTTGATGCAACTATTGTAACCATTGAGGTAAATACCTCTAAGGGGATAAAGTTTTTTCTTGTAGGCTTACCCGATACGGCCGTGAAGGAAAGCTATGAGCGTATACGTGCAACGCTACTCAATACTAGCTATAAGTTTCCACGCAATCAAATTACTGTCAATATGGCACCTGCTGATATTCGTAAGGAGGGTTCTGCTTACGACCTTCCCATAGCTATTGGCATATTGGCGGCAGGTGATGTTGTCGTTTCCGACAAGCTGCCGCGTTATTTGATTATGGGTGAATTAGGGCTTGACGGTAACTTGATGCCAATCAAAGGAGCGTTGCCCATTGCCATCAAGGCACGCGAACTAGGATATGAGGGTTTTATCCTTCCGAGTCAGAATGCTCGCGAAGCTGCTGTAGTCAACAACCTTAATGTCTATGGTGTAGACAATATCGTGCAGGTCATACGCTTCCTTAATGGTGAGGATACGCTTGAACCTACCATAGTCAATACACGTGAGGAGTTCTATGCCCATCAAGATAGTTTTGAGTTTGACTTCTCTGAAGTCAAGGGACAGGAGAATGTGAAACGTGCTTTTGAGGTGGCAGCGGCTGGTTCGCACAATATCATCCTCATAGGTCCTCCCGGTTCGGGAAAGTCTATGATGGCCAAGCGACTCCCTTCCATACTGCCTCCTCTCTCGCTCTTAGAAAGTTTGGAAACTACCAAGATACATTCCGTGGCAGGTCGTTTAGGAAAAGATGCCTCGTTAGTGGCTGTACGCCCTTTCCGTAGCCCACACCACACGATTTCGTCTGTAGCTCTTGTGGGAGGAGGATCAAATCCCCAACCTGGAGAAATCAGTCTTGCTCATAACGGAATTTTGTTCTGTGACGAACTGCCCGAGTTTAATCGAAGTGTGTTGGAGATGCTTCGCCAACCGCTTGAAGATCGGCATATTACCATTGCACGCGCAAAGTATAGTATAGATTATCCGGCCAACTTTATGATGGTGGCCTCTATGAACCCTTGTCCGTGTGGTTACTATAATCACCCCACCAAACCCTGTGTATGTAGCCCTTCGCAAGTTCAAAAGTATCTCAATAAGATAAGCGGACCTCTACTTGACCGCATTGATATACAGGTGGAGATAACTCCTGTTCCTTTTGATGAACTTACCAAGAGTGCTCCGTCGGAGTGCAGTGTGACGATTCGCGATAGGGTGATGCGTGCCCGACAGATACAGCAACAACGTTTTGCGAATGAGCCGGGCATTCACAGCAATGCACAGATGACACCGCGTTTACTGCAGAAGTATGCTCAGCTTGATGAACGTGGAAAGGCAATGTTACAAAGTGCTATGGAGCGGCTCAACCTCTCGGCTCGAGCCTACGACCGTATTCTCAAGGTGGCTCGTACCATTGCCGACCTTGATGGAAGCGATACTATCCTGTCAATGCATATTGCTGAAGCGATTAGTTATCGGAGTCTCGATAGAGAAAATTGGGGAGCATAACATAAGGTATAAGTAAATTGATGTAGTTTTTAATAAATCGAAAATTAGCACTATTTTTGTACAAGTTTTAAGAGTGCGCTCTAAACAATAGACATTATGGAAATTATTGGCATTAAAAATACAACACCAGAATATCAAGCGAAGAATAGACTGGCTTATTTCCCTGATATAGAAAAGAACAAGCATATGAAAATACTATTGTTGGGCAGTGGTGGACGTGAACATGCCCTGGCTTGGAAGATTAGCCAAAGTCCGAAAGTAGAGAGACTGTATATTGCTCCCGGTAATGCAGGAACACGCGAGGTAGGTGAGAATGTAACTCTTGCGGCTACTGATTTTGAGGGTATCAAGACATTTGTCTTGGACAATGCCATTGATATGGTTGTGGTTGGTCCTGAAGATCCTCTGGTAAAGGGCGTGTATGACTTTTTCCGTGATGATGAGCTGTTGAAAGATGTTCCTGTGATTGGCCCCTCGAAGGCAGGTGCCGCATTGGAGGGAAGCAAGGACTTTGCTAAAGCATTCATGGTGCGTCATGGTATACCTACGGCTCGATACCAGACCTTTACCCAGGAAACACTTGACGAGGGTATTGCTTTCCTTCATACGTTGCAGGCTCCCTATGTGTTGAAGGCCGACGGATTGTGTGCCGGTAAGGGGGTGCTGATACTTCCCACTTTGGAAGAAGCAGAGAAGGAACTGCGCGAGATGCTGGGTGGAATGTTTGGCTCGGCATCGGCAAGCGTTGTTATCGAGGAATTTCTCAGTGGTGTGGAATGCTCGGTGTTTGTGCTCACTGATGGCAAGAACTACAAGCTATTACCCGAGGCTAAGGACTATAAGCGCATTGGCGAGGGCGATACAGGACTGAATACGGGCGGTATGGGGTCCATCTCTCCGGTGCCTTTTGCCGATGCTGCGTGGATGCAGAAGGTAGAGGAACGCATCGTGCGCCCTACCGTAGAAGGTTTGGCTGCCGAAGGGCTCGATTATAAGGGCTTTATCTTCTTTGGTCTTATCAATGTGGAAGGTAATCCTATGGTTATAGAATACAACGTGCGTATGGGCGACCCCGAGACTGAGAGCGTGATGCTGCGACTGAAGAGCGACATAGTAGATCTTTTTGAGGGAGTGGCTGAGGGGAATCTGGACAAACGCACTATCGAGTTTGACTCGCGTAGCGCCGTGTGCGTGATGCTTGTCTCGGGAGGCTATCCGGGCGACTATAAGAAAGGATATGCCATCACTGGATTCGACAAGGTGGAAGGGAGCTATCTCTTCCATGCAGGTACAGCTATGAAAGATGGTCAAGTGGTAACTAATGGTGGACGTGTCATTGCTGTCAGCTCATATGGAGATACTCAACTCGAAGCCTTAGCCACTTCGTTCAAGAATGCACAGGCACTGCACTTCACCGACATGTATTGCCGTAGTGATATTGGCAAGGATATACTCAAAAGTTAATAAGGAGGATACACCTGCAGGATGAAGAAAATCCTCAATTTCATCGTACATAGTAACGCTGCGGGGGCGCTGGCCGCCGTAGCGCTGGCTTGTATGTATGCGGTCGCCTGCAATGGTTATCTGCCAAGTGCCGAGAGGAGCATCCAGATAATGGAGACTGTGGAATGGAGGGACTACCTGTCTCTGGTAGGATGCATCTTGATGGGATACCTATCAGTGAAGCCTTCTGTGGAGTATGCTCTGTCCAACATACACACGCAGTTGCCCGCTGTACTATTCCTGATGGGCTGTACTATAGTCCCCCTACAGGTATGCACACCCAGAAATCTGGCCGTATTGTCCCTACTGGCTACTGGCTGCTATATGCTGCTACGCACATATAGAAACTGTCGGGCTTCAGGAAGTTACTTCACCGCCTATGTCCTTGTAGGGTTGTCCACCCTTATCGAGCCCCAACTGCTATGGACGGCACCACTGCTTCTGCTATGCTGCATCCCTCTCCGCTCACTATGTGTGCGTACCATTGTGGCTGGTGTGATGGGACTGCTGTGTACCTATTGGGTAACGTTCGGCCTGTTGTATGTGACCGACCACATGGTGGTGGGGTACGACCTCCTTGCCCGACTCACCCATTGCGACTGGGATAGCCATCCGTACCCTCGTGCCATGAACAATTTACTCGCCTTATTGTCTCCATTGTTGTGGATACTATTGCTGACAATCCCTAGCAGTGCCGCAATATTGAAAGACAATACACTGAACCTGCGTTCGCGCACTTGTTACTACTACTGCATAGCCGTGCTGGGCACGATGCTGCTGTTGTGCATGGTACTGCCCATGCTTTACGCTACTCTGCTCCCCCTGTGCCTACTGTTGGCAGCTTACGTAGGCATACCACTCTATACGGAGGCCAACACCCGAGGTAAGTGCGTCTATGCCCTGGCGGTGCTGCTTGTGTGGACAATACTCATCACCCATCAACTATGGATACGTTATATCCCATCCTGATTGACTACGGCCCATGGGGCATGTTTGTGTCGGCTTTACTTTCAGGCACCATACTGCCCTTCAGCAGCGAAGCGGTGCTGGTGGGGTTGCTGGCCGTAGGTGCCAGTCCCTGGAAACTGTTGCTTGCAGCATCGGCTGGCAATGTGCTGGGTGGAATCACCTGCTACTATGTGGGCCGCTGTACCACCCCTGAGCGCATACAGAAGATATTCGGCATCAAACCCAAGAATATGGAGCGTGCCCGTCGTCTAGTCGAACGCTGGGGTGTATGGATAGGTTTCTTCTGTTGGATAGCCGTATTGGGTGATGCTATCCTCGTGACGTTGGGAATTATGCGCTCAAACGCTCCCCTAACCCTCGCCACAATGGCTATAGGGAAGACCGTGCGTTATTTGGTGATACTGCTCTCTGCGCTCGGGATAGGAAATTTGCTCTTTGCTTAATTGCTTTTATGACCTTCCCTAGTGTAGACGGATACTAGAGCTCTGCTGTCTTTTTGTTGTGGGTATAGTCTTTATCCTTACCGTGTCTGTGAAAGAGTGACTGAGAGAGGGCGTGATGATACGCAAATAGGGTTGCCTAATGAAAATATATCATAGGAGAGGAAAACAGGGCATAAAATTGCCATGCAAAAGATTAATGATTATCTTTGCAACTATAAAACGATAAAAATATGGTAAAGCATCTCTTAAACATTGAGGACAGACAAATATCGCACACACTGTGGCTGGGGCTGATGATAGTGATGATGGTGGGATGTGTGCCCTCGGATGATGGGGTGGGCGACGAAGGTCCCAATGTGGGTAGCGTAGTCCCCGAACAGGTGGTGGTGGGGAACGCGCGCTGGCGTGCCTTCCTGAGCAATGTCACGGGGTACGGCTTTGTGCTGACCGATAAGGGGTTGGTCGATACGATTTTTTGTGATACAGGATATACCACCTTCGAATATCGCGATGAGTATCGTGACCCTTTCAATGCTGCGTACGACTTGGTAGAGATGAAGGTGTATGAGCACGGAGATGTAGTCCGCACTGTATGTGTCTTCAATATAGGAGCTAACGGATATGCCAAAGAGGCAACAGAGACTAATATAGATACGGGAAAGAACTATAGGTGGAGGTTTGAGTATGACCAGCAGGGACATTTGCTTTCCATCGATGCGGGGGGGGATATGTGCACGTTCGAATATGCCGATGGCGATTTGGTAGAATACATCAATCATGTGGATGCCGACGAGGACTTCAGTTTCACTTACTCAAGCCTGCCATCGTTGGGATATATGCCCTATTTTCATGCTCCGGGATACATAGAGGAGGACTTCGGACCTATACTCCCCATGGCCTATCTGGCAGGACTGGTGGGAAAACCTTCCGACCATTTGCCCGCGGCCTGCGAGAGAGAACAGGAGTTCAACGAGTATTATTGGGAATACGAATATAAGTACGTGTTCAGCAACGATGGAGTGCTTGTAGGATTGTACTATCAACAGCTGTAATCTTTTTTATACGTTGAAACAGGCTATTCGTTCCGTTGCCTATGAAAATCGACCATATAAAATTAGGGAAATATCCGGTGCTGCTGGCACCGATGGAGGATGTCACTGACCTCGGCTTCAGGCTGATGTGCAAGGAGTTTGGTGCCGACCTTGTATATACGGAGTTCGTGTCGAGCGATGCGCTCATCCGTCAGGTGAACAAGTCGATGCAGAAGCTCGCCATCAGCGATGAGGAGCGCCCCGTGGCCATACAGATCTATGGACGCGACGTGGACTCGATGACCGAGGCGGCACGCATCGTGGAGACGGTGAAACCCGATATTATCGACCTCAACTTCGGCTGCCCCGTGAAGCGCGTGGCTGGCAAGGGAGCGGGAGCGGGCATGCTGCAGAATGTGCCGCTGATGCTCGACATAGTGCGCTCGGTAGTGAAGGCTGTGAACACACCTGTCACCGTGAAGACCCGCCTTGGGTGGGACGAGAGCTCAAAAATCATCGTCGACCTGGCCGAGCAGCTTCAGGACTGTGGCATCAAGGCACTCACCATCCATGGCCGCACCCGGGCACAAATGTATACCGGTGAGGCCGACTGGACACTCATCGGTGAGGTGAAGAACAACCCGCGCATGCATATACCTATCATAGGTAATGGCGACATCACCACCCCCGAGAGGGCCAAGGAGTGTTTCGACCGCTACGGCGTGGATGCCGTGATGATAGGTCGTGCCAGCTTTGGCAGGCCATGGATATTCCGCGAGGTAAAGCACTATTTAGAGACGGGCGAGCACTTGCCCCCGCTCACCTTTGACGAGCGTATGGATATCCTGCGCGAACAGGTGATACGCAGCGTGGCACGGCTCGACGAACGACGCGGCATACTGCACATACG
>JAZKYH010000029.1:0-41336 GCA_045612065.1 Bacteroidaceae bacterium
CTATTTCTATGATGACTACTACAAAAGCTACAACGTTCCCGAGTTTATGATCGAGCCGGTTACGATTACTCCTCAAGAGTTTGCCCGTTATCTCGATGCTGATGCTCAAGCAGTGACGTTTTGCAGTCAGACAAGCGAAAAATAAGCGTTAAGTAATGCCGCAAAGGTTAAAATTTTTCTTAACGAGAAAAGAGATGCGAATAAATTTGCTTGTATAAAGAAAGATTTCTACCTTTGCCTTATTAATTAGGTTTAATATACATTAACTAATATCAAAATATGAACAAGAAACACGTTTCAAAGGTGGGCAAGTACATAGGAATGGCTTGTCTGTTGTTTGCTTGTGCTACGTTTCAGTCCTGTCGTGACGAATACTTTTTCGATGACACAGAACCGACTTTTGTAGGATCAAGCATTTACGACTATCTTTACGAACAAGGTGAGTTCAAGCATTTCTTGAGAGTGATTGAGGATCTCGATTACAAGGAAGTGTTGAGCAAAACTGGTAGTAAAACCCTTTTTGTAGCCAATGACAAGGCTTTCGAACTTGGCATCAAGGAAAATTGGGGCTTCACCGATTATAGCCAGCTGACTTTGGCGCACAAGCGAATTATCCTTTATGGAGCAATGCTCGACAATGCCTATCTGTTGGAAATGTTGTCGAAGATGCAGTCTACAGGAGCTAATGCAGAGCCTATTCCTGGCCAATGTTTGCGCCGTGTGACATCTGCCTCTGTGACGGATACTGTGGGCTTGTTCGCTTCTAGGGATTTGCCAAAGAATAATAAGGATTGGGAGGCTTTTGACTCTATCCGATTGGCTTTGGATGCTTCTCGTACGATGATGACGCACTTTATTCAAGATCAGTTGTATATGAAGAATATCAACGAACGAGATTTGCAGTTGCTGGTTAGCGATGATGAAGCTCGTTTGTCTGATATCTATATTTATGACAAGAAGGTTATTAGAGAAAAAAGTGATGTCACTTGTAAGAATGGTTATGTACACCAGTTGAACGGGCTTCTTATTCCTCCCTCAAATATGGCGGAGGAGTTGCGTGTAAATGGTGATATGGCTATGCTCGATACTGATTTGGCTCGTTTGGCTAATTCTGACTCTACAACTTTGATCTTTAGCCGTCTGTTGGATCGTTTCTCTGTGCCTAAGCCTATTGATGCCAATAGCGAATTTGCACAGAACTTTAATCGTGTAAATGGCGGAAGCGAGAAGTTATACGAGAAGAAGTATTACACCGAAGGTAGTTTTACCTCATATACGGATGAAACTGGTGTTCACAATGCTTTGGGTACATTGCTTTTCGATCCAGGTTGGAATGCGTATAAAGCGGGTTCTACAGATAAGGAGCAGGATATGGCTGCTATCTTTGCACCATCAGATAAAGCAGTTGTAAGATATTTTAAAGAGCTTTCAGGAAAATCTCTGTTAGAGCGTTATGCTAAGGGTATCGATAATATAATTGTGGCTATAGATAGTATACCTATTGATATTATTCAACCTTTGGTGAGAAATCACATGCAGATGTCTTTCAACTCTACCGTTCCTTCAAAATTCGAGTATATCGTAGACGATGCACGCGATCCGATGAACGTGAATGTTGGGGATATTAACAAAGTCATGTTGGCTAACAATGGAGTTGTTTACGTCATGGATACCGTGTATAGTCCTGCACGATATAATTCGGTAATCGCTCCTGTGATGTTGAATGATACAATGTCTATCTTTAACAAGGCCATTAAGGACTTGCAATATGATAAGTACTTGTTGTCTATGGGTAACAAGTTTGGTCTGGTTGTAACCTCTGATAACGGTTTGGTGTATTATAATCCCTATACGGAAATAAGGTATATGGATTATGAAAATAATGCATTGGTATACGTTGATAAGGATGCTAAGGCGTATAAGCTGAACGGTAGTCTTGAAGGTGAAGGAACTCTTGTGGTGAAAGCACAGGAGGTACAGTATGACCGCAGCAAGTATGATGCAGAGACCAATACATATGGAGAGCTGAAGGAGTTGAAGGATAAGTATGGTAATGTTGAGAACCTGTTTAAGGAGATTCTTGAATACAACATTGTGTTGGGTGATATGAACTCTGCAGATGAATTGGAGAAACTTTACGCAAAACGTAGAAAGTACTATATGTCTAAAGGCTATGGTACGGTTAAGGTGGAGCGTGATGCTGAAGGTAAAGTAAGCCATATCTCGGGTGGTAGAGAACTTCAGTATGATACTCTCGGCCAGTCGAAGGGTATTCCTGTTGTGCAAGCTCATTCTATGACTAACGGACAGACGTTCCATTTGGATGGTTCTATGATACAGCCTCCTACGCAGACTGTCAGTGATGTGTTGTTTAATCCGGAATTCGCAGAATTTAGAAGCTTGTGCGAACCTTCACGTGCAGTTTTGGAATATTTCTTGGGTGCTGAGAATACAAATCAGAAGGAATGGAACAAGTACACTGTATTCTATGAGCAGATTGCTAAGCATAATCTTGTACGTATGTTCGATACATACCACTATACTGTATATGTGCCTTCGGAGGAAGCGTTACAACGTGCTTATGATCAGGGCATGCTTACTTGGGACAGCTTGCTCGTAGAGATAGAAACATTTGAAAAAGAGAATCCGACCGCAAGCACCGAAGAGCTTGATGCGTTCAAGGATTCGATAAAGGCAGGTGCTGACCTTATTGCTAAGTTCGTTCGTTATCATTTCCAGGACAACTCAGTATATGTGGATAATGTGCCTCATGCGCTTGCTGTTGACAAGGGAGATGTCAATGGTGATGGATTGCGCGACTACGAGTATAACTTAGAGGTGTCGTATGAGACTTCGGCTTTCAACGAAGAGAGAAACAAGTTCTGCTCTGTATTGGTGAAAACAGAAACTAATCCCGAAACTGGAGAAGAAACCCTCTCGATTCGTGGTGATTTGGATGATAGTAATCCTGACGCTAATGTATGTTATGTGGTCAAGGAAAACGAAAATCGCTTGTATAATGTAATGACACGTGAAATTCAATATAGTGGCGGAAGTGTGAAAACGTCATCATATGCTGTAGTTCACAAAATAAACAACTTCTTGGTTTATGGTGGCATAGGTGGCATATATGATGCTGAAGAGGGTAAATTCATAAGATAAATATAAAATATTATGAAAGCATATAAATATTTTCTACTGACAGTCTTCTGTTTCATTGCATCTGCAGCAACGCTCAGTGCTCAGCAGCGTATCTCGGGTCAAGTGAGCGATGCTATGGGACCGTTGATGATGGTTAACGTGGTTGAGGTGGATAAGGACGGCCGTTTCATTAACCATGCTACAACTGACTTTGATGGTAACTTCACTATGATTGTGAAGAACAACAAGAACAAGTTGAAGATTACTTATGTAGGTTTTCAGGACGAAGTTTTGGAAATTGGTGATCGTACAGTCTTCAACGTAGTGATGAAAGACGAGAACTTGATTGAGGAGGTTGTAATTCAGGCCAAACCTCGAACGAACTCGGGTGGTCTTAACATCTTGGAACGTGAGGTCTCTGTGGCCAAGCAAACATTTAAGATGAGCGAAATGGAGGGTCTCTCGTTTGCTTCAGTGGATGAAGCGCTCCAAGGACAGATTGCCGGTCTTGACATTGTGTTCAACTCGGGTGACCTTGGTTCTGGTACACAGATGCGTTTGCGTGGTACTTCTACTATCAATGGTAATCAGGAACCTTTGATTGTTGTGAACGACAATATCTTCGAAATGCCCGATGGAGAGGAGTTTGATTTCTCTACTGCCAACGAAGAAAAGTTCGCTCAGTTGTTGACCGTTAACCCCGAGGATATCGAGAGCATCGAGGTTCTTAAGGATGCTTCTGCTTCAGCAATTTGGGGTTCGCGTGGTTCGAACGGTGTTATTATGATTAAGACCAAGCGTGGTTCGCGCGGTAAGACCAAGGTGACCTATTCTTATCGTTACTCTAATGCTTGGATTCCGAAGGGTCTTAATTTGCTCAGCGGACCTGACTACACCATGTTGCTTAAGGAGGAACACTTCAATCCTACCCAGAGTAGCGATGCTTCTGATGCTCCAGAGTTGGCTTACAAGCAAGATTTCTCTGAATATGAGAACTATAATAACGATACTGATTGGGTGAAGTATGTGTCAAAACATGGTCATACTCACGATCACAATATTTCACTTACTGGTGGTGGCGAAAAGGCTACATTCCGTATCTCTGGAGGTTATTATACCCAGAATGGACAGATTATCAAACAGAATTTGGACCGTTTTACCACTCGTATGGCCTTGGACTATTTCGTGTCTGACCGTATCAAGGTGTCTTCAGACTTCTCGTTGACTTATACGAATAATGATCAAAACTACGAAGGGCTTTTGGCTACAGCACAGATTATTATGCCCAATATGAGTGTTTTCTCAGAATATCGTGATGCCAACGGAAATAGAGTTATTACTGATGACTATTATTTGATGCGTCAAGATGCGTGGAGTAAGTTTGATGGGAACCAAAAGAATCTTACGAATCCTGTGGCTATGGGTAATCTGGCTTGGAAAAATGAGAAGAGCTATCGTATTTCGCCCCAGATTTCGTTGGACTATAAGTTGCTCGGTCTTGAGCGCGATGAGCACCAGTTGAATTACTATGGTATGGTGTACATGGATGCAAGTACTTTGTCTAATTCATCTTATCTTCCTGGTAGTTTGAGCAATAAGGGATTCTCTGATAAGAGCTATAATGCTACTTGGATTAATGATAATAAGTCTTTGTCATTCAATACACGTCATCGCTTGAACTATACTCCGCGATTCAACAACGAAAACCACATGCTTACCATGATGGGACAATTTGAAATGAACGTGGGTAATGGTAACAGCCAGATGTCTAAGTCGTATGGTGTCCCTACAGGTATTACCAGTACGACTGCAGGAACTTTCTTGGATGATTGTAATACCAGTACTTGGCAGTGGCGTTCAGTAGGTATGGTTTTCTCTGCTGTGTATTCATACATGGAAGGTCGCTATAGTGCTACCGCAACACTTCGTCGAGATGGAAGTACGAAGTTCGGTTCAAAGAACCGTTGGGGTAACTTCCCTGGTTTGTCGCTCCGTTGGAACATCATTGACGAGCCTTGGATGGAATGGTCCAAGGATAAGATTAAGTTGAGCATGCTCTCTTTCCGTCCAGGTTGGGGTATGACTGGTCAGCAGCCTGGTAGCGAATATTTGTTCTATACAAAGTATAACAGTACAGGTACATACTTGGGTGCTACAACTATTTCGCAGGAGGGTCTTATGTTGAACGACCTTAAGTGGGCGAAGAAGATGGAGTACAACCTTGGTGCTGACTTTGGTTTCTTCAACGATAAGTTGACTGGTGGATTCAACTACTATGATAATACTACATCAGACCAGTTGATGTCTAATTATGCAATTCCCTCATCAAACGGTTATTCAACTTTGGCATATAAGAATACAGGTGCCGTGCGTAACTATGGTTGGGAATTGAATGTTAGTGGTAATAAATTTATAGAAATCGGTAAATTCTCAATTACCGCGTATGCCAACGTGTCTCAGAACTTCAATACTATTTTGGAGATGGAAGAGAGTGTGTTGAACAATGCGAATGAAGACTTTAATTACCAGAATGGCACTTACCTTTCACGTATACAGATTGGTAATCCTCTCGGTTCAGTTTATGGATTTAGATGCAAGAAGGATGAGAATGGAATTCCGAGTGTATACCATTACAACTACAATACCAACTGGAGTAAAGACCAGTGGGCCGATGCGAAAGCGAAGGCTGCCGCAGATGGGTATGAATTGCACGACTTGTATCCTGTAGCATGTGATGACCAGGGTAACACGTTGTATGGAAGCGATGGTAAGCCTTTGCGTATGGTATACAACTATAAGGATGGTAAAATCGAGTACCCATTCCGTGGTGGTGATGCCATTTATGAGGACATCAATAAGGATGGTAACATCAATGAATTGGATATTGTATACCTTGGTAACTCTAACCCCAAGATGCAGGGTGGTTTCGGTGTGAAGTTCCAGTATAAGCGAATCACATTGAACACTCAGTTTACCTATCGTTATGGTGTGGACGTAATCAACACTGCGCGTATGAATGTGGAGAACATGTACACCAACAATAACCAGAGTTATGCCGTGAACTGGCGTTGGAGAAAAGAGGGTGATGGCTTGGAGGTTCCATGTTTGCCTCGTGCCTTGTACAACACAGGTTTCAACTGGCTGGGTAGTGACCGATACATCGAGGATGCTTCGTATCTCCGTATGTCATACTTGCAGCTCTCGTATTCTGTTGACCCCACTATCCTGAAGAAATATGGTCTCAACCAGTTGTCTTTGTCAGGTTCGGCTAATAACCTCTTTATCCTGTCAAAGTATACCGGTCTTGATCCCGAAATCGGTTCTGATGGTTGGGGACGTGCATTTGACAATTCGAAGACACCGCGTTCGCGTTCATTCACATTGTCGTTGACTTTAGGATTCTAATCACGTAAATAATATAAAGCTATGAATAACGATAAAAGAATAATCACCCGTATTGCTCGTGCCACCAAGGCTCTGTTCTTGATTTCTATGGTGGCTATGACTTGCGCGTGCAATGATTTTCTTACCATTACGCCTACTGACAAAATTGTGTTAGAGGACTTTTGGAAAAGTAAGGAGGATGTTGAAAGTGTTGTAGCTGAGAGCTACCGTCTGATGACACAGAAAGATTTCACCTATCGTTTGTTGGTATGGGGTGAGATGCGTGGTGACAATGTGATTGAAGGTAATAGTGTTCCTACGGATGTGAAGAACATATTGGAGGCCAACTTGTTGCCATCCAATTCGTATGCGACATGGAATATATTCTATCAGATTATCAACAACTGCAATATTGTATTGAAGTACGCTCCGGGTGTATTGGATGAGGATCCCGATTTTACTCAGGGTGATTTGGATGTGGTACGTGGAGAGATGTTAGCTATACGTGCTCTTTGCCATTTCTATTTGGTTCGTACATTCCGCGATGTTCCTTTGCTCACTGAGGCTATGGTAGATAACAGCCAGAATCTGTATCAGGCTCAGGTTAAACCCCTTGAGGCTTTGGAGCAGTGTTTGAAAGATTTGTATGAGGCTGAGAGCTTGGTGCTTACTTCTGGTAACTATCCTATACTTTCTGGTAGTTATAGAGAAGACCAAAATAATAAAGGTCGTATGACCAAGGATGCTGTGCGTACAATGATTGCTGATGTTTTGTTATGGAAGGCTGCTTTTACCACATACAATGATGGTAATGGTGATGGTGCAGCTGCGGCTCAGGCGTGTTATGATGAGTGTATCAAGTATTGCGATTTGGTAATCAATACTCGTATGGACTATATTCAATCCAAGTTTAAAGAAGATAAGTTTAAGATGCCTAACGTTAGACTTAATGACTCACTTCCCTTGGTTTATCCTTTAGCGAGTAGTTATGAAGTTATCGGAAGTACGGTTAGCCGATTCCCTCATGCTCCTTACGAGTATATGTTTGCTAATAATTGCAATCATTTTTATGAGAGTATTCTTGAGATACAGCATGATCGTATGGATTCAAAGTTAGGTAATTTTGAAGTTCCCTATTTCTATGGTTGTGCTACAGACGATGCAAGAAAAAACTTTACACCTGGTGTGTTGTCTGCCCCCTCTTATCTGGCTCAGATAAAGAACGGACTTTATAAAAGAACTGATTTCCGTCGTGTCAATAATGTCTATGCACAAAGTTCTGATGGAAAAGAGATTGATAAGTTCGGAATCATCAAATATGGACATTCTGGTGCGGAAGAAAGCCGTGCAGACATGAAGGAGGCTGATAAGTATACTTTCGGTAAAATGTCGTATGAATTCAATATGACTATTAATGATAAAGATCGGGGACGTTTCTTCTGTTTGTATTATGTAAACTGGATTGTTTATCGTATCTCTGATGTAATGTTGATGAAGGCCGAGGCTTTGACTTTGCGTAACGGAAAGGCTGATTTGGATGACGCCTTTAACTTGGTTGCTACCATATATAATCGCTCTCAGACCTTCTTCTATGATGAAGATGGATTTATGGATGGTGTGGGAGAACCTGGTGTAGACGCACTCAGCAAACCAAACGGCGCTGATAATATGTTGCTTCTCGTATTGGAGGAACGTCAACGTGAATTAGCTTTTGAGGGTAAGCGTTGGTTTGACCTCGTGCGTTATGCCTTGTATACAAGCAAGGATGGTTCAACAAGCGAGTTGTTTGCAAAAACAAAGATGTTGGATCATAAATATACCTCAAACAAGGAACAGTATGCTGCCAAGATGGGTACGATTAACAGCCTCTTCTATCCGATAGCAGAGCGTGAAATGAATACCAATTCTTTGTTGAAGCAGAATGAAGCATACAAGACAGAGAACAAGTATGAAAAGAACTAATCATTAATTGAAGTTGATTATGCAAACTAAATATCTTAAGACTGCGGCTTTAAGTTTGGCCGCTATGATGGCACTAAACAGCTGTCAGGAGCAGATTGACGAGGGAGCTCGCTTCACCTTCGTAGGAAATACGATTGCGACCTATCTTCAGAGCGAGCCAGAGTGTAGTCACTTTGTGGAGATACTTACTCGTGGTGAGTGTATTGG
Organism: Bacteroidaceae bacterium; assembly: GCA_045612065.1. GTDB lineage: Bacteria > Bacteroidota > Bacteroidia > Bacteroidales > Bacteroidaceae > UBA1189. Next base: position 8,695 of record JAZKYH010000029.1, read on the forward strand.
TCTGATGAAGGCGTATGGTCAGTATACTTGTTTTGCGCCTAACAATGCTGCAATAGAACGATTCCTCATTGAGCAGGACTCTATCTATTGGGCATCTGTTGAGAAGCACGAAAGCAATCCTGATATGTATAAAATCGTAGAGACCGGCATTCACTCGCCAAGATTGGAGGATCTTACGGATGAGAAATGTGGTGAGATAGCACGTAACCACATCCTTCCTAAGATGTACTACGGTACTGATTTTACAGGAAATAGTATCGCAGATGCTAATATGAATGAACGTGACCTTACGCTCAATATTACAGAGGACGGAGAATGGTTGATTAATAGTGAGGCAAAGGTTAAGTGGGAAGAGGAAACCGAGAATGGTGTTGTACACATTCTTGAAGGTGTTGTGAATCCTTCGTCTTTGGATGTTCCAACTTTGTTGAACGATTATAGTTATTTCAGCTTGTTTATGGAGGCCTTGAACAAGACGGGATATGCTAACGCATTGACTAAGACTATGGATGGCTCTTACACTGAGGGTGATAAGATTGTGCAGAGTATTCGTGATAAGGAAATGGCTCCCTATCCTGCAAACAGACGTTATGGTTTTACTATTTTCTTGGAATCTAACGAGGTGTTTGCGAAAGCTGGTGTGACGGATTTCAATTCATTGGTGGATATGTGTCGTAGAGAGTATCCTGAGACTATGGACGTTTGGTCTGGCGATGGAAATGAGATGGCCAAAGTTGACCATAGCGCTCCTTTGACCGACTGGCGTAATCCTGTGAATCAGTTCGTTGGATACCACATCCTTGATCGTAAGGTGGCTTACGAGAATTTGGTGTGTTATAAGATAAGTGTAGAGGGATTTGACTCTGAGAAGGATATTCTCAGCACTTCGGATCGTACGGAATACTATATTACGATGAATAATCGTATTTTGAAGGTAACTATGCCTCGTGCTGAATTGAAGGAGGAAATCTACTTGAACTATGCCCCTAATGACAACGGACAGAACATCAGAGTGTATTCTCCCAATGACTTTAAGAGATTGAATGCCGAGTTACATGGTGAGTATAATCCTGAGGCTCTGAATGGTGCCCTCAATGTTATTGGCGATGTCCTTCTCTACAAAGAGGAATTGATGAAGAGCTACGTTCTTAAATGTATTATGCGATTCGACTCTTCTTCTCTATTCTCAGAATTGACAAATAACCGTATCCGTTGGAAAAAGGCAAGTAACTTAACGGGCGACGGTAGTGTGTTCATCCCTCACTATTATTGTGACCGCGTGAAAGTATATGCAGATGATACTCGTCTGTATTATTTGGCACCTCACACAGTATGGCACAACTATCAAGGTGATGAGATGATGGCACTTGGCCTGTTTGACTTTGCTTATCGTTTACCGCCTGTTCCAGAAGGAACCTACGAGATTCGCATGGGATATTCTGCATCTCAGTGGCGACATGTTGTGCAGGTGTATTTGGATAATGAGGTGTCTGGATTGCCTATTGATCTTCGTATTCTTGCTGATAATCCCAAGATTGGTTCAATTGAGGATAAGAAGACTGACGACAATGGAGTGACAAATGATAAGGACATGAAGAACCGCGGCTATTTGAAGGGTCCGACCTCTTTCCGTGATGATACAGAAACAGGTGTGGCTCGTGATAATGCGACAAACCTTCGTGTAGTTATTGCTACTAAGCATCTGTCTGCAGGTTCGCATTGGTTGCGTTTCAAGAATGTGAACGAAACCGATAATGGTACGGCACAGTTTATGCATGATTACTTTGAGATAGTCCCCATGGATTATTTGAAGGATGAAAGCATATCGTTAAAGGAAAGACGTGAATAAGGAGTCTCTTAAAGAATTTACTTGGTATGAAAAGAAAATATATTAATTCTATTTTGGCTTGCAGTGTGGTTGTTGCGCTGACTGCATGTTCCGATGTTTGGGATGAACATTATCAACCCAATCCTACATTGAACGGAAGTGAGAATCTTTGGGAGCTCATTTCCAATGACCCGGAGTTGGATGACTTTGAGGCGCTCTTACAAGCAACGGGCTATGCCGATATCTTGAAGCAAAACCGCAGCTATACGGTATGGGCACCTTCCAATCTTTCTGATGTGCTTGACGTAAAGTCATTAGGTACTGCCAGCGATAGCCTTTTGGAGGTGTATCGTAAGGAGATTGTGGAAAACCACATCGCGAACTTTAGTTTGGTAGCTGGTGGTGTCCGCGACAAGGAAGATTCGAAGAATTACAAGCGAGTAGTTGTGCTCAATGGTAAGTCTTACCATTTTGAAGGTTCGGTTGAGAAAGCTTATTCATTTGCGGGCCAACAGTTGAAAGCCTCTAATATTGTAGCAACCAACGGAGTACTTCATAAGATTGACAACGGCGTGCTTTTCGCTGCTAACATCTGGGAGCAAATGGCAAAGGAAGACTCAATTAGCATACTTTACAATTTCTTGAACAAAGATACTAAGCGTGAGTTCAACGTAAATGCCAGTGTTGCAGGTCCTATAGTGGATGGTAAGCAAACTTATTTGGACTCTGTATTCACTGTTTCAAACCGCTGGATTGACTGGGGGGGAATCGGCCGATTGAATACTGAGGACTCAACTTACACCGTGTATGCTTTGACCAATCGTGCTTGGAGTGAATTGTACACCAAGATGAGAAGCTACTACAACTATCCAGAAGTTCAGTCCAAGGAGGAATTGGGTGGTGAATCGCTCAAAGTGATTGCAGACTCACTTGTAAGAGAGAAAATGTGTGAAAACTTGGTGTTCAGTAACACGGTGAACAAAAAGTTTTTCCAAGGTGCAAAAGATACTTTGGTTTCTACACGATACAATATGTTTGTTAACAAGTCGCCTTTCAATAGAGAAGCAGACTCTTTGCATAATGGATGTCAGAAGGAGTTGGAGTTGAGTAATGGTACTCTTCATCTCATTGGTGAGGTTAACTTCAATCCTTTCACTTGTTGGCACGATACGATCCGTGTTCAGGCCGAAAGTTTGCGCGATGGTGAAAATCTGCCTACTGGTACCGCCAGTGCGAGCGAGTCTTTGTATGCCAACACAACGTACGTCCCTGTAGATCGTGACCATGCGTTGTATGGACAGATTTCTGGTGGTGGTGTTACTGTGTTCCAACCGAGATATGATCCCGCTAAGGATAAGTCTAGACAGCCTAAGTTCCATATTTACGCTAAAGATATACTGTCTGCTAATTATAGAATTAGTATTGTGATGGTTCCTGCCCACTTGTTGGATCCCGAAGAGGCGAAATCTACAAAGTCTAACGTGTTCAATGCCAAATTAGAATATATCAATAGCGAAGGTAATGTAGGTATCAAGAATCTTGTACAAGGAATGACCTACAAACCCGGAGAGAAGGTGGATACTATTGTGCTGGCCGAGAATCTGAAAATTGATTTCTGTGAAGCAAATTATAAGTCTTTGACAGGAAAGGATCCCGTGACACGTCTTGTGATAGAGACTCCTACGACGTATTCAACCCGATCTAATACAACGGTATATCGTATTGACCAAGTGATGTTTGAACCCGTAAACCCCGAAGATTAATGTTCCTATAACACAAAAAAGTTAAGACAATGAAAACGTATAAAAAACATTTGCAAGCAGTTTTGGCTGTATTCGTACTCCTTTTTGTGTTGCCTGTAGGAATTGTTACAGCACAAACAGTGGAGGCTGAGAAGGCTCAAACGGAAGAATTGGAAGAAATTGTGGGCGAAGTAGTGGACGCTGCAACTAAAGAACCCCTCGCCGGTGTCCGTGTAGAGGCGCTTGGTAACAATCGTTACACTACGATGACCAAGGCGGATGGTACTTTTAGTATCAAGTTGCCTAAGCATGTTGTTTCGCTCTATGTATCTACTCCTGGCTACGAGAGTCTTATCATTAAGGCGCGCCAAAGAAACTATATTTCTATCGCATTGTACGATGAGAAATTCAGTACATACGCGACGAATGGATTTGATGTGACTTCAATTGGCGAAGCTGCCATTGATATGTCAACATCTACAACTTTGGAGACTGAAGTACAGAAGCAGTTGGGCTCTCAGGTACGTACGATCACTCGTTCTGGTACAATGGGTATCGGTAGCTTGTTGATGATGCAGGGTATCAACACACTTAACTCTTCAGCTCAGCCACTTATCGTATTGGATGGTGTGATTCAGGATTTGCAGGATGGCTATTCGGCTATGCATGATGGTTTCTTCAACAATACATTGGCAGCGATTGATGTGAATGATATTGAGAAGATTACAGTACTCAATAATGCTACGGCAATCTATGGCGCCAAAGGAGCCAATGGTGTAATCTTGATTGATACTAAGCGTGGCCATAGCATGGCAACACGTATTGATGCACAAGCGTTTGCCAGTTTCACTACTGCTCCCCGTTTGCCTCAGATGATGAATGCTGATCAGTATCGCATTTATGCAAATGAATTGCTTAATGGTTCTAGTATTGATGCTTCCAAGTTGCCCTTCCTTTCTGATGATCAGAGTCGATACAACTACAATGTATTCCATAACGAAACTGATTGGAGTGATTATGTTTATCGTAATGCATGGGCACAGAATTACCGCGTGAATGTACAAGGTGGTGATGATGCGGCTATGTATAATTTCTCACTGGGTTTTGCTGATGGTACAAATACAATAAAGAGCAGTGATTTCAATCGTTTGAATATCCGATTCAATACGGATGTAAATCTTGCTAAGATTCTGAAGACTCGTTTCGATATTGCCTATAGCCGTGTCGTTCGTGATTTGCGTGACGACGGTATCCGTGAGGATATGACAGCTGGTCCTATTGTCTCACCAGGTTTCTTAGCGCTCATCAAGTCTCCATTCCTCTCTCCCTATGCCCATAACAATGGAGGACAGTTGACTGAGGCTTTGTCTGGAGCGGATACTTTTGCAAGGGGGATATACTCTACTAATGATAGCTATGCCAATCCTTTGGCTATCTTTGAGTATGGTGATGGTAACAATAAGAACAATCAGGAATATACCGTATTTAATGTAACGGTCGCTCCTGAACTGACCTTGGGTAAGAATTGGACCATTTCGACACTCTTCAATTACACATTGCATCGTACAAGTGAAAAGTATTTCCGTCCGATGACCGGTACTCCTGTGTTCTTTATCTCTGGTCTTGGTTCGTCAGCCAGTGAGGTGCGCTCATTCTTCTCTAAGGAGGAAGAACTCTATAGCGATACTCGCATCAATTGGGGCAAGAATTTTGGCCATCATAACGTAAGTGCATTCGGTGGTTTCCGCTATTCGAATTTTGCTTATGACTCAAGTTATGCATCATCTCATAACTCAACTAATGATAAGTTGCCTGATGTGACTACTGGTACTGGTAAGTATGCGAAGACTGACGGCGCGTATGATGTTTGGCGCAACATGAGCTACTATGCTAATGTGGATTATAACTTCCGTCATAAATATTACTTGCAGGGAAGCTTGGCTGCTGAGACCTCTTCACGCTTTGGTCGTCAGACGGAGGATGGCATCAAGTTAGCTGGCGTTTGCTGGGGACTCTTCCCCTCATTGCAGGCCGGTTGGTTAGTATCGTCTGAGCCTTTCTTCAATTCATTCTTGATTAACCATTTGAAGTTGACAGCAGGTGTTGATTGGTCTGGTAATGATAATATCAGTAACAGCGCTGCATTCTGTTATCATGAGAATGTACAGTATTCAAGTGCTTCTATGGGTCTGGTTATCGGTAACATTGAGAACCAAGCTATCCAATGGGAGACAACTCGTCGCTTCAATGTTGGTCTTGACATGATTTCATTTAACAATCGTTTGCGCTTGACTGGTAACTTCTTCCATAACGTGACCAATGATTTGTTGACTTTGAAGAAATTGGATCCGTTAGCGGGTCTTGAATATGCATGGTCAAATGGTGGTTCATTGAGTAATACCGGAGCTTATGCAGGTGTCAACGTCAAGGCTGTGAATACCAAGAACTGGAAGTGGGAATTGGGCGCGAGTCTTGGTACCTATAAGAACGTAATTACCGATTTACCAGACCAAACGATTGTCAACGAAAAGTGGACAGAGAAGGATGGCGAGCTTCGTGGTTTCACCACTGACATTTATAATGGTACAATCCTTACAGCAGTGGACCACTCGGCTGGTGTATTCTTCGGTTATGAGACTGATGGTGTATTCGCTACTACAGCTGATGCATGGGATGCCGAAAAAGGCGACTGGCGTTTGAAAACTCAGGATGTAACAACTGGTGTAGAGACTTCGCTCGAAGCAGGTGACGTGAAGTTTGTTGACCAGAATGGTGATGGCTTGATTAATGTACACGACCGTGTAATCATTGGTAATCCTAATCCTGACATCTATGGTAATATCAATAGTAACTTGATGTATAAGAACTTCTCGCTTAGTGCAACCTTCAACTATTCTGTGGGCAACGATGTTTACAACTATCAACGTGCCTTGTTGGAGAGCGGAAGCAGTTTCTATAATCAGACAGTTGCCGTGACCAACCGTTGGAAGGTAGAGGGTCATGAGACCGATATTCCCAAGGCTACTTATGGTGATCCAAAGGGTAATAACCGTTTCTCAGACCGTTGGATTGAGGATGGTTCGTATATCCGTTTGAAGGATGTGACACTCTCATACAAAGTACCCATATCAGCTTCATGGTGTCAGGGACTTACAGTATGGGCTTCAGGTACAAACTTGTTGACTTTCTCGAAGTATCTGGGTAGCGATCCTGAATTCTCATTCAGTAACAATGTATTGTATCAGGGTATTGACAATGGATTGCTCGCACAGGGTCGCAGTTTCCATCTTGGTGTGAAGATTAACCTCTAATGAAAAACAGAAAAATGATAAAGACAATGAAAATCAAATCATGTATAGCGGCATTGCTTGCCGTCTTCACATTGGGAATGACTACCTCTTGTGAGGATATGTTTGATATCACATCGAACCGTGTGGTTTATGACCATGAGATTAACAGCACTGCTGACTCTGTTTATACCACTTTGGGCGTGTTGCAGTGTATGCGTAAGGTCGCAGACCGTTACATTCTTCTTGGTGAGGTACGCGGCGATATGGCTGAGATTACCGAATATACGAAGACTTCTCTCCGTAACTTGGCAAACTTTAACTTTGATGATGAGAACGAATACCTCAATGTAAGAGATTATTATGCTATCATCAACAACTGTAACTATGCGTTGGCCAAGATGGATACCACACTAGCTATCAACAATCAGCGTGTGTTGCTCGATGAATATGCAGCTCTACAGGGTATTCGTGCTTGGACCTATTTGCAGTTAGCTATTAACTATGGTGAGGTTCCTTACTATACCTATCCTATAGTTACGGAGGCTGATGTCGATAAGGCGTATACCGAGGGTAAGAAAGATGTCAAGGCCATCACTGAGGATCTTGCTCCTCGTTTGATTCCTTACTTGGACTATGACCTTCCCTCATTTGTGAATACTAAGGGTGGTTATCCTGTATTACGATTAGTGCTTGCTGATTTGTACCTTTGGAGTGGTGACTATGAAAATGCAGTGAAATACTTGGAGGAGTATTTCATGAAGAATAAGAAACGTTCGTACTCAGCATCGGAAGGTATTTATACAGCAATGCAACCTGGATACTTCTCTTTGGGAGGTAAATTCATGGAATGGGATGGTGATGATAGATTCCTGATTCCCGAATTGGTTACTGGCGCAGAGTTGTATTCCACTACTTCAGGAAAGGAGAATTTGGCTTGGATAGAGATGGCTGTTTCTGGTGATGAGGGTATTGCTTCTGAAGTTTCTTCATTGTTCCTCCCTGTGGATGGTAAGGTGTCTTTGAATCCTTCAGCATCTTGGAAGGAACTCAGTGGTCAGCAAATGGTATTCAAGTATGCAGAGTTGAAGAACGATAAGGATACGCTGTACCGCACAAACAAGTTAGGCGACATGCGTGCGGAGCAGTATATGTTTACTAGTTTTGTTGAGAATGACAATACGGGTGAGATGGAGAGAACTGACGTTTATCTCAAGCATTCTTCATTGTATGTCCAAATTTATCGTCGTTCTATTGGTTACCTGCGTTGGGCTGAGGCCTTGAATGCATTGGCAAAGGAGCGTCATGAGGTTGCTGCAGACTCTGCTCAGTTGGCAGAGGCGCGTAACTTGGCGGTGAACTCATTCTATTTATTGAAGGATGCGTCTAAGGTGTTCTTCCCTGATAGCAGTGAAGTTCAGAAGAAATTCAAGTTTGCAGAGGCTAAGTATAAAGCTGAATTCACTGGAGTACATTCAAGAGGTGCTGGTGATGTGGAGCGTGATTCTATATACTATGTATTGGATTCTGTTGTAATTGCTAATCGTTTGGGTAAGAATGTTGCCGATTTGGATTTCAACGATACCATCGAGTATATTGATAATCTGATTATCGATGAGTTGGCATTGGAGAGCACCTTGGAGGGTAATCGTTTTGGTGACCTTGTTCGTTTCGCTAAGCGTCGTCAGGTTTGGGGAGATGCTGAGTATCGCGACTTCTTGGCTAAGCGTGTATCAGAGAGAGGTGGCGAAGAGGCTCCTGCTGAGGAACGCCAGGCTTTGTATGAGAAGCTGAGCGGTTCGGAAGAGTATTGGTTCCTTCCCTTCAAATAATTGATAACGGATAGGTAAAGGCTGCTCCGAGCCATGCTCGGGAGCAGCCTTTTTTATTAAATATTGTACGATAAGTCTATTAGTTGTTTATGAAACATCGCTTAATCCTTTCTCTCTTCTTGCTGTTGGTGATGCAGGTTGCCAATGCTGAGGGATTTACGGTGGTTATTGATGCTGGTCATGGTGGTAAGGACCCTGGTGCAGTGAGTGCCAACGGCAAAGTACACGAGAAGGATATTACACTTAATGTGGCGCTCACTGTAGGTGAGAGCATCTCAAAGAAGTATCCCGAGGTGAAAGTGCTCTATACACGCAAGACCGATAAGTTCGTCGGGCTTAATGATCGTGCCCGTATCGCCAATAAGGCTAATGCAGACCTGTTTATTTCTATTCATGTGAATGCTGCCGAGAATCGTTCGGCCAAGGGTGCTGAGACCTATACACTGGGTATTGAAGAGGCACGTACAGAACGTAATCTCGAGATTGCCAAGCGTGAAAATGGTGTAATCCTCTTGGAGGAGAACCATGAGAAAACGTATGCAAACTTTAATCCTAATTCGCCTGAAAGCTATATTATCTTTGAGTATATGCAGAGTGAATTTGTGAAGGAGAGTATACATATCGCTCAGTATGTGCAGGAGAACTTTGCAAACGATGCCAATAGGCATGATCGTGGGGTACGTCAAGCGGGTTTCTTGGTTCTTAATGCAACCTCCATGCCCAGTATCTTAGTGGAGTTGGGTTATATCAGTAATGCTGAGGAGGCCAAGTACTTGGCTTCTGCATCGGCACAGAAACGCTTGAGCGACTGTATAAGCAAGGCTTTCGATAAGTATTATGCCGATTTGAGGCGTCTAAGTGGAGATACTCATTTTACTGCAACTTCCTCACAAGAAGGTGCAATGGAGGAATCGGTTAACGATGAAGAAGTCTCTGCCACTACTGCCTCTTCTTCGTCATCGAAAGCCGAAGAAGTTGATGTACAGGCCGAAAAGGCTTCTACTGCAGTTGTTACCGTGAAGGAGAAGATACCGGTATTCAAAGTGCAGTTCTTGTCTTCGTCCAAGAAATTGAATAAGGGGGATATTGCCTTTAAGGGCTTGAGCCCTGTGTCTTATTATTATGATAAGGGACTTTATAAGTATACTTACGGTGAAACTGCTGATTATAATGAGATCTTGCGCACGAAGAGAAAGGTGAACGAGAAGTTCAAGGACGCTTTTATTGTTGCCTTTATTGATGGTGAACGGGTTGATACGCAGTATGCTATCGCGTTGTTCAAGAAACAGAATCCTTAAGCTAATTCAAAACGATAAATAATACGCAGATAGATTATGAAACGTTTCAGTAAAGAGATGAAAATCGGTGCGACATTTCTTGTCAGCATAATACTGCTATATGTAGGCGTGAATTTTCTGAAAGGAAACAATGTGTTCTCGAAAGACCGTACCTATTATACCGTAGTCAGCAATGCGGGCGGAGTGGTGGCTTCATCGGTAATTACGACCAATGGATACCAGGTGGGAACGGTGAGTCGTGTGGCGTATGACTTTGCTCACCCGAATCGTATCGTGTTGACATTGCGTGTGAGAGAGTCGCTGCGCGTACCGAAAGGGAGCCGTGCACTGCTTGTAAACTCTTTGTTGGGCGGTGTGAGTATAGATTTGAAATTGTCACAAGAAACTGAGTATTATGCCGATGGGGACACCATTGCAAGTGGGGTGTCCGGTGGACTGACTGACGAAATAGAGAATGTCATGTTACCGCAGGTCAGTGCTCTTGTACCTAAGGTGGATAGTCTGATTACTGCCTTGACTGTTTTGGTAGCTAATCCAGCATTGACTCATTCGTTGAACAATGTGGAGAGTCTTACGCAGAAGCTCAATACTACGGCAGATGAACTGAATCAGCTCTTCCACAATGAATTGCCACAATTGATGAGTAGTTTGCAGGGAGCCAGTGACAATGTCAAAGGAATAACTGACAACTTGGGAACCTTTGATTATGCTCAAACACTCTCTCGTGTGGATAGTGTGGTGGCTAATCTCCAAGTTTTGTCAGCTGCTATGACAAGCAACGATAGCAGCATTGGGCTCCTACTCAACGATACAGCATTTTATAGTAATCTCAATGGGGTGTGCACCAATGCCAATGCGCTTATTGAGGATGTCAAGGCGCATCCCTCGCGCTATATCAATGTCTCGGTGTTCGGAAAGAGAACAGATAATTGAGTAAAATTGGAGCTGTCTGATGAAAAAAAAGGACAGCTCCAATTTTCTAATCAGACGGCTCCAATAAAAATATTGGAGCCGTCTGATTTTATGAAACAATATGTTCCACAAATGGGGCGATTCCGCTTGATTTTTGCAAATAAAAAAGAGGTGGAGTGGGGACCACGAGAAGGTGCTTTGAGGCTCTAAAAAAGGCTGAAAATGGAAAGCTGTATTGCCTCTTTTTTCAGTGAAAAATATCCCAAATTAGATTCTGTCTAAAATATGGAGGAATGATTGAAGTAGCTTGAATAGGTGCGTAATAGACGATAAAACGTGGAGTAATGAGGGTTGCGATGACTATATATACGGCAAATTTGAATAGAGTAAAATTGTATTTGTTTATATATCAGTGTGTTTGATATGTGCAAGCAAAAAAAAGACAAAAAAAAAGCATAAAATGCAAACACTTGAAAGTAAGCACTTTTGAAAACGGCAAATAATTGGAAAGGAAAAGTGGTTTGAAAATTCCGAATATGTAATGTAACTTTGCATACGTAGAAGTAGAAGAAAAAGAACAAAAATAATCATGACAGAAACGCAACTCGTAGAGCTATGGGGCAAGTGCCTGGATGTTATCGCGGATAACATCCCTGAACCTGCATTCAAGACGTGGTTTGCTGCAACAAAGCCCGCATCTTATGCGAATAAGGTGCTGACGATATTTGTCCCCAGCCAATTTGTATACGAGCATATTGAGGAAAATTATGTAGATCTGTTAGGTGCCGTCATCTACCGTGTGTTTGGGGCGGGTACACAACTGAATTATCGTATATTGACTGACCGTCAGAACAGGCTTACCGTGGATCAAGTGTCGGATAAGGCTCCCGCTAAACCTGTCGTAGAGCAGAAGAAAAGTGGTAACGAAACTCCGGAGTCTATTCCTGTGCCCGTGCAGGATCTTGATCCGATGTTACGCAGCAACTACAGCTTCGAGAACTTTATCGAGGGCTTGAGCAACAGGTTGCCTCGCGCAGCGGCTGAAAGCATTGCGATGAAGCCTGGTAAGACGGTGTTCAATCCTTTGTTCCTCTATGGAGCATCGGGTGTGGGTAAAACCCACTTGGCTAATGCTATCGGCTTGAAGGTGAAGGAACTCTATCCCGAGAAGCGTGTACTCTACGTGTCTGCTCACCTCTTTAAGGTGCAATATACCGATTCGGTGCGCAAGAATACGGTCAATGACTTTATAAACTTCTACCAGAGCATTGATGTCCTTATTATCGATGATATACAGGAATTTGTCGGTGTGGAGAAGACTCAGAATACCTTCTTCCATATCTTCAATCACTTGCATCAGAATGGAAAGCAGCTCATTATGACTTGTGACCGTCCTCCGGTGATGTTGCAGGGCATAGAGGACCGCTTGATTACTCGTTTCAAATGGGGTCTCACCGCTGAGATTGAACGCCCCAACTTGGAGCTCCGTCGCAGCATTTTGGCTGACAGAGTACGCCGCGAGGGTATCTCTTTGCAAGAGAATGTGTTGGAGTATATTGCAGAGCACGTTACTGATAGCGTGCGTGAACTTGAGGGCATCTTGATTTCTCTCCATGCCCATTCGGCGCTCTATGGCCGCGAGATTGATATGGCTCTTGCCGAGCGAGTTATCAGTAAGGCGGTACGTGTTGTCGAGAAGGAGCTGACGATTGAAGACATCGTGCGTTCTACTTGTGAGTATTACCATGTGAAGGACGAGAGCGTGTATGCCTCTTCGCGCAAGCGTGATATCGTATTGGCTCGCCAGGTATCCATGTATCTTGCTCACAAGCATCTTCCCAATTTGTCTTTGGCGCGCATAGGTCAGTGTATCGGATCAAAGGACCATTCGACAGTATTGCATGCATGTCGTACCATTGAGGATCAAATTGAAGTGAACAAAGTGGTTGAGGTTGCCATCGATGAGATTGAGGCAAAATTGAAATCTCGATAAGTAAACCCATTTAATCAGCTATAGAGTTAGCCTCATGCGGATGATTTTGCATGGGGCTAATTGCTTTTTATGTTGTCTTTTGTTGTGTGCTGGGTTTCTTTGTGGATTTCTTATTTTGGAAAACTTTTCTTCTGCTGTAAAAATGTAAAATGCAATAAATGAGTGCGTTTGATTTTTGTTTTGGAAAACTTTTGTTTTTGTGTGATTTTCATTGTTGAAAAATTTGGTCAATACAAGAGTGTTGTGTAACTTTGCAGAGCTTTTGTTCGGAAAGATTCTATTTCTACATCTATTGACCTTTTTTGAACAACGATTATAACTTTAGAAATACAGTGGAACAGAAAACTTACACGTTTGAAGAAGCGCAGAATGCCACACTTGAGTATTTTGGTGGTGATGCGCTTGCGGCCAGAGTTTGGGCCAACAAGTATGCCATGAAGGACTCTGCGGGCAACATCTATGAGGAAACCCCGAAAGACATGCATTGGCGCATTGCCAATGAGATTGCTCGCGTAGAGGCTAAGTATCCTAATGCGTTGTCGGCACGTCAGTTGTTTGACCTGCTCGACCACTTCAAGTACATCGTGCCGCAGGGCAGCCCCATGACCGGTATCGGTAACAACCATCAGATTGCTTCGCTCTCTAACTGCTTCGTTATCGGTATGGATGGCAATGCCGACTCGTATGGTGCTATCATTCGTATCGATGAAGAGCAGGTGCAGTTGATGAAGCGTCGTGGTGGTGTAGGTCACGACCTCTCTCACATCCGTCCCAAGGGCTCACCCGTGAAGAATTCAGCGTTGACCTCTACAGGTCTTGTACCTTTCATGGAGCGTTACTCAAACTCTACTCGTGAGGTGGCTCAGGATGGTCGTCGCGGTGCTTTGATGCTCAGCGTATCCATCAAGCATCCCGATTCAGAGTCGTTCATCGATGCCAAGATGACCGAGGGTAAGGTGACTGGCGCCAACGTGTCTGTGAAGATGGACGATGATTTCATGCGTGCCGCTGTAGAAGGCAAGACCTACACGCAGAGATATCCCATTGACAGTGCCGAACCCCTTTATACAAAGGAGGTGAATGCTTCTGAATTGTGGAAGAAAATTGTGCACAACGCTTGGAAGAGTGCCGAGCCTGGTGTGCTCTTCTGGGATACTATCATCCGTGAATCTGTTCCTGACTGCTATGCTGACCTCGGCTTCAAGACCGTGTCGACCAACCCTTGTGGTGAGATTCCTCTTTGTCCCTACGATTCATGCCGTTTGTTGGCATTGAACCTCTATTCATACGTGGTTAATCCGTTTACTCCCGAGGCTTACTTTGATTTTGACCTCTTCAAGAAGCATGTTGCCATCGCTCAGCGCATCATGGACGACATCATCGACTTGGAGATCGAGAAGATTGAGGCCATCATGGAGAAGATTGAGAGCGACCCCGAGAGCGAGGAGGTAAAGGGTGCTGAGCGTACCTTGTGGCAGAAGATTATGGACAAGAGCTGCATGGGCCGTCGTACAGGCGTGGGTATCACTGCTGAGGGCGATATGCTTGCTGCTATGGGCTTGCGCTATGGTACAGACGAGGCAACCGATTTCTCTGAGAAGGTGCACCGTACTATTGCCATCGAGGCTTACCGTTCATCGGTACAGATGGCGAAGGAGCGTGGCGCATTCAAGGTATACGACAGCGAGCGTGAGAAGAACAATCCCTTCATCAATCGTCTAAAGGATGCTGATCCTGCTCTCTATGATGAGATGAAGCAGTATGGTCGTCGCAATATCGCATGTTTGACCATCGCTCCAACAGGTACTGTGAGCTTGATGACACAGACAACTTCTGGTATCGAGCCTGTATTCATGCCCGTATACAAGCGTCGTCGTAAGGTGAATCCCAATGATCCCGACGTGCATGTTGACTTTACCGATGAGACGGGTGATGCATTCGAGGAGTTCATCGTATACCATCCCAAGTTCATGACTTGGATGGAGGCCAAGGGGTACGATACTACCAAGCGTTACACTCAGGACGAGATTGATGCTATGGTGGCTGAGAGCCCCTACCACAAGGCTACTGCCAACGATATCGACTGGTTGAAGAAGGTGCAGATGCAGGGCCGTATCCAAAAGTGGGTAGACCACAGCATCAGTGTGACCATCAACCTGCCTGCTGACGTAAGCGAGGAACTCGTGAATGACCTGTATGTGGAGGCTTGGAAGTGTGGCTGTAAGGGATGTACCGTATATCGTGATGGCTCACGCAGCGGTGTGCTCATTGCTGCCGACAATAAAAAGAAGGGTGCTGACGGTAAGCCCGTAGAGGAACCTTGCACCTGCAAGCCCCCTGTAGTCGTAGAAACGCGTCCTCGTGTGCTTGAGGCTGAGGTGGTTCGTTTCCAGAACAACAAGGAGAAGTGGGTGGCATTCGTAGGTTTGCTCGAAGGTCGTCCTTACGAAATCTTTACCGGTCTTGCTGATGATGAGGAGGGTATCTTGTTGCCTAAGTCTGTGGCCAATGGTTATATCATCAAGAACGTTGATGAGAATGGGGTGAAGCGTTATGACTTCCAATTCAGCAACAAGCGTGGCTATAAGACTACCATCGAAGGCCTTTCTGAGAAGTTTGACAAGGAGTATTGGAACTATGCCAAGTTGATTTCTGGCGTGCTCCGTTATCGTATGCCTATCGAGCAGGTTATCAAGTTGGTTAGTTCACTGCAACTTGACAGCGAGAGTATCAACACCTGGAAGGTTGGTGTTGAGCGTGCCTTGAAGAAGTATGTGATGGACGGTACTGCTGCCAAGGGACAGGTTTGTCCTAACTGCGGTCAGGAGACCCTCGTATACCAGGAAGGCTGTCTCATCTGTACCAACTGCGGTACCAGCCGTTGTGGATAATAACTGAAAATCTTTTTCTTTTACATACGCGAGAAAGGGAGTCGCTCAAGGAATTGAGGATTCCCTTTCCAATTTTTAGATAGATGCAATGATGAAATATACAATATCTGAAGCACAAATCGAATTGCGTGGTCTTACGTTCTTTGCTTATCATGGCGTGCTTCCCGAGGAACGCCAAATGGGGAATACATTTGTGGTGAACCTCCTGTTGGATGCAGATATCAGTCGTGCCGTGTGTACGGATGAATTGGACGATACGGTCAACTATGCTGCGGCATATGAGGTGGTAAAGCGGGAAATGGCTGTTCCGTCGATGCTGTTGGAGCATGTGTGTGGGCGCATTGCCGTAGCATTGCTTGATGCTTTCCCCGCTTTATCTCGTGTACATGTGAGTGTTACCAAGATGAACCCTCCGATTGAAGGATCCGGAACGTGTGAGTCTGCAGTCAAACTGGTGCTGACCCGATAGGGCATAGAACTCGTTGGTTGGTTTGCCTCACTTTTGTGAGGCGGGAGAGAAGGGCATGTTATTGCTCCTTCTCGTATTCTTGTGGGATGCGGAAGGCGGTGTATAATTCGGTCAAGCATCCTACGAGCATGCACAAAATCCATTCGTTGTGCTTGCAGGTCAACATGAGTACGCCGGTAAGCATCAGTGCTACTGCTCCCAAGAGTTGCTGGCGGCGTAGGCGGCGCAAGATGAGGTTCTTGCCTGTATAGCGGTCAAGCATCTGCATGGCGCCAAACATGAAGGAACCTACGATGTATATGTAAGGTGCCCATGACCATCGGGTAATATATAAGGCTGCGCCCACCACCAGGAGAATGCCGCCAAGGATATAGAGGACTTGTTGTAATTTCTTCATCATTCAATAATAAAAACTTCTTCGTTAGGGAGGTGCATGCCATATTTCTCGCGGGCAATGCGTTCAAGGTTGTTGCTGTCGTTAGCCAGTTCTTGTAGCCCCTTAATGCATTCGTCGCGCATACTAGTGTACAACTCAATCTCTTTTCTCAGTTCTCGTATCTGTTTATGATGTTGTAGTCGTTTCAAGAGATTATTTTGGTCTGTTATGCAGATAATCAGTAGGAATCCGATGATTGTCACCGTATACTTGTGCCGTCCGATAGCGCTCCATATATCTCTTATTTTGCCCATGTTGATTGTATTCGTTTTGTGTGATGCAAAGGTAAACTTTTTAATCGGAAAAACTTAAATAAATTTGATATTTCGCTCGTCTTGTACTAATTTTGCGTCATATCTGAATTTGAATTAGTCAATGGAGAACTTTATAGTTTCGGCTCGTAAGTATCGTCCCGCAACATTTGATACGGTGGTGGGGCAGAAGTCGCTCATCGTGACGCTCAAGAATGCTATTCTTACGGGGAAGTTGGCACATGCCTATCTTTTCTGTGGTCCGCGTGGAGTAGGTAAGACTACTTGTGCGCGTATCTTTGCCAAGTCTATCAACTGTGAACACCTCACTCCCGAGGGCGAGGCCTGTAATGAGTGTGAGTCATGTCGAGCATTCAATGAACAGCGCTCATACAATATTCACGAGTTGGATGCTGCGTCAAACAACTCGGTGGACGATATCCGTGAGTTGATAGATCAAGTGCGCATACCACCCCAGATAGGTCGCTATAAGGTTTTTATCATTGATGAGGTACACATGCTCTCTACAGCGGCATTCAATGCTTTCCTTAAGACACTGGAAGAACCTCCTCGTCATGCTATCTTTATTTTGGCTACCACAGAGCGTCATAAGGTGCTGCCCACGATTCTTTCCCGTTGTCAGATTTACGACTTTACGCGTATTGAGTTGGGTGACATTGTCGAACATCTCGCCAAGGTGGCAAGTAAGGAGGGGGTTGCAGCTGAGGATGCAGCGTTGCATGTTATTGCGCAAAAGGCTGATGGCGGTATGCGTGATGCTCTCTCGCTTTTCGATCAGATGGTGAGTTATACACAAGGTAATGTTACTTATCAAGGTGTTATCGGTAGTCTCAACATATTGGATTACGACTACTATTTCCGTTTTACGGATTTGTTCCTTGAACACAAGATTGGTGAGACGATGTTGCTCTTTAACGAGGTGCTGAGTCGAGGCTTTGATGGTGGCAATTTCATTACTAATCTTACTGCTCATTTGCGTGATCTTCTTGTGAGTCGCGAACCTGCGACACTGCCCCTGCTTGAGGTGAGTCATGATGTGCGCGAACGTTATCGTGAGCAAGCACAGAAATGTAACGAACGTTTCTTGGTTCATGCCATCAAATTGTGTAACGACTGCGACCTGAACTATCGTGTCAGCAAAAATAAGCGATTGCTTGTGGAACTCACCCTCATTCAGTTGTCTCAGCTAACTGGTGATCCCGATGAGTTGGGCTCGGGGCGTGGCCCCAAGCGACTTAAACCACTTTTTCAAAAGGCGGTAGCCACCGCCTCTGCGGGCCAATCGAACAATAGTAAGTCGGCTCCGTCAGCTGCTTCGCAGCAAACTGCTGCTCCTACCACGCAGGTAACTCGTACATCTTCTCCGCTTGTGTCTTCGCAACTCGAAGGTGCGGGAGGACAGAGTGCTCGTCCCATAGTAACATCAAGGCGCCCTTCTTTTTCCATTCGTTCGAAAACGAGTGAAGTTGACTCCTCTGCTCATAGCAATCTCCAACGAACAGCGGCGACTGCAGCTACTGTTGTCTCTCAAGTTGAAGATCTTCCTGTATCGGAAGAGGGTGTACGCATCTGTTGGAAACAGTTTGCCTCAACCCTTCCCAAGGAACAGACAGCCATGGCGGGCCGATTGTTGAATCTTCGTCCAGCATTGATTGACGATTTTATCGTTGATGTCAAGATTGATAATCCTATGGTGGCGTCAGAACTCTCTGCGATACGATTACAAATAGAAGGGTTCTTGCGTCAGCAGTTGCAGAATCAGAAACTGGTACTTAATGTCTCTGTAGAAGAGGCTCAGTCTACCCGCAAAATTTATAGTCGTGTTGAGCAGTACCAGCTTCTCGAAAAACGCTATCCTGCAGTTCGTAAATTGAAAGAACTGCTTGATTTAGATTTGAGCTAAACTTTTGTTGATTTGTTCGATATAGCTTAGAATTTCGTCTCTTCCTACTCCTTTCTCTGAAGAGGTGACGAAGTGTGGAGGTAGTTCTTCCCACTGCTCCGACAGCCGTGCGAGGTATTTCTCTACGTTCTCGCGTTGACGCTGCAGTCCCAGTTTGTCTGCTTTGGTAAAGACGATGGCAAAGGGTATGCCATTCTCGCCCAGCCACTCGATGAACTCAAGGTCGATGGTTAGCGGCTCGTGGCGTATGTCGATGAGCAAAAAGAGGTTGGTCATCTGCTCGCGCCCGAGGATGTAGCTCTCGATAATCTGTGTGAGCTTGTCCTTGGCCTTTTTGCCGCGTTGGGCATAACCATAGCCGGGGAGGTCGACAAGATACCACGCCTTATTGATGATGAAGTGGTTGATGAGCATAGTCTTTCCAGGTGTCGCGGATGTCATGGCCAGTTTGGGCTTACGAGTGAGCATATTGATAAGGCTCGACTTGCCCACGTTGGAGCGACCAATGAATGCATACTCGGGCAATCCCGTCTGCGGGCAGCGATCTATACGGGTATTGCTCATTACAAATTCGGCACTTGTTATATTCATATCCTTTTGTTTTTTATGCTTCTTGTGTCATTTGTAGTAAGGATTAGCATATTCCCTGCTCTCCTTACTGCGTTTAGGATGACGGACTATTTTATTCTCTTTATATATTCGGCAGCCATCTCGGCACAACGTTCTCCGTCGATGCCTGCCGATACGATGCCACCTGCATAGCCAGCGCCCTCGCCGCAGGGGAAGAGTCCGCTCACCGTGATGTGCTGCAGCGTGTCGCGGTCACGGATGATGCGCACGGGAGCTGAGGTACGGGTCTCCATACCTATCACCGTGGCCTCATTGGTGAGGAAGCCACGCGAGGTGCGTCCGAAATGCTCGAAGCCTCGCTGCAGTCGTGAGCATACGAACTCGGGCATCCAGAAGTGCATCGGTGAGGAGATGAGTCCGGGTGAGTAGGACGATGCGGGCAGGTCATACGAGAGTTTCTTGCGTGTGAAGTCCACCATGCGCTGTGCCGGTGCCGTCTGCCTGCGATTGCCCTGCATCCAGCACTGACGCTCCAACTGCTCCTGGAAGTGCATCATCGCGAGCGGGTGGACACCCTCACTCCCCCCTTGGGGGGATGACTGATGTAGGATGTTCTCTACTCCCTCTTCTTGGGAGAGGGTAGGGTTGAGGTCTCCTAAGTCCTCCACTCTTATCTCCACCACCATGCCTGAGTTGCTCCAACGCGAGCCGCGGTGCGATGCCGACATACCATTCACTACGATTTGCTCGGGACCGCTGGCTGCGGGCACTACGGCTCCTCCGGGGCACATGCAGAAACTGTACACACCGCGCCCCTCTACCTGTGTTACGAAGCTGTATTCGGCTGCAGGCAGGTACTTGCCACGTCCGTTCTTGTTGTGATACTGTATTTGGTCGATGAGTTCTGACGGATGCTCCAAGCGCACTCCCACGGCGATGCCCTTGGCCTCGATGTCTATTTTTGAGTCATAGAGATGGCGATATACGTCTCGCGCCGAGTGTCCTGTAGCGAGGATGACAGGCCCGCGGAAAGTGCGCCCCGTGTGGGTTTCTATGCCTACGATGGTGTTCTGCTCCATGATGAGGCGGTCCATGCGCGTCTCGAAGTGCACCTCGCCACCACAGCGGCGTATGGTCTCGCGCATATTTTCGATGACGCGGGGCAGCTTGTCGGTGCCGATGTGTGGGTGTGCATCGCTTAGGATGGTCGTCGATGCTCCATGCTGGCAGAATACGTTGAGAATCTTCTCCACATTGCCGCGTTTCTTGCTGCGGGTATAGAGTTTGCCGTCCGAGTAGGCGCCTGCGCCTCCCTCTCCGAAGCTATAGTTGCTCTCGGGGTCCACAGCATGTTCGCGCGAAATGCGTGCAATGTCGCGCTTGCGGGCATGCACATCCTTGCCTCGCTCCACCACGATGGGGCGGCATCCCAGTTCGATGAGGCGCAGTGCGGCAAAGAGTCCGCCCGGGCCTGCTCCTACCACGATGACCTCGGGACCCTCGTCTACCATGGGGTAGTAGGTCTCCACGAACTCGTCATCGGTAGGCAACTCATTGATGTAGAGTCGCACGGTGAGGTTTACGAAGATGGTGCGCTGGCGTGCATCGATGCTGCGTTTGAGTGTGCGCACTGCCTTGATGGTGCGTGCGTCGAGTCCCTTCTCGCGGGCTACATACTGCTTTATGCTCTGCTCGCTGGCTGCCTGCTCGGGCAGAATGCGGAGTTGGATTTCTTGAATCATAGGCTTGCGATGTGACTGCAAAGGTAATAGTTTGTCTCCACGAAAACAAATATTGTCTAAAGCTTGGTGTTATTTCATACGTTTTATATATCTTTGCGATTTGTAAGCAGCAGTTGCTGCATTGACGATAGGTATTAATTTTAAACACGATACAGACTATGTACACTGTAGTAAGCAAACAACAGTTTTCTGAGAAGGTATTCAAACTTGAGATTACCGCTCCGCTCATTGCACGTTCGCGCAAGGCGGGTCACTTTGTTATAGTACGCCTTGGCGAGAAGGGCGAGCGCGTGCCTCTCACCATTGCAGGTGCCGACATCGAGAAGGGCACCATCACTTTGGTTATCCAGAAGGTGGGTCACTCATCTACCCAGATTTGTGACCTCAACGTGGGCGACACCATTGCCGACATCGTAGGTCCTCTGGGTCAGGCTACCCACATCGAGAACTTCGGCACCGTAGTGTGTGCCGGTGGTGGTGTAGGTGTGGCTCCCATGCTCCCCATCATCCAGGCTTTGAAGGCTGCGGGTAACCGCGTCATCTCTGTGCTCGCAGGTCGCTCCAAGGATCTCATCATCCTCGAGGACGAGGTGCGTCAGAGCTCCGACGAGGTGGTAATCATGACCGACGACGGCTCATATGGCAACAAGGGACTCGTGACCGAGGGTATCGAGAGCATCATCCAGCGCGAGAAGGTCGACAAGTGCTTTGCCATCGGTCCTGCCATCATGATGAAGTTTGTGTGTCTCCTCACCAAGAAATATGAAATCCCCACCGACGTGTCGCTCAACACCATCATGGTTGATGGTACTGGTATGTGCGGTGCCTGCCGCATCACCGTAGGTGGTAAGACCAAGTTTGTGTGTGTCGATGGCCCCGAGTTTGACGGTCATCAGGTCGACTTCGACGAGATGCTCAAGCGCATGGGTGCCTTCAAGGACATCGAGGTGCAAGAGATGGCGAAGCCCGAGCACACTCATCCCGTACTCTCAGAGAACTCAGAGTGCTCGGAGAACTCTGAGTGCTCAGAGAACACAGCTGCTACTCCCGTCGACATCGACCGCAACAGTGAGTGGCGCGAGGCTTTGCGCAAGAGCATGAAGCCCAAGGAGCGCACCCAGATTGAGCGTTGCGAGATGCCCGAACTCGCCCCCGACTATCGTCGTCATCAGTTGCGCGAGGAGGTCAATCAAGGCCTCACCATGGAGCAGGCACTCACCGAGGCTAAGCGTTGTCTCGACTGTGCTAACCCCACGTGTATGGAGGGTTGCCCCGTAGGTATCAACATCCCCTCATTTGTGAAGAATATCGAGCGTGGCGAGATTCTCGAGGCTGCCCGCGTGCTCAAACTCACCTCGGCTCTGCCCGCAGTGTGTGGCCGTGTATGTCCGCAAGAGAAGCAGTGTGAGAGCCGCTGCATGCACCTTAAGATGGGTCACAAGCCCGTGGCTATCGGTTACCTCGAGCGCTTCGCTGCCGACTATGAGCGCGAGAGCGGCAAGGCAGCCAAGCCCGTCGTAGCTCCTGCCAACGGTATCAAGGTGGCTGTGGTAGGTTCAGGTCCTGCTGGCCTCCCATTCGCTGGCGACATGGCCAAGCAGGGCTTTGACGCTACCGTCTTCGAGGCATTGCACGAGATTGGTGGTGTACTCAAGTACGGTATCCCCGAATTCCGCTTGCCCAATAGCATCGTAGATGTAGAGATTGAGGGCCTTCGCCAGATGGGCGTACACTTCGAGAAGGACTGCATCATCGGTAAGACCATCACCGTAGAACAGCTCGAGGCCGAAGGCTACAAGGGCGTGTTCATCGCATCAGGTGCCGGCTTGCCCAACTTCATGAACATCCCCGGTGAGAACAGCACAGGCATCTTCTCATCCAACGAATACCTCACTCGCGTCAACCTCATGGACGCATCCAATCCCGAGACCGATACTCCCGTCATCTTCGGCAAGCGCGTAGCCGTTATCGGTGGTGGTAACACCGCTATGGACTCAGTGCGTACCGCCCTGCGTCTTGGTGCCGAGCGTGCTATGATCATCTATCGCCGCAGTGAGGAGGAGATGCCCGCCCGTCTTGAAGAGGTGAAGCACGCCAAGGAAGAGGGTGTAGAATTCCTCACCTTGCACAACCCCATCGAATACATTGCCGATGAGAAGGGTCGCGTGAAGCAGGTAGTGCTGCAGAAGATGGAACTTGGCGAGCCCGATGCCAGCGGACGCCGCAGCCCTGTAGCCATCCCCGGTGCAACAGAGACTATCGACATCGATATGGCTATCGTAGCCGTAGGCGTATCGCCCAACCCCATCGTGCCTACCTCAGTGAAGGGCCTCGAATTGGGTCGCAAGAATACCATCGCGGTGAACGATGACATGCAGTCAAACATCCCCGCCATCTATGCCGGAGGCGACATCGTACGCGGTGGTGCCACCGTAATCCTCGCCATGGGCGACGGCCGTCATGCCGCAGCCGCCATGGCCAAGCACCTCAAGGGGGAGTAACGCTGCACTGGCAAGACACTACTGAACACAATAGAGCGAAGCGCCAAGGGGGACTCCCAGGCGCTTCGCCTCGTTATAAGAGACAGTGGGGCCACATCTATTTTTGCCCCTATACACTTACTGATAAGTTCGTATAAATACTTTTTGCAAGCGACTGATAAGTAGAAAAATATAAAATTCTGCATGTTTTTGAGCAGAAGCGGCTATCCGTTTTTACATATTTATACACCCCGCTTGGCTATCTCGCTCGCTTTCATTACCTTTGCATCTGTTTTATTATATAAAACACTAGCCTCATGTCATCTCGAACAACGTGAGAGATCTCGCGCAAGAGCATGGAAACCTTTCGTGTCGAGTCCTATGCGATGCCGTAGGGGCATCCCTTGTGGGTGCCCTATCATCACCAGCGTTCTTGGGAAGGCACAAGGCTAGCCCCTACATCGAAAAAACGATTAAAGATTAACGATTAACGAAAAAAGACAGTTGTCCGTTGTCCATTGTCTGTTGTCAAGCAAAATTCACTAAAACACTAAACAAGCATGAAGAGACATCTACTAATCCTTTTCGCCGCGTTGCTGCCCCTGCTGGCCAGTGCACACGACTTTGAGGTCGATGGTATCTATTACAACATCACCTCCAACACGGAGGCTGAGGTGACCTACAAGGGGGATTCGTTTGACGGTTACTACGTATACACTGGCGGATACTCCGACTCCACCATCACCATCCCCGCCACCGTCACCTACGAGGGCGTGGAGTATAGCGTAACGCGCATTGGAAATCATGCATTCGACCATTGTTGGGACCTCATTTCCATCACCCTCCCCGAGAGCGTGACGAGCATCGGAGGCGATGCTTTCTCTGATTGCAGAAACCTCACCGCCATCAACATCCCCGAGGGTGTGACGAGCATTGAACCCTCTGTTTTCAATAATTGCGAAAGCCTCATCGCTATCAACATCCCCGAGGGCGTGACGAGCATTGGAGAATATGCTTTCTGTAATTGCGAGGACCTCACCACCATCAACATCCCCGAGGGCGTGACGAGCATTGCAAGCTATGTTTTCTATAATTGTTTCAGCCTCACCGCCATCACCCTCCCCGAAGCCGTGACGAGCATTGGAGAATATGCTTTATACAATTGCAGCAGCCTCACCACAATCACCATCCCCAAGGGCGTGACGTACATAGGAACCTCTGTATTCCGTAATTGCAACAGACTCACCACCATCACTTGCAAGGCGGAAACACCCCCAACAATAGAATATTACACATTCGATAGGATTGACAAATCCATCCCGCTCTATGTGCCTGCCGCTTCGGTAGAGGCCTACAAGGGGACTGAGCATTGGAGCAAGTTTACGAATATCATGGAAATTAGCGCAGAAGCGGGCATAAATGCCATGTCAACGGCTGGCGGTCAACAGCGGGCCATCATCTACGACCTCACCGGCCGCCGCGTAGAGAACGCCACCAAGCCTGGTATCTATATCGTAAACGACAAAAAAGTGGTAATCAAGTAATCATATCACGCACACCATAACACATCACGGGAGCACCCCACGCAGGGCGCTCCCGTGATGTGTTATGCTAGCAGAGTCAACCTTTCGGGGGGGCGTAGTCAACTTTTTCAGGGGGGGGAGCGTGACGTGACAGTTAATATACGCGCACTGGATTTGGTGTGGAATGTTTATGTAAAAAAACTTTACTCTATATATACTGTATACTACGTATACTGTATTTATATAGTAACCCCTATATTATTACCGCGACCCAAAAATGAGAGAGCAAAGTATCTGTCACGTCACACTGTCACGGTTTGGGCTCGATGTGTTGAACGAGAAAAACCGAGGACCTATCGATTCTTTTGTAGGGGCATCCCTCGTGGGTGCCCAAGAACGGAGAACGATTCTCGACGGCGCGGTGCGGGGTTGTCGAGCCGTTGTCACGGATTTCTCGACGGCTTGGTGGAAAATTTATTTCATGCTAGCAATCAGCATCTTGCAAGAAGTATTTACCAGTAAGTGGATAGGGCTTGCGGAAAAGCGTTACTTTTGTCAGTCATTAGATGACAATGTGAGTTGTCGGCTGCTCTCTTTGGTGTTTGTGTCGTGAGTCGTACTCAGAATGGATACCCTACGCCGAGGTGGAAGCATAGTCCTTGGATGAAGTGGGGGATGTTGTAGTAGCCGCGCTTGTCGGTGGCGTAGGGGGCGTGTAGGGGGATGCCCACATCGCATCGCAGGAGCAGTACGCGGAGGTTGTAGCGTAGCCCCAAGCCCGTACCGAGGGCAATGTCTTGTCCGAAGGTCTTCCATTGGAGTCTTCCACCGGGGCGGGAGTTGTCCTCGCGCAGTGTCCACACGTTGCCTGCATCGACAAAGGCTGCGCCGCTGAGTTGGCCTACGATGGGAAACCGCCACTCGATGTTGGCTCCTAACTTGAAGTCGCCCGTATGGTCGATATAGGCATATCGCTCTGTGGAGTGGTAGCTGCCAGGACCTATGCCGCGTAGGGGGAAGGCGCGGAGATCGTTGGCACCACCCGCATGGAATTGCTCGCTGAAGGGAGATATGGTGCTGTTCCCGTAGGCATAGATGGCGCCGATGGTGATGCGTGTGGCGAGGGTGTGGCGCGGTGCGAGATGGTAGTAGCGGCAGGCTTCGGTGTGTGCCTTGAGGAATTGGGCGAAGGGGGTGCCCAAGAGCGATTTGTCTTTTTTGTTGAATGTATGTCCCGTAGCGGCGTAGAGGAGTGAGGTGAGGGCTCCTGCCGAGGTGAACGACAGGGCTATGCGCGAAGGGTGGGGGGGAGAGTAGGCTTCGTTGTCATACGTAAAAGTGTAGGAGGTAGAGGGAACAAACTGATCACGGAAGGAGAAACCTATGGCTGGATTTGCAGTCATTATGGAATCAAATTGTTGTGTGGTGCTCTCTAATGTGTTAAAGGTGAGGGAAAATGGACTGAAACTATGGGTTGTTGCATCCGAGGTGGAAAAGGTATAGGTGAGGTTACCTCCAAAAGCGAGCATGCGGAAGAAACCTCCACGGTGGAGCCAATCGGCATAGAGGCGGCCTATAGTGGATACGGGGCGCTCGTAGGAGTAGTCGTAGCCACCAGGGAAGAGTAACTGGGGTACTGATATGGATACATCGGAACCGAGCTCAAAAGAATTGGCCACTGAGCTTTCACGATACGGGGTACGGCTGGTTTGCCACTCGTAAGAACCTTTCAGTCGTAGCTGTATAATTTCAGCCATACGCAGGAGGTTCTTTCGAGAGAGTGAGGCCACTATGCCGGGGCCTATCTGATTATTGCTCTTAGCCGTGAAATTAGCCTCGATTGAAAGTTCGTAGGGAGCTTCCAATTGAGCGTTGATATACACGTCAAGCGTGTCGGCGCGATAGGTGCTGTCACGAGGAACGTAGTTGATACTCACTCCACTCAATATGCCTAGGCGATTCAGGTCTCGTTGGGTCGTGTTTTGTGTTGTCGAAGAGTAGAGGCTGCCGTGGCTGTAAGTAATGCGTGAGGATAACAATGTCGGGCGTATGGGAGGATGTTTGCCTCGATAGAGATAACTGATGGAACCGCTTGTCAGTGTGTCTTGTGGCGTTGTGGATTTCGAATGATGATAGTCGTTGAGTGTGAAGAAGGTGTGTCCTATATACCATGGTCGGGTGATGTAGGAGGGTAGGTCGGTAGGAGTGGTGATGAGTAGGTCGACTGTTCCTTTTACTCTGGTTGTATCAGCGAGAAGAAGAATCATATCTGGACGATAGAAGTAATAGCCTTGTTCTCGCAAGAGCATGAAGAGCCTATTGCGCTCACCACTGAGAGTGGCGTAGCTCAGCTGCTCATTCTCGCGTAGCATACGTTGGCTCCAAGCTGAGTGGATGAGGCTGTCTATGGAAGAAGTGAATCCGTTATACTTTATCTCCCCATACTTCCATGGCTCTCCGAGGTGGAGAGCATAGCTAATCTTGGCTTTACGTCCATGGCGGAGGGTGTCTACTTGGTATGCTACATGGCTGTCAAAGTAACCATAGTTGCGCAGGGTGTTTTCGGCTACCTCGGTGCGCAAGGTTGGGTTGACGGTGGATATGTATATGGGTTGTGTGGCAAAGGTTCGAAACATCCACTGACGTAGCCGAGTACTATCGCCCACAAAGGCATTGTATGCCCATAGTCCCAAAGGGAAGGGAGTGCGGTAGCGCGAACTGCCGAATAGCGAGTTGTTTGGTGGCGATACGAAGGCCACTTTGGCTTCTCCAATAGCTTGATCGCGCAGTGGAGATGGGGTGCTATTGACTACGGTGACAGCTCGTGTACCTGTGTAGAGCAATTCATCGGTAGGAAGATGGCTTACGGTGGAACAGGCGGATATCATTGTACCCACGAGTACGGTAATGAGAAGACTATGACGAAGAGAGAAATTCATAGTGTGACGAATAATCTCACCTTTAACTTTCATCCCTAAAAAAATCTTTTATAAGCATATCCTACGCCTGTTTCACGGATTTCTCCTTCGAGAATGCTCTCAAAATTCTTATCGTAGAAAAAGCGTAGGTATTGGTTGCCTATGGGGTTAATACGCCATTCGATACTAATGTTGTCGATGACGGCATTATCCTCTATACGTTCATTGCTGGTGGTTACACTGCCTCCGATGATGATGCGTATACGGTTATCCCACAATCGTTTGGCAATGCTGAAGGAGTAGTCTGTACGTGTGCTTATACCACTCACCCCGTCGGGTAGAGGCTCTATACCCACACTTACGTCGATTGTGCGGAAAGCGTCTCGTGAGATGTTGTCAATCTGTGACTGTAGTATGCTCATCAGTGCTGTATTCATCAGGTTTCCTGTACCTCCTTCACCGAGGTAGAGTCCTGTGGTAAGCAGAGCTACAGAGAGTTTCCCTCGTTCCTCGGGCGATAGGGTAGCTAAGGTGTTTTGCATTGAGGCATTTTCAGGGGCAGAGAGGGTAAATTGTATGTTCAATTTCTCCAAGGTGTCGGTGAATGATACACCAGCTATGAATACAATAGACTGCGGACTACCATCGAGGGTTACCGATGCACGGATGCGCTCTTCGGCAGAGATGTCGAATTGTGGATTCTGTAAACTGCCCGACCAAGTAATAGTACTTCCTTGGCGAATGACCATGTTGCTTACATGCAAGAAAGGTACATTCATGCTCATGTTACCCGCTTCAATGGAGTATTTCCCAGCGAGGCGGAATCCCGAGACAGGGATGTATTGTAGGTTCAGTATACCTCCGCCCTGTAATGAAACCCGGTTCTGTTGGTTTGCGCCGAGCATGACTTCCAATTGTACCGTGGGGTCGATGGTGATGTTGAGGTTCATTGAAAGGCTGTTGGAGGATGAACGCCTCTTCGGAGGAACTATGGTGAGGGTATCGGTATTGAAGTTGACAAAAGTGACTACATTGTCCAATTGATTGCTCGCGGTGAGTATGGCATCCTTATAAATATAATGTACTGATGAACCGGAGAGCAATCTCAGGTCACCCGTAATAGATAGGGTATTGAACGGTCCGTCCAGTATGATGTTGCAACTTGTGATAGCTTTGCCATAGAGTTGGGTTGTGCGTGTTGCTTGGGGTTGTAGCAAATTGGTGCCCTGTGTGGTGAGGAGTAGGTGTGCTGTGGGAGGACCATCGAAGAGTGTAATCCTGCCATTGAGTAGCAGAGGCTGCTTGTCTGTGGTGTAGATGGATTGGGCAGTGAGGAGCAGTCTCCCTTGTTCGAAGGGAATTGAGAGAGAATCTATCGTGTATAGCCGTAAATTGTAGGTCGGTAAGGAGTATTGTACGTCTGTCAAGTGTATCAGGCCTGACAGATTGGAAATAGTGAAGTTTTCACCCCATACGAGGTGCGCATCAGTCTTGCCCTGGAGCATCATTTCTGAGTTTTTCCAAGTGAGTAGTCCGCTTTGTAAGTAGGCGTGTAGGGCGTTGTCGGTATAATGTGCCGTAAGGTCAATACTGTCGGTCTTGATGCCTGTCAGCGAAAGGTAGTTGCTCACGGGGTTGTCATTACCTGCTGTAAGTGTCGCTTGCAACTGTGTGAGGTGGTTCAGTGGGTTGGTCCCCCGTGCCCATTGCCATGGCAAACCTTCAGTGTGAGCATTGGCCTGCAGGGTGAGGTCACCTGAGTGGATGGCCAGTAATGCAGTATCGGGGGTGAGAGTGGCTTGCAGAGAGAGAGGACGTGGTTGTATATGTTGTGTAGAAGTGATTAGTGCAATGTCGGTGAGGTGGGTATGTAGGCTATATACCTCTCCCGAGTCGATACGTAGTGTGGTGCGGCATCGCAGGGTGGGGTATATGTCGGTGTTGGTGAGATGGAGTGCATGCATGTCGAGATGGTTGATTTGGAGGTGGCTGGTAGCCTCAATGGCCCCAACGGCGTATTTGGCTGATGTTGCTATACTCCATCGCATTAGTGTATCGTAGCACGAGGCATAGGCGCGCAATCTCTTGTTTGTTACAGCTATTTGTGCTGAAACATTGGTGAAGGTGTGCTCGCCCCATTGGAGAGTTTGCAGTTGGAGTGCCCCGCGTAAGAAACTGCCCTCGTGCAGGTAGTCGGTGCTGTTCCCTGTGACATAGGCTTGCAAATTAGCTATGCCCAACTTTTCATTGGGTATAATCTGCCGTAGGTCGAGCGAGTCGGTCTGTAGATGCAGTTCGTAAGTGCGACTTGTAGAGGCATAGTTGGCTTCTATTGTTGCCGTTCCTCTACTAAGGGTGAGGAGGCATTGGGCGTGCAGGGTGTCGGGGCTATAGAGGATGTCTCCTCTGTATGTTAGGTTCGACGGAATGTGTAGGGTGCTGTCTTCCATGATTGCGGTAAGGAAGTCAAGGTCGTAGCTTCTTGCTTCCAAGTGGCATTGTACTGCGCAGTTCCGAGGTGAGGCAATGTGTCGTACGATGCCGTTCACGTTGATGTCGAAAACGGTGGGCAGTGATATGTGAACTCGGTTCAACTGTAACTGCTCCATGGTACCTTGCAGGTCGATGGAGGCGCTGAACGTTTCGGAAGGGTAGAGGTAGGCGTACTTTTGGGGCGTATTGCCTAACCATCTTGCCAGAAATCGTGCATCGTTATATCCAATATGAATTTCAGCGTCTCCATCTATGAACATATCTTTTGCTTTGTAATCCAGTGCGTGCAGATGCCCTTGGATGGTAGAGTTGTCGGTGTGCAGTGCAAATTTCGGGAGGCTGAGTTGTCCGTTCTTCCACGTGATATTCATGTATCCCTCTTGTAAATTAATGCCGTGGGATTCTTTGAATGCCAGATGGGTGAGTTGCCCAGAAATGTAGGTCGGAGTATATCTCAGCGAGTCGGCACATGCAGTCAGCTCAGTCATTACCCAAGGCTCCGTGCCATTTGCTCTAAGGGTGACAGCTCCATCGGTCATCTTGATGCTTTGAAGTGATACTTGGAGTACCGTGTCTACGGCAATATCATGTAGTGCAATGCGGTCTGCCCAACTGCTAATCTCCATCTGGGTATTAGTATGGCTTGCCGCTATGTGTAAAAGTTGTATGTCGGCTATGGTCAGTGAAAGAGGAAGACGATTGAATCTCGTGACTCGGGGTTGAGGCGAAGCGCTACTATACAATACGGCATTACCTTCATCGAGGAGTACACGGCGGATGTGAGCTTTGCGCTCATTCAAGTTGTAGGAGATGTCGTCTGCCCTGAACCGTTCTGTCGAGATGTTATTCAACGTGTCGGTATGGATGGCTATATTCTTGGCACTTATATAATCGATTTTTATCACTCCTCGCATTAGAGGACGTAGACGTATGTTGGCATCGAGCCCCTCTGTGCTCAGCAATGTTCCTATGCGTAGGTCTCTCACCTCTATGCGCAGGGGAAATTGTAGGCTTACCTGCTCGACTTTTATCTCCATCCCCGTTTGTTTGGTCAGCCATGCTGTCGCCCATTGTGCGACTATGTTTTGTGTGAGGGGCGTATATAGTACAAACAGCACTGCCGTAGGCATTAGCAATGCTGATATGAGGAGTATCTCCACCCACCGAACAAACCGTTTTGTATTCATGTAGCATATCTTAGGACACGACAACGTACAGAAACCTTAG
The DNA here is from genome assembly GCA_045612065.1 of Bacteroidaceae bacterium. Classification (GTDB taxonomy): domain Bacteria; phylum Bacteroidota; class Bacteroidia; order Bacteroidales; family Bacteroidaceae; genus UBA1189. Next base: position 40,511 of record JAZKYH010000029.1, read on the forward strand.
ATTGTTCGTGATAGCGTCTTCTCAAGGAGGAAAGATTCGTTTTTTTTTTTTCGAAGGTGCGTTAAAGAAAAATTGCAGGCTCGTCCGCAATTTTTCAAAGGTGCGAAAAATATTTTTCAAAGGTTACATAAAATGTACTCCCCAAATCATCTGTGTGGCAGACTTGGTGATGGGCGCGGTCGTATGGGATATTAGTGAAAAAGTTTACCTTTGTTGCAACCTTTCGGCAAGTTGTCTTGTCTAATTGACGGTGACACCAAAGAATACGCACTAAATGAACAGACAAATTAAAACAACGAATGATATGAAAAAGTTTTTCAGAATGCTGCTACTTGCAGCAGTGGCATTGATGCCGGTGATGGGAATGGCGCAAGATAACGTCAGTGAATCACAACAAGAGTGGGAACAACAGATGCGTGCACGACAATATTCAGACTCGGTGAATGCAGCAACCCAACAAGCATTATACGAGCATCAAGAGAACATGGCAGAAATGGAGAATATAAATAAACAGAATATCATACGCATTTTTAACGAAGATATCATTCTCCTATTCGTTCTTGCTGGTGTTACAATCACAATCGTGGCACTATGCCTCCGCCACTCACGCAAGAAGGCAGAAGACCAGAAGGAACTTATCAACAAACTCATTGACAAAAATCTTCTGAATTCTACTGAGACGATTAGCAAAGAGACCATCGAGGCACTGATGAATCCGAATTCTAAGAAGAGCGAGAAGGAGCGATTTATTACCGATGCCACATTGCTGGGGCTTGGTATAGGATCTCTTTTGGGAGCTACAGCGCAACCCGGTGGTAATGAAGAA
>JAZKYH010000030.1:0-8353 GCA_045612065.1 Bacteroidaceae bacterium
CAGCGCCTTTCGCACCTTGGAGCGGGTATACTTGGAAGAGATATTTTGGCACACCGAGATGAGTCTTCGCAGTGTCAAGGCATACCAGTCATGCATATCCTCCCCCTCATGCTCGGCCTTGATGAGCTGCAGCTTCTCGGCAGGATAATAGATGAGCGTACACAGCGCGCGTATCTCCTTATCGCTGAGCTCGTCACCGAGCACCTCGCGCACCTTACGTTTGATATCGCCCGATGCATTCTTCAGCACATGCTGGAAAGCCTCATGCTCGCCGTGGATATCAGCAAGGAAGTGTTCAGTACCCTTCGGCAATCCGAGTATAGCTTCGAGGTTGATGATTTCAGTGCTCGCTTCAGCCGCATTACGAAAGCTGCGCGACAGCAGTTGCAGGTAGTTCAGCTCCTGCTGTATCTCTTCAGGTGTATATTGATGTACGTTCATAGACACAATACTTGCAATACTGCAAAATTACAAAAAGCAAATGAATAAACAAACAAAAAAGGGGAAAGCCTACGCCCTCCCCTCTTCTTATCAAACGAGTTTGATTACTTCAGTGAGTAAACAACATCCTCCTCTACCTCAACGGCAGCGATCTTGCCCTCACGGAGCAACCAACCCAAGCCAAGGAGGAAATCATCCTTCTTCTGCTTAGTTTCCTTCTTAATTTCCTTGAAGGTCAAACCTTCCTTACCATCGAGTGCATTCCAGATGAGACCTGCATTTGCACCAGCTTTCTCTGTCAACATAATCTTTTTACTATTTAAACGTTTTTACTTCTTTTTACTTTCAACCGCACTAAATCGGGCGCAAAGGTATAGTTTTTATGTTATAAAACATAATTTTATGCAACTTTTCTCGCTTTTTTACCTGTTTTTATGCATTTTTCTTTCTATTTGCCCATATACGAGCCGCAGTTTCTACCATTTTTGCGCATGGACGCTTGGCGTAGTAGGCTTGTGTCCGCTCTTCTGGATTGGGTTCTTGCGGCTTGCGTTCGCGCAGTCCTAACAGCTCGGCACAGACGAGCGAACCGTTCTCGCGACGAAACTCCTCGGCCAGCTCCTGCACGAAGGCATAGTTGGCCGCTTTGCCCTCACGGTCGTCCGGATCAGTGCTTCCCGTTTCCAGACCAGCAAGGATAAACATACCACATGCCGCACCGCAAGTCTCACGCATACGTCCTATACCCCCACCAAACGAAGCCGACATCTTCAGTGCCTGCTCTTCGGTGTATCCATACTCATCGGCAAAGGCTGCCGTCACTGACTGTGCACAATTGTAACCCATCTTGAAGAGTTCAACAGCACGGAGGATTCTTTGTTCGTTGTCCATATATAAATTAGTTTTGAGAAATAAGCTATAAGAAGTGAGCCCAAAGATATATACAAATCTTTTACAAGCAAAACAAATCATAGCAAAAAGCCCAGTATCCTGATTGCAAAAAACAAAGGGGTACGCAGTTTGCGCACCCCTTACTGTTTTCATAGTATTAGAAGTTTACTTCTTGATAACTTTCTTACCGTTAACAATGTAAACGCCCTTCTCCATCTTCTCTACGCGACGTCCGTGGATGTCGTAGATTACGGTCTCAGCATCAACGTTGATATTGTCGATACCTTGAGGCAAGGTAATTTGCACTGTCAATACGATATCCTCAGCAGGAGCCTTCCAACCCATCATCTCAAATTCATTAAACTGAGTCTTAGGCAAGGTGATGGTGTAGATACCTTCAGTCTTACCCATGAAGATGTATGAGTTGCTGCCATCCATATCAAGGCCATTCATATACTCGAACGCCATAGGAGCCTCCTTACCTTCAGCATCAACGATAACAGGTGAACCCTGGAAGTAGAACTTACCATCGAAGTTAACCTTGATCATATCCTCTGTGGTAGCCACAACAGTGAAGCCTTCCATTACATCCTCACCTACGGTTACGTTAACAACTGCAAGCGGAGTAGCAGGTTCTACAGAACCGCCCTCGATAGTGACAACAGCTTCAATCGCAGCGTTGATAGAGTTTGCATCCTCAGCATCTACTACGACTCCCTCAGGAATATACAGGTAATAGTCGCCAGCTTCGGTATACACATCCCACTGAAGAGAGAAGCGAACAACACAATCATTCTCTTCAAGAACCTCAGCCTTGAGAGAGGTGTCTCCCCACTTGTCGGTCAATGTAGCCCAATCAGCATCCTCGGCCAAAGCAACGGGACGGTCGAAGGTGATTTCGAAGTTAGAGATTGACTCTACAGTAGCAGCACCCTCAACAATTGCAACATCACCAACCTTAGCGCCTACAACAGAGAGCATTTCGGGTTCTACGACAATCTGTACAGTCAATACAATATCCTCAGCAGGAGCCTTCCACTGCATCATATTCATGAACGAAGCCTTAGGCATGGTGATGGTATAGGTACCAGCATTCATACCCTGGAAGATGTATGAGTTGCTGCCGTCAACATCAAGACCATTTGCAAACATGAAGAACTCTGAAGCGTCGTTACCCTCAGCATCTACGATAGAAGGCATACCCTGGAAGTAGAACTGACCATCGAAGTTAACCTTGATCATATCCTCAGGTGTAGCAACTGCAGTGAAGCCTTCCATTACATCCTCACCTACGGTCACGTTAGTAACAATGAGCGGAGTTGCAGGAGCAGCCTCGATAGTGATAACGGCTTCAATTGCAGCATTGATGAAGTTAGCATCATCAGCACCTACAACGACTCCCTCAGGAACATACAAGTAGAACTCGCCAGCATCGGTAAACACCTGTTCCCATTGGAGAGAGAAGCGAACAACGCATTTATTATCTTCGAGGACCTCTGCCTTAAGAGAATTGTCTCCCCAGCTGTCTGTCAACGTAGCCCATTCAGCATCCTCAGCCAAAGCTACAGGACGATCGAAGGTGATATCGAAGCTAGAGATAGACTCTACAGTAGCAGCACCCTCAACAATTTCTACATCACCAGCCATAGCGCTAACGACGGTGAGGTACTCGGGTTCTACTACTTCAACCTCAGTATACTTCAAGTTCTTGAATGCCAGCCAGCTTATGTTGTTGCCATCAAGAACATTGATATTGATAGTCAAGTTACCCTCAGCATCTGCAACACCTGTAGCAGTGAATACTGCGTGTGAGAACTGTGAGTTGCCAATAACTTCACCCTCGGTAACGTCAGTTGCTTCGCCTTCACCTACAGACAAGGTAATGCCAGTAGCATCAGCAGCCGCAACACCATTCTTGGCGCGTACACGAACCCAAGCCTCAGCGGTGTAGCACATACCGGGAGTAAGACCTGTCACTGTTGCAGTCTTTGTTGTAGCACCGAGTGACTCACCATCACCAACCCAATACTCGAAGAAGGGAACCTTAAATTCAGAACCATCGGTCTCACCTTCGCCAGACCAAGTATTGATGTAAAGGTTTGTGTCAAAGTCCTTCACACCAAATGCAGAGAGCAACATGTCGTCATAATCAACACTTGCATGCCATCCATGGATTGCAGCAGGATTATCAACAACTGCATTCAAAGTGCGAGCCTCATACTGTGCGAGGAAGTCCTCAGCTGTAGCCTTGTAGGCCTCATAAGCCTCCATGGTGTATACATTGGTGCTCTCCATCAATGCAAACATTGCATCGATAGCCAACTTATTGTTTGCATAAGCATCTACAGAAGCAACAGCAGCAACCACTGCAGAAGTAAATGTAGCCAAGTTCTCATCAGAGGGATCAGCCTCGAAAGCAGCCTTTGCAGTCTCCATTGCCAACTGCAACTCGCCACTCATAGGCTTGCCGATAGTCTTATTGTAGTCAGTATAAACTGCACCAGCCTTAATCTCTGCGATAGAAGCCTCAGCACCATAGTATGTCAAACCAAACTCACCCCAGATGTTCCAGAACGCGGTATTCTCTCCATGAACACCAATCTTTACGCTCTCACCTTCGGTTACATTGAAATAAATAGGCTGAACTGCATAGCTACCATTCAAGAATGAAAGATATGCCGAGTTCATATTATTCTCAGAGCCTGTAAGCTTGAGGAAGTTTGATTTCTGCTCATTTACGTAGAAGTAGGGCAAAGTGCCAATTTGGTCATTGTCGTCACGATAGAACGCATGTCCGTCCAAACGGTATACACCGGGCTTCAAGCCTTCAAGAACCTGCGACATATCGAATCCATTATTTGAATGGTATGACTCTGCACAGTTTGCATTTGCGCCACCGCCACCCATAGCCAAGTTTCCAGCAGCAGCAGTACCATCAGCCGAAGTTGTAGTCCAACCACCAGCATTGCGCTTACACTCGGGGTTAGTAATATAGACAGTTGCATCCATAGGAGCCTCCTGAGTAGCAGCATCCAATGCGGCGAATGCATCAGCACGGCTGATGATAGTCCATTCAGCAGTAGCGGCAGTTGCATCTGCTGCAGTAATGATTACGTTACCAGCACCATTTCCAGTCAGATAGTTGTCACCATTGCTGATGGTGTAGCTACCATTATCCTTCTTAGCGAAAGTCCAATATGCAGCACCACTGTCGCAATAAAGATTTGCACCGAGGAAGTGGCTGTCACCACCATTGCTCTGATGAGAATCCAAAGTATAAGCATTGTCGCCCTTGTGGGTAAGGGTAAAGAATTGAGGCTTCTTCAGCAAGGTCGCATGTGTACCCCAGTCATTACCACCACCAAGGTAGCAACCAGTAGCAGTGTTCACGATCAAGTAATCACCATCTGCAAAGAGTGCAGGAACCTCTTCGGGCACTTCGGCCTCATAACTCAAAGTAACTCCATCAATGAAGATCTTTGCATTTGCTCCTGAGCCACCAGTAACAGCACCGATACCAACAGAGATGGCACCTGCAGTCTCCTCTCTAAGAACGAATGTTGTAGAATGCTCTTCCCAAACATTATATGTAAAGTTTGTTGTCTTACCATAGTAAGTGGTTGAGCCAGACTTGAAACCGAAGTAGTTTGCACCCTGAGTAGCACCATTATTTACGTTGATAACCTTATAAGTAAGTGTGTAAACACCTGCAGGGAGCACTACGTCTTGTGTATATTCTACAACGCATTCCCAACCTACAGAGATACCCAATGCACCACCTTCGGCAACACCTTCAGGATTGGTTGCGGGAATAGCAGCATTGTTGACCATGGCAGCGCTACCATAACCCAAAGCAGCTCCATAATACCAAGAATCGCCAGTTGTTGTCACGGTCCAGTTAGCGACATCCTTAGCAGCTTTATCCACATTACCTTCTGTTACCCAGCTGCTTGCGTCGTCGAATCCAGCATTCTTCAAGTAAAGGTTTGTCACATCACCCTCAGGTTCTTCAGGAGTGGGCTCTTCTTCCTTAGGATCAGCCTCAGCATCGCCAAGACGTGTCAAAGTCCATGCACCGATGTTGGTGTAGTCACCATTGGGAGCCTTTGCACTCTTTGCAACACCAATCTTAACTTCGCCATCCTCTTGTACGTTGAACACAAGTTCGTTTACGTACATGCCAGCATCAAACCAAGCCTTAACAGCGTTTGAAGAGTTGGGAACGAACTTGCCGTTTACAGTTGATACTCCATCACCAGCATAGTTGGTGTCTGAAGCACCCTCCCAACGATTCTGTACATTTGCCTCATACTTATACGTAGAGGTCTGAGCGTAAAGCTTAGCCAAGTGTGTCTCTGCACCTGCCTGGATTTGATTATACTCAAACTCCTCTGAGGTGGGGGTATCATTGCTACCTGCATAGCGATAAGCTACCTGTGCAGTCATCTTGTACTGACCAGCGGGGAGTGTGATGGTCTGAGTGAAGTCAAAGCTTTCTGCGCTTGTCTTGTAAAGGCCGCCATTGCCATGGCTAAGGCCACCTTCCCAATCGGCTTTCTCTGCAACAGAAGCATTCTTAATAGCATCAGTATAGTCAGTCTTAACTACGCCACCCTCAGGTGTATTAGCCTCAACAGCCTCAGCAAGAGCTGCGTTAATAGTTTCGAGCTCAGCTACGGTCATAACTGCAGAGAGGTCACATGCTGCAATTGCAGCGCTGAGAGCAGTGTACTCTTCAGAACCATTTTCAAGTGCAGCGAGGAGATCGGCAGCTGCTTCTGCTGTGGGTGCATAAGTTTCATTGTAATATACAGCTACAGCATTAGCATTAGCAACTGTCTTTGTAGCAGCCTCAACATCGGCCTTAGCTACAGGGTTACCAAGCTCAATCTGCTCAATGAGAGGATTCAAAGCCTCCAAACTTGCGAGTACGGCAGGAAGGCTTGTCCATGTAGCATCCAAGTCATAAGGCAATTCACCGATTGCAGACACCTCTGCAATGAAGGCATTGATAACTGCTTCGTCAGCGTATTCTACCTCGGGAACAACCTCATACTCGCATGCAATGAACTTATTGTTTGTACCGCCGTGTGCGCCCCAAGTACCCAAGTATTGTACGTTGGTATCTCTTGAGCTATTTACAGAGAGGTATTTGCCTGTAGCAAGTTTGAATCTATTGTTCGCCTCAAAAGTAAACACTGAACCCTCGTCTGCCAAAGTTACAACACCTTGGTCGTGACTATTGTCTGCAGATGTGCTGTAGATATACTTGCCTGTACCCAAGTTCTTGATAGTGAAGGTAAGCTCACCCTCATTCCATGCAGAGTAGATAGCCCACTTATAATTATCAGAATCAGCCTCAGCACCACTCTGTACTGTGATATCAGTACCCTCTGCACGCCACTTGAGATTATCTACACTATGTGAAGAAATCAAAATAGCATTGATAGTGTTCTCATCAGATACAGCAAAGGGGAGGTTCAAAGTAAGTTCAATGGTCTTCTTTGCGTTGCCATCAACTACGTCAGCCTCAGCAATAACGCCCTCAGGCTTGCTCGCTGATACGCCATAAGGAACAACAACTGCAGGCCACTCCTCACCTACGAAAGTAGTAGTAGTCTGAGTAAATTTCTCTTCACCACCGTAAGTGAAGCTATAGGTAACAACAACCTCTGTCAAAGCAGTGGGATCTTCTTTCTGGACAAAACGCCATGCAGAAGCAGAACCTAACGCACCATCCCAACTTGTAAGCCAACCTGAAAGACCAGCGCCTCCACTGTGTCCACCAGCATGAAGAGCGCCATCCAATCTGATATTGAAAGAGTTGTCACCAAGCGCTTTGAAAGTAACTGCAACGGGTTCATCAGTCATTGTACCATCAGCCTTGCTCAAATACTTATTTGTACCAAAGTTCTTCAAAGCAACTCCACCATCCACAGCTACGGGAATCCAGTAAAAATTATGGTTTGCGAGGTCCTCAGCACCCCATACAGACTTACCTTCACCGTTTACGTAGATTGCCTTCTTGCCAGCCTCACCTTGTGCTTTCTCAAACAAGGGACACTCGATAACGTAGAACAAGTCTGCTACGGGGAACACCCAACTTGAAACCAACTCAGCGACAAAGATAGAGCCTGCATCATTAGCGCTCCACTTAGTAAAGTCACTTGTTGTCTCGTTTGTTGCATAGTTCTTGTCATTCCAACAATCATTGGAATCAAGACCACCCTTAGGACCGAAAGCCAAGCCACCGCCCATAGGAGAAACGCCTACAGCCCACTCAGCACCAGCCTCTGTCCAAGAGCTTACAGAAGCCAACTTGTTTGCTGTTGCCTTGTTGTGAATGTACATAGAATCATGTGTGCCAGTAAAGAAGAATTGGTACTTGTCTTCTAATACCGTAGAAGAGCAACCATCCTTCAAACCAACCTCGTCACCTGCATAGTACATCAAGCCACCGGGCTCTGCAGAACGCGTGTTGTAGATGGTGTAATAGATCGGATTGTTCAAATCCGTCGTAATCTGAGGCAGATCAGTAGGACCAGCCTTCAACATTGTACCTGCACAAAGGAACAATGACACCAGAAAAGTAAATGTTCTTTTCATAGACTTTTGTTTTTAGTTAATAATAAGTTAGTTATAGTTAATTTCAAGTTCTCCCAAAGTAACCCAGCGCCTACAAAAATCGCCAAACGACCTTTTGTAGACACTAATTAACGAGCGAAAGTAGATATTTTTATGTTATTCAGCAACTTTTAACATAACGAAAGAAACGATTTATGTTGCACAACATATTTTCAACACCAAACAGACTTGTCTTCGGGAACGAATGGACTTGATGAAAAAGTCTTGCCGACGAGAAATTTCCCAAAGAAACAGGAGCAGGGAAAACGCATTATAAAAATTGGTTTAATAATTGCCATAAATACTTTCTGTCAATAGATGCCCTAAACCTTTTTCTGTTGATTGGTTTGTTTAGTTCATTGTTCTTCAGTACAGCCAATACCATCTTCTCGATAAC
>JAZKYH010000031.1:0-22174 GCA_045612065.1 Bacteroidaceae bacterium
CTACGACGCCCCCATCAACGAGGCAGGTCAGGCTACTCCCAAGTACCACGAGCTGCGCAACATGCTTGCCCAGTACAACGACGGCAAGCCCCTCCCCGAGGTGCCCGCTGCCATGCCCGTGCAGACCGTTGCCGAGTTCCAGATGACCGAGGTAGCCCCCATCTTCGACAACCTCCCCGAGGCTATCCACTCTGAGGATATCAAGACCATGGAAGAGTTCAATCAGGGTTGGGGTTCTATGCTCTACCGCACTACCCTCAAGGGTACCGACAGCCAGAGCCGCCTGACCATCACCGACGCTCACGACTATGCACAGGTGTTCGTTGATGGCAAGTACATCGGCAAGATGGACCGCCGCCTCGGTGAGAAGGTGCTCACCCTCCCCTCAGTACGCGAGGGAGCTGTGCTCGACATCCTCGTTGAGGCTATGGGCCGCATCAACTTCGGTCGCGCCATCAAGGACTTCAAGGGTATCACCGATAAGGTAGAGCTCACCACCGTAGCTGCCAATGGCGAAGCTACTACTACCGAGCTCAAGGGTTGGGATGTATACCTCTTCCCCAACACCTATGAGTTCACTCTTAATAAGGACTATAAGACAACAGACAACGGACAACAGACCCTCGTCCCCGGTTACTATAAGGGCACCTTCACTGTTGACAAGAAGGCCGACACCTTCCTCGACCTCACCACATGGGGCAAGGGTCTCGTCTATGTGAATGGTCACTGCCTCGGCCGTTTCTGGGAGATTGGTCCTCAGCAGACACTCTACGTTCCTGGCTGCTGGCTCAAGAAGGGCGAGAACGAGATCCTCATCCTCGACATCAAGGGTCCGCAGGAGAACAAGCTCGTCGGTCTTGAGAAACCCATCCTCGATGGTTTGCGTAACCCTGTGCCTGCCACACACCGTGAACCCGGCACCGTGCTCAGCCTCAAGGGTGAGAAGCCCGCGCTCACAGCCCGTTTCCGTGTAGGCAACGGCTGGCAGGAGCAGAAGTTTGGCAAAACTCTCGAAGGCCAATACGTATGTATCGAGGTTGTCAATAACCAAAAGGCAGGCGATGCCTACACCGCTATTGCCGAGTGGTACCTACTCGATGCTGAGGGCAACCGTCTGAGCCGCGAGCCCTGGACCATCCAGTATGCCGACAGCGAGGACAAGAGCCGTAGCAACCGTACAGGTGACCGTATCTACGACCTTCAGGAGAGCACTTATTGGGCAACCGCACAGGGTGCTGAGCTCCCCCACCACCTCATCATCAACCTCGGCAGCAAGCAGCAGCTCACCGCTCTGCAATATCTGCCCCGTATGGAGGAAGGTGCTCCCGGTTCCATCAAAGACTACCGCATCTACGTGAAGGACGAGCCCTTCACCATCGTAAAGGAATAATTCCTCCATCTTAGTAATACATGTTGCCCCCACCATCCAAAGTGATGAGTGGGGGCAACTTTTTGTCAGAAGGGGGTATTCAGCCTATCACCTGATTCTTGAAAATACTCGTAAATCAATATCCTTCTTGAAAAGCCTTTGTCCGATTTTTTCATCAGACAAAGGCTTTTTCTAAAACAGACAAAGACTTTTCGCGCGGTGCAGGCCTGCGATTTGCGGGACTGTTCCTGATTTCGGTTGTCAGCACGAGCGACAAGAAAAAGACGTGGCAACGCATTTCATTGATTATTAGTGCGATTGATACTATCTGCCACATTGTTTCGCATTTTTGGAACCCTATAAGGAAATAAATAAATAAATAATTAATTATCTATATACTATCCTTATAATTATTTATTTTAATACACATAAGGAACTGAGAATAGAAAAAGATGTGGCAGAGCACTCGTAACAGAATGTATATCTGTGTTTTGTGTTGCCACATCTTTTTGGGGACAATTCGTGCTTTGCTCTATTCCACGCTGCTTCGGTGAGCATCCAAGCGTTGCAGCAATTCTTTAATCAGTTGTTCCATAAAATGATATATATTGTTACTCTATCATCTTGATTACCCCCTCCAGCGCATTGAGGTCGCGAGGGTCTGCATTCACGCCGAGGATGTTGCCGCCTCGGTCGATGAGTTTGTAGGTGGGGTAGCTGTTCACGCCAAGGTAGTTCTCGATGGCGGCTTGCTGCTCGGTGGGGAGGTTGTAGTGCACCACGTTGTCGCCCGTCACATTGTATTCCTTGATGACATTCTTCCACGACTCTTCACTGGAGCGGTTGGCGAGGTAGAGGTATATGATGTCGTAGTCCTTCAGATGCTCGTACTCCTCTTGGCTGTTTTCCAATGCTCTCTTGCAGGGGCCGCACCATGTGCCCCAAATGTCAAGTAGGATTATCTTGCCCTTGTAGGGCTCGATGAGTGTGCGCAATATTTTCTCGCCATCGCTCATACTCTTTACGTCATCGGAGGATTTCAGGTTGGAGCCTAATATGTCGCGGTGTTGTATAGCAAGGTATTTGTTATTTTGTTCTATCACTGCGGCCTTGGCTGCAGGGAGTTTTATTTCCTGTTCCATCCAAACGACAACTTCAGGGAGAAGTGGTTTACGACTGACATCTATCCATTTGTATAATGTGGCTGCAAGATGAAGGTCACGCAAGTTGCTGTCGCACCCTACGGAATCCAGCACCTCCAATGTCTGGCGCAGATTGAAGATATTTTCGGCTTTTTGTATCGGTTCATCGAACACCTTCAATAGTTCATTGACCACCTTAACCTCTTCGCTCGCATTGAACGTTTCTATTAACACTTCACGTTTCTTTTTATCTGTGGCATTTTCAAAATCAGTGCGGAACTTTTCCAGTTTCACTTGATAATCCTCCAGCGCCCTCTTTTCCTCGGTTGTCAAGGATATTTCTCCGCTTTCGACCATGCGATGGAGAAGTTCCATCCTTGTTATTGGTTTCTTCATGAACTCCAGTTGGTCGATATAGTCACGCTTGAATATGCTGAAATCAGTATACAGCGTATAGGGCTTGATCCTTTTCTGCCATATTTCTTTGCCCACAAAGTCCATATAAGGCTGGGGAACTTGCAATCCTTTCATAGAGAATCGTCCCTGCATGAGTTCCATTCCAAGCCCCGCCTGATACCAGCCAGTGAGATAGTCAACGTAGCGTTGCGAGAGATTGGAGTGTTGCTTTATCCGTTCTTGCAACTCATTCATATATTTATTGCGTAAGTTGTTGGTCGCAGTCAAGAAGTCCATAGCCTCCTTCTCGTCACTATCCCGCTTTTCCATGCGTGTATCGTACCATTCGGGTGGATAAGAGAGTAGTTCGTTTTGCAAGCGAGCGTCAGTGCCCATGAAAAGCCTTTGCCCAGTAGAAAAGTCTACAAGAAGAAAATAGGTTTCGCCAGGCTCCAACACAGTGTTGATATGACTCCTTTTCCAATCGACCAATGCCTGAGAAGTATTGAGTAATGGCATCTTTAATACGAATTGGCCCAGCGAGTTCATTGAGGTATAGAAACTTTGCTGCTCATTCGCAATGATATTCTGAATCACCACCTCAAATTCCTTGCCTGCTCTTTTCCAAGCACGCTGTGGCATATCCTTGAGCCATCCGACGATGGTCACGCTATCGCCCATACGATAGCCATTATCCTTGAGGCCTTGGCGATTGTCTCGAGTGGAATAGTCGGGCAGGGTGCTTGTAGTGATAGGGCTGCATTTTACTCGTCCGTCCTTTTCGATTATAATTGTGCGCTCGCCCTCTTTCATTGGATTCACCTTGACCTCTCTCGTTCTGTTATCCTTGCGAATGGTGAGTGTATAGCCTCCCCCTTGTGCTGTTTGCTCCACGATGTCCCATACGGCATTGTCATATATTACATGCTTCTCGGTAAAGCCGATGAACCAGTCACCCGTCTTGTCATCACGCCAATAGGTATTGGTGATACCCTGTGACTCTGCAACAGTTGTCGCATTGTTGGAGGTTTTATTATTGCACGCCCCCAGCAGCACCGCCACGGCAAGGAAGAGGAATAGTTTGGTTGGTTTCATTTTGTTGGTTGTTTATGTTGTATGTTATTCTATCTATAAGACGGAGAAAAGCCCCAAAAGTTACAAAGGTCGTGATATTTTTTTATTTATTCATAGTCAATTTACGGACATTTATGTTGAGAAGAAAGAAAAACGATCTGATTACTTAAATATCCATGCCAGAACTTCACAGCCCCGGCATGGATTTATCTAAATTACTTTATTGGTTTTTATTTGATTACTTTACGTTCTTTGTATTCAAACAGATGCTGATTCTGTCTCAGCTCCTCGATGTTGAGGTGCATAATGCGTTCTCCTTTCCAATTGGCACCCCACGAGTCGAAGGGCTCGCCATCGGGCTCTATGTAAGAAATACTCTTGGCATTCTCAGATAAGGGTTCGAACACGTGCATGAAAGCCATATGATCACCTGAGTACCCCTCCAACCAGAAGATATGGTTATTACTGGGAAGTCCTAACACTTCTTTCAATTGATATACGTTACCCTTTTCGTCTACAAGCATGCTGCCATTTGAGAATCCCCAATATCTACGCATCCAAACCTGTTCCTTGGCCATTGCCAGATAAGTAGCCTCAGGAGTGCGCCACAGTGCCATTGTACCTTCCTTTACAGGTTGTATCAAATGAGCATCGGTATATACTGCCCATGCGTGGCCATCGCTCTTCGTGTAGTTGGGGGCTTCCTCCTTCACGAGCTTAGGCAAGCGGTATTCAGGCGCTTTGTCGTAGAAATTAGCTTTGTCGCTCTCACGGCTCAAAGAAACTTTCCTTCCACGCATGTACCAGTTGGGTACACCATAGATACCAATCTCTTTTGTCGTGCGAGGCAACTTGGGGAAATAGATTTGGAAATCGAGTACGTCACCTTGCTTTGACTTCACGGCAAAATATTTGCCCCAGCCACATTCGGGCACTGAGCGTATGGCCCGGTAGTTGATGCCAGTCTCTTGGTCTACTATAGCCGTTTCATCAGATGCTAACCAGAAGTTTTGCAACACATCGGCCGGCATCTGGAGGTAGCAGTGCAATACGGTATAACTGCCTTCTTCTTTCAGTTCGTAGAACAAACCTACCAGCCCTTCTCTTTCTACTGCATTAAAAGCCCCAAACTCTTTTACGTTCTCTGCCACGGGGACACTGTCTGCCCAAAGAATTTCGGTCTGATTGTTCCAATCTTCAGTATTGCGCCATACAATAGTGGTCTCTTGTGTCTGCTCATCAACCGTAATATCAGGAGATCCAATCATCATAACTCCTCCACTTGATGCTAAAGTGCTGGAATCTTCGTTATTGGTTTTACGACCTTGGAAATCGCATGAAGTAATAGCCATTCCTGTAATGATTGCCACTATGGCGAGGCTTAGAAATACGGCTCTTCTAGTTTTCATATCATCTGTCATTTAGAGTTTGTAATACATATATTTTTTATTGAAGGGTGCATGCTTATCCCTAAAATTCATATAATTGGTGTTTGATATACTCACCCCTATCGGTGCATTCACTCCATAAAGGAAGGTGGTGTTGCCTATCTTTTCTGCCAGCCACATATATCGGCGTCCGTCGTGTGTGTCGTTCAGTTCGAATAGGAACTCTTCCTGCGACAATCGCAACTGATAGCCAGGAGTGTTCTTGTTGTACCAACATGCTATTTGTAACAGGCGACCAACAACGTCCACTTCCATTTCATCGGGGAATACATAAAGGTAGTTGGTGGCATCTGTCGTAGAGTTGCAATCTAGCACCTCTTGCTCTACTCCATAGTAGTCTGCGAGCTTTACTATAAACTCATCTACCAATGTGGGACTTTGGTAGGCAGTATCGCTGGCCGATGCGTAGATAACCTTTGTGCCCACTGCTGCGGATTGGGGAGATACTTGCTCATCTATGCCTTTCGATGTACGCCCAAGAAAGAAGACGGCCACTATGCAGGCTGCTATTGCAGGCCACATCCAGCGCGATGTTGTTGAGCTGTGATAGGACTCTCCCTGCTGTTTGTCCCTCTTTTTGAATGTTACGATTTTCGCTCTTTGAGGAGTAACGGGCTGCTCAGTCATTTCAACCTCCATGTCGATGTCCACCTCTCTGGCATCGAACAATGCAAACATCTCCTTGTATGTAGCCCACTCCTCGCTCACTTCGTGTGTGCGGAAGTACTGTGCCAGCACATCTTCCTCAGCGATGCTGGTCTCGCCTGCCATGAACTTGTCGATGAGCTGGGTTATTTCCTGTATGTCGTACATTCGCTTCATTGTTGGTTTCTCTTCTTTAGTTTGTTTTGCAACTCATGTCGTGCTCGTGAAAGCAGTGTTGATACTGAGCTCGGCTGTATGCCTAAGATGTCGGCTATCTCGCTCACCTCCCGCCGCTCCAACTGACGCATCCTTAGTACTATTCCCGATGTGGAGGGCAGGCTGTCAATCTGCCTGTATAGCCATTGCTCCAGTTCGGCATATTCGAGTCGGTCGTGCGGTGTGTCATCATCGATCAGTGGTGTTGCCTCGTCCAGCTCCTTGTACTGGTGTGTTGTGCGCCATCGGTCGATGCAGGCACGCTTCGTGGTGAGGATGGCAGAAGCGTTCAGGTGCGTGGCGTCGGTGAGCTGCTCGCGCAGACTCCATAGCCTCAGCATCACGTCTTGCGCAATGTCCTCAGCGTCGTCTGTGCCGTAGCCGAACCTTTCAGCTATCAATACGGCTTTATTCCGTATTTCGCTTGCCTTATATGTAAACTCTTCTTGTGTCATCTGCTCTATAAACGAACAACCCATTGCAAATTAAACAAGAATTTTCCATTTTTTACATTTTCTTAAATTGTCAGTTTGGTATACACAAGACATCTGAGTAAATTAATTCAAAAACGAGGACATTATTTGTCTTGCATAATTACATAAGCGCTTCACACCCGAACAAAAAGTCCGGGCGTGAGGTCTTACTGTTTCTTTATTTGGTGTTTCCGCTCGCTTTTCGCACCTTGCCTCCAGCGCCGACGCGATATGAAAGCGTCGGTTGCGACGACGGAGCCTTTAGGATCCCAAAGGAGTGCGCTCGCTGAAAAAACATCAAAGAACTTTGTGTTTTGCTCGCTTCTTCGTACCTTGCTTTCAGCGAGGTACGTTGCGCTCGTTGGGAGAAATTGCAAATAAATTTGCCTTTCTCACTCGCTTTTCGTACCTTGCTTCCAACGAGGTACTCGGCGCTCGCAGAAAAATGCTCAAGTAAACTTGGCATTTTGCTCGCTTCTTCGTACCTTCGCGTAATCGATTATTAAATAAAACACAATAGGTATGAAGAAATTTACTTGCGTACAGGATATAGGTAACTTGCACGAGGCTGTGGCCGAGGCACTGGAGATCAAGAAAGACAGATTTGCTCACGTGGAACTGGGACGTAACAAGACCCTTATGATGATATTCTTTAACTCATCGCTCCGTACTCGATTGAGCACACAGAAGGCTGCGATGAACCTCGGCATGAATGTCATCGTGCTCGATGTGAATCAGGGCGCATGGAAGCTCGAAACCGAGCGTGGTGTTATCATGGATGGCGACAAGGCCGAACACCTTCTCGAGGCTATCCCCGTGATGGGCTCTTACTGCGACATCATCGGCGTGCGCTCTTTCGCTGGTCTCACCGACAAGGCCGACGACTATGAGGAGCGCGTCATCGAGCAGTTCATCCGCTACTCGGGCCGTCCCGTATTCAGCATGGAGGCAGCCACACGCCACCCCCTGCAGAGCTTTGCCGACCTCATCACCATTGAGGAGCACAAGAAGACCGAACGTCCCAAGGTGGTGCTCACCTGGGCTCCCCACCCCAAGGCATTACCACAAGCTGTGCCCAACTCATTCGCCGAGTGGATGAATGCCACCGACTACGACTTTGTGATTGCCAACCCCGAGGGCTACGACCTCGCGCCCGAGTTTGTGGGCAACGCCAAGGTAACACACGATCAGGATGAGGCGTTGCGCGGTGCAGACTTTGTATATGCCAAGAACTGGTCGGCTTACGATGACCCCAACTATGGCCAGGTGCTCTCTAAGGACCGCTCATGGACTATCACCGAAGAGAAGATGGCCCTCACCAACAATGCCTTCTTCATGCACTGCTTGCCCGTACGCCGCGGTATGATTGTAACCGATGAGGTTATCGAAGCCCCCACAAGCTTGGTTATCCCCGAAGCTGCCAACCGCGAGATTTCAGCAACTGTTGTACTCAAGCGATTGCTGGAAGGGTTAAAGTAGTTGAAAATTGAAAGATGAAAGATGAAAGTTTGGCTCCGCGATATTTTCCTAGCCATTTCTCATCTCTCATCTTTCCACTTTCATCTTTCATCTCTCATCTTAATATTATGAGTAAAGGTGCGACGTTAGATAAAAGCAAGTTGTTTGCCTTAAGGATTATACGCTTCTATTCCTACCTTCAGAAGGAGAAAGGGGAGTATGTTATCTCGAAGCAACTACTTCGTAGCGGAACTAGTATTGGCGCCAATGCCAGAGAAAGCAATAATGCTCAAAGTTCTGCAGATTTTATCAACAAGTTATCTATTGCTCTAAAAGAGGCAGATGAGACCGCCTATTGGCTAGAGCTTCTCTACGAGGGTGACATCATCGAACAAGCACATTATGATTCCTTATATAGCGACCTTAAAGAGATTATTGCTTTATTGACCGCAAGTATTAAAACAAGTAAACAAAACCAAAACAAAAAATAAGTAAAAGATGAAAGTTTGGTCTCGTAATATGCCCTAGCACTTTCATCTTTCATCTTTCATCTTTCCACTTTCAACTAGACAATTATGATTCAAGTAGTCAAAATAGGCGGTAACGTCATTGACGATGCCGCAGCATTGGAACGCTTTCTTGAGAAGTTTGCCGCATTGGAGGGTCCCAAGATGCTCATCCATGGTGGTGGCAAGCTGGCTACACGCCTGAGTGCACAACTCGGCATAGAGACACAAATGATTGACGGACGCCGCGTGACAGACCGTGAGACACTCGACGTAGTGACCATGGTATATGCCGGGCTCGTGAACAAGCAGATCGTTGCCCGCCTCAGTGCTCTTGGCTGCAAAGCCATCGGTCTCTCTGGTGCTGATGCTAACGTGATTCCTGCTGTGCGCCGTGCACCCAAGCCCATCGACTATGGCTATGTGGGCGACATCGTGCCCGAACGTATGAATATCACCTTCCTGGCTTCACTCGTTGAACAAGGCATCGTACCCGTCTTCTGCGCCATCACCCACGACGAGAAGGGTTCGCTGCTCAACAGCAATGCCGACAGCGTAGCCTCAGCCGTAGCCGTGGCGGCCTCGAAGATTGAGCCCACGAACCTCATCTTCTGCCTTGAGAAGAATGGCGTACTCACCGATGTGGACGATGACAATAGCGTCATCCCCACCATCACCCGTGAGAGCTTTGCAGCCCTACGTGCCGATGGCACCATCAACAAGGGTATGATACCGAAGATTGAAGGAGCTTTCCGTGCCATCGATGGTGGCGTACATTGCGTAGTTATCAAGCACGCCGATAACCTCGACAACACGCTTGAGACACGCATTGTGGAATAAAACTGCCCGTTTGAGAAAATAAATTAAAAAACTTTCGGAATTGTTTGGTAATACCAAAAGAATGCACTACCTTTGCACCGCAATTCCGAAAGGGAATGGCGGGATAGCTCAGCTGGTTAGAGCGCATGATTCATAATCATGAGGTCCCCGGTTCAATCCCGGGTCCCGCTACAAGAGGAAACGACTTACGAATGTAGGTCGTTTTTCTTTTTATATCTCATAAGAGGCTTTTAGACAATCTTAGTAATTCCTTGGATATTCTAAGATAACTTAGAGATTTCCTAAAGACCTATAATCCTCTAAGATTTCCCCACGCAACAGATACAGAAAAAGGAGACAATATAGCAGTTTACGCAAATGGAGGTGTGTCATGCTGAGCGTATGCGAACCTTTAGGTCGACGCCCGAACCTTTAGGTCGCTGACCGAAGGGAAAAGCAAGGGGCTGAAGTCAAGCATCTCGCGCAAGGACTTTGCCACATACTACGCGGGATCCTTGCTTTTCCCCTCCGGCCAGCAACCTAAAACGTTGTTCAGGATGACAACCGACGAACGAAGCGAGAGTAGAGGTAAGTTTGCTTAATCTATACCGAGCAAGGAGGAGGGAAACTCTAAGTTAATATCGCGGTATTTTCAGTTGAATGGGTAAACAATCTATATTATTACCCAAAAAAAGAAACGAGAAGCGGATGCTTCTCGTTTCGTGGGCAAAGATGGATTCGAACCACCGAAGTCGAAAGACAGCAGATTTACAGTCTGCCCCATTTGGCCACTCTGGAATTTGCCCAGACACCTTTCGGCTCATTTGCGAGTGCAAAGGTACAACTATTTTTTGAATTAGCAAACGCAATCGGGTAGAATTTATCGATTACGCTGCCAATATTCTGTTTTTTAATAGAAACGTGATGCCAAATCCACCATTTTGATGGCGGTAACAGCACATTCATCACCCTTGTTGCCATGAATGCCACCGGCACGGTCCTCGGCCTGCTGCATGGTATCTGTAGTGATGAGACCGAAGATTACAGGGATATTACCCTGCGCATTCAGTTCTGCGATGCCTTGTGTAGTGCCGGCACACACATAGTCGAAGTGAGGCGTGTCGCCACGTACCACGCAGCCGAGGGCGATAACAGCATCCACCTCGCCACTCTTCACGAACTTGGCCGAGCCATAGATGAGTTCAAAACTGCCAGGGACGGTATATACCGTAATATTATCCGGATTTGCTCCGTGACGCATCAGCGTCTCCTTTGCGCCATGAAGCAGCGCTGCTGTGATATTCTCGTTCCATTCAGAGACTACGATGCCAAACTTCATTGTCGATGCATCGGGCACAGAGGCGATGTCGTATGCCGAGAGATTATGATATGCGGTTGCCATATTGGGCTTGGTGTTTAGGGTTTAGTGTGTAGAGTGTAGGGTGTAGGGTTCTGACCTTAGTGTAGTCGTATAAAAAAGAAAGAGGGCTAACAACGGAGTTGTTAACCCTCAACTCTATACTTCATTTATTACTTTACGCGCTCGATGTACTTGTCGATATCGTTAGCCTGCATAGAGCCATAGTACTTGGTCTTGATTTGCTCGTATGCCTTGAGAGCGTCGGCCTTCTTGCCCAACTTCTCATAGATCTGACCAGCCTGGATGAGGTATGCAGGGCTCAGCAAGTTGTTGTCGGCCTTGTTTGCAGCCTTCACGAGAGTAGCAGCAGCCTGAGCCTCATCACCTACCTGCGCATAGCAGTTACCGAGAGCAGCGAGCACTGAGGGAGCCACCATAGCATCGTCACCCTTGAAAGCCTTGAGCATGGGGATAGCCTCTTCGTAGCGACCGAGCTTAGCAAGGCTGATACCTGTGTATGCCTCAGCGAGGTTAGCGGCCTTGGTACCCTTGTGGTCGGCAATCACTGCCTCAAATTCTACGAGAGCGGTCTCATAGTTACCATCCTGGAAATACTTCTCGCCTGTAAAGAGTGCCTCAGCAGCCTTCTGCTCGCGAGGAGCGATTACGTAAGCTGACAATACCACGCCACCAGCGATAAGCACAACTAAAGCCACTACGATGGCCACAAGGGCCTTCTTGTTCTTGTTGATAAATGCCTCAGAGCGACTTACAGTCTCCTCCACTACATTGTGTTCTTGTTTGATTTCTTGTTTTGCCATATTTCTTGTTTTATTTATATATTTACATAATGAGTTGCAAAAGTAGTCTATTTCCACTGATTAAGGAAATTTCAGTCTGTTTTTTTATGCCGCCGCACTGTTTTTTTTTCGTTTCAACTCTTTTTTCAAGAGATTATTCGTAACTTCGTGCTCCATTTTTCGCAACGATGATACTGAAAAGACTCTCCATACTCAACTACAAGAACATTGAGCAGGCCGATCTCGAGTTCTCGCCCAACGTCAACTGCTTCATCGGGCAGAACGGCATGGGCAAGACCAACTTGCTCGATGCCATCTATTACCTCTCGTTCTGCAAGAGCGCCACGAACCCCATCGACTCGCAGGTGATGCGCCACGAGGCTGACTTCTTTGTGGTGCAGGGACTCTACGAGACCGAGCATGGAGAGGAAGAGGACATCTACTGCGGCATGAAGCGCCGCCAGAAGAAGACCTTCAAACGCAACAAGAAGGCCTACCAGCGCTTCTCCGAGCACGTGGGCTTCATCCCCCTGGTGATGGTGTCGCCCTCCGACGGTGAACTCATCCTCGGCGGCAGCGAGGAGCGTCGCCGCTTCATGGACGTAGCCATATCGCAGCACGACAAGGAGTACCTCGCCCAACTCATCAACTACGACAAGGCACTTTTACAACGCAACGCTCTGCTCAAGCAAGAGGAGGAGCCCGATGCCGACCTCCTCGGCCTCTGGGAAGAGATGATGGCACAAGCCGGCGAGGTCATCTACCAGCGCCGCAAGGCATTCATCGAGGGTCTCACCCCCATCTTCCAGGTGTTCTATGCACAGATTTCGGGCGAGAGCGAGACCGTATCGCTCGCCTACTCCTCACACGGCGACCGCGGTGCCCTCATCGACACCATACGTAACGGCCGTGCCAAGGACCGCATCATGGGCTACTCGCTGCATGGCGTACACAAGGACGACCTCGTGATGCAGCTCGGTGGCTACCCCATCAAGCGCGAAGGCTCGCAAGGGCAGAACAAGTCCTACCTCATCGCCCTCAAACTTGCCCAGTTCGACTACCTGCGCCGCTTGGGCAGCAAGGTACCCATACTCCTGCTCGATGACATCTTCGACCGCCTCGATGCCTCACGCGTGGAGCAAATCATCCGCCTCGTCTCAAGCGACACCTTCGGACAGATCTTCATCACCGATGTCAACCGCGGCCACCTCGACCGCCTCATCTCCTCGGCCACAGGCGACTATAAACTCTATACCGTAACCAATGGAAACGTGACAAGTTGAAAGATGAAAGTTTTTGCACAACCACGGATTTCGCGGATTACACAGATTTCGCAATCTAAGAATCAGTAAAAATCCGAGCAATCTATGGTTGAAAGGAAACCACGATGGAAACAAATTCATCATTCAAAATTTAGAATTCAGAATTCATAACCATGAGACGTACCAACTCCGAAGCCGTAGGCGACCTCATACGCCAGTTTCTCCGCCAGCAGGGTCTCGAAGCCCCGCTCAACGAGTACCGCCTCATCCAGGGGTGGGAGCACGTGATGGGCCCCATCATCGCCCGCTACACCAAGGACCTCACCATCCGCAACCAGACGCTCTACGTGCAGCTCAACTCCCCCGCCATCCGCCAAGAGCTCCACATGCAGCGCCGCGAACTCGCCGCCCGCCTCAACGCCTACGTAGGCGCACAGGTCATCGTCGACATCGTATTCAGATAAGAAAAGCCTCATCCTGCAACACAGAATTGTCATTCTGAGTGAAACGAAGAATCTCGCGAACGCCTCTTGCTTTTCCCCGCTCGTTTTCATTCTCTTTGTAGAGAACTATAAGAACAACTATGAAAACCCCGAGCGAAATTGCAACCGTGCGCCCTATGCCCAAGACCTTCAGACTAAGCGTCAAAGCCGATTGTCCTCGTGCGGCAGAGTGCTTGCGCCAGGTGGCACTCTCTTTAGTCAGCCCCGAAGAGCAGACAATCCCCGTCATCAACCCCGTCTACCTTGCAGCCACAGAGGGCGACTGCCCTCTGTTCCACTCCGCCACTCCCGTGCGCTATGCCCGAGGCTTCGTCAAGATGCTTTCGGGACTCACCGTAGCTCAAGCCAATGCGCTGCGCGTCAGGCTGGAGAGCCACTTTGGCCATACCCTCTACTTCCGCCTGCGTTCAGGCAAACGCTTGATCGGCCCCACCGAGCAAGCCCACATACGACAAGTTATGAACGAGTTGGGAGTGACCCCCCTACCAGACTTTGATGCCTATGTAGAGGCGTACAATTGGTAATTGATTCAAAAAAGCGGACATTAAAGTTTTAACAGAAAACCCCTCGAGTTTCATTTCATTTTTCTGAAGCGTGACATGTACTAAATAAGTTGACACAACAAAAAAGTTATGTCACGAACAATTAGTACATGTCAGACAAAGTAAAATACTGAAATTAAGAAAAGTACGGATAAGAAAGGATAGAAGAGAGAAAAAACACGCTTTGCGTGTACGATAACGATGACGATAACGAACGAAAAAAGAAAAAGGGGAGAGCGCAACACTCTCCCCCACTCTATATATCATTTTATGTCTCTTTACTTGTGGCGCTTTGCCAGTTCCTCTTCGAGATCGGAGAGGGAGAAGCCCATCTGCTCGGTGAGCACGAGGAGGTGGTAGAGCAGGTCGCCAGCCTCGTAGAGGTAGCGCTCGCCATTGCCGTCGATGGCTTCGATGACGGTCTCAACGGCTTCTTCGCCTACCTTCTGGGCAATCTTGTTCACGCCCTTGTTGAAGAGGTAGGTGGTGTATGAGCCCTCGGGCATCTTGGCGTGGCGGTCCTTGATACAGGCTTCGAGTGTGCCGAGGAAGCCTTCGTTGTCGCGGGTGTCGAAGCAAGCCACCGTGCCACGGTGGCAGGTGGGGCCATCGGGGCGGGCCTTGATGAGGAGGGTGTCGCCATCGCAGTCGCCATACATCTCCACCACGTGGAGGAAGTTGCCGCTGGTCTCACCCTTGGTCCAGAGGGTCTGGCGGGTGCGGCTATAGAAGGTGACACGGCCCTCGGCCTGGGTCTTCTCGAAGGCTTCTTGGTTCATGTAGCCGAGCATCAGCACCTTGAGGCTGTCGGCATCCTGTATGATGACGGGAAGCAGTCCGTCGGCTGTCTTGCTGAGGTTGAAATCTTGGTAGGTCATATCAAAATAATTTATCAAGAGCCCCCTCTAACTCCCCCCGAAGGGGAGAACTCCGACATCGCGGTGAAGGGACTTGCTTTTATGTTACTTTTTACTTATCTACAGTCTCCATAAGCTCCCCCTCGGGGGGAGTTGAGGGGGCTTAATTATATTCTCACTTCTATATTTCTCTCTTTCAATGCTTGCTTGAGCACGGGGATGGGTATCTCGCCATAGTGGAAGATGCTGGCAGCAAGGGCGGCATCGGCACCTCCGAGGGTGAGCACGTCGGCAATGTCGTCGATGCTTCCTGCACCGCCCGAGGCGATGATGGGGATGCGCAAGTGCTGGGCCAAGCGGGCAAAGGTGTCGCAGGGATAGCCCTGGCGTGTGCCGTCGTGGTTCATCGAGGTGAAGAGGAGTTCGCCCGCACCGCGCTCCTGCGCCTCGTGGGCCCAGACGAAGAGTTCCTTATCGGTGTTGCGCTTGCCTCCGTGGGTGGTGGCGAGCCACTGGCCGTCGGTGAGGCGGGCATCGATGGCGATGACCACAAACTGTGAGCCATACTTCGAGGCTATCTCGTCGATGAGCTGGGGGTTGCGGATGGCGGCGCTGTTGATGCTTATCTTGTCGGCACCGGCATCGAGCAGGCGGCTGGCATCGTCAATGGTGCTGATGCCTCCACCTACGGTGAAGGGGATGTCAATCTCCTGGGCTATGCGGCTCACGAGGTGGGTAAAGGTGTTGCGGCCCTCCTGGGTGGCGCTGATGTCAAGATACACCAGTTCGTCGGCTCCCTCACGGGCATACTTGCTACCGAGGGCAACGGCGTCGCCCACATCGCGCAAGCCTTCGAAGTTGATGCCCTTGACCGTGCGGCCATCCTTGACATCGAGACAGGGTATTATGCGTTTTGCAACCATAGTTGAATCAAAAGCCCCCTCTAACTCCCCCCGAAGGGGAGAACTCCGACATCGCGAAGAGGAGGACTTAGTTTTATATTATTCTTTCACTAATCAGTGGACTCCATAAGCTCCCCCTCGGGGGGAGTTGAGGGGGCCCTATCTTCTTAACTCTTCCAGTGTGATACGTCCCTCATAAATGGCCTTGCCCACGATAACGTGGCGGAGGTTCATCTCGTTGAGGCGCTGGATATCGCTCATGGCGCTGATGCCACCACTCACGATGATGTCCTGCTCGGGATAGGCTGCCTGCAGGCGGGCATAGAGGTCGAAGGTGGGACCTTGCAACATGCCGTCCTTGGCGATGTCGGTGCAGATGACCTCGCGCAAGCCGTGAGGGATGAAGCGTTCGATGAGCGCTTCGATGGTCTGCTCCGACTCTTCGAGCCAGCCATTGATGGCCACGCAACCCTCGTGGATGTCGGCACCGAGGATGAGGCGGTCGCCACCATATTCACCGAGCCAACGGGCAAAGAGGTCGGGCTTGCTCACTGCCACACTGCCAATGATGAGGTGTCCGGCACCGGCATTGAAGGCATCGCGCAGGGATTCATCGCTCTTGATGCCTCCACCCCACTCGATGTCGAGCGAGGTGCGTGTGGCAATCTCCTCCAGCACGTGCAGATTCTTTGGGCTGCTGCTCTTGGCACCATCGAGGTCCACCACATGCAAGCGGCGTATGCCGATATCTTGATAACGCAGGGCCATATCGAGCGGCGATGCGTCGTATTGTTTCTTCTGGTTATAGTCCCCCTTGGTAAGGCGCACGCACTTACCATCGATGAGGTCTATGGCAGGAATAACGTTTATCATAATTCCAAAAAGTTTTTAATAATCTGCGCTCCCACAGCACCACTCTTCTCGGGGTGGAACTGCGTGCCGAAGAAGTTGTCGCGTCCCAAGGCTCCGCTGAAGGCATTGATGTACCTCGTGGTGGCGATGGTGTCGTCGCACAACTCGGGATAGAAGGAGTGCACGTAGTAGATGTAGGCCCCCTCGTCGATGTCCTTGAAGAGCGGAGTGCGCAGATGGGTTATCTGGTTCCAACCCATGTGGGGAACTTTGAGAGTGGGAAGTGGAGAGTGGAAAGATGAAAGTTGGCCTCCGGGTTGCACATCGGGTTGGAACTTCTTCACCTTGGTGCGGAAGATGCCCATACACTCCACGTTGCCCTCTTCGCTGCTCTGACACATGAGCTGTGTGCCCACACAGATGCCCAACACGGGTTGGGTGAGCGTGGGGATGAAGGTGTCGAGGCCGCGCTCGGCGAGCTTGGCCATGGCCGTAGAGGCTTCGCCCACACCGGGGAGTATCACCTTGTCGGCTTGCGAGAGTATCGCCTTATCGTCGGTATACACCCAGTCGGTGCAGCCCACACGCTTGAGCGCATTGGTCACCGAGCAGATGTTGCCTGTGTCGTAGTTTACTATTGCTATCATAATACTCCTTTGCTGCTGGGTAGGTCATAGTTGAACGGCTGGCGATGGATGGCTGCACGCAAACTGCGGGCAAAGGCCTTGAACACGCCCTCGATGAGGTGGTGGTTGTTGTCGCCACGGGCACTGATGTGGAGGTTGCAACGCAGGGCTGCACACAGGGAGTAGAAGAAGTGGCGGAACATCTCGGTGGGGGTGTCGCCCACGTATTCGCGGGTGAAGGCAACGTCCCAGTCAAAGTCAATGCGGCCGCCCAGGTCGAGCAGCACGAGGGCCTTGCACTCATCCATGGGCAGGGCAAAGCCATAGCGTTCGATGCCGCGCTTGTCGCCCAAAGCCTCGCGCAGGGTGTCACCAAGGGCTATGGCCACATCTTCCATGGTGTGGTGCTCGTCGACCTCGAGGTCGCCCTTGCACTGCACCTGCAGGGAGATGCCACCGTGATGAGCAATCTGGTCGAGCATGTGGTCGAAGAACTTCAGACCCGTATCAATGGATGAGGGCATGCGTCCGTCGAGGTCTACGGTAACCTTAATCTGTGTCTCGCGAGTGTTGCGCTCGGTAGTCGCCACACGGGCTGTGCGACGCAGATACTCGGCAATCTCGCTCCACGAAGTGGTGCAGAGGGCACACACCTCGGTGAGCCCCTTTTCGGCCAACGCCTCGCGTGCCTTCTCGGGCGACTGCAGGAGGATGGCACGGGCGCCCAAGTTCTTGGCCAGCATCACATCGGTGAGGCGGTCACCTATGACAAAACTTTCTGCCAGGTTATAGCTACCCGCGAGGTACTTGCCAAACATTCCCGTGCCGGGCTTGCGCGTGGGGGCGTTCTCCTCGGGCATGGTGGGGTCGATGAGGATGTCATCGAAGCATACCCCCTCGGAGGCGAGCACCTTGAGCATCATCTCTTGGGGCGGGAGGAAATCTTCCATAGGGAAGCTCGCTGTGCCGAGACCATCCTGGTTGCTGCACATCACGAGTTGGTAGCCAAGCGTAGAGAGTGCTTTCATGCCACTGATGGCACCGGGCACAAAGTCCGTCTTGGCAATGCTGTCTATCTGGTAATCCACGGGCGGCTCGATGAGAATCGTTCCGTCGCGGTCTATAATGAGTAGTCGGTTCATGCGTTCTTTTTCATTAAGAAGCGCAAATGTAGTATAAGACTACCGAAATATCAAATTTCTGATAAAGTTTATGCGCTAAAGAAAATTATTCGTAACTTCGCGGCTGGAGAAAAAACGCCAATGATTGACCAAGCTACAGTAGACCGTATCATGGATGCCGCACAGATTGTGGATGTGGTGTCTGAGTTTGTCACCCTGCGCCGACGGGGTGTCAACTACATCGGTCTGTGCCCCTTCCATAATGAGAAGACACCATCGTTCAGCGTGTCGCCCTCGAAGGGAGTGTGCAAGTGCTTCAGCTGCGGCAAGGGCGGCAACGTGGTGCACTTCATCATGGAGCACGAACAACTCACCTACTACGAAGCACTCAAGTGGCTGGCCAAGAAATATGGCATCGAGGTGAAGGAGCGCGAACTCTCCAACGAGGAGAAGCAGGCGCAGAGCGTGCGCGAAAGCCTCTTCCTCGTCAATGACTTTGCCAACAACTATTTCCAAGACATACTGCACAACCATCGAGACGGACAGGCCATCGGCATGACTTACTTTCGTCAGCGCGGTTTCCGTGACGACATCATCAAGAAGTTCCAACTGGGCTTCAGCACCGAGAGTCGCGATGCGCTGTTCCAAGAGGCCAAGAAAAAGGGTTTCAACACCGACTATCTGGTAAAGACAGGCCTCTGCTACACCCGCGACGACGGACAGGTGCGCGACCGCTTCTGGGGCCGCGTGATATTCCCCGTGCACACCCTCTCGGGCAAGGTGGTGGCTTTCGGTGGCCGCGTGCTCAACACGGCCGACAAGAAGGTGGCCAAGTATGTCAACTCGCCCGAGTCGGAAATATACCATAAGAGCCGCGAGCTCTACGGCATATACTTTGCCAAGCAGGCCATCGTGAAGCAAGAAAAGTGCTTCCTCGTGGAGGGCTACACCGACGTCATTTCCATGCACCAAGCAGGAGTGGAGAACGTTGTGGCCTCATCGGGCACCTCGCTCACCTCGGGACAGATACGCATGATACATCGCTTCACGAACAACATCACCGTGCTATACGATGGTGACTGGGCGGGAATCAAAGCATCGCTGCGTGGTATCGATATGTTGCTTGAGGAGGGAATGAACATCAAGGTGATGCTGCTCCCCGATGGTGAAGACCCCGACAGCTTTGCCCGCAAGCACAATGCCACAGAATTTCAGGAATACATCGCTGCGCATGAGGTGGACTTCATCCGCTTCAAGACCAACCTCTTGATGAATGATGCCAAGGGAGACCCCTACAAACGCTCCGAGGTCATCAAGGATATCGTAAAGAGCATCTCCGTCATCCCCGAAGCTATCGTACGCTCTGAATATATAAAGGAGTGTAGCCAGATGCTGCATGTAGAGGAGCGCATACTCGTGAGCGAAGTAGCCAAGCTAAAACGAGAGAAAGAGGAGGCACAAGCCAAGAGTTCCCAACGCGAAAATGCCACAGCCACACAAGCGGGAGACGACACACCCCAACCCACAGAAGTCCCTGTAGGAGAGGCCGACACGACAGAACCAAGCAGTACGGTTCCCACAACCGGGGATGAAGCCTACTATGCAGCCTTGGCTGCGGGGTATGGAGCAGCGGCCTCATCTGGAAGCACCCCAACCAGCGTTCCCCGACTCTCAGGTCTCAACCCTCAATTATATACTCTCAACCCCCTCTACCCCAAGGAGCGCCTCATCGTGCAACAGCTGATACGCCATGGCGAAAAGGTGATGTTCATTGAAGAACAAAGCGAACAGGCGGTTAAGGTTGCCGAATATGTCGCTTCGGAATTGGCTATGGATGAAATAACATTCAGTACCCCCCTCTTTGCCGAGGTTCTCCAAGAGCTACAGATACATCTCGAGGAGGAAGGGTTCACCGCCGAACGCTACTTTGTGAGCCATGCCAACCCTGAACTGAGTCGTTTGGCCGTAGACTTGATAGAAGAGAAATACCAATTGAGCAAGTATCATTCAAAGACGCAAACCATTGTAGGCGAGGCAGACCGACTACTCGAACTTATATCCCACCTAATGGTTGACTACAAGCACTCACTCGTAGAACAAGAATTGAAAGATACACTAAACCAACTGCGCCAGCCCGATGTGATGGCTGACCCTGAGAAATGCTTGGAGGTAATGAGCCACTACAAAGAGTTGATGGAGATAAAGCAACAGATGGCCAAGCATCTTGGCGACCGTGTGATTGGGTAAGCGCTTTAGAGCCAGTGGTGGTAGGTTATAGGTTATGGGTGAGAGGTTATGGGGGTCCCTACACTCTACACCCTACACCCTACACAAAAAACTCTACACAAGAATCATCCTCGAATCAAGTTCATAAACTCTTCGCGAGTCTTCGCCTGATTGAATGCGCCTGTAAAGTCCGAAGTTGTAGTGATGGAGTTCTGTTTCTCGATTCCGCGCATCTGCATACACATGTGCTGAGCCTCTACGACCACCATCACGCCAAGAGGATTGAGAGTTTCCTGGATGCACTCTTTGATTTGCATGGTCATGCGCTCCTGCACCTGCAGGCGATGTGAGAAGATATCGACTACACGGGCAATCTTGCTCAGCCCTGTGATGTAGCCGTTGGGGATGTAAGCCACGTGTACCTTACCGAAGAAAGGCAACATGTGATGTTCGCAAAGCGAATAGAAATCAATATTCTTTACGATGACCATCTGACTGTAGTCTTCCTTGAACTTGGCCGAGTTGAGCACCGCCTTCGGGTCCATACGATAGCCACGAGTGAGTGTTTGCATGGCACGTGCCACACGTTGAGGTGTCTTCACGAGTCCCTCACGCTCGGCATCTTCGCCCAGCAGACCCAATATCTGACGATAGTGTTCCTCCAACTCGAGATTACGCTCATCAACAGGATAGTTGCTCGGATTCTCCATCATAAGGTAATATTGATTAGTTGGTTGGGAAGGATGGCAATCTCCTTGAAGTTACGCGATTTCTTGAGCATACGCATCACCTGGTCGGCCTCTTCGATGGTCTTGTAGTCGCCCACACGACACACCCAACGGGGAGCTACGAACTCGGTATAGACCGGTATCTCAGGATACTTGCTCTTGACATACTGCGCAGCCTTCAACGCCTCCTCCTTAGCATAGCGTGTATTGCCTCCAGCATAGATCTGTATGCGATAGCCTACGGTCTGTATCTTCTTACCCTTGCTCATGGCAGGGTCATAGACCTTGCCCAGCAACGCATCGAGACGCTCATCCTGATGGATAGTTATCACGCCCTGCCCAGGAACAGTCTGTTCCAAGCGGTCCACGATATTGTCTTGTGCCATGAGTGGCAGACTGACGAGGGCCAACAGCAATACACTAAGCTTTTTCATTGTTTCTTTCTTTTAATGAGGAAGGCCCCGAGTTCTCCGAGAACTCAGAGAACCCAGAGCCATCCGTAATGTTTATATCTCTCCTCAAAGAGAGGTTAAGGAAAAGCCTTACGCCTTGAAAGCGTCGATGATGCCCTTGAAGTCAGCTACGCTGAGAGCAGCGCCACCGATGAGACCACCGTCAACGTCGGGGTTAGCGAAGAGTTCCTTAGCATTAGAGGGCTTGCAGCTACCACCGTAGAGGATAGAGGTGTTGTCAGCCACTTCCTTACCGAACTGCTTAGCAATCACTGAACGGATGTAAGCGTGGATCTCCTGAGCCTGCTCAGCAGTAGCGGTCTTACCGGTACCGATAGCCCATACGGGCTCGTAAGCGAGCACGATCTTAGAGAAGTCCTCAGCAGAGAGACCGAAG
>JAZKYH010000032.1:0-2751 GCA_045612065.1 Bacteroidaceae bacterium
CCTTGGTGGGGCCGAGACCTCCTGTAATGATGGTGATGTCACCCTCCACAATAGCGCGCTCCACAGCCTGGGTGATAGCCTCGGCGGTGTCGCCGATAGATAGCTTTGTGGCTATGGTGATGCCTGCGGCGTTGAGCTTGCGCGAGATAGAGGCGCTGTTGGTGTCCACAATCTGGCCGATAAGTATCTCGTCACCTATGGTTATGATTGTTGCTTTCATGGCTGTGTCTTTGATTCTATTCTTCTGGCTTTTTCTCTGTTTATCAGTATCTTGGCGCTCTCGCTGAATAGGCGCATGCCCTGTGTGCGTAGTCCGCTGTTGAGTGCTACGAGGGATGCTCCAGCATCGAGCATACGCACGATGTCCTCTGCGCTCATCATGCCTCCCGAGCCGATGATGGGGTAGTTGTGCTCTGTCTTCTCGGCGATGTAGCGTACTGTCTCTATCGCCTTTTCGGTGAGCATAGCTCCAGAGATTGCTCCTCCCGTTGTGTAGCCCATGGTCTGCGCCATGGCACTTGAGCCACCCACAGCCTCGATGCCATCGAGGGGTGTCTCGATGAGGATGTCGATGATGGCGTCTAGCTCCTCGCGCGAGAGGTCGGGCGATATCTTCAGGAGTATGGGGCGGTAGTCGGGCTGACCACGACGGAACTCGAACAGAGACTCTATAATCGCGCTTATCTCCTCGGCGCTACGTGGCTCGTAGGGCTTCGATGAGGTGCTGCATGCGATGTTGATGACGAAGAAGTCGACATACTGATACATGTTGCGGAATACGCGGAGGTAGTCTTTGGTGATGTCCTCTGGGTGCGTAGGTGTCATCTTCGAGATGTTGCAACCTATGATGAGACTCTCGGTGTGGGTGCGGCGCTTGCGCACCTTGCCCATCACGTACTCCAGTCCGCGGCTAGGGTATCCCGTTCTGTCGATGAAGGATCTCTTGTCCTCTGTGCGCGTTAGGCGTGGGCGTGGTGTTCCTGGGTGGCGACGAGGCATCACAGAGCCTATCTCGACGAAACCGAAGCCCATGGCACCGAGGTTCTCTAGGTTGTCGCCATCGGGGTCGAAGCCCGCCGCTATGCCTATGCGGTTGCGGAAGGGTAGTCCGAAGACCTCACTCTGCAGCCACTTGTGCTTGGTGTCGTAACGCTGCTTGAGCGCCCAACGCCCCATGGGCAGAGCGCCCACAATGCGCATCAGTCGCATGCGTAGGTTGTGTGCACTCTCGGGTGGCAGGAGTGATATGATGTGTTGAAAAAGTGACCGTCTCATTGCTATATGTATATAGTCATACAAAGATAGTAAAATTTATTGGTTTATAGCAACTATTAGAGGGAATTGTGTGTTTTTTTGATGGATTGGCGTAGACGAGTGGCATTCAGGCGGTCAGAGGGTAGTGAGGAGTAGAAAGAGTAGTATGGGTAGAGAGACCGAAGAGACCGAAGAGACCAAAGAGACCGAAGAGAGGTCGCTATCAACAGTTGTCCGCATCGTAGCGTTCACTCCGTTCAGGATGAACTGTGTTAAAATCCAAACAAATTAAGCAAAAGTTTTATGATATAAGCTATTATTTTTCACGATTGCAAAAATTTGTTTTATTAGTTTGTTTGCAATGGCAATAAATACCACCTTGATGGGTTTTCCTCTTTCCGTCAATCTAAGATAAAGATCCTTACATGCTTCATTATGTTTCGCAGCAGAAATCGAACACATATATAGCAATCTCCTTATCCATCCCATTCCCATCTTGCAGATGTGAGCCTTGCCATGTACAGACTTTCCTGAGTCGTAGATACGAGGACACAAACCAAAGTATGAGCTTACCTGACGATAGTTGTTAAACCCGTGCATACCTTTTGTTGCCGTAAGCACTGCCACTGCCGTCTTCTTACCTATGCCAGGAATAGAGCATAGGCGCTTTACCACAGTTTTATCATCCTCAGCAATGAGTTCCTCAATCTGCTTTTCTAAACGCTCGATACGTCTCTTTTGAATGGTTATGCTTCGTTTCAATATACGGCATAGCATCCTATCTTGTACTGGTGAGTTGCTTATAGCCTCCAGCTGATTCTCGAGTTGTGTTATATTTGTTACAAACAACTCTATTGTACGATATATCTGCTGAATGCGGATATAGTTTTCCGATGTAGGCTTCCACTCCACAAGTTCCATTCTGCGAGCATAATCAACCAGTTGTCGAGCATCTGCCTTGTCGGTCTTTGTGCGACACATTACTGCGCGAGAGAAATTCTTTACAGACAAGGGATTGACTACTGATACATAAATAGCTGCCTTGGTCAAGGCGTAAGCCAATCGCAAATGGTAAACACCTGTAGCCTCCATAATACATATACAATCTGATGGAATTTCTGTTAAGAACGAGCTTATTCCCTCTTCATTGTAAGTGTAGGTTCTGGAGCTGTAACCACAAGGTTGGAATGAAAAACACGCATCAAATTTCTCTTTTGAGATGTCAATTCCAATAATTTTGCTTACCTTTGTCATGCCTATAAATTTTAAAAATGATTGCAGAAGGCTCTTTGTATGTTTCATCGATTCTAAATGCAGGCTCTAACGCCTAATGAACTGTTCGAAATTGTACAAAGAAAGTAAAGGGGATTAACATCCTGAACGGTGTCGTTAGCACCAATGACAGTTAATAATCTTTGTCCTTTACTGCTTCTGTTTGTTTGCGAAGATAGCGAATTATCGCTATCTTCGCTTTGCTTCTGCAAATATAGAATGACA
>JAZKYH010000033.1:0-9098 GCA_045612065.1 Bacteroidaceae bacterium
TTAGAAGATTCGGCGTTGAGCTTTTTCATATTTACATAATATTATTCACTATGTAAATATACTAATAATCAGCGGCATAAGCAAATTTTCTTGCTAATATTTCGCTCTAAAATACTGCTAGTTTATAATGCGTTTTCCCTGATTGAAGAAACAATGAGAAAAAGCGGGGATTGGGACGGAGAAAACGGCTATTTTCCCATATTCGAGCCATAGGATTTGGTTGTTCGCGCGATTTTTTATATCTTCGCTCCCAAATGTATACATTATGAGCAGAGTTGACGAAAACCAGAGCAACGAGAACGTTGATATTAACGAGAACGAATACGCCGACGGAAACAGCGTTGACGAAAACGAAACCGAGAACGCCGACAAGGAGACGGGCGACGGCCATGCCCACTATCACCCGAAAAAGGATGATGGCGAGGACGACACGGTGAAGTACCAACTCTCGGGCATGTACCAGAATTGGTTCCTGGACTATGCGTCGTACGTAATCCTCGAACGCGCCGTACCACACATCAACGATGGCTTGAAGCCGGTACAGCGACGCATCCTGCACTCGATGAAGGAGAAGCACGACGGGCGCTACAACAAGGTGGCTAACCTCGTGGGACATACCATGCAGTATCACCCTCACGGTGACGCCTCTATCGGTGACGCTTTGGTGCAATTGGGACAGAAGGACCTGCTCATCGACTGTCAAGGAAACTGGGGTAACATCCTCACTGGCGACGGCGCTGCCGCACCGCGTTACATCGAGGCGAGATTGTCGAAGTTCGCCCTCGACGTGGTGTTCAACCACAAGACTACGGAGTGGAAACTCTCCTACGACGGCCGCAACAAGGAGCCCATCACGCTGCCCGTAAAGTATCCCCTACTGTTGGCACAGGGTGTGGAGGGTATCGCCGTAGGTTTGTCATCGAAGATTCTGCCTCATAACTTCAACGAACTGTGCGATGCAGCCATCAGTTACCTCAAGGGCGAGGACTTTGTGCTCTACCCCGATTTCCAGACAGGAGGCTTCATCGACGTGGCCCGCTACAATGACGGCGAGCGTGGCGGAGCGGTGCGAGTGCGTGCCCGCATCAACAAGGTGGACAACAAGACGCTGGCCATCACCGAGATTCCCTATAGCAAGACCACCACGACGCTCATCGAATCTATACTGAAGGCTGCCGAGAAGGGCAAGATAAAGATACGCAAGGTAGACGACAACACGGCTGCCGAGGTGGAGATTCTCGTACACCTGGCTCCGGGCGTATCGTCGGACAAGACCATCGACGCGCTCTATGCCTTCACCGACTGCGAGATAAGCATCTCACCCAACTGCTGCGTCATCGACGACAACAAACCGCACTTCCTCGGTGTGAGCCACGTGCTGCGCAAGTCGGTGGACAATACGTTGGGACTGCTGCGCTTGGAACTGGAGATACGCAAGAACGAACTCATGGAGCAACTGCACTTTGCGTCATTGGAGAAAATCTTCATCGAAGAGCGCATCTATAAGGACAAGAAATTTGAACAAGCGCCCACGATGGATGCCGCCTGCGAACACATCGACGAGCGATTGACACCCTACTACCCCACTTTTATCCGCGAAGTGACCAAGGAGGACATCCTCAAACTGATGGAAATCAAGATGGCCCGTATTCTAAAGTTCAACAAGGACAAGGCCGACGAACTGATGGCCCGCATTCGTGCCGAGGTAGAGGAGATTGACCAGAAACTGGCCAATATGGTGGGCGTAACGATAGATTGGTTCACCATGCTCAAGACGAAGTATGGTGCTGCCTACCCCCGCAAGACCGAGTTGCGCAACTTCGAGAACATCGAGGCTGCCAAGGTCATCGAGGCCAACGAGAAACTCTACATCAACCGCGACGAGGGCTTCATCGGCACCTCGCTCAAGAAGGATGAGTTCGTTACCAATTGCTCATCGATCGACGATGTCATCCTCTTCTACAAGGATGGCCGCTACAAGATTGTGCGCGTGGCCGAGAAGATGTTTGTGGGCACAGGAGTAATCCACGTAGGCATCTACAAGAAGAACGACAAACGCACGATATACAACGTGGTGTACCGCGACGGACGTGGCGGCCCGCACTACATCAAACGCTTTGCCGTAACGGGCACCAACCGCGACCGCGAGTATAACCTCACACAAGGTAAGCCCGGCTCACGCGTGGCCTACTTCACAGCCAACCCCAACGGCGAGGCCGAAATTATCAAAGTGCAGCTGAAGCCCGTGCCCAACCTGCGCAAGACGGTCATCGAAAAGGACTTCAGCGAGATTGGAATCAAGGGACGTGCCTCGATGGGTAACCTGCTCACCCGACTGGAGGTGCAACGCATAGGACTCAAGGCGCACGGAGCCTCTACGCTCGGTGGCCGCAAGGTATGGTTCGACCGCGACGTGCTACGCCTCGACTTTGACGGACACGGCGACTACCTGGGCGAGTTCCACAGCGACGACCGCATCCTTGTGGTATTGAAGAACGGTGAGTTCTACATCACCGACTTTGATGCCAACAACCACTACGAACCCGATATCCTCCACATCGAGAAGTTCAACCCCGACAAGGTGTGGACAGCCATCGTGAAGAATGCTTCGCAGAAGGGTTTCTACTACATCAAGCGCTTCACCATGGAGGCTACGGCAAAGAAGAACTCCTTCGTGGACGAGCACAAGGACAGCAGCATGGCACTGCTCACCTGCGAGGCCTATCCGCTCATCCAGGTCAACTTCGGCGGTGGCGACAGTTTCCGCGAACCACTCGTCATCGATGCTGAGGAGTTTGCTCTCATCAAGGGCTTCAAGGCCATCGGTAAGCGCGTGACCAACTTTGAGGTTGCCAACTTCGTAGAGTTGGAACCCACACGCAAGCCCGAGCCCGTAGAGGAGGCACAGCCCGAAGAGCCGGAGGGTGCTGAAGAGCCCACCGAGGAGCCCACAACCGAACAACTGAACCTGTTTGGGGAGGAATAAGCCTAACAATCCGAAGACTCGGGCCACAACCAGCCGATATGGGAAATCTGGGGAACTGGAACAACCACAAAAGAGATTACTACATGAAGCTCAAACCCCTACTACTTGCAGTACTACTTCTCAGTAGCGCTGCAAGTATTGCCCAAACGCTCGAGAGCCACCGTTTCGAAGAACGCAGTTTCTCTTTCGGAGGTGGCGCTACGCAATTGCTCGACACCTACTTGTCACCCTTGAACTACAAAGGTGCACACGTGGCAATCATGGACGAGCGCTTCACACAGGCAAAAGCCGAGAGTGGGCATTGGTTTGGACAGTCGCTCTTTTCGCTGCATGGCGACTACACGAGAGTAGCGGAGGGAAGAGGTCTGATGGTGGGCGGCACGGCGGACTATAGTTACACCTATTACTATAGGCCCTTGAGTAGCGAACAATGGAGCCTCTATGTTGGTCCCCAAGCGCAGTTACGTCTCGGAGGAATCTACAATCTGCGCAACTCGAACAATCCCGCACAACTGAAGTTAGGTATGAACATTGCAGCCTCAGCAATGGCCAAGTATGGTTTCACTCTATGGGACACACCCATGAGTCTCCGTCTGCAGGCCGATGTGCCTCTGCTTGGTATGGCCTTTGGTCCCGACTACGGGCAGTCGTACTATGAAATCTTCTACCTCGGACAGAGCAAGGGATGTGTACATGCAACTTCTCTTCACAACAACCTCTCTTTGCGCAGCAGACTCAGTTACGACATCGAACTGCACCCCTGCACCCTGCGCCTTACTTGGGCGGAAGACCTCTACCACTGGCAACTCGGCGGACAGCAATACCGTATGTTCACCCATACCGTGATGATTGGCTTTGTGAGGAATCTTTATCGCGTAGTACGTGATGAGGAGGCGAAACAGCACATCCCCTATTGAAAGAGGTTCAGGAGTCAGGAGTTACAGGAGTTCAAGCAATAGCATACAAAAGAAGTTCACAACATGTCATTCCACAAGCATTCTCAATTTTCCCATTTTCATATCCTTATAGCGTTCTTTGCCATGCTTACTTCGTGCACAAAGATTGAAGTCTACGAAGACACCCCCACTGGCAACTTCGAAGCCTTGTGGAGTATCATTGATGAGAACTATTGCTTCTTCGATTACAAAGCCGAGGAGTATGGCCTTGACTGGGACGCCGTGCACCGTAAATACAAACCCAGAATTAATGACAGCATAAGCACTGCCGGACTTTTCGAGGTACTGGGCGACATGCTCGACGAGTTGCGCGACGGCCATGTGAACCTCTATGCAGCACACGACGTAGCCCGCTACTGGGATTTTCACGAGGGCTATGCCCCCAACTTCAGCGAGGAGATACAGACCCTCTACCTTGGCACCGATTATAAGATTGCATCAGGATTGCGATACACCATCCTGTCAGACAACATTGGTTACATCTATGTACCTTCGTTCTCGAATGGTATCGGAGAAGGGAACCTCGATGAATGCTTGAATGCGCTTGCCTTGTGCCGAGGACTTATCATCGATGTACGCAACAACGGAGGAGGCAACCTCAACCATGCAGAGACTTTGGCTTCTCGCTTTACCAATGAACGCGTGCTCACAGGATACATCTGCCACAAAACAGGTACCGGGCACAGCGACTTCTCTTCGCCCGAGGCCGTATTTCTTGAAAGTTCAGACCGTATACGCTGGCAGAAACAGGTATGTGTACTTACGAACCGTAGTTCATACAGCGCCACTAACGACTTTGTAAAGATTATGCGTACCCTACCCCTCGTCACAGTCATAGGCGACCGTACGGGAGGTGGCTCGGGCCTGCCCTTCTCTTCGGAACTTCCCAACGGTTGGAGCGTACGCTTCTCGGCCTGCCCCTCCTTCGATGCCGACATGCAGCATACCGAGTTTGGCATAGAGCCCGACATTAAGGTGAGCATGACCGATAAGGACCGCGCTCAAGGGCTGGACACGATTATTGAAACGGCACGAGCACTGCTCATAAAACAATAAAGGAGGGCTCGTGCCCTCCTCTATTAATATTTATGTGAGGAATCAAAGCCTATACGGCTCACTTTATCACAACCTTCTTGCCATTCACAATGTAGAGACCTGCACCAGTGATGCGCTCTACACGACGGCCAAGCATATCGTAGATAACCCGCTCCTCAGCTTCAGCATCTGTTGCCTTGATAGAAGCCTCACCTTCGATAGTCCAAGTATAAGTACCCTCGCAAGACTTGTTCTTTGAATGCCAAATTGTTGTCGGATAACCTTCAACAACAACACTCTCACCTGCATGATCCACTACAATATCTGCTAAATTCAGTGTGTAAGTACCAGCAGCTGTAATAGGTGTTGATGCATACTCATATCCGTTCCACTCTGCGTTAACAAGGTAAACAAGTTCGTTGGTTACATTCCATGTCTCGGGAGCGTAAGTCAAATAATATTGTTCCTCACCACAAGTCAGAACGATCTCGTATGATATCTGTTGCCAATCCTCATTAAAAGAGAGTGAAACATTCTGATTGAATCTGATTCTGATTTTTGAAAGTTCGGTTACAGTGCCAACCTCAGGTGTTACGCTCTCAATTGCCAAAGGCGTGATTTCGAAAGTAAACAGGTTTACGCTAATCTCACGTGCCTCGTTCTCTTTTCCATCCATAGTAAACATTCCTTCAGGGATGTAGAAAAGGTAGTCACCTTCCTCGGTCAACTTCTGATCGAATGTTACTGTAATCACGTTGTTCTCGCACTTTGCTGTGCCAACAACCTCACCCTCGCCAGGTACATAGACAGTAAACTCAGTCTGCAAAAGTTCAACAACCTTTACATTATTAAAGGTAATTACAAAGTCACCGAATTCCTTCACCTTATCACCATTCTGATAGTTGGTAGAGAAAGAAGGAGTGGGGTCAACAACACTAAACCATCCAGACTTATACTGGCTTACAGCATCATCGCTAACGAATATGCCTTGATAGAGGTCAAAGTTGTATGTTCCGGGAGTAGTGATGGGAGACTCAAGCACCAATGTTACGCTCTTCTTGTCATCACCGATGACAGCATCGCTTACCTTCACAACAGGAGACCAATAGTTATCAACAATCCACAAACCACTTGCAGGCAACTTAACCCCAGTAATTTCTCTATCGAAAGTCACAACGATGTCTTCTACTTGAGTTGCTTGTTTGGGAGACCAATCAGCCACCTCAAAAGTACCTACAATAGAGAAAGAATATGTACCTCCTGCGAACTCTTCAGTACCATCAGCACTCTTAACGATACCTGCAGGAATAGTGTAGGTGTAGGTACCAGGAGTCTCAATGTATTGGTCGCGATACTCCTTACCATCCTTACCATCAACCTCTATCTGTTCGAAACTGAATACAGCCGAATAGGGATCCCAATCACCTTTGCAACTTACAATCTTCACCACTTCGTTAGTCTTGCTGTTCACCACATCAATACTAACTTCAGATTGTGCAACTACAACCTCTTTTGGGAACTTCATACGGATATTGTAGACCGTAGTGGCAAGTCCACCGTTGGCAGGATTAACTTCAGGAGAGTTGAAATCCTTTACCTCATCCTTAGCCATTGCTGTTCCGAACGCGAGGAACAACGACATGAAAAATAGTGTAAATTTTCTCATAAGCTTTGTTAATTTTAGTTACTAATAAAATAATGTTAGCGCAAAAGTAGACATTATATGAGATTTATGCAAATATATTTTGTACCTTTGTGATGTTGTCACTGCTATAAATGTATTAGATGAAGTATATAGGACCACACGTATCGGCCTCGGGAGGCGTAGAATATACCCCCATAAATGCCAAAGAGGTAGGGGCTACAGCATTTGCTCTGTTTACCCGTAACCAACGACAATGGGTGTCAAAACCTTTAGCAGAGGAGAGCATCATACTCTTCAAACAGCGCTGCGAAGAGTATGGCTACGACGCCCGTTATATCCTGCCTCATGATAGCTACCTCATCAACTTAGGCCATCCGCAAACTGAGGGATTAGAGAAGTCGCGCGCGGCATTCTACGACGAGATGCACCGCTGTGAACTGATGGGGCTCACGATGCTCAACTTCCACCCGGGAAGTCACCTCAATGAGTTCGCTCCCGATGATTGCTTGGCCCGCATCGCAGAGAGCATCAACATCGCCCTTGACAAAACACAAGGCGTGACAGCCGTCATAGAAAACACTGCAGGACAGGGGAGCAACATGGGTTTCTCTTTTTATCACTTGGCACAGATTATCGACCAAGTGGAAGACAAAACTCGTGTAGGAGTATGCCTTGACACTTGCCACACCTATTCGGCTGGCTATGACATACGAGACAATTACGAAGCAGTATGGACAGAGTTTGGTGAAGTGGTGGGATATGAGTACTTGCGAGCCATACACCTTAACGACACGAAGAAGGCCTTAGGTTCACGAGTGGACCGACACGAAAGCATAGGACTCGGTCTGTTGGGTATTGACTTCTTCCGTCGTTTCATGCAAGATCCACGCTTTGACAACATCCCTCTTATCCTCGAAACACCCGACGAAACACGCTGGGCCGAGGAGATACAACTATTGAAGAGTTTTGAGAATTAAACAAGAGAATGTTATACATTAACAATAAAAGACAGGACCTATGAAAAAGATTCTTTGCTTGGCACTCTGTGCCGTTACACTCGCCAGTTGCGAGTTCTATACCAAGCGTGAGAAGGAGCTTACCGCACAGAATGAGTCGCTCGTTAGCGAACTCTCTCAAAAGAACGAGGCACTGGAAAGCGCTATACAGACCATATCCAATATCCAAGAGGGCTTCCGAGTAATCAATGAGACTGAAGGACGCATGAGCATACAGCCTCAAGGTACTGAAGGCATCACAGATACCGAACGTTTGAAGGAAGACATTCTCTTCATTCAGCAAAAGATGGAGGACAACCGCAAACAGATTGCCAAGTTGGAGAAACAACTCAAAGCTAGTGGTGCTGAGAACGCCGAACTGCGAAAACTGATTACAGGGCTACAACGTGACCTCGAGGACAAGGTAAAGAGCATCGCAGAGCTCAAAAGTGAGTTGGAGCAAAAAAACATACGCATAGCAGAGCTTGACAACGCCGTAGCTGTACTCACTGGAGATGTCAACTCTCTGCAGCAAGCAACCGAAGCACAACAGGAAGTCATAGAGCAACAGGTGGGACAGATCAACCGTGCATGGTATGTCTACGGCACAGCCAAGGAGCTCAAAGAGCAGAATATCCTGGACGGCGGTAAAGTGCTCGCATCATCAGATTTCAACAAGGACTACTTCACTGAGATTGATGTACGTGTTGACCGCGTGTTCCCCCTCTATGCCAAACACGCCCAGTTGCTCACCGTACACCCTGCAGGCTCATACGAGTTTGTTAAAGATGCAGAAAAAATGCTTACACTCAACATCCTTGACTTTGGGGCATTCTGGAGTGTTTCGCGCTACATGGTCATTCAGGTGAGATAAACGATGACAAGGATATAAACGAATTAAGGATGCTCCTAAGAGCATCCTTAACTTTTGCTGTTGCTGACCGTTATTACTCGGGCTGGATAGCCTCAGAAGGACAAGCGTCGGCGCAAGTACCGCAATCTACGCAGAGATCGGGATTGATAACATACTTGGTATCGCCTTCAGAGATAGCCTCAGAGGGACACTCGTCAACACAAGTACCGCACTTGATACAATCGTCATTAATTACGTAAGCCATAATACTGTTTTAATTAAAATATTCGTACTAACCGTGCAAAGATAAGGCTTTTCTTCGCTGGATGTTCTCGTAAGGCCTCTTTTTCTGCCATATTTATACTTCGTCTAATTTGGCCTCAACAAAATTATACCGAGAATAATAATCTACCACTAAAGCCGTTATATAATGGTATGAGTATGATGAAGCAGACAAAACGACTGTGGCTCGTGGGGCTAATGATGGCAATACTGATGACAGTGTTCCCACAGCAGCACTTTGCACAAGAACGCAAAGTGCAGAATCGCCCCTATATCGACATGCGTCGCTGGCACTACGGTTTTCTCTTCGGCATACACATGCAAG
This sequence comes from Bacteroidaceae bacterium, assembly GCA_045612065.1. Taxonomy (GTDB): domain Bacteria; phylum Bacteroidota; class Bacteroidia; order Bacteroidales; family Bacteroidaceae; genus UBA1189. The sequence continues at coordinate 9,078 of JAZKYH010000033.1, forward strand.
ACCTTGAGTTTGTGAACAATG
>JAZKYH010000034.1:0-6227 GCA_045612065.1 Bacteroidaceae bacterium
TAAAGCACTATCCTGCAAAGAGCACGCTTCTTTCGGCTGGAGATTGTGCCAAGCATCTCTTCTTTATCAAGTCGGGAGTTGTAAGAATGTGGTTTAATAAAGATGGTAAGGACTATACCTTACAGTTCTTCTTTGAGAATATGCCCATATGTTCGTTTGAGAGTTTTCTGCGTGGCGAGCCGAGTATGTTCTCCATTGAGACCATTGAGCCATCAGAAGTGCTCGTTTTCAGCAGGGAGGAGATATGGAAATATGGCGAGGTACACCCCGCACAGAAGCAAGGTGTGATGGAGTATATGCTTGACCGAATGATTGACTATACCCACCTATTCCTGTCAATGCAAACACACACTCCCGAACAGCGCTATGACGAACTAGTGAAATATCGTCCAGACATCATACAACGCATTCCGCAACACTATATCGCCTCATTTCTAGGCATAACATCAGTGTCGTTGAGCCGAATAAGAGGAAGAAAAAATGGTTAATGCTTCGTTATACCTTTGAGAAACACCTTCCATCTTTTGACAAAGTGCAGAGTGGCAAAGATGCCGAATATCATTCCGAGCCAATAATGCACAAGTCCTGCGTGAGTGCCTTCGCCCTTGGCAAATATCAGCAGATAGATACCTGAACCGATTGTCGCCAACGAGCAAAGTGTAACAAAAATCGGCATCTTAGCTTTTAGCGAACTTCTCTTGAAAATGTTTTTGAACCACCCCTTGTGCTGTTTGATATGAAAGCCGACAGCAATAAGAAGGGCGATATTCACTACACAATGCACAACAGACCAATTGTGCCACTCTATATGCTGGGCAAAATGCCAAGAGTGATGAATCAGTATGCCCGTCACCAGTGATGACAAACCAAGAATTACTAATGCTAAATCTGTACGAAAAATCGGTTTCATAGTCATTTCCATTAAATTGTTGCTGCAAAATTAGTAAGCGGAGTATTCTCCTCAAATAACAATTGTTAAGAAACACCAACCCTGTAAAAATCAGCGGCTGGCAAACAGCTTACCGCTTTAATCAAATATATGAAGATGATAAAATAAAAGAAATGCTGAAAAAAATCTGTGAGATTATTTTTATCAGCATTTCTTTTTGTACCTTTGTTGCATAAGAGTTATCACATTGAAGCATAACAATGAAGAACTCAGAAATACGAACGGTTGCTATCTAGTTACCCAATTTTCAAGCAATCCGAATAACCGTTTAATTCTAAGATAATTGCAAATTCTGCGATTTTTTTTCAAAAAAGTTGAGATTTCTCTTGACTCGTCCCTAAGGGCATATGTTAACTTTGCATTCGAAACCTGCGAAGGTAGGCTGCACTCGTTACGAGCAATTGCATGCATTGCTCACTCGTTGGCACAACCTTTGCACTCGCTAGCAAATAAATCGTACGATTATGAGTGAACGAACAAAGTTAAAAATCGGAGAGTTCTCCAAGATGATGCAGGTAACGGTGAAGACCTTGCGCCACTATGAGCAGAAAGGATTGCTCGTGCCTGACGAGGTAGATGAGTGGACGGGGTATCGCTACTACAGCATAGCGCAGATGCAGCGGCTGGGCACCATTCGCGGACTGCAACGGCAGGGCTTCACGCTCGAAGAGATCAAGGAACTGCTGGAAGAGGGTGCACAGATGCCAAGCATCGACCTGCTGACGCAAAAGATTGCAGAGACGGAGCGGCAACTGCAACTGCTGATGGAGCGCCGCGAGCAACTGCTCAGATGGGTAGACTCTCACAAACAACGTAAGACAATGGAAAAATTCAGTATTCAATCGCTGCCCGAGATTATCGTGGCAAGCCATCGCGAAGTAATCGCCGACTACAGCGCATTGGGCCCGCTGTGTGTGAATAAGATTGGCCCCGAGATGCAACGCCTCGGCTGCCAATGCCCGCCGCCCGGGTACTGTTTCACCATCGAGCATCAAGAGGAGCACCGCCCCACGGACCTCGACATCGAATATTGCGAGCAGGTGGAGGAGATGGGCGTGGATAGCAGCATCATCCAGTTCAAGCGCCTCGCTGCCGTGCCCAAGGCGCTGTGTATGAAGCACGTGGGACCCTACGAGCGCTTCTACGAGTCGTTTGCCGAAGCCTTCGCCTACATGGAGGAGCAGGGATACAAGATGGCAGGGCATCCGCGCACAAGCTACATCGACGGCATATGGAACCAAGAGGACCCCGAGCAGTGGCTCTCGCTGATTCAGATACCGATAGAGTAAGCGGATAAAAAGAAGTCCCAAGGGCCACGGCCTTTGGGACATTCTTTTGCTTCATTGGCAAAAAAATCGGCCAAACGCTTTGGACGAAGCCAGTTTTTGCTGTACTTTTGGAGCAAACTTCTGCGCCATGAACATCGAAGACATCCGCGAATATTGCTTGCAGAAAGCCTATACCGACGAAGCTTTTCCCTTTGACGAGACTACACTGGTGTTCCGTCTCATGGGCAAGATATTCGCTTGTCTTGACCTTGAGCGACCCTACCTTGTGGTGCTGAAGTGCGAGCCGGACTATGCACTTGAACTGCGCGACCGCTACCATGGCATTGAGGGGGCGTGGCATTGGAACAAGAAGCATTGGAACCAAGTGTACCTCGACCGCGATGTGCCTGAGGCTCTCATACGCTCGCTCATAGACCACTCCTACGAGGAGGTATACAAGAAGATACCTCGCAAGGTAAAGGCGGCGCACGAAGCGGAGGAATAGAGTAGGGGTACTACAATCACATTACAAACACGCACGCTATGCTCTTCAACACCTTCGGTAACCCTTCGCACAAGACGCTAATACTCGTCCATGGACTTGGAGTGTCCTATCAAGTATTCAATCCACTTGTTGAGCATTTACAGGCCCGCTACCGCATTATTGTGGTGCAAGTGGACGGATTCCTCATCGATGGTGATAACAAGCCCGTACCGTCGGTTTTTACAAGCATCGATGACCAGGTGGACCAACTTGTGGAGCATATCCGTACTACCTATGATGGGCACGTGGATGCTGCCTACGGTCTCTCAATGGGTGGGTGCATCGTAGCCAAACTGCAGGAGCGTGCCGACATTGTCATCGACCACGTCATCCTCGATGCCGCTCCCTTGGTTCCACTGCCCCGCTGGAGTATCGACCCTCTGCGCTATTACCAGAGTTTCAATGTGTGGTGCAGCTACCATATGAGCGGCTTCTTCAAATGGCTCTTCCGCTCGAACTATTTCGATACCTTGCTTGATGAACTCGCCAAGGTATACCCCTCGGGCTATGGGCGTGCCGTGCGCGATGCCTACAAGTCCATCTACACCTCGCGCCTCGAGTGCGTGCGCAGTACCGATGTGCACTATTGGTATGGCCAGCACGAAGCCTTTGTCGCCAAATACATGTTCCGTCATCTCGCCACGCTCGCTCCCCATTGTCGCATCACGCGCTTCCCCCGCATGCAGCATGGGCAACTCGTGATAGACCACCCCGACCGAGTGGCTCAACTACTCACCGAAATTATAGGGTAGGGGATATTTCTCTATTTCAGCCCCAACCATCCACTTATTTTTGCCCCACAAATCTTGTAGCCTAAGCAGCAACACCCTAAACTGATTAAAACAACTATGACAGAAGTTAAAGGGTAGGGTAGAGAAGCATAGTAGGGTACCTCCTTTAGCGCTATCATAACCATAATGTGGCACAAATAGATGCCAAACGAATAGTCACCAAGCAGACGTAAGAATCGACTTTTTATGTCAATCTTGGGATTATTTAATACTGTATAAACAATCAGAAGGAATAGTGTGCTTGTTAGGAATGAAGTAAGCTTAAGCTGTGTATCGCAACTTTCTTCGCCAAGTAGCAACCATCCGTACCCCTCAGCCATTTGCAGTATGATGGATGCGAAATATAGCCATATTAAAGTGCTTAGCGAATAGTTGGGTTTGATAATCTGATTACCTAAAAGTAATCCTAAATAGTAATAGGTAAACCATCCAAGGCAAGCATCAGACCAAAAAAGCGAGATGTTGGCATTGTACTCAGTTCCTGTCAGCAATCCATAATATTTAAAGATTAGTGCAGAGATTGGAGCAACAAACCATCCCCAATGTCGGAATTTGGATTGGGCCAATCGTCCTAACCACGGAGTAAGCAGAACAAATTGTATGTATACAAAGATATAATACATTGTAGCAGCAGACTTTGCGGTAATTAGATTATACGGAATCTTCGATATACCTTCATCCAAAAAAATAATTCGATGTAGGGTGTAAAGTAGAGTCCAAATCACATAAGGTATTATGACTCTTACGATTCTTTTCTTGAAGAAAGAGCACCAGTCGGAGTTATCAATCTTTGTGAGGTACCCAGATAGGAATAGGAATGTCGCAACCGAAAAGTTTATAAATGGTCTGCAAAATATCCGCCAGTCTTCGGAAGGAGTCGTGTGAATCATCACTACTGCAACGATGGCAATGGCTCGAAATATTTGTATCATATTGTTTCGAGCAACCTTCGGTGTGCATGAGGATGTTGACATTGTATTAGGCCTAAAAACTATGAATGGTGCAAAATTAATAAATGTTTTGAGACATTTCACGAGACGGGGAAAATTCTCGACAAAGAAAAATTAGGTTAAATTAATGAATATGAGAGAATTATGCTAAAAATAAGCCTCTGAGAATCGCTTCTTTTCGCTCGCTCCGTCCCTCGGGTCGAAAAAACGCAAGGATGGAGCGGTAGAAAAGGGGTAAAAATGGGAGAGTGGGGGAGACTGATGTCTCCTTATTAGTGTTGGATATAGTCTGTCGTGAAAATTATAAAAAATGTTTCGCATTATTGAGATTGTGATAAATTGAGACTTCATTACCCGTACGCATCTCTATAGATTCAATGTTGCTACGACTTATTGTGTTTTTTTTAGATAAAATAGTTTTTAATGTATAAATATCCCCGTTAGATAATAATATTCTGCTGCCATCTTTTGAAAAAGAATATGTAAATGTTTTATCTTCATTAACATTAATAATACGAACTTTTGACTTCCTCAATATTGGGTTTTGGAAAATTATAACATCTGATTTCTTTTCGGTTATCCAAATATATCCTGAAAGTCTTAGTTTCCTTTTTACAAAAGGTACATATATAATAAGACAAAGATAACTCAGTATCATTACGCTGCCAGTGAAAAGAAGAATAATCTTTCCAAGTTGATTATATGGATGTTCTTTAATTTGTAAATAACGTTCTTCATATGAATAATATGCTAAACTTCTGTTGGTCTCAACATATCCATTTGATTTCAGACCGCTTGTATGAACTCTGTAATGTTCACTCTCTTTATACTTGTTGTCAATCGAATGGAATTTTGAACTGATATGAGATTCGTTGTATCCTTTCTTGTTAGCAATGTAGGCAGAAGGTGGAAGCAATAATGTTATATCATCATTACTTCCCTTTAATAATTTGTAGTCACTAAATGTTTCGTTTAGATGATGAAAAGCGTTGTTATAAACATTCGCAGGTTCGTCTTCTTTTTTCAAAAACTCCCAATCTGATGTTAGTGTTTTATAAGCAATTCCTTCGGCGATATATTTTTTAATATCATATCCATTTTCAGATTTTTCTATACTAGTAAAGCTGAATGGTATATTTCCCATAGCAGGTTTAGAATATCTAGGCATTTTTCCTTTCTCAAAAGCTGAATATTCCCAAGATAGTATATTTCTCGTCCATAAAGGGAAATCTTCTGTATTTTTGATTTCATCATTTTGGATTGAAACCGTGTAATCGTAGAGTTTATCATATCCTTGCATTATATCATGCTCTATATAATATTTCATTTTTTTATAATCCCATAGCATGAGCAGTTTATATACACCATATCCCAATGGAACCATTGTCATAACACACAAAACGTAGATTATAATTCTTTCTAAAACTAGTCTTTTATTACTTTTTATGCTGATAAAAGCCAATTTATCTTCTATTGTATTCATTGTAAATTATTTATAATATTGTTTATATTATTATATATCAGTTAATTAATATTCTATTACTCCCTTTCTTTACCTTATACTTCACACCATTTACAATGAGCGTATACGATTCGGTGGATTCAGCGATTATTGCATCTCCTTCGCGGATGAGGGTAGTGGTAACATCTCCGAAGCGGAGGTTCTCGATGCCGTGGCGTGAGGTGGTGTTGGTGCGCCAAACGATGCGGTTGGTGCTGCCATCG
>JAZKYH010000035.1:0-23457 GCA_045612065.1 Bacteroidaceae bacterium
ACTTCCACCCAGGAGGGGTCAACTTCTTCGTGGGAAGTGACTACATGATTACGAAGGTTACACCCCAATTCATTCCTGTTAACAACCTCAATAGCCATGTAACACTTGGTGTCAATCTTGCGCTCGGCAAGCGCAAATAAGCACAGCCATGGAGCACTCGCATGTATTACAGTTGACTTGTGAAGCCTTACCGAAGGTCCGCATAGGATTCATCGGCTTGGGCAATCGTGGCATGGCTACTCTACGTCGCTACCTTGTCATTGATGATATCGATATCGTAGCGCTCTGCGACATCACACCTTCACACCTGGCGGAAGCCGAGGCTCTGCTTGTTGAGGATGGGCGCTATCATCCGCAGCTCTACACCACGACAGAAGGGTGGCGACAGCTGTGCGAACGTGACAATATAGACCTCGTATATGTGTGCACCGACTGGCTCACCCACACGCCCATGGCATGCTATGCCATGGAACAGGGTAAGCATGTAGCCATCGAGGTACCTGCAGCGACTACAGTCGACGAGTGCTGGCAGTTGGTCGACACGGCAGAGCACACACGCCGCCACTGCTTCATGCTCGAGAACTGCTGTTACGACACCTTCCACCAAGCCATGCTCACGATGGAGCAGGAAGGCCTCTTCGGCACACTCACTCATTTGGAAGGAGCCTACATACATGACCTACGAGACAAATACGACAATGATGGCCCCAAAGGATGGATGGCACGTCTCTGTGGACAACACAAGGGTAACCCCTACCCCACGCACGGTATAGGTCCTGTATGCCAGTTACTGCATATACACCGAGGTGATAGACTTGACTATCTCGTATCTCTTACCCCTTCAACCAATGTGCCCCACGACGTATGTGTAAATAACACCCTCATCCGCACTGTTAAGGGAAAGAGCATACTTTTACAATACGATGTCACGACTCCCCGCCCCTACAGCCGTATGCAGACCATTTGCGGCACACGCGGATTTGCCCAGAAGTATCCTCGCCGCTGTATCATGCTTGACGGCCAGGAACCCATAAAGAGCGATGCCACCGATGCCATCGTGGCACAATATACCCAGCCAGAGATTGCCGAGATTCAGGCAAGAGGAGAAGAATTGGGTGTACCCAACATCATGAACTACACCATGGACTATCGTCTCATCCATTGTCTCCGTCACGGCCTACCACTCGACATTGATGTATACGATGCCGCAGAGTGGTCATGCATAGCTGAACTCAGTGAGCAATCGGCACTTAATGGAGGTGTTCCTGTGAAGATACCCGACTTCACCCGTGGTAAGTGGCAGCATCACGACCAGTCCCCTAAATAAAAGCAGACACAACTTATACTTATTCCCTACTCCACTATTGTACGGTTTTCATTCGGACGGTCATAGTGGATTGTTCCGTCTTTTATATAGACGTTACGGATAGCATAGTTGGCGATTTCTTGTTCGTGAGTGATAAGAATGATGGTATTGCCTTCTTTATGCAGTTCGTTGAACAAGCGCATAATCTCAACACCAGTCTTTGAGTCAAGCGCTCCTGTAGGCTCATCAGCAAGCAGTATGCCAGGATTGGTGACAAGAGCACGAGCTATGGCTACACGTTGGCGCTGACCACCCGAAAGCTCACTGGGTTTGTGGAGCATGCGGTCGGCCAACTTTACCCGCTCAAGAGCACGAACAGCACGCTCTCTACGCTCTGAAGCCGGCACCCCAGCATAAGCCAAGGGGAGTTCTACATTCTGTACGGCAGTCAGCTTGGGCAGCAGGTTAAAATTTTGGAATACAAATCCAATCTCCTTATTGCGCATAGCCGAAAGGGCATCATCATCAAGGCGACTCACATCAACTCCACGAAACTTATACTCTCCCGTAGATGGAGTATCGAGACATCCGAGTATGTTCATAAAAGTACTCTTACCCGACCCCGAAGGTCCCATGATACTCAAATATTCACCCTCACGAATGGTCAGACTCACATCTTGCAGAGCCATCACCACATTATCGCCCATTTCGTAACGTTTGGTGATATGGGTTATTTCAATCAAAGCATTATTCATAACGGATAGAGTCTACAGGTTTAAGATTGGCAGCATTCTTGGCAGGAAGGTAACCGAAAACAACACCTACGACTACCGAGAATGCAAAAGCTATTATCACACTATAGAGACGGATATAGGTACTGACATCGGTAAATACCGAAACGAGCAGAGAGAGAGCCACACCCAAAACAACACCGATGAGTCCACCCGCGATACTTATCACTACAGCCTCGGTAACAAACTGTCCCATAATATCACTCTTACGTGCCCCAATGGCGCGGCGTATACCTATCTCACGGGTGCGCTCCATCACAGTAGCAAGCATGATATTCATAATACCGATACCACCCACAATGAGCGAGATGGCCGCAATGGCACCAAGAAGAAAGTTATAAATCTGTCGTTCCTTCTCCTCCTGTTTCAACAGTTCGAGCGGAATGACGATACCATAATCCTCATTATTGAAATGATGTCGACGGATAATCTCATTCACCAAGACTGAAGTTTCCATCAGACGGTCAGAGTTATCCACTTGGATGGTAAGCTGTTGTATCTCACTGGCTAGGATATTACCACGCGAGAAACGGTCGAGAAACATAGACAAAGGCACATAAACATCGGTATTGAGGTCGCGAGCTGCGAGCTCACCCACAGTCTCGGTGAAGAGTGCCTTTGACTCCAATACCCCGATAACCTCGAGCCATTGGTCCTCAATCTTTACCATCTTGCCCAAGGGTTCCTCCTTCTGGAACAATGCATAAGCAATGCCGGCACCCAACACACACACCTTCTGCTTGGTACGAAAATGATTGTCGGCAACAAATTCGCCATCCTTTATTTTATAATTAAGAATGTCATAAAACTCGGGAGTCACACCAATAACCGATGACTTCACCGAACGATTGGTATACTTCACCTCCGCATTGATCTCTGCTTGCGCTGCTATACGACTCACCCCGGGTACTATTTCACGGATGACCTCTGCATCGCGCAACGAGAGACCCGGCGAGAACTTGGTACGCACCTCCTCAAGTTCCTCACTGCTCATATCCTTCTCGCGAACGATAATATTATTTACACCCAAGTCCTGATATTTGGCTATGGCCTCACGCTTGGCTCCCTCGCCTATCGACAGCATAGCAATCACCGACGCCACACCAAAAATGATGCCGAGCATCGTGAGAAACGAACGGAACTTATGGTCGGTAAGACCTTGTAGGGCCACTTTTATATTTTCGCTATATTCCATTGCTTCTATTTTCTATAGTTTTTCAGATGGCACAAACTCACAGCTGACGGTCATGCCCGGCTTCAGACGTTCATCGGATACCAGAAGACGCACCTCAACATCAAAGACCTTATGCCTCGGATTGTTGAAATCTTTCGGATGGCAGAAAAGACCGATATCAGCAATATATCCCTCAAAAGGCACTTCGGGTAGTGCATCGAGGCGTACGATTACCTTGTCTCCCTCCTTGATGCGAAGAAAATCATTCTCATTGATTTGAGTCTTCACTCTCATCCAAGTAAGGTCAGGCACACTGGCCATCGTATTTCCATGCCACACCTCATCACCAATCTGGAACAACTGCCAGGAACGACGGCTCTGAGCAATCTGAAAGATGCCAGGAGTAGAGCTACGCACCGTCAACTGAGGAATGATATTGTAGGCATTCTGTATATCTTTCTTAATCTGATTGACACGTATCTGCTGTATCTTCAAGTCATTCTCATTGATGATAGCATTGAGTTCAAGCCTACGCTTGGCAAGGTTGAGCTGTATGTTAGCCTGCTGAAATTCCAGTTCCTTAATTTTCTTCGTGCGTTCCGACTCAAATTGAGCAGCTTCGTAGCTAAGCCTACGCAACTCATAGGTCGCAAGTTCAGACTTGATGGTCGACTCGGCCTGACTGTCACGGTTGTCCTGATTGACAAGCATCTTCTCAAGCGAGGCAAGTTGCGATTCCAAGGCAGTCTCACGTTCGATGATATATTTGGTCACATCAGTGGGATCGAGTTGAATGACCGAGTCCCCCACCTCTATCACCTTACCATGCTCGGCAATGCCAATGATACGAAACGAGCCAAATCGTCCGAAACGCGGCAACACAAAAGCCTTGGTACGCACAGCAGAGAGCTCTCCAGTCTCCACAATAGTACGTTGCTCAGCCTCAGGAACACTTTGTTCACTGAACACACCACCCTTACATGCTACGAGAAGTGGAGCGAGCAGCAGGAATCTAACAATGCGTTTCATCATCTCTTATCCTCCTCTTTAGCGTCTTCCTTCTTCTCCAACTCTGTAGGATCAATAAGCGCTACTTTATCCCCTCTGTCAAGTCCAGACTCTATAATCACATAATCCGAGTTGGTGTGTCCGGCTTGTACCTCCACTCTATCGTATCCACTCATCGTTTTCTTGTATACATAACTCTTATCTCCCTCAACATGGAGCGCTTCAAGAGGGATATACATCACATTAGGTATCTCATCAACGATGATACGACAACTTACCGTGAGTCCCGGAAGAAGATTCTTGTTATACTCATTAATGATGATTTCCACAGGAAAGACCTTGATATTCGAACGATTGTCCTTACTCTGTGCCAAGTTGGCCACCGTAGCTACGTAGCCCGTAAAAGTGCTGTCAGAGAAAGCATCAGGACGAACCTCCACCTTCAATCCTTTGGTAATCTCCGAGATATCCACCTCATTGATCTGCACCTTTGCCTTCACCTTAGAGAGGTCAGGGAGCTGGATGAGCTGCTGAGACGACCAACATTGGTCACCCACCTGAAACTTATTGTTGGTACTCCAGTTGTGCGAGATGATGGCAATACCCGGAGACGGTGCTATGACAAAGAGTTTATTGAGCGTGCGGTGTGCCTCCTCAAGTCGCTCCTCATCTTGACGAATGGAGAGTCGTTTCTGTTTGATTTCCTCAATCTGTATCTTACGACGATTCTCAATTTGTTCCTTGGCACGATTCAATGATATGTCGGCCTTGTCGAGATTAACCTTAATCTCACGGCGCTTGATATCGCTCTCATGTGCGGCCGACTCCAGCTGCATACGAGTTATCTCATGCGATATGCGAGTCACCTCATAGTCAGCATTCAGCTCCTCCATCTCCAACTCGTGCTGTGCCAGCATCTTCTCCAATTCAGCATTGCTCACGACAAGACGGTCCTCGTAGTCGAGGATAGCCTTGCGCACCTCAGAGGGGTCGAAGGTGATAAGCGTGTCACCAGCCTTCACGTCAGTACCATCAATTACGATATCCGCAATTTTCAAATTACCAAATCGCCAAGGAAGGTTGGGCGACGAGATATTAATCGAGTTGAGCGCCTCAATCTCTCCCTCCTCATAGATGTCTATATAGAAGGTGCCCTGTGTCACCTCTGCTTCGGGTACTTGCTGTGCAGTCTTCTCGCCACAAGAGCCCATGGCACCTGCCAAGAGGAGAAGCATCGCAAATGATTTGAATGGTTTTGTTTTCATAGTATATGATAAATTCTTCTTATTCTGAGTTTATAGTTTAGGATGTAGCGTTCAGGTACCTTTCGATCCTCAAAAACCTTTTGGTTTTATCAGTGCTATCTGCTCCCCTTCGTGCAGTCCATCGGTAATGATTGTCATCTTGGGCGACCCTATACCGAGAACAACTTCGCGTTCTTCATACCTTTTTCCTTTCTGCACATAAACCACTTTCAGTGAGTCTCGGTCAAAGATACTAATGGTAGGCACCACTATCATGTCAGGGATATGCTTTATATAGATGTGGCATCGTGCGCTCAGCCCAGGCTCAACAGGCGTCAATAGTGAGTCAACCGAGACTTCGACCTCGAACGTCTTCACCTGCGAACCTTCGGTTCGTGTCTGCCCCACCGAGGCCATTTTTGTAATGCGTCCCCACCCCCGATTCTCGGGCAAGGCATCAAAGGAATACACCACCGAGTCACCTAACTGCAACCGTTTGTATTCAGTCTCCTGTGCATGGAAAAGCACCTTCACTTTTTTAAGGTCAGGCAAAGCAACCACTGTTCGTCCATCCCTCACATGGTCACCAATATTCCACGTCGCGTCACTCCAATGCCAACGTCTGCCACGCACAGCAATGCCATCGCGTGGAGCTTTGAGAGTGAGCGACTCCAGTTTCCTGCGCTCATCTTCCAAGCGGCGTTCAACTCGTCTGATACGCTTCTCGGCACGCACCATATCCATCTTCTGCATCACCTTGGCGGCCTCCATCTTTTTGTACAGCAAATCACGTTCTATGCCTGCCCGCTCAAGTTGCAGAGACTTGGAGCGTCGTTCCGCCGGACTCATATACAGCATTTGTATCGAATCAGACTCCGCCAATATTGCCTCAGCCTCATTGTTCCTTACCTGAGCCTCGAGCAACGTATACTCGAGTTGCTGGGAAGCCTCCAATTTCTCCACCTCGGCACGTGCCGACTCCAAGTCGAGTTCCAATCGTTCACAGCTCTCAGCAAGGTTTGCATCCTCAATCACACACACCACATCCCCTTTCTTCACCTCTGTACCATTCTCCACGATATGGACAATCGTACCGCTTACATGAGGTGGGCAGTTGATATTCAGCGAGTTCACCGACTCTGTGTATCCCTCAACGACAAGTACATCTTCGTATGCCGTACGCTTTATTGCATACATAGGCAGTGCACCGTCCTCACCGAATGAACACGATGCGAGCAATCCTATCGCCGTCATACCAAACAGCACTAATCCCTTGAGAGTTGACATCGGTATATTTAACTTTTCAAAACGTCAATCAAGATACTCTTTCAAGTACTTTGCCGTATAGCTCTCGTTATTGCGGACAATCTCTTCAGGAGTTCCCGCCTGAAGCAACCGGCCACCTCCACGACCACCTTCGGGGCCCATATCGATGATATAGTCGGCCATCTTGATGACATCGAGGTTATGCTCAATGACGATAACCGTATTTCCCTTGTCGACAAGGCGCTGGAGCACATTCATCAGCACACGGATATCCTCAAAATGAAGACCAGTAGTAGGCTCATCCAATATATACAGGGTGTTACCCGTATCGCGCTTCGACAGCTCCGTAGCGAGTTTCACACGCTGGCTCTCACCACCCGAAAGCGTAGTCGAGGGTTGTCCCAGCTTGATGTATCCGAGTCCCACCTCCTGCAACACCTTTATCTTGTTAAGGATGGCAGGCACATTCTCGAAGAACTCTACGGCGCGGTTGATGGTCATATCGAGCACATCTGCAATGGACTTTCCCTTGTAGCGCACCTCGAGGGTCTCATGATTGTAGCGCTTGCCGCGACACACCTCACAGGGCACGAGCACATTGGGCAGGAAGTTCATCTCCACATTCTTATAGCCATTGCCGAGACAAGCTTCGCAACGTCCGCCACTGACGTTGAAGGAGAATCGTCCGGGCTTGTAACCACGTATCTTGGCCTCGGGAAGTGCTACGAACAGATTACGGATATCGCTGAACACTCCCGTATACGTAGCAGGATTAGAGCGTGGCGTACGTCCCAAAGGCGACTGGTCAACAGTGACCACCTTATCAATATTATCAAGCCCCTCGATGCCCTCATAAGGCAAAGGTTCGCGCAGTGAGCGGTAGAAGTGCTTTGAGAGGATGGGCTGCAAGGTGTCGTTGATGAGCGACGACTTGCCCGAGCCACTCACGCCAGTGACACAGATGAGCGTGCCGAGAGGGAAGTCCACATCCACATTCTTGAGATTATTACCCTTTGCCCCCTTGATGCTGAGCATATTGCCGTTGCCTTTGCGTCGCTCGGTGGGCACTTCAATCTTCATCTCGCCATTGAGGTATTGCGAGGTGAGCGTACGAGTGCGTAGCATCTCCTCGGGAGTGCCCATGAACACCACTTCCCCACCCTTGCGTCCGGCATGGGGACCGAGGTCGATGATATGGTCAGCGGCAAGCATCATATCCTTGTCATGCTCGACGACGATGACCGTGTTGCCTATATCGCGCAGTGATTTGAGTGACCCGATGAGTCGTTCGTTGTCGCGTTGGTGCAATCCGATACTGGGCTCATCCAATATGTAGAGCACGTTCACCAACTGCGAACCTATCTGTGTGGCCAGGCGTATACGCTGGCTCTCACCACCCGAAAGCGTCATCGATGAGCGCGCGAGCGACAAGTAGTCGAGTCCCACATCAAGGAGGAAGCTCAGGCGCGTGTTAATCTCCTTCAATATCTCAAAGGCTATCTTCTGCTGGTTTCCTGTAAGCTTGGTGATGGCCTCGGTAGTCCACTCATAGAGTTCACTGATATCCATCGAAGCGAGCTCGTGGATGTTCTTGCCCAAGATACGGTAGTGCAGCGCCTCCTTGTTGAGACGTGCGCCATGGCACTCGGGACACACGGTGGTAGCCGAGAACTGATCTATCCACTTCTGTTGTGCCGCAGTAGGCTCTGCATCGTGGTCGCTGAGGAAGTATTTCACCAAGCCATCGTAAGAGAGGAACATGTCAGATTCCTCCAGGATGGTGGTCTTCACCTTGATGCGCTCGGTGCAGCCATAGAATATCTCTTCGATGACGTTCTCCTCCATCTCTTCGACGGGAGTCTTCAGCGTATACTCGTAGCGGGCAAGCAATGCCTCGATCTGGCGGAAGATGAGCGTATTCTTATAGTTACCCAGGGGCACTATGGCACCTTTATATATAGACAGACTCTTGTCGGGAATGAGCTTGTCGATGTCGAGCTGCGTCACATGTCCCAGTCCCTTACACTTGGGGCAGGCACCCTGCGGTGAGTTGAACGAGAAGTTATGCGGTGCCGGCTCCTTGTAGGCCAATCCCGTGACAGGACACATGAGGCGCTTGCTATAGTGGCGCACCTCACCCGTCTCCTTGTCGAGCACCATGATGAGTCCCTCTCCCTGTTGCATGGCATTCACCACACTCTCACGCAAGCGTCGGTCGTCTTTGGCTGATACCTTGAGCTTGTCCACCACCACCTCAATGTCGTGGTTCTTATAGCGGTCGAGGCGCATGCCATGAGTCACCTCCATCACCTCTCCATCGACACGCACATAGAGGAATCCTTTGCGGCGCACCTGCTCGAAGAGTTCACGGTAGTGTCCTTTACGAGCCTTTACCAAGGGAGCGAGGATAAAGATAGGCTTACCTTCGTAGTCACTCAGGATGAGTTCGATAATCTGCTCCTCGGTATACTTCACCATCTTCTCCCCCGATTCGTAGGAGTAGGCCTCTCCGGCACGGGCAAAGAGCAGTCGCAAGTAGTCATACACCTCGGTGATGGTGCCCACCGTAGAACGAGGGTTCTTGTTTGTCGTCTTCTGCTCGATGGAGATGACGGGCGACAAGCCGGTCACCTTATCCACATCGGGACGTTGCATGCCCCCGAGGAAGTTGCGGGCATAGGCCGAGAAGGTCTCTATGTATCTCCTCTGTCCCTCGGCAAAGAGCGTGTCGAATGCCAGGGACGACTTGCCCGAGCCACTCAACCCCGTTATCACCGTGAGCGAATTGTGGGGTATGGTGGCATCAATATTCTTCAGATTATGTTCGCGAGCACCATATACTTCGATGCGGCCTTCATCCTTTTTCATTGCTTATCCTCCTTTCGCAAGCCAGTCAACACATTGATATCACCTCGACGCACATACTTGATACCATCGGAGCCTTCAGCCTCGACGAGGATGAAGTAAACCCCATCCTCCACCATGCGACCATGATACGTTCCGTCCCAGCATACATAGTAGGTATAGTCACTCTCGTGCTCTGTGGCAAGCGTGCTTTGGTCGCCCGACACCACCTCCTGTCCCCAGCGGTTGAATATCTTCATACGGAACGACAGCAACGATTGTGTCTTTACACGATACACATCATTCGTACCGTCCCCGTTGGGTGAGAAGGCATTGTAGAGCTGTAGCGACGAGCCACGTAGTGAGAAGGTGATGGGTTCGGGCATTTCTCCCTCACCGGTAATCTCCATATTCGGACGATAGTGATAGGTGATATAGAGTTCCACGCGGTAGCTCACATCCACCCCACCCTCCGTAAAGGTAAACGTCGTGTTCATCTCATTGCGTTTCACCAGCAGCGACTCCTTGTTGTCCTTTATCTGAAACAGTCGCCACTCGTACAACACATTATAGTCCACCGTATCGGTAGGATTAGCCTCGAAGGTCACCGTGAACGGAGCATCATAGGCACCTCCCATCTCCACCTCTTCCTTTTCGCCATCCGTATTGACAAAGATTGCCACGGCATCATCCACCTTCGGATACCAATCTGGGGCAGCTTGTACCTTAGCCACAAGCCCCACCATCAGGCTATATACTGCAAACAAAAAAAATCTCTTCATCAGAATACACCAATTTGTCAGTTTACAAAATTAGTATAAGGCGAGCGAAAAAGCAAGTTTACTTGCATTTTTGCTTTTCCCTTCGGTTATTTTTCCTCGGCCAGCGAACAACCTAAAGGTTCCGAGCCGCAAACAAATCCCTTTCATAAGTCTTGCGAAAATGATGGGAGATTAGCAATAATGTAGTACCTTTGTCGCCGCTATGAAACCTTTAAGCAAAAACGCACTTATAGGCTATCCTGCAGGGATAATCACGGGCATCAGCTATGGGCTCAACCCCCTCTTCGGTATGCCCCTCATGAACAAGGGAGCCGAGGTAGAGTCTATCCTCTTCTTCCGCTACGGCATTGCCGTGCTCATCCTTGGTGCCGTGCTCCTCTGCGACAGGCAGAGCTTCAAGGTCACATGGCGCCAGGCAGGTATCCTGCTCGTGCTCGGCCTGCTCTATACGGCCAGCAGTGTCACCCTCTTCGAGGCCTACAAGTACATCCCTTCGGGGCTTGCCACCACGCTCGTGTTCCTCTATCCCGTGCTTGTGGCGCTCATCATGGTCTTCCTGCGTGTCATCCCCTCGTGGCAAGTATGGTTGGCTATCGTAGCCACGTTCGTCGGTGTCATCATCATGACGCAGAGTGGCGACACCCACCATATCAACCCACTTGGCGTAGTGCTCTCCATCGGTTCGGCCTTGGTGTATGCCCTGTTCATCGTCATCATCAACCGCAGCCGCACCATCAGCACCATCTCCAACTCGTTGCTCACCTTCTACACCCTCAGTGTAGGCGCTGTGGTGTTCCTCACGCGCATCGGCATGTCGGGCACCGACATCTTAGCCGGCATCACCACCCGACTCGACTGGCTCAACCTCATAGGCTTGGCCCTGTTGCCCACCATCGTGTCCACCGCCACGCTGGCCGTTGCCACGCGTAACATCGGTGCCACCAAGGCCTCCGTGCTGGGAGTGTTCGAGCCCATCACCGCCATCCTCGTGGGAACTCTTGTCTTTGGCGAAGCCCTCACCGACAACATCCTCATCGGCATCACCATCGCCATGGTAGCCGTCACCTTCATGATTATCTCCACGAAGCGCTGAGCAAAGCATAACAAATCCCCTCTTCCCCGTATCGAAAAGCCAAAGAGACAAACGCCCGTCGCTTGAGATCTATATCTTCTCTTTCCCCCACTCGCCCAATTCTATAAAATCATCGTTGAGGGTGATGCTACGTTTCTCACCTCGCTCGCCCTGTATGATGTAGCAGTTGGCCACGCTATCGTGTGCCACGGCACGGAAGGCCGAGCGTATACGCGATATCTTCTCGTTGATAGAGTTGTTATAGGGCGTGCACAAGAGTTCTATCGACTTCTGTTGTTTATTCGTGAGGGTTTTCTGCCCCAGCATACGAGCGTATATGCCGGCCAGTTCGTCTCGATGGTCACAAAGAGCCTTTATAGCCACCCCTTCGGGATGGCGCAGAAAGAAGATATACACCACCTTGTCCATGGGCAGCATCTTCACCTCCTTGTTGTAGTCGGTAAGCATGAGTCGTGCATCACAGGTCACCAGTAGCGGACTGGGCTTTACGGTCATCCTCACCATCTGTTCAATGAGTTGTTGTCGTATGCCCGAGTGACGCAACCTTTCTATGCGTTCCTGTATCTCGCGCAGCAATTGCTCATCCTCTGGGGTGAGTGTTTCGTGCGCGGCATCTTCCTCTATCAAGAAGTCAATAGCCAACTCACCAACACTATCATCCACTTTCTCCGCCTTGCGCATTATACTTGAGAAGAATCCGTCACCAGTGTCACGTTTCCTCTCGCTCTGCATGGCACATTTTCGTTCTTCGGCCTCCTTTATCTTCTGCTGGCGATACAGGTGAGCCTTCTCATCACGCAGTGACTGGGCACTCCCACCTTCTTCAAAGAACAGGCTTCCAGTAACGCACCGACACTCAGAATCTACCTCGACGCAATACGACATCGTGGGAGGATTGCAGTAATCCTCCTCGAGTCGGTTCCAATAGGCCTTTAATATGGCCATTACCCCCTCTTCAGTATCAGCGTCGAGTTGTATTCCAATCAGCGTCCCTATTATAGGCTGTTCGGGAAAGGCGCAACGATAATTTCTTGTTTCATCAAACAATACCATCACCGAGCCTATAGGTTCATGGAGGCTACAATGAAACAAATCCAATATTGTCTCCGCGTTCCATTCCACATCGGGTATTGATGCAGCATACTCACGGGCCACCTTCTCCACCTCTTTGGGAGCATATATAAAGGTAAATCCTAAACGCCCAAAGTTACGAACAATGTCATCGTAGTATTTCACAATAAAGGCATTGACCTCAGGGTTGTATTCATCCTCAAGGTAAATTACCGTTCTGTTTTCTCCCACAAGGCACTTTCGCTTTTCGCAGAAGAACCTCTGCCTCACGATTTGCAGCTCCGAACTGGGGCTTACACGAAGAGATAGCTCCTCCCACTCCGTTTGAGATTCACGAGTGCGAGGTACATCCTTAGCACCTTCCGTCTTTCGTTTCTTTAACCAATCAACCATAGCAGTTTCTGTTTTCTCCCGCGAAAATACAAAAAGTTTTCGTTTTTCCTATCACCCATAACCTTTAAGGCTTGCGCCAACGAGCAAGAAAGAGAGCCAAGGCTCTGTCATAATTATGGTCGGGGTAATACATCTGGGCGAGCTCTCCGAAGAGATAGGGTTGTATCTTAAAGCGTTTCATAGAGAGAGCAAGTTAATTGTCATCGTCATCACTTAGTTTTTTACAAACACACGGCGATCGTCATCCCTAAGGACTACGCCACGTCTCACCCATTGAGCCAGCATCTCTCTCGGATTCGGCTTCATACCCTGCGCGATGCGCAGTGCCTTCACGTCTTCGCGGATGAACTCCTTGGGGAGCACCTTGGCAACAACAAAGGTGTACATGTCGTGAGATAGAAACGAAGAAGTTTCCCTCCACGTTTTCCACCGCCCAACGGCTAACGTTGCCATAAGAAATTGACGCACAATGCGCCCGCGACGACAATATTTTTCGGCATGTTATGAAACATCTTTTCACCCATTTTGCATATTTAGACAAGCAAAGTTGGCTATCTCGTTCACATTCATTACCTTTGTGAAAGACTACAAAAATAGCTAAACAGATTACACAATGAAAAAGAGTATCTTGCTGCTTTTTGCAGCCCTGCTGCCCCTCGTGGCCAGTGCAGAGAAAGTCGAGATCGACGGTATCTGGTATAACCTCGATGAAAGCGCCAAGCAGGCCGAGGTGACCTACCGGGGAGATAACTCTTGGGATGGCGGTGAGTACTCCGGCTCCATCACCCTCCCCGCCACCGTCACCCACAATGGTGTGCAGTATAGCGTGACGAGCATTGGATATATCGCTTTCTATTGCTGCAGCAGCCTCACCGCCATCAAAATCCCCGAGGGCGTGACGAGCATTGGAAGATCTGCTTTCGCTAATTGCAGCAGCCTCACCGCCATCACCATCCCCGAGGGCGTGACGAGTATTGAACGTGAAGCTTTCTCTTATTGCAGCAGCCTCACCGCCATCACCATCCCCGAGGGTGTGACGAGTATTGGAGAGAGGGCTTTCTATAATTGCAGCAGCCTCACCGCCATAAGTGTAGCTGAAGGCAATACCATATATGACTCTCGTGGTGGTTGCAACGCCATTATAGAGACTAACAGCAATACATTGATTTCTGGTTGCGCAACAACGATTATCCCCGAGAGCGTGACGAGCATTGGAGACGATGCTTTCCATGGTTGCAGCAGCCTCACCGCCATCACCATCCCCAAGAGCGTGACGAGCATTGGAGACTGGGCTTTCCATGTTTGCCGCAGCCTTACCACCATCACCATCCCCGAGGGTGTGACGAGCATTGGAGAGGGTGCTTTCCGAAATTGCACCAGCCTCACCACTATCACCATCCCCGAGGGCGTGACGAGCATTGGAACCCATGCTTTCGAGTTTTGCACCAGCCTCACCTCCATCACCATCCCCGAGGGTATGACGAGCATTGGAGAGTATGCTTTCTCTGGTTGCAGCAGCCTCACCTCCATCACTATCCCCGAGGGCGTGACGAGCATTGGAAACTATGCATTCCAGAATTGCAATAGCCTCACCACCATCAATATACCCGAGAATTCGCAATTGACGAGCATTGGAGACTATACATTCCAGTATTGCCGCAAACTCACTGCCATCACAATCCCCGAGGGTATGACGAGCATTGGATGGTCTGCTTTCAAGAATTGCAGCAGCCTCGCCTCCATCACTTGCCATGCGGCCACACCGCCTACTATTGGAGACTATTATACGCTTTTTGGTGTAAACAGAAACATCCCCGTCTACGTGCCCGCAAGTGCTGTAGAAGCCTACAAAGCGGCAGCGTATTGGAGCGAGTTTACCAATATCCAATCATTGACGAAGTCTGTCACAGAAATAACTCTTAATCAAACATCAGCAATCCTCACCGAAGGAGAGTCAATCACCCTTACCACAACAGTAAATCCCGAGGATGCTACCGATCCATCAGTTACTTGGAGCAGCAGCGATGAAGATGTAGCCATGGTGAGCAGCAAGGGAAGAGTCATCACCTTAGCCCCTGGCACTGCCACCATCACCGCCACAGCTAACGATGGAAGCGGAGTGAGTGCATCGTGCGAGGTGAGGGTTGTCTTGGGCAAGTGTGATACCCCCACCATCAGCTACGAGGATGGTCGATTCTCACTCACCTGCGCTACTGAAGGGGTTGAGATAAGAACCAATGTTCTCACCGAAAACGATAACGAATACGTAGGTGCAGAGTTCGACTACATCCCCACGCATACCTTCACCGCCTACGCCACCAAGGAGAACTACGAGGACTCTGACGTAGCCACCCTCACCCTCTGCTGGATTCCCTGCACCGAGGAGCATGAGAGCGAAGAGACTGGCATCCTCACCATCCCCTCAAAGCCCGTACTCATCGGCACCCAAGGCGGCACGATCACCGTGAGCGGACTTGCCGCAGGCACCGCCGTGGCAGTCTACAGCACCGCAGGCACACTGCTCGCCACCGCCACCGCGACCGATGGCACCGCTACCCTCGCCACCAACCTCGAGGCAGGCAGCATCGCCATCGTGAAGATGGGTGACTATAGCATTAAGGTCGCTATCAAGTAAGTACAAACACACACCACACACGCCACGCTACGGCAATCTCGGGTGATGAGGTCAGGATACTCTAATTTTCGTCTTCGGTCAAGCGTCGTATAGCTTCGACCTCATTTACGAGCTGTTCCTGTGAAGGTAGATACAGCTGGTACTGACTGGCAAGTATGGATGTATTGTGCTCGGGTAACGTCATCTTTACTGCCGTGTCGTTCTTTGCCGTGCAGAGCAAGATGCCGATGGTGGGATTCTCCTCGGGAAGTTTCTCTACGCGGTCGTAGTAGTTGACATACATCTGCAATTGCCCCAAATCCTGATGCGTGAGTTTGCCAGTCTTTAGTTCCACTACCACAAAGCAGCGCAGCAGGCGATTGTAGAACACCAAATCGGCAAAGAACTCATCATCTTCGATAAATATTCTCTTTTGACGAGCTACGAATGTAAAGCCATTGCCCAGCTCCAGCAAGAACTTCTGCAGGTGGGTTATCAGCGCCTGTTCTAAGTCCTTTTCGTAATATTCGGCCTTGCGCTCCAGCCCGAGAAACTCAAGCACCATCGGGTCCTTGATTATCTCCTGAGGCTCTTGCGGCAGACGTTCTTTGCGAGCCACAGCCAATACACTCTCCTTGTCGTTACTCAATAACAGACGCTCGTAGAGTTGACTATTTATCTGACGCTCCAGTTCACGTGCAGTCCAACAATTATTCATTGCCTCTAACTCGTAATACTCGCGTTTATACTCGTCAGGGATAGACATAAGTAGTTTATACTGTGACCAATTGAATTGCGACCGCAGTGTGGACGCAATTGGGAACATCTTATAAAATTGACGGCTACGCTCTAATTGTCGCACCGAGAAACCACTACCATATTCAGGCTCCAGCTTCTTTGCAAGATTCTTCAACAGGTATGCACCGTAGTCGGCACGTTCCTTACCCTTCTGTTCCTCCTCTTGTATGCGACGGCCTATTTGCCAGTACATCTGCACACGACTGAAGTCCACGCTACGAACAGCATTTTGTCTTGCTGATGTGATTATCTCGCGCACCTCATTATAAAGGCCATTAATATCTTGCATCTCTTTCATACAATCAATTTCTCTTTTCTACCGCGAAGATACGACATATTCCCATAAAACACAAATGCCTATATACGAACTATGGAAACTGCGCTCCCATAGAGCACATCGAGTGGTATGTGCAAAATTTGCACATGTGCCTTCTTTACCCATTTTCACCGCCCTCCGTCGCGCCTGCCATCGCGGCGCGAGGGAGGCCACATAAATACTTTTCGTAGGTCGATGGCGGCTCGCCGCAGGCGCGAAGAACGGTTATAGGTTAAAGGTTGTAGGATCATAACTAACGGCCAAAGCCCAAAACTCTACACACTACACACTAATATAATTTATTTAACCACGAATGGACACGAATCTACACGAACCTTTAGGTCGCTGGCCTTGGCTAAAAGCCGTAAGGGAAAAGCAATAGCAAGTCGCTTTGCTCTTGCTAGCCTCCGGATGAAAGCACTCGGCTTTGCCGACACACGCGAGTTTACGATGCGTGATTTCGTGAAAATTCGTGGTCGAAAAAAAGAAATTCGTGGAAAAGAATAACCGCGATGTAAGAAACACTAAACGCTACACCCTTATTTTAAAACCACGGATTACGCGGATTGCACGGATTGGGTAACCTGAAAAGAAAATCCGAGAAATCTGAGTAATCTGTGGTTGAAAACAATTCCGCGACGAACCGCCATCTTTCAACCTTCAACTTTCACCCCTCAACCCTACACACTACCCACTAAACATGCACAAAACTGTCTACTTTTTCAGTAAAATGGTCATTTTTCTTGGGAAAATGTCAACTTTCTTAGGAAAGGATGTCAACGATTTCAGTATGAAAATGGACGATTTTATAACAAAAATACTCCTAAAACACACCCACTCTACAAGTAGAAATGGAATATAAACTACTGAATACTGAATATCTGAATACATCCCAATAACTCGCACCGTAAACAGAATCAACGTTTTACGTATATTAAGCCACACAAAGTTATTCAGTTATTCAGTTAAAATAAAGTGATGATGGTAATATGTAAAAAATAGGTTATATATATAAAATTTTCTATACACTATTGCACCGAGAATAAAATTACTGAATAACTGAATACATTCTCCTTCCTGTCGCACCTGCGATAAAAAAAAGTGCATTTTCGACGAAAAATAAATGCCCAAAAACTTGACAACGGGGGTACGGATTTCGTATCTTTGTAATACGATGAGCAATGCCGACGCGGAGCATTAGCGCTGATTCAGCACCATTAGGTTTATCTTCCCCGAGGAGTATTACCAGCTAGAGGATAACTTACCTCTCACAACCAATAACCTGTCGAAAGTCAACAGACAACAGGCAACAGGCACCATCCGGAAGGTGTACTAGTTGACGAGTTGCCATCCGGAGGTAGACTTTCGTCCGTTGTCAGTTGTTCGTCGTCAAACTTTTAACTTTTAACCCCTAACCCTTAACCATTATGCCTATTACCTACAAAGTTTGCAAGTGCTGTAACCCCAAGTATCCCGAGATGGATTACTTCAAGGGCACTGCCGTAAAGACCGGCGACTACACCTTCGAGGACCTCGCCGATGACATCGCCCTCGCCACCACCTGTACCAAGGGTGACATCATGGCCGTGCTGGCAAGTATCAAACCCTTCATCACCAAGGCCCTGCTCGGTGGCATGCGTGTAGTGCTCAACGACCTCGGTTCGTTCAACATCAGCATCCAGGGCAAGTGCTACAATGCCGAGACCATGCAGGACGAGGAGTTCCGTCCCTCGGAGTACATCAAGGGTCACCGCATCGTCTTCCGCCCCGAAGTTAAACTCAAAAAGGACATCCAGAAGGGCTTCTCGCTGAAGCGTATCTCGTCTGACGTGCTGGCGTAAGGGCCTCCCCCAACCCCCTCCCAAAGAGGGGGCTTGCGGGCCTCGCGGAGTTTTTCTCTCGGATGATGTTTTAGTCTCCCACTAACATTAACCACGGATGACGCGGATTGCACAGATTAAGCATCGGGCAGGGATGCGAGCAAGGCGATGCATGATGGTCCGTGAAATACGGAACGAAATTGACCCAATAGAAAAATCCGAGTAATCCGAGTGTGATCCGTGGTTGATAAAAATGAACCCTAAACCCTAACCCCGCGTCTCTGTCATCTCGAGCAACGCGAGAGATCTCGCGCTGGGACTATGAGACTTGGCGTGCGACGCTGCGAGAAAGATTGCACCAGGTCCTGATGCGAGAGAAGTGCTGAAGCACGCTCCTCGGGGGAGATAAACCTCCCGTCGTCGCAACCGACGCTCCTTTCGCGTCGGCGGCCTTGTGTTGATGTGAGCGACACACTCCTCTGGGAAGCGATTTCTACCCTCTCGAATTCACAAATTTGCGTACAATGCGTACACCTGTACACCTTTGGCAGGTGTTTTGTTCAATTTTTCTATCAGACGGCTCTGATTATCACACTTACCATCTCACCTGTCCGTCACCTTCGATGATGTATTTATAGGTGGTGAGCTCGGGCAGGGCCATGGGGCCGCGGGCGTGGAGCTTCTGCGTGGAGATGCCTATCTCGGCACCGAAGCCAAACTGGGCACCATCGGTGAAGGCGGTGGAGACGTTGGCATACACACAGGCGGCATCGACCGTGAGCTGGAAGCGGCGGATGGCTTCGGCATCGTTGCTCACGATGCACTCGCTATGGCGCGAGCTGTATTGGGCGATGTGGTGCAGGGCCTCGTCGAGGCTGCCCACGGTGCGGATACTCATCTTGTAGTCGAGGAACTCGGTGCCGAAATGCTCTTCGCTCGCCACGCTGAGCAGGTGGCTGGGATAGTGGGCGCTGAGCGCCTCGTGGGCCTCCTCATCGGCATAGAGGATGACATTCTTTGCTGCCAGGGGGGCGCAGAGCGCGGGGAGGTCGGCCAGACGGGCACGGTGGATGACGAGGCAGTCGAGGGCATTGCACACGCTCACACGGCGGGTCTTGGCATTCTCGACGATGGCGGTTCCCTTTGCCAGGTCGCCCTGCGCATCGAAGTAGGTGTGGCAGATGCCGGCACCGGTCTCGATGACGGGCACGCGGGCATTGTCGCGCACATAGTTGATGAGGGCACTGCTGCCACGGGGGATGATGAGGTCGACCTTACCCACGGCACCGAGCAGACAGGCCGTGGCCTCGCGATGGGCAGGGAGGAGGGTGCACACGGCGGTGTCGATGCCATGGGCGGCGAGCACGCCATGGATGATGTCTACAATCTTGCGGTTGGTGCACTCGGCATCGGAGCCTCCCTTGAGCAGGCACACGTTGCCACTCTTGACGCAGAGGGCAAACACGTCGGCCGTGACGTTGGGGCGTGCCTCGTAGATGATGCCGATGACACCGAAGGGCACGCTCACCTTGCGGATGGTCATCCCATTGGGACGCTGGGCCGTGCTATAGGTGATGCCGAGCGGCGTGGGCAACGTGGCTACGTGCTCCATGTCGGAGGCGATGCCGTGGATGCGCTCCTCGGTGAGCAACAGGCGGTCATACTTGGGATTGGCGGGATCCATGCGCTCAAGGTCGAGGCGGTTGGCCTCGAGGATAGCGGCATGGTGGGTACGCAAGGCCGCTGCCGTATCGACGAGCAGGGCATTGATGGCAGTATCGGTAAGAACGGCCAGGGCGGATGTCGCCTTGTTGGCGCGTTGGATGAGGTCTGTGGTGGTCATTTTGAGTGAAGAGTGAAGAGTGAAGAGTTAAAAGTGAAGCGTTAAAAGCCTCTTGCCAAGTTATCGTTTTCGTCTTCGTTATCGTTAAACATGAAATCTCGTACATACGGTTTCTTCGGGGTGGTCGATGAGAGACAGGAGGATGTCCTCGCGCTTGCCGTTGGCAATGACCACGGGGATGCCCTCGGCAGCTACCCTGCGTGCCACGTGGCACTTGGTGAGCATGCCTCCACGGCCAAGCGATGACTTGCCCGTCTGTATGTACTGCTCCATATCGTCGGTGGCCATGACGGTGCGTATCACGCGGCTCTCAGGGTCGGCAGGGTTGCCGTCGTAGATGCCGTCGATGTTGCTGAGGATGATGAGCTGGCTCACCTGCATCATCTGTGCCATGAGACCCGAGAGCTCGTCGTTATCGGTAAACATGAGCTCGGTGATGGAGAGCGTGTCGTTCTCGTTCACGATGGGGATGACACCCTCGGAGAGCATCACCTCCATGCAGCGTTGCTGGTTGAGGTAGTGGTCCTCCTTATCGAGCCCCTCCTTGGTGGTGAGCACCTGTCCGCAGGTGATGCCGTGCTCACGGAAGAGGGTGTAGTACTTGCCCATCAGCTTGGCCTGTCCGATGGCCGAATAGAGCTGACGCGACGACACCTCATCGAGGGTGTGAGAGGGACGTATCTCGCTACGGCCTGAGGCCACAGCACCCGACGACACGAGGATGACCTGCATGCCGCGCTTGTGCAACTCGGCCACCTGGTCAACGATGGCCGACATACGGGTGATATCGAGCGTGCCATCCCGACGGGTGAGCACGTTGCTGCCTATCTTTACTGCTATTCGTCTCATACGTTCGCCGCCTTTAGTCCGTCAATCACTGCTGCGGTGAACCCGCTCTGCTCCATGGCATTGAGCCCCTTGATGGTGATGCCACCGGCGGTGGTCACCTTGTCGATGGCTGCCTCGGGGTGCATGCCGCTCTCGAGGAGCAGGGTGGCAGCACCCTTCACGGTGTGCTCGACGAGGCGTGCTGCCTCATCGGGACGGAAGCCCAACTCTACCCCACCCTCCATGGCTGCACGGATGTAGCGCATGGCAAAGGCGATGCCGCACGAGGTGAGCGACGTGGCGGCAGGGATGAGCTTCTCCTCGACAACGAGGGCATAGCCCAAAGCCGAGAAGAGACCCTGCACCTGTGACACCTGCTCGCAGGTAGCACCCTGATGAGCCATCACGGTGACGCCACACAAGGCCTCGACAGCGGTGTTGGGGATGGCGCGGAAGAGAGGGAGGGCCCCAGACAGCTCGGCTAATCGATTAAGTGTTACCCCTGCGGCCACTGACACGAGAATCTGCTTCTCTTTTCTGATGTTAGGACGTATCTCCTCCATCACCTCCTCCACGAGCCAGGGCTTCACTGCCAACACGATGATATCGGCTTCGGCCACTGCCGAGGCATTATCTTTGCTGGTGCGTATGCTAGGGTTGTATGCGCGTATCTTATCTAAAGTAGTCTCTGTCTTTGCCGTACAAATGAATTCTTCGGGGCGGCAGATGCCCGAATTGATCAGTCCGCGCATGATGGCGCCACCCATATTTCCAGTGCCTATGATTGCTATTGTCATACCTTTTCAAAACTAAAACCGCGGCAAGTTATAAAAAATATCCTATACTCCCAAGCAAGAAGCCGAAAACATACGATAAGCACCAACAAATAGTAAGAAAACCCGACAAAAATCGAGATGCAAAGATACCCAACACGGCAATCCTATAACATATCGTAAGGCAAACTCCGTGGTTTACTTACACGGCGGTGAGTGTGAGAGCGACGAGGAACGTGCTCCCCCTTTACCTTTCAGTATATCTTCGGGGACTTATTGTTTCGATGCAAAAGAAGTGCAATAATCTGCGCATATCTTGTGCAAATTCGAGCCATCCATCCTGCATATTTACAGCCTATTAGGCAGCAAGGTGTGCAATTCTCGTCTGTGCACGATGTTTGCTTATTCTTATTTCGAATTATAATGGCAAGAGCCAACCCCACTTCTAAAACCCACCCGATGCAGGAGCATAGAAGCGGCTATTCCTACGGCCTAAGGCGCGCAGGCGCCCCTCAGCGACCAACTCGTCGAGGTACTTCAGCGCAAGGTGCTTGGAGCATTCACACACCTGCTCCATCTGTGAGCGGTAGATGTAGGGATGATCCTCGAAGAAGGTGCGCAGGCGACGCTCCACGATGTCGAGCGTGAGCAAGGTACGCACGGCGTGGCCCCCACTCACGATCTCGGCTCCGCGCAGCGCCTCCTTCAGTTCCTTGCAGGGGCGGAAACTGACACCCTTGACCACCACATCCTGACTGGTGACGCGGTCGTCGAGATACTTGGGCTCCTTCAATCCCAACTTGAGACCAAACGAGCCGATCTCGTCTATCTGCACCGTACGTCCATCGAGCAGCGCCTCGCTCATCTCGTGCCCGAGGGCATTGAGCACCGCCACCACATCGGCCTTGTGAAGGGTGCAGGCATGGCTGATGCGCTCGGCCATCTCCTTCGTTGTCACTGGCGTAGAGGCTACTACGCTCACTCCCATCAAGGGATTCTTCTCACTGGCCTCACCCTTCAGGTCGTGCCGTGGATTCAACTGATAGGCAATCGTGCCCGACTGTTTCGTTGCTTTTGTCTTTCTCATAGTTCTTATTTTGTTTTCTACTGATTATTTTTAGTCAACTGATTCTATTCTTGTCAACAGATTACACGTGATAACACTGATTTGGTCCTCCGGATGGCCATGCAAGCGATAGCGAGCATGATATATGTTTAATCTGTGCTATCGTGTTGACTTTTATATTTATCCATGTGATTGTTGTATGTTTTACAATGGCAATCCTTCTCATCTCATGATTTCTATCCGTATTTTAAGTTGTCCGCCCGCGAGCAAACGCGCATATCGTCGCATCAGGGAAAACGCATTATAAAAATTGGTTTAATAATTGCCATAAATACTTTCTGTCAATAGATGCCCTAAACCTTTTTCTGTTGATTGGTTTGTTTAGTTCATTGTTCTTCAGTACAGCCAATACCATCTTCTCGATAAC